>JAANAU010000076.1 GCA_011089965.1 Magnetococcales bacterium
GGTTGAGACTCCACATAGCGCAACACGGCCAAGAATCAAGCCTTTTCCCCTTGTATGCCATCCTTTCCATGAGTCCTCCTATCTTGGACAGCAGGGGTGCGCCTCTAAAGTCCAGTTAAAAGATTTAAAAGATTAAAGTCCCAGGGGTTTCACCCCTGGACCCCACCAGGGGGGTAACCCCCCTGGACCCCTGATGATGGTGTATTGTCTCTGACTCTCGACGGGCCGTGCGAAACCCTGGACCCCATCGGTAAAATCATGCATAAAACGACACCATGAAATTTTCACGACATGAGTGTAACAGTCTGACCACAACAGGGCAACCGTGCATAAATTGTCTAAAAAAAAGCGTTTATTCACTCGCGACTCCCGTCCGGAACAGATCTTTCGCGCAACTCCGGATGTGTTGCTGACCGTCGATCACAAGGGCCGCGTCGGTTTCATGAGCCGTCCTCTGGCCGGCATCTCCCCCAAAAAGATGCATGGTCACGATGTCACCCGACTCTTTCCGGAACGCACCCGCCCCTGGTTGCGCCGCGCCCTGCGCAACGCCTTTCAAAAAGGAACCAGCGCCCGCATCCAATACCCCACGGAAGAGTCGATATGGTGGGAACTGCGTTTGATTCCACCCATCGACACCCACCCGAAAACCCCACCCACGGTCATGATCATTGCCTCGGAGATCACCTCTGCACGCATTCTCCAGGCCCAAGCCATCCGTCACGCCCGTCTGGCCACCATGGGGGTGCTGGCTGCCAGCATTGCCCATGAGATCAACAATCCGAACAATGCCATTCTGTTCAACAGCGCCATGCTGGAACGGGGCTGGTCTGATCTGGTGCCGATCCTCGACGAGTATCACCACACCCATGGAGAGTTTGCCGTGGGCGGACTGCCCTTTTGCGAAGCCCGCCAGGCCTGGCCCGCCTTGCTGGCAGAGATCGGACGCAATACCGTGCGCGTCAAAAACATCGTCAACAATCTGAAAAATCTGGCGCGCCGCGATCCGGAACAATACACCGAAACCATCCCCATTGCCGAACCGTTGCAGGCCGCACTGCTGATTCTGAATCAAAAAATCCGCAAATATACCGATCATTGCATCCTCGCTCCGCTCCCGGAAGGATTGCGGGTGCGCGGCCACTCCGGTCAGTTGGAACAGGTGTTCATCAACATCATTCTGAACGCCTTGCAGGCATTGCCGGAACGCAGCCGTCCGGTGCAGATCCGCGCCCGGGCCGAACCCGCCACCACTCCGGAATGGGTGGTGGTGACGGTCACGGATCAAGGAGTCGGCATTGCCCCAACCGATCTGACCCGGCTGACCGAACCCTTTTTCACCACCCGCGCTGCCGAAGGAGGCACTGGCCTGGGATTGTCGATTTCGGCCCTGATCGTGCGCAACCATGGGGGAACCTTGCACTTTTCCCAAAATCCCACCGGAGGGACCACCGTGACCATCCGTTTGCCGTGTCACCGCCTGCCTGGAGCGGTCCCATGAGTCCCATCACCCGGTCGGAAGAGCCGGTCATCGCCTTGGTGGATGACGATCCCTCGATTCTGTTGGCCGCTTCCTTTGTGTTGCGCGGGGCCGGGCTGGGACACATCCTGACCGTGGAAGATGGCCGCACGTTGCTGCCATTGATGGAACAACAACCGGTGGCCGCCGTGGTGCTGGATCTGGTCATGCCCCATCTGTCCGGTCAGGAACTTCTGCCCCGTCTGGTGCAACGCCATCCCGACACGCCGGTGATCGTCATGACTGCCACGGACGAAGTGGCCATTGCCGTGGGCTGCATGAAAGACGGAGCCTTCGACTTTCTGGTCAAACCGGTCGATGAGAACCGTTTTGTATCCGGCGTGCGCAAAGCCCTGGAGTGGCGCGGATTGCGGCGTCAGGTGGTCGCCCTGAAACGCTCCCTGCTCTCCGGACAACTGGAAAATGCCGATGCCTTTAAGACCATCGTCACGGTCAGCCCCAAAATGCGCGCCGTGTTTCAATACGTCGAATCCATTGCCCATACTGCCGAACCGGTCCTGATCACGGGAGAGACCGGCGTGGGCAAGGAGTTGATCGCCGAGGCGCTGCATCGCGTCAGCGGACGGGTCGGCCCCCTGGTTCCGGTGAATGTGGCCGGACTTGACGACGCCTTGTTTGCCGATACCCTGTTCGGTCACAAAAAAGGGGCCTACTCCGGGGCTGAGGAGTCACGAACCGGCCTGATCGCCCAGGCCGCACGGGGCACCTTGTTCCTGGATGAGATCGGCGATCTGGGCCAGAACTCCCAGGTCAAACTGCTCCGGTTGTTGCAGGAACGCAAATATTATCCCTTGGGTTCGGATGTGGCCCGGGTCAGCGATGCCCGCATCCTGTGCGCCACCCATCGGGATCTGGAAGGGTTGATGGCCGAAGGACGTTTTCGCGCCGATCTCTATTTCCGGTTGCAGGTCCATCGCATCGAAATCCCACCGCTGCGCGCACGACCGGAGGATATACCGCCACTCACCCGTCACTTCCTGGCCGAAGCCGCCACCAGCCTGGGTCGCCCGGAACCCGAAATCCCGCCCGGTCTGATTCCGTTGCTGGCTGCGGGTCACTACCCGGGCAATACCCGACAATTGCGCGCCATGCTCTTCGATGCCGCAGCCCGGGCCGCACCCGGCGAGTCGTTGCCTCTGGAACCGATCCGCAAGGCGCTGCACGGCAACTCGTCTGCGACAACGGCCGCTTTGCCGGTGTTGACCGAAGGGAGCGGCCTGTTTCGCGCCCTCACTGGCCGCCTGCCCACCCTCAAAGAGGTGGAACAGGAGTTGATTGATGAGGCCATGATGCGCGCCAACGGCAATCAAGGGGTGGCAGCCAACTTTCTCGGCATCTCCCGTCAGGCCCTCAATCAACGCCTCAGGAAAAAACGGGAAGAGGAAGAACCAGAGTCATCCGATTGACATCTGTAACCATCATTGGCTATACTGTCAACATTCCGAAGCTGTTGTCTGAATGCAGGCCACCAGGAGTCCATGGGCATGCGCACCCTTCCAATGATTTACGGAGCCATCATGCTGTGCGGATGGATCTTTCCGCCCGCAGCCTTGGCCATCGAGGTCGCCCAGCGCATCACGGATCGGGAGATCATCGAGCAACTCACCCTGATCAAGGCTGGTCAGGAAAAGCTGAGTCAGAGGCTGGATGACACCATTCAAAACACCAACAAACGCTTTGACGATGTCAACAAACGCTTTGACGATGTCAACAAACGCTTTGACGATGTCAACAAACGCATCGACGAAAACACCCAGTCATTCAACAAACGCCAGGACGAACTCAACAAGAGATTTGACGATCTGTTTCATTTGATCCTGACCCTGTTCGGATCGTTGCTGGGTCTGATCATGGCCCTGTTTGGCTACATCTTCTGGGACCGGCGCACCCTGATCCGCCCCCTGGAGGAGCGGATCGTACACAACAGCCAGGAGATCGCAGCCTTTCGGGAGTGGTACCGGGAGGGTTCCGAGCGCATGGAGCGTATGTTGCAGGCGTTGCGGGAGATGGCCAGGGAAGATGCCCGCCTGGCCGCTGTGTTGCGGACCTTTTCTCTTCTCTGACCCCTGTTTTGAACCAAAGGTCATGGCCATGCACCATTCTCCAATATTCAAGCGGCTGTTGTGGATCGGCGGTGTGCTGCTGATCACCACAACCCATGCCCTGGCCATCGAGGTCGCCCCGCGCATCACGGATCGGGAGATCATCGAGCAGCTCACCCTGATCAAGGCTGGTCAGGAAAAGCTGAGTCAGAGGCTGGATGACACCATTCAAAACACCAACAAACGCTTTGACGATGTCAACAAACGCTTTGACGATGTCAACAAACGCTTTG
>JAANAU010000077.1 GCA_011089965.1 Magnetococcales bacterium
CCTGCGGCGGCCTGAACTAAATTTCAATCCTGTCTGCGGCATCGTCTTTCTGAGGTAAAAAAGGCGAATAGTGGTTTATTGTCTTCTGTTCAGCACTCTTTCACGGTAACTGGTAGAGCAGGAAACGAAATCCACTCTCGAACGGTCCATACATGGTTGGCAAGGCCCGCAGCCATAGCTGGCGTTCTGGCACGCCATTTCCCGTTATCCTGAATCCGAAGTGTGCGTACTGGCCAGTAAAAATTATAACTATAAGATACAAAATACGTCATTGCATTGTGGATGTTCCAGTCCTTTGAAAAACGGTAACTCTTGCGGGATTTTCTGGCATTCTGACCACGATCCGTGGCATTGAGTCGCTCGACAAATGAGGTATTGATAAAGATGCTGACGATCAAACGTGCCAACCACAACACCAACAATTCTAAGGTACCAAATACAGCGGTCCTCTTGACCTCCACGACCCGTCCCTTCTTGCGGGTTTTGCGGACCGTCGCATAGCATAGATCTTTTGGCATTTCACGCTTGGGTTTTGGTGGACGGCCAGGTCCAGGCTTTTTGGGTTGTATGACATCTTTTCCATAAGCCTGTGCGATAGCTGTCTGGTAGGGGGCATGCTCATCGGAAGTGAGCAGCAAATCCGTCCTGCCTCCTGTACGTTGTTTTACCTCATCAACCACTTGACAGCAGTGTTTCGCAGTACGCTTCCCAGGGATAACGGCCAACAGCAAACGACTCTCAGGGTCAATCGCTGTATGATCCCAATTGTCACCGTGTTCGTCATCTTCCCTCATGTCGCAATGTTCCTCTTTTTAGAATGCCCACTCCATCCATGCCAACGCAAATTGCCCTTGGCGCGGACACCAAAATCGGAACACTTTGGGTTACGGCAACAAAATGCTTCAATCGGGTGCATTTTTCTACCTCCACTGGCATGAAATTTATTCGCGCTCATCATGCGCTTGTCGAACCATTAATGCCAGTAAGATTTACGAGAAGTCGCACTGCAACCAGTGGTTAGGTCAATGCGAGGCACCACCCGCTTATCGAGACGGGAACATTTTGAGGATCGTCAGGATGAACAGCGCCTGACCAGCGGCAACACCGAACATCCATTTGATCATCTCGGCCTTGGCTTCGGTGATCTTGGCTTCCAAATCCTTGAAATCCCGCTTGGTGGCCAGTTCAAGTTCTTTGAGATCCCGCCGCGTGGCCAATTCATCCAGGTTCGTCTTGAAGATGCTGGACAGGGTTGCAGCCTGCACTTCGGCCTGTTCTTCGGTGAACCCGACGGCCTGCAACTTTTTGACGTAGGCATGCGTGTCGAAAGTGGTAGCGATTGTCATGATGGCTCCAGGAACCAAAAGTGATAGAAGGCAATATCATACCAGACTCAGTGAGGGAAGAAGGATTTCAGGATGAGCGTGATGATTCCGGCAACGCAAACAGCCATGCCCCATTTGAGCGGGGCGATCTCAGCCATGATTTCCAATTTGAGTTCGCGAAGATCACCTTTTGTGGCAAGTTCCTTGAGTTGGGTGTCCTGGACCTCCTTGATGGCTTCCGAGAACGCCTCAGCCTGCTTTTCCTCCACCCCGGCATCACGCAAACGGCGAACGAATTTCAAGGTGTCGAATGTGGCAACAGAGGCACTCATTTGGGGTCTCCAGATCAGTGTGGGCGATTGACCCAAGCATACCAGATCCATCACCTTCAGCGCATCAGAGATTTTTTTTCTTGACATCCGAACAGAACTGTAGGCGATCTCATATCGGAATCCAGTGCCGGTATCCGCAACCGGACGCCGAAGGAATTCCGGGATGTATGGATCGGGATGGCTCATACGCCGAACCGGTTGGGAGTGACGGCATGACGCCTCGAAGTCAAGCGGAAATGATTGGACGGGATTGGCCTGGATCGGATACAGTATTCTGGAGTTGCCAATTCACCAGAAGATGAATCCCATGAACCACGCCATCCCGTTTGACACGCTGGCCTTCGTGAAGGAACTGGAAGAGGCCGGGATTCCTTCTGCCCATGCCGAAGCGCAGGCAAAGGCGTTGGCCACGGTCATGCGGCAGGTGGATGCCCGTGTGGATGATCTCGCAGCCAGACGCGACAAGCAGACGGAAGAGAAATTGGACACCCTGGCGGACCGCAATGAACAGCAGGTGAAAGGCCGCTTGGATGGTCTGGCCACCAGGCAGGAATTGGATTTCAGACTGGCCATAGTGGAAGCGAATCTCAAACGGGACATCGAGACCACCAAGGCAGAGCTACGCAAGGACATTGAAACCGCCAAGGTGGAGACCATCAAATGGGTGATCGCCACAGGTATTGTGATTCTCGGTGGAGTTGCCACGATCAATCGTCTTTTTCCGCCCCCTGTTGTTTATGCCATGCCCACACCTTCCCACGAGATGCGCCTGCCCACCCCTCCATCCGCGCCCCCGGTCGTCTCTTCACCTTCCCGTTGAATACCCTTCCTGCCTTCTGTGCATGCGTCTGTTGCGGTTATCCTTGCTGGTGACTCCCTCTTTTGCCCATCACGATCTCCCGTCATGGACGCATGGCCAATTTTGGGTAAAAATGAACCTGACCGGCATGTTCATCACCAGCGGATGTTTGCAGTGACACGCGGCCAGAGTCGTGGCTGAAAAAAGGTGCCCGGGCGTCCAAAAAGATCAGGTGATAGCTGGTGGTGATGCCATGCGGAGCCGTGCGCAGGAGACGACGCAAGGTTCCGGCTGCCAGCGGCGGATATCCGGCCCTGGGTTGGTTGGCACCCAGTGTGCGCAGATGCTGCAAAAAGGCCAGGGGAGAGGGATGATCCTGGGAGAGAAATTCTTCCTCAACACAGGCTGGGGGTGTCAGCAGCGCGCGCCATGCAGCCATGGAGGGATAATCAGGCATGCCATGGGAGAGTCCAGCCCGGGTGTGGAGTTGACGCCATTCGTGGAAATTCTGATCGCCCAGGGTGACGACCATCAACCGTCCATCAGGGTTCAACAGACGGCCAACACGGGCAAACGTCTCCAATGGTGTGACAAACCACTGCCAGGTCAGAGAGGATACGATCAGATCCCAACCCCTGGTCACAGCCAATTGTTCGCCATCCATGACCGCAAAGCTGACCTGATGCCACTCTGAACCGTTGCAACGTGCCTGCTGCACCATCCGGTCGGACAGATCGGTGCAAAGCAGTCTGCACTCTGGAAACCGGCGCAACAGTGCGCGACTCAACACTCCGGTACCGCAACCGATCTCCAGGATTTTCATGGAGTTGGGCCATGCGTGCGCCTGGATGCGGGCCATCAGACGCTGTGCAGCATGGGCTTGGGCTGTGGCGTGACGTTCATACTGGTGTGCTGCGGCCCCGAATGTGGCAGCCACCACTCTGGAGCGGGTCATGGAACGTGGTTCTGGATAAACCCCGCCACCAGAGCCGCACACTGTTCCGGACGGGTCAGCGGGAGAAGATGACCGCCATCTGTCAGCCAGTGGAGCGGATTGGGGGAGAGGGCGGCAAATTGGGCCTGACTCATCTGCGGGGTCACCACCTGGTCATTGTGGCTGGCAATGGCCAGCAACGGGCCAGACCAGTTGGAAAGATGATTGCGGCTGTCCCAGGTGGCCAGCCAACGCAACCCTTGCTCCAAAGCGGCGATGTCCAGATGATCCGGCAAAGGCAACGGCAGGGTCAAACCGCTCTGACGCTGGAAATGAAAAAAAACCTCAATAGGATTGTCATGCAGTTGTCGGATCATCCGTTCCAGTACCCGC
>JAANAU010000014.1 GCA_011089965.1 Magnetococcales bacterium
AGGCGCTTGACACATCCACCTCGGTCTGCACCGTCACACCCAGGCGCGTCAACGGCTCCTCCAGCACCTTGCCCAGCAAACAGTGCCAACAAATCTTGTTCGGAACCTCAGAAGTGTTCGTCATTCCATACCTGGTCCCTGACCATATCAAAGACACACCAAATACGTACAGATCAGCATGATTCGATGCCATGCTCCAAGTCAAGATCACCTGACAGCAATTCTCATGAATGATGCATGCTTGACCCGGTTGGAAAGGCCGTGAGAAACCGCCTGATCCATGAGACAGAATGGGGATAATGGAGCTGTGAGACCCACCTGCGGGTATGAAAATGGATACGTGCTTGCAACAGTCATGGGTTCATGATTAGATGTCTACACAATCCATTCCACTCCATACAGGGTACGACATGAAAAAACTGTTTTTGTTTCTGCTCTTGCCCGTCATGGCCATTGTGGCCGCCATTGCAGCCATTCCCTTGTTCGTCGATCCGAATCAACACAAGGAGAAGATTGCTGCCCTGGTCAAGGAGCGAACCGGACGGGATCTGACCGTCAACGGTGCCATTGAGCTGTCACTCTTTCCGTGGGCCGGGTTGACCCTGGGGGAGGTGACGTTCGGAGATGGACCAGGCTTTGGACCCGAACCGTTTGCCAAGGTGGCACGGCTGGAAGTACGGGCCAAACTGGTGCCATTGATGTCCAAACAACTCGAAGCAGACAAAATCGTGATCCAGGGATTGGAACTGAAGCTGGCCCGCGATGCCAAAGGCAAAGGGAACTGGGAGGGATTGAACCGTACTCAGGGTCAGGATCCATCCACAGGCACGACCGCCAACCCCCAAACCACGGTTGACACCAAAAGCACCAGCAGCAAGATGGCTGGTCTGGAATCGATCACCCTGGGTGGCGTGGAGATTCGCGATGCGCAGATCACCTGGAACAATGCGGTCAATGGAGCCAAATATCTCTTCAAGGGGCTGAAACTGACCTCTGGTGTGATTGTTCCCGGACAACCGGTCACATTCGAGCTGGAGAGTCAAGTGGAACGGATCCAGTCCGGCATGCAGGGACGGCTGCAACTCGCAGCAACGCTCATCCCACCCGGTACGGATCCGATCATCAAACTCCAGAAAACCAAACTGGGCATGACGCTCCAGGGAGGCAAGGATGCCCTGGTCAACCAGGCTGAACTGCACCTCACGAGTGCCATTGAGGCGGCCCTGGATGGCAGCCAGATCAAACTGAGCGGGTTGGATGCCACACTCAAGAGCGAAGGCGGGACCATGGCTCTCGCACGCGCGGAAAACAGATGGCAAGGTTCCATTGCCCTCACGCCAACCCGCCTCTCGGTCACAGGCCTGACCTGGACCGTGAAGGGCGAGGGCAAACCGGATGGTGGCTTCCGTCATCTGGAGGCCCGCTATCAGGGAGATCTGGATGGCGAGCGCAAAAATCTCTTGTTGAAACTGCCGGGCATGAATCTGACGGCCAAGGTGGACGGGATGGATCTCCATCTGACCGCCACTGGAGAACTGGACGGGGTCAAGCAGTCGCTGCGGTTGAGCCAGGTCAAACTGGAGGGGCTGGAACAACAACTCAAGGGCGAAGGTCACTTGACCCTTGCCAAAGGCAATACCCAACCCACCATTTCCGGAGAGTGGACGCTGCAACCCGTCAATCCCCGCACCCTGCTGGCCAAACTGAATCAAAAACTCCCTGTGACTGCGGATGACAAGGCATGGACCGCATTGCATTTCAAGGGAGCCTTTACGGCAGACGCCAAACGGATCGACCTGAGCCGCATGGAGGCCAAACTGGATGACACCTCCGTACGCGGTGCCCTCTCCTGGCCTTATGATGGTGTGACGACCACACGTTTTGATCTGGAGGGCGACACCCTGGATCTGGATCGTTATCTCTCTCCCGACTCCAAGGCAGCCCCTGTCACGACTCAGGCCCCAGCCACCGACAGCCAACCAACCCCGGTCAAAGAGGCGGATGCGATCCCGGTGGCAGCCCTCAAACGGTTGGATCTGGATGGCCGGTTGAAACTGTCCAGCCTGAAGGTGCAAGGGGGACGCTTTCAGGATCTGCAACTCTCTGTCAAAAGCAAGGATGGAGTGGTCCGTCTTGAGCCGGCGACCTGGAAGCTGTATGGGGGCAGCACACGGCTGGAGGCCACTCTGGATGTACGCGGGGTCACCCCGAAACTCGCCTGGAAGCAACAGCTCCAGGCCGTACAACTGGCTCCTTTGCTCAAGGAGCTGGCCAAAGAGGAGAGTCTGTCCGGAACTGCCAACCTCTCTTTGGATGTCACGGCCACCGGAAACCACAGTCAGGCGCTCAAGCAGGCCATGAATGGCACCGTCTCATTTGCCATTCAAGACGGGGTTTATCTCAAGAAGGATCTGACCCATGCCATTCGCCAGGCGTATGGAACGTACGCCGCTGCCAAAGGACGCCCCATGGATGTGGGTCAAGATACCGGTCGCACCCCGTTCAAAACCCTGGAGGGCAGCGCAGAGATCCGCCAGGGCATTCTGGAGACCAAAAACCTGCAAGCCCTCACGTCGGCCTTCAAGATGACCGGAGCCGGAACCATCGATCTGCCCGGAAACCAGATCAATCTGCTCAATCGCGTCAACGTCACGGCACTCGACGATCAAAACACCAGATCCCTGAACGATCTCAAAGGGGTGACCATTCCGGTACGCATCCAGGGGGATCTTTCCGCCCCACAGACTCAAATCGATCTGGCTGGCCTGATGGAAGAGGCGCTCAAGACCAAAGCCATGGAAAAGGTACAAGAGAAACTGGGCGGCAAGATCCAGGAAAAGCTGGGCAACAAACTGCAAGAAAAGTTGGGCGGGGATCTGAACCGGCTGCTCGCACCGGGCCGGTGAGTTTTCAAGGCCGGTCGCGACAGGAGATCACCTCGTGCAGAATGCCACGCAGGATCGAAACCTCGCGCCGGTCCAGACCAGCCCGATGAAAAATGGCCTTGATACTGCCCATCATATGCCGTTTTTGTCCGGGCTTGAGAAAACCGATGGCCGTCAAGGTCTCTTCCATATGGACAAACAGATGTTCCATGGCCTCGGCTGTGGCCGGGGGATCATCGCGGAACGGGTCATGGGCCATCCCCTCCTCTTTGCCCAATGCCTGCATCAAGGCATACAACACCAACAGCACGGCCTGGGAGAGGTTGAGCGATCCCTGTTCCCCGCGCGTGGGAATATGACAGATCAACCCGGCCCGTTCCACATCGGCACTGAGCAATCCGGTCCGTTCCGTACCAAAGAGGATGCCGACCTGCACCTCGGGGCGGGTCAGAAAGGTACGCACCCGCTCCCCCAACTGGTCAGGGGTCAACACCACCTGACGCTGACCACGCGCGCGGTTGGTGGTGGCAACCACCAGATGACAATCGGCCAGGGCTGCGGTAAGATCCGCATAGATTGCGGTCTGCTCCAGAATGGCCGTACAGCCGACCGCATAATTGTCGGCATCGGGATGCGGGAACTGACGGGGCGCAACCAGCCGCAACCGGGAGAAACCGGTATTGCCCATGGCACGCGCCACGGCACCGATATTGCCCGGATGGGCGGGACGGTCCAGGATCACCACCAGACGTTCCGCAGCCTGGATGGAGTGTGATTCAACCACGAGACACTCTCCTGCTTTCAATAACCGGCATTAATCTTGCTTGAAATCTGCAAGAATTCCTGAAATGATGGACGGCCACAGTGTCATGAAAATGTCCTGATTTCAAGTCGCGTCGCACACCTTACCGACACTTGAAACCTTGGAGCCACCTTGAATAGCAAACGTCCTCTTTTTCCGGTGCGCAAACGGCCCAACCGCATCTCGGGCGCGGTGCGCAAACCCACGGCCACAGCGTCGCCCCCACCGCCGCGCGAGCCGCCACGCCGTCTGCCATCATGGCTTGCGAGGGTTCCGAGGGTTCCTGACCGACGTGGCTTGCTGATTGCCGGAGCCGGACTGACCCTGGTCGGGGTGTTGCTGTTCTGGTTCGGGCGTCAACCCGATACGCCTGCCCCCCCCGTGATGGCCACCAAGGCCGAAACTCCGGCCTGGCAAGGGTGTCTGCATGCTGTATCGGATGGCACGTTCTATCCGGATCTGCTGCCGGTTCCGGCGGGCGAGTATCGCCTGCACGCCAACGCCCAGGAACTGAAACCCTTCCTGGCCCCGCACGGACTGAGCAAAATCCAGATCAAAGAGCCGTTTCTGATCGAAAAACAGGAGGTCACCCTCAAGGCGTTCCGGCGCTATGTGGCTGCCGTGGAAAAGATGCCTGCCGGGGCAGATCGGGACCGTTTGAAATCCCACATCGGACTGCATTGGAACAAGGATGAATCTGAAACCACACCGGTCAAAGGGGTCTCCTGGGAAGGGGCCTGGGATTATGCGGACTGGCTGGGTCGTCAAACCGGCTGCGCATATGGTCTGCCCACACGGGAACAGTGGGGGGCAGCGGCCCTGCTGCTGGACGGTGCGCGCGAATCGAGTTCCAAGACCGGCATTCTGAGCGGCGAATTCCTGAAACGGCTGCTCTGGGGGGTGCGCGAATGGAGTTCCACCCCGTGTGCTGGCGGATATTATCTGGTCGGAGAGGATGATTTTGTCCCGTTGCCGGAAGTTCGGTCCGCAACATGCATGCCGGCCATGTTGTCCGTGGCCGGATTCCGGGTGGCCCTTCAAGCCACAACCGCCTCCGAGCCGAAAAGCGGGCGCGCGACCCCTGCTGCACCCAAACCCTGAGAAGCAGGCGGTCCCGGTTTTCGACAACTTCTTGACATGTGATGGGGATCTCAATCCGTGAACATCCGCTTCAGCTCCCGTCTGCTCCCTTGGACACTCTGTTGGCTGGCCATGGCCACTCCCTGGTCGGTCGAGGCCAGAGAGACCCAACCCGGAAGCTGTGCCGCCTTTGACTTCTCCGGCTTTTACCAGAACGACAAGCTGCAATGGGCAGGTGTGGCGCGTGTGCTGCGCAACGATGCCCCGCTCTATGACGGGGCCACCGGGGACAAAAAAAGCGGCACCCTCCCCTTCAATCAGCAGGCCGAGATTCAAGAAGAGAAAAAGGATCGGGTGAAAATCCGCGCCTTTCGTTTCAAGGATCGCCCGGAAACCAGCGGCTGGGTGGCCAAAAGCGATCTGTTGTGTCGCAATCTGCCGATCAAAAGCGAATCAGGGCTGGAGATGAAGTTCTTCATCAAGACCTCGACCGTGGCCCGCGACGACTCGGGACACGAACCCAAGGTGCAGCCCTATCAGGATCCGGAGTTGAAAGATTGTGTGGGCGGTCACGGACATTGTCGTGAAGGGGCATCGCGTTTTCACATGTACTTTGTCTTTGACGAAACCGACAAGGCCGTGCTGCTGGCGGACCGCTACCGGCTGGAAGAGGATGGGATTCTGTTGGGATGGGTGGAGAAGGCCAACGGATTTTTGTGGAACAACGCCTTCAGCCTGCGTCCCAAAGAGAACCTGACTGCGCCGGATCAGCAAGGTCCAGGCACGCTCTGCACCTATGAACACCTGGAAGATGCGGTCAATCGCAATCCGCAGGCGTGTCAACCGGTGGTGGGCGGCAAGGAGTGGTTCCGCTCTTCCTTGCGCATTCCGGTGTTGGACATGGTCAACAGCAAGAACCAGCATGTCGCTCCTGAAAGCCTGGATGGCGAGGCGGGACAACGGCTCTTCTACAAGGTGGCCCTGGCCCGTCCGGGTCTGGTGGGACGCCGGGTGAACGAGGAAAAGGTGGCGATCTCCCCCACTCTGGCCAGCCGCATTCTGCCGGAGTACAAGAATCTCTCGGCGAAAAAACGGGTGGACATCTTTTTCCTGCTGGATGGCACGGCCAGCATGGAACCGGTAATCGATGCCGTGCGCGGTACGGAGAGCCAACGCGGTGTGATCCAGGAGATCATCCACACCCTGAAAAACACCCAGGGATTCAAAGAGACCCAGTTCCGGTTCGGTTTCCGGGTCTACCGCGATCCGTATGCGGACAAGCTTTTTCCCAACACCCCGGGAGATGGTGTGGGTGAAGGGTATCCTCTGACTGACCTGTGTGACATGGATGCTGCCACCCAGCAAAAAGAGTTCGAGAAATTCACCCAGGCCATGGCCCAGGTCAAAGTGACCCAGGGGGATCCGGAAGATGACTACCAGGAGAATCTGTATGGTGGTCTGGAGCAGGCGTTGAAACAGGACATGACCGCCTGTCCGGACAATCTCAAACTGCTCTTTGTGATCGGTGACAACGGCTACACCCAGACGCGCGGGGATATGGACCGGCGCGGCAACATCCGCACGATCTCCAAATACAACCATGCAGTCAGCCGCGAGGTGCTGGCCAAGCTGATGCGCGGTGGTGCCGAAGCTGGCGGCAAAAGCAACAACGTGATTCCGTTCTTCATTCAAACCCCGTACAAGGGCGAACACGTCAAGCATACCCAATCCTATCGGATCGCCTATGAGCAGTTCGAGCAGCAGACCAAATATCTGCTGGAACACAGTCTGCCCGCCAATGAGGTGAGTGCGGGGGCGATCAAGGACCACTTCTTCCGCATGGAGGAGGAGAAACTGATCACACGCCTGGTGGCCAAGGTGGAGACCCTGAGCAGCAGCGCCCTGATCGATGAGATCATCCTGGATGTGCGGGGTGGGGCTGCCCTCAACGCGGTGATCGAACGGTTGAGAAGGGAAAGAATTGACATCCCCGGCGTTTATTGGCACATTCTGCAACGGGGAAGCTGCGGAGAGTTGGGCAAGCAGTGCGAAGACCGGGTCTACGACACCACCCGCATCGGCTATATCGAAGCCGACGACAAGGTGGCCGAGGAACTCTGGATCAGCAGTGGTGCGCTTTCTTCCTGGATCCGCATTCTCAAAGGATTTGAAGGGTATTTCGACCTGCCGGAGAACCAACTCAGACGTGCCTTGATCAGCGCCATGATTCTCGGTTTGCAACAGGAGATTCGCCGTCCGCCCATTGATGTGGCTGGCGAAACCCCGGCAGAATATGCCCAACGACGCGGTGGACTTCCGGTGCGACGCCACAGCCCGCTGTTGAGCTACCCGGTGCCATCGCTCTCTGCTGAAAACACGGCCCGCAACAAGGATGGACGTCTGGTGGTTTTGGATGCCAACAAAAAACCGATGAAAGACAAAGCCAGTCAGGAAATTCTGGCAGCTCCGGCCTGCGAGCTGCGGCGTCTGGCCTTGTGGGCGATCAAGTCCAAGGAGATGCTGGAGATCATCGAACGCGACCATGTGCGTCCGGTCTTCAAGACCGTGCCCTATCAGCCCCGGCAATGCCCGGATGCCACGGCCAACGGTCGCGCCTTGCCGCAAATTTCGGAAGCGATTCAACAAACGCCCTTGGGACCGGACAAGAACTACCGCTTTGGTCACGAAATCGGCGGCATCCGTGGCTACTGGATTCCACAGGAATTCCTGCCATGACCTGGGGCGTTCAGGTTCGGGCCGCAACCGTGGGTTGGGGAGAGTTCACCCTCCAGGTGGGTGGTTTGAAGCTGGACGCCGGCAGCATGGCTGGACGCCTGCCCGTTCTGGGACGCAGCGGCAGCGGCAAAAGCACGTTGCTTTATCTGTTGACCTTTTTGAAACGCCCGCGTGAAGGATGGGTGCGCTGGTCCTTTCCGGACGGTTCCGAAGCCTCCTGGGGGCCAAAAGGGTTGGACAAAAGCACTTCGACCCTTTCACTCACGGAGATCCGACGGCGCTGCTTCGGTTTTGCCTACCAAAGCAGCACCCTGACCCCATATCTGAAGGTGCGGGAAAATCTCCGCTACCCTCTGGAGCAGCGCGGCGGATATTCAGATGCCGAAATGGACCGCAAAGTCCATGCTGCCATGGATCGGGTGCTGTTGCGCGACAAGAACGGCAGCCGCATCGAAGAGACCACCCCGGAAGAGTTTCTGGAACGCTATCCCAATCAACTCTCTGGCGGACAGTTCCAACGGGTGGCTCTGGCCCAGGCCATGATCCATGATCCCTATGTCCTGTTCGCCGACGAACCAACCGGCAATCTCGACTCGGAAACCCGCCGCGAAGTGATGTCTTTGGTGGACCGCTGGCTCACCACGGGCGAACGCATGGTGATCTGGGTCACCCATCATCAATCCGATGCCCTGGATCCACGTGTCAGCCATTGGCTGATGGTGGCCAACAATCGGTGTCATCTGCGCCTCAAGGGAGGCGGCAAGCCGCCAGAACCCCAATTCGACCATGGCTGACTCTTCTGCTTCCCATCGCGATACCGGGCCTGCACCGGGTGAAAAGATCAAACGGCGCTGGACTCCGGTCTGGGTCTCCCTCGGGGCGCGCGCCTACTGGCGGTCGTTTGTGTGTGGCCGTTTTGGCTGCACCAATGGCGGACGCGATTTTGCCTGGCTGACCTTGCTGCTCGCCCTGGTCATCTGCATGGCCCTGTTGCTGGTGGGAACACGCGCCGGGCTGCTGGAACGGTTCACGGATGCCCTGCTCGGCACCCTGCGTCCGCATGGGGTGCCGGTTTGGGTCACTTCCCACTGGGAGAATCACCAGGGAATCGGCTCGGATCTCCTGGGTCGCCTCAAGGAGATGCAGAGCCGCATTCCGGGAGAGAACTTCGGTGTGACCGCCTTTCCCTACCGCCAGGTGGGCGATGCCTCCCCCAAGATTCGTCTGCCCGGCGGCGGAAGCTGGGATCCGGGCACCCCCTGGATGGGTTGGGCGGTCTATCCCCATGATCCGCTCTGGAGCCTGGAGTTGCCCAAGGATTGGGTCGAAGATCAGAATCAGATGGCCGACGGCTGGTTGGGACTGCCTTTGACGGTGGTGTTGAGCGAGACCCAGTTTGCCGAAGGATTCAATTACGAGGCCTATCGCGAGGCGATCCAGCCCATGCTGGTGCAGAAAAAATTGCGCCGTCTGCCGGAAAAGCCGCCCCAGGACTCGCTGCGCAATGCCCTGGATGCCATCTGGCTGGAGGTGACCATCGGCAACAGTCAGGAGCTGGTGCCATTCCGGATTCGTTGGGTTCACCACATTCCGGCCATGGAAAAGGTGGCGTTTCTGTTCCCATTGACCACCTATCACGCCTTGCTGGCAGCCTTCCATTTTCCGGAAATCCGCTTTGATGTCAAATCCAAGGGGGTGGCCAATCCGGACGAACACCGGCGTCTGACCGCCTCGACCTATCCCAAAGGTGAGATTGCCGCGCATGCCATGTGTCTGCAAGACGAAATCGCCAAAACCGGCCTGACCGGACTGCCCAAGATCCCGGAAAACCGCTGTGCCCGTCCGCAACTCTCCTCTGCCGGCCCTGCGGCCGTGCGCCACTCCGAAGAGAACTGGGATGTGATCAATCACGATGACAACCATCGGCTGTGGATCCCATGCCACCGTTTACCCATGGACAACCCGCTGCGCGACAGTCTCTGCCCCACCGGACGGCCCAAACCCGGGCAAGCGATCCTGTATGCACCGTGGGATGTGACCGAATCGGGTACGGCCTTTTCTGCGGTCCGGGTCTATGTGCCTGATCCCACCCGTTTGAGCCGGGGCATTCAGGCATTGATGGCCGTGCGCACCCGTGACGGACGCCCGGCATTCAACATCCATTCCATGTATCAGGATGCGTTGAACCGCTTCAATCTGTTGAGCGATCTTCTGGCCACCATGACCCCTGCCTATGCCATAACCTTCGGGATCTTTCTGGGGGCGTTGCTGTTGGCCCAGGCTGGCACCTTGATCGGTCACCGTCGGCATCACTACGGCATTCTGCTCAGTCGCGGTTTCACCTGGAGCGGAATCTATGGCAAGCTGATCTGGCAGATGTTGCTGGCCACCCTGACCGCAGGGGTGATGGCGGTCTTTGGCATGATTCCAGCCTTGCGCTATCTGTTGGATGATGGATTCAAACGGATCATTGGCCGCTATCAGGATCTGCTGCCCCCTGGCCATGATTTTGAGGCCCTGCCCCTCCCCTGGCAAGAGATTCTGATCACCCTGGGAGAGGTGTATGCCGTGGTGGCGGTTGTGACCATTTTTCTGTTGTTCCGTCTCCCTTTGCGCGGCAATACCGCGCCATCCGACCTGTTGCATGGGGGTGGTGTAGCCCCGCGTGCCCGTGACGGCAATCGCAAACAGGACTCTTGATCTCTCGCTTGCAAGGAGCAGTGTGCCATGATCGATACCACCACCCCGTATGCCTTGAAAAAAACGGTCTCTTCGGACTACGACACCACGATTCAGGCCATCAGGGACGCCCTGGCCGAACAAGGATTTGGCATCCTGACAGAGATCGATGTGCAGGCCACCCTGAAGAAAAAACTGGATGTGGACAGCCCCAGGACCATCATTCTGGGGGCCTGCAATCCCAAACTGGCCCATCGTGCCATGGGGGCGGTTCCGGATGTGAGTGTCTTTCTGCCGTGCAATGTGGTGGTGCGTGAGCGTGCTGACGGCACCATCGAGATTGCCGCCATGAATCCGATGGCCATGGACACCATGATCAACCACCCGGAACTGCTGATCGTGGCCGCCGAAGCAGACCAGAAGATCCGCACCGCACTGAATGCCGTCAACTGATCGGGATATGCCGCCTGGCTTGAGCCACGCTTGCACCCATGCTGCAAGCGTGGCTGTTGCATCCCAGGATGAACGATACAAGCACGAATCAACTGGACAACCATGCCAGGAATGCTCCACTGAAATGTTTTGCCTTCCGCATGGAAGAACGAATGAAGGCATTCGGGACGTTGGAGACAGACAGTTTCCCTCATGTATCAGAACCTTTCAATGCTGTCGCAACCGGCTTATTCACGGTTGTCTCTTGCCCTCATGATTCATTGTGGAGTATGTTGCAAAAATTATTTTCCACGATCTGCCATGAGGATGAACGTTCAAGCATGGTTCCCATCCGTCATTTATTGAAGATTCCCCTGTGTGCCGCAACACTGGCCATGGCTTCCACAGCCTGGTCGGATGCCATGATCGATTCCATCCGCGTCGAAGGGATCAATCGAATTGAAGCCGATACGGTCAGAAGTCATGTTGCCGTGACTCCCGGGCAATCCGTGACGCCGGATGCCTTGCGCAAAAGTATCAAAGCATTGCACGACACTGGTCTGTTCAAGGATGTGGCCATCGAACAACAAGGAGCGATCCTGGTGGTCCGGGTGGTGGAGAATCCCACCATCAGCAAAATCACCTTTGAAGGCAATTCCACCCTCAGTACCGAAGAGCTGCAAAAACTCATCCATATCAAACCCAATGCCCTGTTCAACCGCAGCGCCACCGAACGCGATCTCACCGCCTTGCGCCAGGCATACCGGATCAAAGGATTTTTTCTGGCCAAGATCGATATGACCACCAAAAATCTGGAGCAGAATCTGGTCGATGTGGTGTTCAATATCGAAGAAGGCGAAAAATCCCGGGTCCAAAAGGTCCGCATCATCGGCAACAAAGAGCTTGCGGAAAAGCAACTCACCCGCAAAATGATGATCAAACCCTCGGGCATGTTCTCCTGGCTGACCGAAGACGATGCCTATGATCGGGACAAACTGCTCTTCGATCAGTCCCATTTGCGCAATGTCTATCTGGATGAAGGGTATGCCCGGGTCCACGTGGACTCTTCCGTGGCCGAGTTGACGCCTGACCGGAGAGCCTTTGTCGTCACCCACTCGGTGACCGAAGGGGCACGCTACCGCTTTGGCGCAATCGATATCAAAGGAGATTTCACCGAACTCCCCAAAGAACAACTCCTGCACGAGTTGCGGATCCGACAGGGGGACTGGTACTCCCGTGACAACCTGCGCAAATCCATCGAACGTCTGACCGATCTGATCGGTGATTTTGGCTATGCCATGCTGGATATCCGCCCGCAGGCGGTCTACGACGACGATGCCAAGACCGTGGCCGTTACCTTTGATGTCAACAAGGGGCGTCGGGTCTATGTCAATCGTATCGAAGTGGTTGGCAACTCCCGGACCCGCGACAACGTGGTGCGGAGAGAAATGACCCTGAATGAAGGGGATCGTTTTTCCACATCACAAATGCGACGCTCAAAAAAGAATATTGGCGATCTCAACTTCTTTGAAAACGTCGAGATCACCACACCCGCCACCGGCAATCCGGATCAGGTCGATGTGCGCATCAAGGTGGAAGAGAAACCCACCGGAACCTTTACGGTGGGTGCCGGATACTCCAGTACCGATTCGTTCATCGGATCGGCGAGCGTCAGTCAGAACAACTTCTTAGGGCGCGGACAACGTATGGTATTGTCCACCGCCTTGACCGGCACCAGTTCCCAGTTTGATTTCTCGTTTACCGAACCCTACTTCCTCGACAAGAATCTGTCGGCAGGGGTCGATCTCTTTGTGCGCGAATCGGATCGCAGTCGTCTCTCCTCCTACATCGAGCGATCCTATGGCGGTGGTGTACGTTTGGGATTCCCGATCAACAAAAACCTGCGCAACAATATCAGCTACAGCCTGGCGGAAGTCGATCTCGAAACCACCGGCCTGGTCACGTCACGCGCCCTGTTGGCCCAGGCTGCCGAAAGCCCCTATTGGCGCTCCATGATCAGCAACTCCTTGCTCTGGAGCGATGTCAACAACAACCTCTTTCCAACCCAAGGTCACAGCCATCGCTTCACCTCGGATCTGGCTGGTCTGGGGGGGGACATCTCCTTTCTGCGCCTGATGTCGGACAATCACTTTTATTATCCATTCACGGATGATGAAGAGTGGGTGGGCCATCTGCGCGGTCGTTTTGGAGCGATCAACGGTTTGAGCAAGGATGTACCGATCTTTGAAAGGTTCTATCTGGGGGGAGGCTCCTCCTTGCGCGGGTTCAAACCGGGCGGGATCGGTCCGCGCACGATCCTGGAAGATGATGCCTTTGGTGGCGTCCACTTTGAACAGGTGAATGCAGAACTCTTTTTTCCGATCATGGGCATGAGCGACAAGGGGTTGCGCGGCGTCACCTTCGTGGATGCCGGCTTTCTGGGCGACCGGGATCTGCCCGCAGGAGTCACCGACTCTGGAACCGTGCGCGTGGCCACCGGAGTCGGCGTGCATTGGAATTCACCGTTTGGTCCGCTCCGTTTCTCTCTGAGCAAACCATTGCTCAAGGAAGAGTTCGACAAGGAACGGACCTTTGACTTCAGCATGGGGACATCCTGGTGAGCATGCATTCCATCGACAATCCGGTTGTGGTGCGCATCAAGCCACATGGTTGGAAACGGGCGGAATGGATCGTGGCGGTCGTGATGGCCCTGCTGATCGGATGGTTGCCTGGTGCCGTACCGGCAGCAGGCAGCAGCACCCCGCAATTCGCCTATGTGGATGTTCCCCGTGTGATGGCCTCCTCTTCGGCAGCCCAGTATGCCCGCGACATGCTCAAGAAAAAACTGGCAGCCAAGCAGAAAGAGGTGGACGCCATGGAGGCCGAAATCAAGGCCCTCAAGTCCAAGGTGGAAAGCGGCGGTAACATGCTGAACCGCGAAGCCCGGGCCGATCTGGAAAACAACACCCGGCGCAAATTCCGTGAATACCAACGGCTGGTTGAAGACAATCAGGCGGCCATCGACCGGGAGAATGGCGTCTGGACCAAAAAAATTACCGAAGCCCTGCGCGTGGTCATTGAAGAGATTGGTCGAGAAAAGGGATATACGGCAGTATTTGGCAAGGGCCAGGTACTCTTTGCCAACTCGGCGATTGACATTTCCGATCAGGTTTTGACCCGACTCAACGAACATACCAAAAAATGGTTTTGATCCAAGGAGCCTCCCAGTGGAACCATGGCGTGAGATTCTGAAAACCCTGCCGCATCGCTATCCGTTTCTGTTGGTGGACCGGGTGGAAGAGGTGATTCCCGGGGAACGTCTGGTGGCCTTGAAGAATGTCACCTTCAACGAACCATTTTTCATGGGGCACTTCCCCGATCATCCGGTGATGCCGGGCGTGTTGATCCTGGAGGCCATGGCCCAGGCTGGAGCCATGCTTGCCGGACACACCGATCCGGCAGCCGTTCAGGGACGCCTGGTCTATTTCATGGCCATTGACAAGGCCCGTTTCCGCAAACCGGTCATTCCCGGAGATCAACTGCTTTTGGAGTTGACCCTGCAAAAAAGACGCCGCGAGATCTGGCGTTTCCAGGGGGTGGCCAGAGTGAAGGGTGCCGTGGTGGCCGAAGCGGAATTGATGGCCATGACGCGCAATGCCGAAGAGAGTGGCCTCGAAGGTGCGGAGGTTGATCATGGATGAACAGCCCACCCGGATCCATCCCAGTGCGGTGGTGGATCCCAAGGCCGAATTGGGTGCAGGGGTTCAGATCGGTCCGTATGCCGTGATCGGCCCTCATGTCGTGATGGAGGATGCGGTCACCATCGGTGCGCATGCGGTCATCGATGGCCATACCCGGATCGGCAAAGGGAGCCAGATTTTCAGCTTTTCATCCATCGGACAGGCCCCGCAAGACACCCATTATGCCGGAGAACCCACCCGGGTGGAGATCGGTATGCGTTGCGCAATCCGCGAGTATGTCAGCATTCATCGCGGCACGGAGAGTGGCGGAGGCGTCACCTGCGTGGGCAACGACTGCATGATCATGGCCTATTCGCACGTGGCCCATGACTGCCGGGTTGGGGATCATGTAATCATGGCCAATGGTGCCACTCTGGCCGGTCATGTGGAGATCCAGGATTATGCGGTCATCGGAGGGTTGACCGCGATTCATCAATTTGCCCGAATTGGTCGCAACGCCTTTGTGGGTGGGGCGTCAGCTGTCTCCATGGATGTTGTACCCTTTGTATCGGCTGCTGGCAACCGGGCCAAGATCACGGGTGTCAACGTGGTGGGGCTGAGACGCCACGGCTTTTCCGAAGAGACCATCAAGGCGATCCGTCAGGCGTATCGGATCGTCTTTCGTTCCAATCTGCGGATGGAACAGGCCATTGAAGAGTTGGAACTCCATCTGTCGCAATGTGTGGAGGTGCAGGCGATCCTGGAGTTTCTCCAGACCGGTCAAAGAGGGATCTGCCGCTGATTTCTCGGGATCCAGCCGTCATGCCTGACAAGACGCGCGTTGGACTGATCGCCGGTTCCGGGCAACTCCCCTTGATCTTTGCACGCGCCATGGGACGACCGGGTGCTCCTGGATTGGCCGCAGTGGTGGCCCACGAGGGGGAAAGCGATCCGGCTTTGGCGAATCATACCGAGGCTTTGCTCTGGATCAGGCTGGGACAATTCGCCCGTGGCCTGCGCTTTCTGAAAGAGCAGGGGGTACGCGATCTGGTGCTGGTGGGCGGCATCACCAAGGCACAGATCTGGCGGGCGCGTCCGGATCGTCTGGCGTTGCAGATGATCTGGAAACTGCGCGGTCTGGATGATGATCAACTGTTGCGCGCCGTGGGTTCTGAGTTGGAGCGTCACGGTTTCCGTCTGTGTTCCGTGACCGATTATCTGCCCGAATTGCTGGCACCGGAAGGGTGTCTGAGCCGCCGACAGCCCACGGCTGCGGAGTGGGAAGACATCCGCCATGGTTGGCACGCTGCCAAAGGATTGGGTGCCCTGGATATCGGTCAGGGGGTGGTGGTACGACGGCAGATGGTGGTGGCTGCCGAGGCCATGGAAGGGACGGACGCCATGTTGATGCGGGCCGGCCAGTTGATCGGCACTCAACGAGGCTGGGCCGGAGAACACAATGCCGTCTTTGTCAAGGTGGTCAAACCGACACAGGATTTGAGGCTCGATCTGCCGACCATCGGTCCCAAAACCTTGGAAACCATGGCACGCGCCGGCATCCGGGTGGCGGCCATTGAGGCGGGTGGTGCGATACTGCTCGACCCGGAGGCCACGCGCCAGATGGCAGATCGCCATGATCTGGTATTGTTGGGCCTGACTGCCACAAGCCTGGAAAGATCGGGATGGAAAGGATCCGAGTCATGAGCAAACGCGACAAGCACCCGCTGAAGGCTGCGGTGATCGGAGTCGGCTATCTGGGACGCTTTCACGCCCAAAAGTATGCCCGAATGGATGGGGTGCAACTGGTGGCTGTGGCGGATTTGCAGGCCGACCGGGCGACCCGTGTGGCAGGCGAGCTGGGTGTGGAGGCAGTGGCCGATTTTCATGCCCTGCTCCCCCGGGTTGATCTGGTTTCGGTGGTCTCTCCCACGCCAACCCATGCCAGGGTGGTCGAAGCCTGTCTGCAAGCCGGGGTCCATGTGCTGGTGGAAAAACCGATCACCACCACCTTGGAGGAGGCCGATCATCTGATTGCACTGGCAGATCAGCAGGGAGTCGTGTTGCAGGTTGGTCATATCAAAAGGTTTCATCCGGCGGTACGGGCATTGTTGGACTCCGGGATGCTCAACAATCCCCGGTTCATCGATGCCCAACGGTTTGCTCCGTTCAAAAATCGCGCCCTGGATGTGGATGTGGTGTTGGACCTGATGATCCATGATGTGGATCTGATTCTGCATTTCGTCTCTTCAGAAATCACGTCGATTGATGCCGTGGGCAGTGGGGTGATCACCGGCAAATGGGATCTTGCCAATGCCCGGTTGCGTTTTGCCAATGGCTGCATTGCCAACATCAGCGCCTCCCGGGTGGCACGGGATGCCACACGGCGTTTGCGCCTGTTTCAGTCGGATGCCTTGTTTGATCTGGATTTCATGCGACCCGGGCTGGCACTCCGGCGACGGGGCAGCGGCACCCGCCTGGTCGATGGCCTGCCGGTTCCGACCATCGACGAGCAGGAGTTTCCCCTGACCCCGACCGATGCCTTGGAAGCGGAAATTCGTGCCTTTTGTCGCTCCGTGCGTACCGGAGAGGCTGTGCAGGTGACCGGTCGTGACGGGCGACGTGCCCTGGAGGTGGTCATGGCCATTCGCCAGGCCATTGCCGATTGGGCACAACAAGGAGCGGGTGGGTGACACGCTGCCAGAGTCGCCCTCCTTGCATTCTGATGGTGGCTGGCGAAGCTTCCGGGGACAATCTGGGGGCTGGTCTGCTGTCTGAATTGCAAACCCGCTTTCCTGGTCTGGAAAGCTATGGTGTCGGTGGCACGCGCATGCAGGCACACGGCTTTTCCACCTTGTGCGACATGAACGAACTCTCGGTGATCGGTCTGATCGAGGTGGTGCGGCGTTTGCCTCGCCTGATCCAGCGTCATCGGCAGTTGGTGGCCCTGTTGGAGCAGCGTCGCCCGGATCTGTTGATCACCATTGATCTGCCGGATTTCAATTTCCTGTTGGCCCGTCAAGCCCAGAGACTGGCCATTCCCCGGATTCATTACGTCGGACCGCAGGTGTGGGCGTGGCGTTCGGGGCGGATCCGGAAGCTGGCCGCTCTCCTGGATCATTTATTGGTATTGTTCCCGTTTGAAACCGGGATCTATGCCGGTTCCGGCTTGCCGGTGACCTTTGTCGGTCATCCCCTGGCCACCCAATCGGCTCCTGATCCAACCGCACGATTGCGTCTGCGTCAGGAGTTGGGGCTGGCACCGGACGAGAGGCTATTATTGTTGTTGCCTGGCAGCCGTGTCAGCGAAATCCGACGCCATCTGGAGATCATGGTGGCAGCCAGCCGTCAGGTGGTGGAGTCCCACCCGCAGGTTCGCTGCGTCCTGGCCATGGCCGACACCCTGAATGCAACGCTCTTTGATGAGGTGATGGCAACAGCCGATGCCCAGACCCGCACCTTTTTTGCCCGGATCCGGATGCAGCAGGGCATGACCGGCGCATTGCTGGCAGCTGCGGATGTGGCCATGGTCTGTTCGGGCACGGTGACTTTGGAAGCCGCTCTGATCGGGACGCCCATGACCGTGTTGTATCGCGTACATCCTTTGACCTATGCCATTGGCCGACGAGTGATTCAGGTGGCCCATATTGCCCTGCCCAATCTGGTGGCTGGCCACACCCTGGTCCCGGAACGGATTCAACAGGAGGCCACACCGGATCGTCTGGCAGCTGATGTTGCGGCCTTGCTGGGAGATGGCGTCAGTGCTGCCCGCCAGCAGGCCGGTTTCAACACCATCCGTGCGCAACTGGCCCAACCGGTGCATCGTCCTGCCGAGGTGGTCGCCGATTGGCTGAAACGGTTGGGATTTGCGGACAACCCATAATACGGACACCCCCTGCCCCGCCAGGGAGTGCAGATAACCGGTCAGCGGGTGTGAAACCAACGATGACACATCGTAAGGAAGGAGATGCGGATGGCAACCATTGCCTTGAACAAAGAGAACTTTGAAACAACCATCACCGGTCATGAGATCGTGGTGATCGACTTCTGGGCCGATTGGTGCGGCCCCTGCAAAGCCTTTGGCCCGATTTTCGAGCGGGTTTCCGAAAAGTTTCCAAACGTCGTCTTTGCCAAAGTGGATACCGACCGGGAACAGGAGTTGGCCGGAGCCTTCAAAATCCGCTCCATTCCCACCTTGATGATCTTTCGCGAAAGCACCATTTTGTTCATGCAACCCGGCATGGTGCCCGAAGCTGCCCTGACCGATCTGGTGGAACGGGTCCAGCAGATCGACATGGACGAGGTCCGCAAGAACCGGGTGCCTGCGGATCAGGCATGATCCGCCTCAAAGACTGCAACAGGTGTTGATTTTATCGGGCTGGTTGCATAAAATTCAACAGTTCAGGATTGGCGCGGAATAGCTGTTTCTGAAGCCCTGTATTCCGTTTGGCGTAGTCAACATGATCCCGGTTAAAAGCAATGGCGCGCAGAATGGTGGTTGTCGGCAACTGGAAGATGAATGGATGGGTCGAAACCGCCCAGGAGTTGACGCATTCAATTATTACCGGTCTTAAGGAGCACCACCACCGTTCTGACCCGTGCGAGGTGGTACTGTGCCCTCCGGCCACCTGTCTGTATCCTGTCAGCCGTTGCCTGGAAGGCTCCATGGTCCGGTTGGGTGGCCAGAATCTCTCCGAGTTTGACCACGGTCCCCATACCGGAGAGATTTGCGGAACCATGTTGCGCAATGTCGGCTGCTGGTATGTGATTGTCGGTCATTCCGAACGTCGCAGTGGTTGTGGAGAGGATAACGAACGGGTGGCACGCAAAATGGCTGCTGCCTTTCGAGATGGTTTGCAGCCCATTGTCTGTGTGGGTGAAACCTTGGATGAACGTGACCAGGGGCGCGCTTTGGAGGTGGTCCGGGAGCAGATGGAGGGGTTGTTTCCGCTCGTGCCCCACTCGGATCAACGGCAATCCCTGGTGATTGCCTACGAGCCTGTGTGGGCCATCGGGACCGGACGCAATGCCTCTTTGGAGCAGATCCAGGAGATGCATGGATTGATTCGTCACGTTTTGTGTACACGTTTGGGCGAGGATGGAGAGAGGATCCGCATTTTGTATGGAGGATCGGTCAAACCGGCCAATGCCAAAGCCATATTTGCCCTGGAAGATGTGGATGGTGGTCTGATCGGGGGAGCCTCGCTCAACAGCAGCGATTTTCTGGCGATCATCGCGGCTGTTCCCGACAGATCTTGAGGGGTTGGATTTGGATTGCCTAAGAGGCTGTGTGATGATTCCTGAGCCATGGACAGGTATCCAATGATTAAAAAAAAAAGGGGGTCTGGGGGATTCATCCCCCAGGGTTTTGATGTTTTCGTTTTTTAAAAAATAATTTGTTCATGTTTTTGTTTGCAAAAATTAAAAGATTAAAGTCCCAAGGGCTTCGCCCCTGGACCCCACCAGGGGGGTAACCCCCCTGGACCCCTGATCATGGTGCATTTCTCGTGGTTGAATATGAGAATCACCAAACAGACACTAGAAGAAGGGTTGCGAGATGACGCTGATTCTGACGGTTGTACACATCCTGGTCTGCATGGCCTTGGTGTTTGTGGTGTTGCTGCAAAAAGGAAGTGGCGCAGATATGGGGGCGGCATTTGGCGGCAGCTCCCAAAGCCTGTTCGGTGCACGCGGCTCTGGGGATTTCTTAAGCAAGCTGACAGCCATTCTGGCCACGATCTTCATGATCACCAGTATGACCTTGGCCTTTTTCTCGACCCGTCCCGGCAACGAACGCTCGGTAATGGATGGGGCACCGGTATCTGCCACTCAGCCTGTTTCGGGCAAGGAGAGTCAACCGGTCAAAGCCAAGGAAAAAGAAGAAAAAGAAAAAGAACCGGAGTCCGGTCCCCCGGTCCCGGCCAAAACTCAAAAACCGGCCACCCAATCCAGTGCGCCAACACCGGCACCAGCCAGTGATGCCGCTTCACCACCGGTTGCCAAACCCGTGCCACCACCACCCACCCCAGAGCAGCCAACTCCGAATAAACAGCCTTGACTCTGTCAGGTCGCGCCATGGGGATAAAAAAAGGGACTGCAATTTTTCAGTCCCTTTTTTTATGGCATCCTGATCGATCATCCATCCCAGCCATATCCCCCTTCAGTCACAATCAATCATAATTCAATTCCATGACTTTGGTGGCAAGCCCCCGTTGCTGTTGAATGGTCTGGGCCATGCGATCCGCCGGATCCTTGGTACGATAATTCATGCGCACGGAATAGATGCGCCGGTTCTGTTTCTGATAGAGATGGACATAAAGATCCCGTCCTGGTCCGGAAAGGGTGCGTTTCAACTGATCCGCACTCTCCTGATTGGAAAACGATCCCACCTGAACAACGAACACCCGCCCAACGGCCCGAAAATTCTTCTCGGTGGCCACTCCGGTAATACGCGGTAATGGCGCGGTCTCATGGCTGTCCTGGTTGGATTGGGGAGAGGGTTTGGCTGACGGTGGTTTACCGGACCGCTCCCCGGACTCCCGCGCCGGAGCAGCTGCCCGCAGGTTCTGAAGAGGGGGGGCGGGTGGTCGCGGCGGAGGCGGAACACGCACCCCTCCTTCCTTGTTGGCAGCACTTTGTGCGTCACTCTCCCCTTCCGGGTTGCCAGGAGGCATGGCGTGTGGCTCTGATGCAGGCCGAGGTGCTGCCGCTTCCGGTACAGGCGCGGTACGACTGCCCTTGACCACGGGCGGGATCAAAGGCGGCGTATTTTTTTTCCCCTCTGCCGGTTGCGCTGGTTCGCCCCCTTCCGGTGGTGCAGCTCCGGACCCCTCTTCAGGAACAGCGCCACTCAAAGCCTTGGCCGATTGATACCGTTTCCGGAAAGCCTCAGGATCTGAAGCCGGGGCGCGCGCCAATGTGATCGGTTCAGAGGCTGGCTTGGACAAGGCTGCCAAACCCGGTTCCGGACGCTCCGGGGCAGGATGTGGCATGGGTCCATCCGGACGGATGGGCATGTTCGGTTCCCAATACTTCTTTTTGCTGCTGCCTTTTTCGTCATTTTTGTCGTCTGCCGGCTTGGCAACATCCTTGGCAGGGGCAGAAGTTTTCTCCGGTCTCTCGCCTTTGTCGCTTTTGGATGCGGGATTGGCAGAACTGCCTACATCCGGCAACTTTACATAGGTCGTATTTTCCCCCGACTCCCCTTTCCTGGCCGCAACCGGCTGTGATGAATCGGAGGAGGAGTCAAACAGTCCGGCCCCATACCCAACCAACGCCAACAGGGTCACCCCACCGGCAAGGATGGCAGCACGCACCTTGGGCGGGGCATTCCGGAAAAGAGAGCCGGAGTGCATGGCCCGCCCCATGGTCATGGCCAGTCGCACCATGGAACGATTGACCACCTTGGCACTCTTCTGACGGGCAATCGGCAACAGGCGCCGCAACAACTGATCGATCTTGAGGGGATTGCCTTGGGAGTAGCCATAAATCTCAACCCAGGCAAACCAGGAGACCTTGACCGGCCAACCAAGAGACCGTTCGAGCTGAACCGCCAAATAGTCCCAAACCTCCCCACGGGTGAGCGGTGTCACTTCACAACTGCCCACGATCAGCTCCGCCAGACCAGGTCCACTCTCAGACTCCAGGAGCGTGCGCATTTCAGAGCGTCCGCTCAGGATCAGTTGTATGGGTTTGACCCCTTCGGAGACAAAACGGGCCATCATATCCAGCCAGGCCAACGGCTCAGGGTTCAGGAGATGGGCATCATCCACCACCAGAACCAGTTTGCGTCCCATGGCCACCCGTTCTTCCATGGCATCGACCAGATCCTGCAAGGTCCATGCAGGATGAAACGTCCGGGGTTCGGCAATGTGTGATGTTGGGATCTCCGGATCAACCGGAATCAACGCACCGGCATCTCCTTTCGGGAGGGCGGTGGCAGCAATCAGGTGATGAAGGAAATGGGCATCAGGCTGATCGGCAGCAGCAATCTGGGCCAGATCCCGATTGTCCGGGATCATGCCGGAAAGCCGTTTGAGCAACGAGGTTTTACCGCTCCCCTCACTGCCGGTGACGAGAATCACCCCTTCGGCGCGCAACAACCCGGCACGCAAGACACGCCAAACAGCGGCATGACTTTTTGCCGAAAAGAACTGCTGGCGTCGACCCGATGGCCGTTGATCAACGGATCGGGCAGAAGCAGAGGTTGCTGGTCTAACCGCTTCCATGAGTTTTTTTGTCGCTGCCGGTCATCAATCCAGTGGAGTTGAATGAAACAACGACAGCATAACAGAATCCGCTCACGCAAAACAGTCAGAAAAATGGATCTTTCGGTTTATGCTGCTGCACGATCATCCGCAGAGGTGGCCAGGCCATCCAGCAGGCCAGCCAATTCATCCACCGCCATGCCAACCGGAGATCCGGCAATGTCGGCGCGCTCCTGCAACTCCCGGAAGAATCCCCGAACATAGCGCATGCGACGCGCATGGATGTGACGCAGATCCTCTTCCCAACGGGTCAGCAACGAGAGCCACCCCTGCACCGACAAGGTGCCAGGAGGTGTATGGAGCACCTGGGCATCCCGTACCAAGGCGTGGCGCAAAGACTCAATCAAGGGCTTGGCACAGTCGAGACGCTCGCTCTCAAGATCCCGCTCCAATTGCATGAGGGTGATCATGATTTCGGCTTGTGTGGCGGTGGAACGGTGTATCATGGGGATTCCTTCCATACAACGGTTCTGATTCAATCCAATCCATCTACTCATCCCGGGCTGCGGAGGATGCAGGAGTCGGACCAGGAGCTGCCCTTGGCTCCACGGCCCGGGCGTAAATCTTGAATGCCGCTGCCCCGTTGGAACGGGCTGAAGCGCGCGCCGGAGTGACACTGGGTGCCAGCAGGGTCCAGGGTTCGGCCTCGGATTCCATGGTCTGGCTGGCACTCTCCTCCTGGCCCTCCCATGGGCGCGAGGCCGGGTTCTGTTGCCCTTGCAAGGCGGCCAGATCAGCGGCGGATCCGGTCATCATGGCAGGTGATGGCTCTTCCTGCTCTTCTTGTTCATGCCGAGGGTTGACCCCGTGCAAAAAATCACGAAAATGGAACTTCGCTTCGCCCGAATGTCCTGAGCTGCTGTCCCCGGTCGTGGAGACCCGCACACTATCCCGCCCCACCCAGGTGCGTGGTTGAATGGATGACAGCATGGATTCACTCATCGATTCTCTCTTTCGGGTTGGCGGTCAAGTTACTGATAAGTTAGGAAGCAAAATCGGTGCCAATCGAAACAGAGGGAACCCCCCATCCTATCCATTGGTCCGCATACCCACACCATGCAACCTTTGAGAACGACGAGCTTACTCATGCACGATAGAGATGGAAAAATCTGGCTGGATGGACAGCTCACCGAATGGCGCGAGGCCAAGGTCCATGTCCTGACCCACACCCTGCATTACGGTCTTGGCGTTTTCGAGGGAATACGCTGCTATCGAACCGATTCCGGCCCGGCGGTGTTCCGTCTGGGTGAACACATGGATCGTTTGTTCGGTTCCGCCCATGTTCTGGGCATGACCATCCCATACACCCGCGCAGAACTGGCGGCCGCCTGCCTGACGGTTCTGAAGGCCAACCAATTGCAATCGGGTTACATTCGACCTCTGGTCTTTTACGGTGCAGAGAGCATGGGACTCAACCCGGCCAAATGTCAGGTGCATGCCACAGTGGCAGCCTGGGAGTGGGGTGCCTATCTGGGGGAGGATGGAATGGCCAACGGCATTCGCGTCAAAACCTCCTCTTACACCCGTCACCATCCCAACATCACCATGACCCGCGCCAAGGGCGTCGGCAACTATCCCAACTCCATTCTGGCCAAATCCGAAGCCATTGCCTGCGGATTCGATGAGGCGCTGCTGTTGGATCCGGAAGGGTTTGTCTCTGAAGGCTCGGGCGAAAACATCTTCATCCTCAAGCAGGGCCGTTTGATCACCCCGCCTCTGGACTCGGCTCTGGACGGCATCACCCGTAACACGGTGATCACCCTGGCAGCCGAAATGAATATTCCGGTCATCGAGCAACGTTTTCCCAGGGATGCGGTACTCCTGGCAGACGAGGCATTTTTTACCGGCACGGCTGCCGAGATCACCCCGATCCGCGAACTGGACAACCGCAAGATCGGCGTCGGCCATGCCGGACCGGTCACCAAGGAGATCCAGAAACGATTTTTCGATGTGGTGCAAGGACGCCATCCCGGTCATCTCGGTTGGCTGACACCGGTGGAGTGAAACGCAAATGGCTGATCAGCAATACATCTTCACCATGCATCGGATGTGCAAGGCGGTTCCGCCCAACCGGGTCATCTTGCAGGATATCTCCCTGTCGTTTCTGCCGGGTGCCAAAATCGGGGTGTTGGGTCTGAATGGTGCGGGCAAATCCTCGCTGCTGCGCATCATGGCCGGGATCGATACCGAATTCACCGGCGAAGCCAAGGCTGCCCCCGGCATTCGGGCCGGTTTTCTGCCCCAGGAGCCGCAACTCAACCCGGCCAAGGATGTGCGCGGCAACGTGGAAGAGGGGGTGATCGCAATCAAGGAGCTGTTGCAACGGTTCAATGAGGTCTCCGAAAAGTTCGCCGATCCGGATGCCGACATGGATGCGTTGATTCAGGAGCAGGCCACCTTGCAAGAGGCCATCGATCATCTGGATGGTTGGGAGCTGGACCGCAAACTGGACATCGCTGCCGACGCCTTGCGCCTGCCGCCCTGGGATGCGGATGTCTCCACCCTGTCCGGGGGCGAAAAGCGCCGTGTCGCCTTGTGCCGACTGCTGTTGTCCGCCCCTGACATGCTGCTTCTGGATGAACCGACCAACCATCTGGATGCCGAATCGGTTGCCTGGCTGGAGCGTTATCTGCAAAACTACCCGGGAACGGTTGTGGCCGTGACCCATGACCGCTATTTCCTGGACAATGCCGCGGGTTGGATTCTGGAACTGGATCGGGGTCGCGGGATTCCCTGGAAAGGGAACTACACCTCGTGGATGGAGCAGAAGGATGCCCGTCTGATCCAGGAGAAACGGGAAGACGAGGCCCTGCACAAGCGGTTGCAGGCCGAGCTGGCCTGGGTGCGCTCCTCCCCTCGTGCCCGGCAGAGCAAAAGCAAAGCCCGGGTGCAGGCCTACGAGGAGTTGGCATCACGGTCACGGGAAATGCGCCGTGAGACCAATACCCTGTTCATCCCGTCCGGTCCGCGCCTTGGGGGCAATGTCATCGAGGTGCAAGGGGTCAGCAAAGGTTTTGGCGGCAAACTGTTGATGGAGGATCTGTCGTTCATTCTGCCCCGGGGCGGCATTCTCGGGGTGATCGGTGGCAACGGTTCGGGCAAGACCACCTTCTTGCGCATGCTGACCGGAACCGAACAGCCCGACCAGGGGACCATCACCCTGGGCGAGACGGTCCGTCTGGCCTATGTGGATCAGAGCCGCAGCACTTTGAATCCGGACAAAACCTTGTGGGAGGCGGTGAGCGGCGGACTGGACATGCTCGATCTGGGCGGACGGGAGATCAACTCCCGGAGCTATGTCTCCTGGTTCAACTTCAAAGGACAGGATCAACAGAAAAAGGTCAAGGTGTTGTCCGGCGGAGAGCGCAATCGTGCCCATCTGGCTTTGGTGCTCAAGCAGAACGGCAATCTGCTGCTGCTGGATGAGCCGACCAACGATCTGGATGTGGAAACCCTGCAAGCCCTGGAAGAGGCCCTGGGCGATTTTGCCGGCAGTGCCGTGGTGGTCTCCCACGACCGGTGGTTTCTGGATCGCATCGCCACCCACATCCTGGCCTTTGAAGGCGATTCCCGCGTGGTCTTTCTGGAGGGGAATTATCAGGAGTACGAGGCCGACCGCAAACGCCGTCTGGGTCCGGAAGCCGACCGGCCCCATCGCGTCCACTACAAAAAACTGGTCCATTGACCGGAATTCGAACCGACCCAGACATGCGGCAGGCAGAAAAAAGAAGATCAGATTCCGCCTGCCGCACCCACGATCACAAGAACTTGCGAAACCAGGAGCCTCCCGACCTGGCTGACTCCGGAATCTGACACTGTTCCCCATCCCAGGCAGGGACAGGTTCTGGTTTATACCGGGTGAAAACACGCCAGGGCAACACCCCGCCGCTGCCTCCACAGCCACATCCGGCCCGTCTGGGATGAAACACCTTGATGATCTCCGGATCCTCCATGCTCTGCACATAGACCATGGTGGTCCAGACCCCCCGCTCTTCGCGCAGGATCTCATCCACCATGCTGCCCAGTTGGCTCTGGACCGTCACACCATCCACAGGCTGCTCGGGAAACGGTTGACGCGGCTCCAGCACATACCACCCATCGCGCCTGGCCACCTCAGCGCCCAAAGCCGTCACATCCGCAAGCCGGATCATCCCGTCAAAACGACCTTCCAGGCGATGATGGAAAGGAAGCGACGCGGCACCATTCATCTGTTCATTCATCTGTTCATTCATCTGTTCATTCATCTGTCTTGTTTCCCAGCGCCCAAGCAAAGAACAACCCCATCCAGAATCCCGACAATGCGATCTTTACCGAATCAATGGATTCATTCTAGCATAGCGCATACGTCGATTCAACGATGTCAACAAATGCAATTTTATCTTTTGATTTCATAAGATATCGATGATATGTTATGCGGATCGGGATTGGTTCTGAGATCTGTTTGGCCATTTCTCAGACGGAATGAATGTATACAGAGATCTCCATGTCCCGCTGAACCAACACACCAAGCAGATCCAGGCAGAGTCGGAGGAAGAGACCTGTGCCCATGTCGTATGAACTCCTGGTGAACGAAGCAGTGGCCCGGCTTGTCCGTGAGGTCGATCTGGAGAAGGTCATTCTGTTTGGTTCCCGTGCCCGTGGAGACGAACGGGCCGACTCGGATGTGGATCTGCTGGTGGTGGCATCCGAAGAGGTGATCCGTCAACATGGCAGAAGACGACTGCTGGCACGTTTCTGGTCTGCCATGGGACATTTGCCAGTCTCTTTTGATTTCTTACTGTTTTCACCCGATGAGATCACGCAATGGCAAGACAGCATCAACCATGTCATCAGCCGTGCCATGCGCGAGGGACGGGTGGTTTATGAACGGGCTTGATCACGCATATGCCTTGTTGGACCTGGCCAGAGACGACCTCAAGGCGTGCCGTCAAATGGTACAGGACCGTGAAAACTTTACCGATGCCATTTTCGGCTTTCATATCCAACAGGCCATTGAGAAAAGCCTCAAGGCTTGGCTTGCAGCCCTGGGTATCGAGTATCCGAAAACTCATTCATTGCATCGCTTGCTGATACTTTTGGAAGAAGCGCAGGCACCAATGGAAAGCTGTCATTGGGTAGAAGAGTTCAGCCCCTTCGCCGTGCAGTTCCGGTACGAATTTGACCCATGGGATGAACCGTTGGAGAGAAGCCATACCGTGAGGATGACGGAATCCCTGCTTGATCATGTGGCAACACAAATCCAATTATTTTCAATACATAAATAAAGGTTTACGATTGCCGCAAGCAAAAGGTCATCGTTTCAAATTCCATAACAACCCACCCTGTAAACAAATCAGTTGCGGCCACTCTTCGAGCAGCCATTCCTGTTCCAGCAATCCGCCAGTACCCCGTTGAAAAAACAAGTCGGCCATCAACAAACAAGGAATGCTCCCAACCCGGGTTGCTGCACCTGCTGGCCCATGCTATATTGATAAAATTTTTCCATGTGGTTGCAGTCCCCTCTTCAAAGGATGCCCGTTCCATGTTTGGTGCCATTGCCCGCAAACTCTTCGGATCCAGCAACGACCGTTATCTGAAAACGTTGCAACCCATTGTCAAGAAGATCAACGCTCTGGAACCGGAATTCGAGCGATTGAACGCCGGGGAACTGCTGGGCAAAACCGCAGAATTCAAGCAACGTCTGGCAGACGGGGCCACCCTGGACGATCTGTTGCCCGAAGCGTTTGCTGCGGTGCGTGAAGCCAGCAAACGTACCACCGGCATGCGTCACTTTGATGTCCAACTGGTGGGCGGCATGGTGTTGCACCAGGGCAAAATCGCAGAAATGAAAACCGGTGAAGGCAAAACCCTGGTCGCCACCCTGCCCCTCTATCTCAATGCCTTGACCGGTCTGGGTGCCCATCTGGTCACGGTCAATGACTACCTGGCCCAACGGGATGCAGCCTGGATGGGACAGATCTATACCGCCCTGGGCATGCGTACCGGCGTGATCATCCATGGTCTCGACGATCAGCAGCGCCGTGAAGCCTATCAGGCCGATATCACCTATGGCACCAACAACGAATTCGGCTTTGATTTTCTGCGCGACAACATGAAATTCGCACTGGACGACATGTGTCAACGCCCCCTGAACTTTGCCATCGTGGACGAGGTGGACTCGATCCTGATCGACGAAGCCAGAACGCCGTTGATCATCTCCGGCCCCACGGACGACAACACGGATAAATATTACAAGGTGGATCGCATCATCCCGCTCTTGACCCGGGACACCCACTACACCCTGGATGAAAAGGCCCGCACCGTGATCTTCACCGAAGAAGGCACGGAACAGGTTGAAAACCTCCTGAAAGAGCGCGGCATCATCCGTGATGGCGGCCTGTACGATGTCCATAACGTCGAGATTGTCCATCATGTCAATCAGGCGTTGCGCGCCCACGCCATGTTTGAAAAGGATCGGGATTATATTATCAAGGATGGGGAGGTGGTGATCATCGACGAATTCACCGGGCGCATGATGCCAGGTCGCCGCTACTCCGACGGTCTGCATCAGGCCCTGGAGGCCAAAGAGGGGGTGGTGATCCAGAACGAATCCCAAACCTTGGCCTCGATCACCTTTCAAAACCTCTTCCGCATGTATGTCAAATTGGCGGGCATGACCGGAACAGCAGATACCGAAGCCTCGGAGTTCCAGTCGATCTACAACTTGCAGGTGGTGGTCATCCCCACCAATCGGGACATGATCCGCAACGATGCCGATGATGTAGTCTTCCGCACCCAGACAGAGAAGATCAATGCCATCATCGAAGAGATCCAGGAGTGTCGGCAACGGGAACAGCCGGTACTGGTTGGCACCATCTCCATCGAAAAGTCCGAAGAGTTGTCCAAACGTCTGAAACAGCTCAAAGTCCCTCACAATGTCCTCAATGCCAAACACCACGAACGCGAAGCCCAGATCGTGGCCCAGGCAGGCCGCAAAGGGGCGATCACCATTGCCACCAACATGGCGGGCCGTGGGACCGACATCCAGTTGGGCGGCAATCCGGGGATGCGCATCCAATCCGAAATCCCTACCTCGGCCACGCCCGAAGAGCGGGAACAGTGGATCGCCAAAATCCGCACCGAGTGCGCAGAAGAGAAAAAAGAGGTCATCGCTGCCGGCGGTCTGCACATCCTGGGCACCGAACGACACGAAGCCCGACGCATCGACAACCAGTTGCGCGGACGCTCCGGACGCCAGGGTGATCCAGGCTCCAGCCGTTTTTATCTGTCGTTGCAAGATGATCTGATGCGCATCTTCGGCTCGGAGCGAATGGATGGCATGCTGCAAAAACTCGGCCTCCAGGAAGGGGAAGCCATCGTCCACCCCTGGATCAACAAGGCCATCGAGTCGGCACAGAAAAAGGTCGAAGGGCGCAACTTCGATATTCGCAAAAATCTGCTCAAATTCGACGATGTCATGAACGAACAGCGCAAGGTGATCTACGATCAACGGCGCGAGTTGATGGAGTCCGACGAAATCGTCGAGTTCACCCAGGAGATGCGTGAGGATCTGTTGGATCTGCTTCTGGAGGAGTCGATTCCCGAAGATGCGTATCCCGAGAACTGGAAGGCCAAAGAGTTTGCCGATGCCCTGTTGCGTCAATTCGGCGTGACCGTGCCCATCACCGAATGGCAGGCCGAATCCGGTGTGACCCCGGCTGTTGTACGCGAGCGGACCTGGGAGAGAATCTGTGCCTACAATCAGACGCGCGAGGAGCAGATGGGCGCACCATTGATGCGCTATCTGGAAAAAGCCATTCTGTTGCAGGTGCTGGATACCCTCTGGAAGGAGCATCTGCTCAACATGGACCATCTCAAAGAGGGGATCCATCTGCGCGGCTATGCCCAGAAAGACCCTCTGAACGAATACAAACGCGAGGCGTTCAACCTCTTTGACACCTTGCTGACCCGCATCAAGTCCGAGGCCATTGAGGTGTTGTGCCGGGTGGAGGTGCGTCAGACCAGTGAAGTGGAACGGATGGAGGCCGAACGGGCAGCGGCCCGCGACCGTCAACTCTCCATGAACCACCCCTCAATCGGTGGCTGGAATGGCGAAGAGGGAGAAGAGAGCCACGATGCCCACACCCCGTTCCGGCGTGAGGGCGACAAGATCGGACGCAATACCCCCTGCCCCTGCGGCAGCCAGAAAAAATACAAATACTGCTGCGGCAAGCTCAACTGATCCAGCCCGGATCCGGCAGTTTCACACCCTGCCGGATCCGGATGTGATCATGATCGGATGCTCTCCAACACCCCCATCACCTGGGCAACACAACTTTCCACAGAGTCACTGCCGGTATTCAGACGCAATTCACAGCTCTCCGGCGGCTCATATGGAGAGGAGATGCCGGTGAACTCCGGAATCAACCCCTGACGCGCCTTGCGATACAGCCCCTTGACATCGCGCTGTTCACAAATCTCCAAAGGACACTGACAATAAATCTCCAAAAAATCGCCGGGAGCCACCAGATCCCGCACTTTCTGACGATCTGCCTGGAACGGCGAGATAAAGCCGCACAACACCACCAATCCGGCATCGAGCATCAGTTTGGCCATCTCGCCGATGCGCCGGATATTCTCCACCCGGTCCTGATTGGAAAACCCGAGATCCTTGCACAACCCGTGACGGACATTATCGCCATCCAGTGCATAGGTCCGCATCTGCGCCTCATGCAACCGTTTTTCCACCGCATGGATCAAGGTGGACTTGCCGGATCCGGACAATCCGGTAAACCACAGAATGCGACCGCGATGACCATTCAAACGCTCCCGATCCGCACGACTCACCTGAACGACCTGCCAGACTGTATTGGGACTCTTGATCTGTGACATGGACTCTTCCCACTGAAATTGATCACAAAAGCCTTTCATGACGCGTACAACACCAACCCTTGGCGATTGCCATCATTTCCTGTACCATCGCCAACCAGATTACCATAACACGCAACAGTTCCGATGGTGCAAGAGATACCAATGGATCATGACTGGATTGCCCTGCCGGAACAACGCCGCGCCATCCATCGACCCACGGGTTTGATATTGGAATTTCGTGCGGCAACCGATGGTTCCGGGGCCATGTCTGTGGACACCCCCAATCCGGAAGCTTTGCCGGAAGCCTGGCACGACCAGGCCGAAACCGTGATCCAAACCGCCTGGGCCATCTATGCTGCGGCCTCCGAAGAGGCGCTCAAACAGGAGTGGGAGTCGGATCACTCCGGAACCACGTAACGGGAACATGGAACCTGCGTAACCGGCATGTCCGGATGATCCACACGGATGGCTGTCAGTTTGCCTCCGTACACACAACCGGAATCCAAACCAATAAATGGATCATTGCGGGTCAAACCCGCCACAGCCCAATGACCATAAATGATCCGCCCTGGCCAGGCCAGCAGACGATGCCATGGACGATACGGTGAGTCCGGGGTCAAACGAAAGGCCGTACCACTCGTTTCTCCCGGAATCGACCACACGATCCGACCATCCGAATGACAGATACGCAACCGGGTCATGACAGCCAGGGCAAACTGGAGACGTTCCACCTCGGAGGCCGACTCTTGCGGTTCCCAATCCGGAAAATCAGAGCCAAACCCGGTCAGCAACGTTCCGATGGTGGCATCATCACGCAACATTTTCTCCAGACGCCGCGCCCGTTCGATTGCCTGGGCCTGATCCCAACCGGGAAACAACCCGGCATGCACCATGGAGACCCCCAACTCCGGATCATGGTGCATCAAAGGCAAGGCGCGCAACCAGGCATACAGCTCCGCACGATCTTCTGCCTGCTGCACGAATCCCATCTGTTTGGAAAAAGCCCGATCCGGGCAACCACTCAGACCGCTGACAGCCCTCAGTTCATGGTTGCCCATCAAGGTAACGGCCCGGTCTCCCAGATCCCGTACCAGACGCAAGGTTCCCAATGAATCGGGTCCACGATTGATGATATCGCCCACAAACCACAAACGGTCACGCCCGGGTTGGAATGCAATCTCCTTCAGGAGCATTCGCAACTCAGACAGACAGCCATGCACATCCCCAATCGCATAAACAGCCACGTCCAGCCTCTCCCAGACAACTCACTGCATCACTCGAACGATTCCCCCTGCCCCCACACGGAAAACGGGGCATGCACCAGATTGGCATTGAAGAATCTGGGATCCGTAGAGACCTCACGCCCAATCCAGGAAGGCAGTTCGATCTGTTGCCGTTCATCCGTCAACTCCACCTCGGCCATGATCAATCCCTGATTGGCTCCCCGGAACTCATCCACCTCCCAAACCAACTGCCCCACCGGGATGCGATGCCGGGTCTTTTCAATCCAGGGCCGTTCACACACTTGATTCAGGATGATCAAGGCTTCCTCTTTGGGGATTGCATACTCGAATTCCAGACGCGAAAACCCTTCAGAGACCCCTTTGATGGTCAAGGTCGCCTTGTCACCGGCAATCCGTACCCGCACCACCCGCTCCTTGACCGTGGAGAGAAATCCCTGTTGAAAGTCCACCCCTTCCGCCAGGCCACGCCAACCATCATTTTTCACCAAGAAACGGCGTTCAATCTCTGTACCCATCTCCATCCACTCCATGATCGATTTTAGGGAATCAAATCCTCGGTCCAGGGATCATCCATGCCCACCAAAGGATCATCCCCCCGCAACACCGACGCAAACGCCAATATGGCCTGACGGGCACTGCCAATCGGATAATAGTGCGCATCCCAGTTGTCGTTGCCTTCCCCATCATGCAAAGCAATCACATGGTCGAATTGCCAGGCTTCACGCATCTGATTCAAGGCATTGGCACACCGCTTCTCGATCTCCTCCAGATCCCGCAAGGAGAGATAGGTTTTTTGTCTTGAGGCGCGATGCAACAACTTTCGCCGCTGAACTTCAGAAACAAACTTGTTGAGATCCGCTCCCAAAGGAACGGATTTGATATAAAGAATCTCTTCACGCGACAAGGGTGAAAGAAAAATCGAGACTGACGGAAACATCGAAAACAGACCCGCCTCACGCAGCCGTCCAGGGACAAACGGATTGCCCTCAAAAAAAGGAATCAACCCGGAATCCAGAATCCGCTGGATCTGAGCCACTTCCAACGCCTGAAGCTCCCCATGCACATCCACGACAATAAAACCATCCTTGCCGCGTAATGCCTCGATCTCACCCCGGGGCCGAAAGAAACAATCCACCCCCTCCTCTTCTCCAGGTCTGGGTGGTCGATCATTGAACAGTACCAGTTGTTTGAAACGGGCCATCAATTCGGGATAAAACATCCGCATGGCCCGCACCAACGGTCCCTTGCCCACACACGACGGACCGGCCAGCAATACAAAACGCTGCATCCCAGTGAACTCCTTTTCAACATGGACTCTTCCGGCCAGCATCACCCGACCGGAAGAAGATACTCCTTACAGCTCCAACTCCCGTTTGAAGATCGCCTTGTGGATATCCCCCAAACTGACAATGCCCACCAGTTGATCACCATTCTCCACCACTGGAATGCGGCGGAAGCGATGCAGATCCATCTGCGATGCGGCCAGCAGGATCGGATCGTTGGGCGATACGGAGAAGACACGCGGGGTCATCAGATTTTCAACCTTTTTGGTCAAGATCTCCTGATAGCTCTCTTCCATGGACTCAAAATCACGCTGTTTGAGCGGATCATGCAGAAAGGTACGATAATTGGGCAACAAACCATTGAGAATATCCTTCTCGGAGATGATCCCAACCAGCCTGTTCCCCTCCTCCACAACAGGCAGACCACTGATCTTGTTGGTACACAGAATCGCCGCGACAGAACGGACGGAATCTTCCCTTTTCACGGTGCGCACGTTACGGGTCATGACATCTTGAACGAGCATGGGTGTTATCCTTGGTTGGTGTCAACGACTGGGAAACCTCTCCCGGTAGGAGGTCAAGCGTTGTCTATAATTTAAAACTTGTCAAGCAAGAAAAAATTTGTCCATGCCTTCACTACACCCTGTGCGCCCTGGCACAGCGGTCATGACCAAAGCATCTTCCGGGCCATCCGGACCAAACCGATAATACCCGCGCCGCCGCCCAACCGTGACAAATCCCAATCCCTGATACAACAAACGGGCCGGCTCATTGGAAATGCGCACCTCCAGAACCACGCACCGTCCCTGTTGACGCACCACCTCGGCCAGCAACGCCTCCACCAGACGGCGTCCCAACCCCTGCCGACGCGACTCCGGAGCCACACCCAAGGTCAACAGATGCCATTCGTCGAACAAAGGCCGCGCCACGGCATAACCAACCAGACTCCGCTCCCCCACCACCAACCCCTGCAACCACGCCCCCAGACGCAACTCCTCCAACAACATCTCCACACTCCAGGGGGAAAGTGAGATCTGCTCTTCCAAAAGCGCCACACTGCGCACCCAGGAAGCGTCCATGACGACAGAACGGATCATGCCCCACCCACAACCACGCCACCCGGTTCCTTGGCATCGGCATGCCGGACATACAAAGGCTCCAACAAGGTGGCGCACGGCTCGCGATCATGCCCCCATCGGGCCGCCATTCTTCCCAACAACCGGACATCCAACGGCCATGCAGCTGGATCTGCCGCCTGACACTGCCTGTCCACCAGGCGCTGCAAGAGTTCCGGATACACGGACAAGCCGTCCCCGACCAGTGTCAGAGAGACGCCAGAGCGCGCCTTCCACGCCTGCAATGCAGCCGCCAACCGCCCCGGATCCCACACCCCGGGCACCATCTGCACACCCGGAGGGTGTCCAGTTGCCAACGTATACACAGCAGCATACACCTCTCCACGACGTGCGTCGAGAACTGCTGCAACATCACCCTCGACCCCGGCACCGGCAGCCACCACCTCCAGAGTGGAAAAACCCACCACCGGCATCCCATGCACCACTGCCAACCCTTTGGCCACACCCAAAGCCATACGCACGCCGGAAAAACTGCCCGGACCCAAAGTCACAGCCAGCCGATTGAGATCACCCGTGCGCCAGCCGACCTCCTTGAGCAACCGCTCCAGAGTGAGCGGCAACCCCACCACATGACCGGCCTGACCCGTGAATCCGGAAGCCATCACCACCCGCTCCCCTTCCAGCAGTGCCACGGCACCGTGCGCACCCGAGGTATCCATGGCCAGAATCTTCATGCAAAAAAACGGCGTACCGCCTCCCTGTCATGGGTCACCGGCGCATTCGGCAACCCCTCCAAAAAAAATCTCCCATACCATTTCTGCGTCAACCGGGAGTCCAGCACCACCATCACCCCCCGATCCGCATGCTTGCGCAACAATCGACCCAACCCTTGTTTCAAGGTCAAAATCGCCTGAGGCAATGACAGCTCCCGAAACGCGTTGCGGCCATTCCGCTCCAGCCACCGCTGCCGCGCAGCCACCAGAGGTTCCCCCGGCGAGGCAAAAGGCAAGCGGTCCACCACAACCATCGACAAAGTCTCACCCGGGGCGTCCACCCCTTCCCAGAAACTCGACACCCCCAACAACACCGAGGAGGTCTCCCGTTTGAACGCCTCCAGAAGCGCCCCTTTCGACGCCTCCCCCTGCACCAGCACCCGATAGGGTATGCGTCCGACCAGACCGTCGCGGGTCAACTCCAGCATGCGGAAACTGGTGAACAGACACAAGGCACGTCCGGAACTGAGCGTCAACAAGGCCACCAGCTCTGCCACCACAGCCGGGGCAAATCCCGGATCCAACGGCTCGGGCAGATGACGCGGCAGATACAACAGACTGCGGGTGGCATAATCAAACACAGGGGGCAATCGACACACCTGCACATCCTGGGCAGCATAACCCATCTGCTCTTGAAAATAGGCAAAACCGTGCGGTCCGGAATGGGCCGTCAACGTGGCGGATGCAAAAATGGCGGTCTTGACACGCGGGTGCAACGACTCCTTCAGGATCGGACCGGTCTCCAACGGTGCAGCGGACAAAAAAATGCCACGGTTGCGCGTCTCATACCAATAAACCCGCGCCGGATCATTCAAGGCACGAATCCGCGCACTCTCATCCTGCATCTCATCCGCGCGCCGTCCACAGGCCGCCAGACCCGGAGAACGGATCCGATGCGGCTCCAACTCTTCACGCAAGGCATGCAAAGCCCACTCCACGGCATGCATGGCATGTCCGGCCTCCCCTTGCAGATCCTCGGGGGTCAATGCCACCCGCTGGTCCTCCAAGGGAAAGGCATTGCGCAAACGAAAAGCCGCCTCCTCCACTCCGGCCAAAGCACCCAGCAAGGCCTCATCCCCACCCCCGGCATCCTCAAACTCACGCCGGGTATCCCGCGCCAGATCTCGCAATTTGTAATTGCTGATCTCCATGGCAAAGAAACGTGTGACTACATCCGGAATGCGATGCGCCTCATCAAATACCAGAGCATCATACTCAGGCAGGATCTCGCCAAAACCTCCTTCCTTGACCGCCAGATCGGCAAAAAAAAGGTGGTGATTGACCACCACCAGATCCACAGAACGCGCCCGCTCCCGTGCCCGATTCAAAAAACAGTGACTGAAATCACTGCATTTGCGCCCCAGACAGTGATCGCCACCCGCATGGATGCCAGACCACAACACCAACCCTTCGGGCATATCCCGAAACTCGTCACGCTCTCCGGTTTCGGTCCGCTCCACCCACGCCTCCAATCGGAACGCCCACTCCCGCTCCCGCTCCAATACCGGCAACCCTTCATGACGAAAGGCACGATAGCGATAAAGACACAAATAGTTGGCCCGTCCCTTCAAGGCAGCCGCCGTAAACGGCCTCCCCAGCGCCTGCCGCACCAGACCCAGATCCTTCTCCATGATCTGATCCTGCAACGCCTTGGTGGCGGTCGAGACGATGACCTTGTGTTCCAGACTCAACAGGGGCACCAGATAGGCCAGAGTCTTGCCCGTTCCGGTCGGGGCCTCGATCAGCACGGTTCCTCCGGCCAATGCCGTCTCCACCACTTGCCTGGCCATGAGAGTCTGTACCGTACGCGCTTCATAACCAGGCAAAGTGGCCGCCATGCGACTGCCTGCACCAAACAGACCTTCCACCAAGGCATCCACATCCATGGTTATGTCACTCCATCGCACCAGCCATCACGCTTCCCCCGGTTGGCACGCACCATCCCTGACAGACGCCACCATGCCGTTCCATGGACGAAAGCATAACCCATGGCGGATTCGGGTGCAATCGCAGCGGAAACACAGTATGATGGATCATGGCCTGATTCATGGAATCCGCGCACTGCTTTCTGGACAAAACCGCATGCAGATCGCTCGCACCTTTACCTTTGATGCTGCCCACCGACTGCCCCATCACGATGGCAAGTGCCACCGTATGCATGGCCACGGCTATCGTCTGGAACTGGTTTTTTCCGGCACCCCGCGTCTGCCCCGCCCGGAAGAGGCCCAATCCGGATTTCTGGTCGATTTCGGTCTGCTGGATCGCATCATCCGGACCGAACTGATCACACCCAAACTCGACCATTTCCTGCTGAACGAAAGCCTGCCAGAGCTGCCGTACCACTCGGCAGAGTATCTGGCGGCCTGGATTGTCGGCTGGTGCATGACCCATCTGGATGGCCGCAAGGAGTTGGGCACGACCCGCATCGACCGCGCCCGCCTGTGGGAAAGCGAACGGGCCTGGGCCGAAGCCTCGCGCGCCGACGCCATGGCATTGGGGTTTGCCAACGCATGAGTGCGGATGACCAACTCTACCCCATCTGCGACATGTTCGCCTCGCTCCAGGGAGAGGCCACCTGGAGCGGACGCCCCATGCTGTTCATCCGCGCCTGGGGCTGCCCTCTGGCCTGTGCATGGTGTGACGAACCGCTCCACCGCGACCCCAAGGCGCGTCAACTGCTCTCACGCCATGCCATCCGAACCGCTTTGCAACACCTGGCGCCAGAGCTGCGCGCCGTGGTGTTGACCGGTGGCGAACCCTTGGCCCTGCCCGATCTCTCCGGACTGGTCGCCGATCTGCACCATCACGGCTATTGGGTGGCCATGGAGAGCAGCGGTGTTGGCGGCACCCTGCCCGATCCGCCGGTCGATTGGCTCACCCTCTCCCCAAAAACCCCGCTTCCGGATACACTCTATCACGCTGCCAATGAAATCAAATGGGTACTCGGTGCCGAAGGCGGCTCCACGGAGTTCATTCTGGCCCTGGCCAACCGTCATCCCAATGTGTGGGTCCAACCCCGTGCCCACGGCAACACCCCGGATCCCGCTGCCCTTGCCCGCTGCCTCCAGTTGACCATGCAGGCCAACGGTCGCCTGCGCCTCTCCGTGCAGATGCATAAATATATCGGCATTCGATAAGTGTCATCGGCTATTTTTTTTACAATTTTTTTGTTGACAATATCCATGTTTTGATTAAAGTCAAATCAAAGCTGAATCATCGCTGACCATCCGTCTCGATCAGAGGTCAGAAGAATGAAAACGATTATTATTTTTGCCGCATTGTTGACCCCATGGCTCACCCTGGCAACCAACCCGCTGCTGGCTGCCACACCCACGGTCAGCCATCCCATTCCGGATCAGACCTGGAGCGCAAGCGGGATCAAACGGTTCCAGTTCCCGGTTGATACCTTCACAGATGCGGCCGGCCATGCCCTGACCTATACCGCCACTTTGGGGAATGGCACCGCACTTCCGGCATGGCTGAGCTTCAACAGTGCCACCCGCACCTTTTCCGGCAATCCGCCCAGTGGTCAAACCCGGCTCACACTGCGCGTGACTGCCAGTGACAGCCAGGGTGGACGGGTGACCGATACCTTTTATCTGAATTTCAGCGGCACGCTCAACGATGCCCCGGTCGTAACCACCCCTCTGTCGCCACTGACCTGGAACGGCAGTGGCAACAAAAGCTTCCGCGTGCCTCTGAGCACCTTTTCCGATGGGGACGGAGACACCTTGACCTATACGGCCAAACTGGGTTCAGGAGCCGCATTGCCCACCTGGTTGCGTTTCACGGCTTCGACCCGGACCTTTTCCGGCAATCCCCCGGCAGGACTGGCACCGCTGACACTGCGGGTGACGGTCAATGATGGCCATGGCGGCAGCCGTTCCAACCAGTTTACCCTCTCTTTCGGCTCAGCCACCAATGATACCCCCGTGGCTGTGCCCGAAACCTTGACCGTGGCCAACCATCAAACCCTCTCCGATACCCTGACGGCTACCGATGGAGATGGCGACCGATTGACCTACCGCATTGTCACCAACGGCACCAAAGGACGGGCCACCCTGACCAATACCACCACCGGTGCTTTCACCTACCGCCCCAACTCCGGGGCCAGCGGCACCGACACCTTCCGCTTCAAGGTCAATGATGGCCGCATCGATTCCAATACCGCCACCATTACCGTCAACATCACCAATCCCAACGATGCCCCGACCGCTGCCAACAGCACCCTGACCACCAGCCAGAACCGCGATGCCACCGGACAACTCTCAGCCAGCGATGCCGATCAGGATCCTTTGACCTATACCATCGTCACCCAGGGAACCAAAGGCGTGGCCACACTCACCAACACCACGGGCAGCTATCGCTACACCCCCAATACCGGTGCCAGCGGAACAGACAGCTTCACCTTCAAGGCCCATGACGGACGGTTGGACTCCAACATCGCCACAGTGACCGTGACCATCCAACCGACCCAATCCACCCCGGCACCCGTGGCCCGCACTGGACAGACCACCTCTTATGCATCCGGAGATGATGGCGCACTCCAGAAAGGGGCACCATGGCCCACACCGCGCTTCACGGACAATGACAATGGCACAATCACCGATCATCTGACCAATCTGGTCTGGATGAAAAATGCCAACTGTTGGGATCAACTCTCCTGGGGATCAGCCCTGAACCGCATAGCCGCCCTGAATGCCGGTTCCCAAGGGTGTTCGGGATATGTCTCCGGAACCCACACCAATTGGCGCTTACCCAATATCAAGGAGATGCGTTCCTTGATCGACCGTGGTCGCGTGACACCGGGACTGCCAGCCAATCACCCCTTCTCCGGTGTGCAATCAGACTATTACTGGTCCTCCACCACCACAGCCGGGACTTCGGGGGGCAATGCCTGGGTGGTCTATCTGGGCAGCGGTTTCATCAGCAGTGCCAGCAAGTCCCCCACCTGTTATGTCTGGCCAGTACGGGATGCTCCCTGAACAAGAGAGGGGTGAACACATGAATACCCGCGCGATTCTTCTGACATGCACCCTGCTCTTTCTGGCCGCACCATCGACCGGCTGGAGCGATCCACCCCCGGCCCCGCTGGCCCAAAGCGGACAAACCACCCAATACCAGAGCGGTGATGATGGCCATCTGGAGAAAGGGGTGGCCTGGCCCACCCCCCGCTTCACGGAATCCGGCAATGGCACGGTGATCGATCAACTCACAGGACTGGTCTGGATGAAAAATGCCAATTGCTGGGGCCGTCAGAGCTGGTCCGGGAGCCTTGAAAGCATGGTCGCACTCAACAACGGCACCCAAAATTGCAGCGGCTACAGCGGGACACATACCGACTGGCGCCTGCCGAACATCGATGAACTGCAATCCTTGATCGACTACTCCCGCAGCTCCTCCCTGCCTGCCGGACATCCCTTCACCGGTGTGCAATACAGCAACTACTGGTCATCTACCAGTTATGCCGGCAATCCCAACAATGCCTGGAACCTTTCGTTCAGTAACGGATATGTCGGAACTGGCACCAAAACCAACACCTTTTACCCATGGCCCGTCAGAGGCGGACAATGACATGAAAAAGATAATCATTCTGTTCAGTCTCTGGCTGCTCCTGCTGCCGGGTCATGCTGAGGCGGTCTACCAGGTTGGGGATCGGATCGACGAGACCCTGGCTGAACAGTTGCAGATCACCCGGGGGGTGGCCGTGGTCAATTTCTTTGCCTCCTGGTGCCTCTCCTGCAAAAAAGAACAACCCCTGATTCAAGGCATCAGCACGGCTCTGGCCCAACGCGGCATCCGTCTGCTCGGAATCGATACCGATGAACAACTCAAGGAGGGAGTGGCCTTCCAGAAGGCGCTCGGGTTGACCTATCCGATCCTCAACGACAACAACCAGCAGATCGTTGCCCGCTTTGGCCCCCTGGGCATGCCTGCATTTTATTATCTGAAGGAACGCACCATCGTCAAAATGCGCCTGGGTGCCGTGGACCAGATCGATCAGGTGATCCTGTCTGATCTGAAAGAGCTGGCACCATGAGCCGTTTGTTGTTGCTCACCATCAGCGGCGTGCTGCTTGCCGGCTGCGCCTCAGATGTCAAAGCCTGGGAAAAGGGTATCCTGGCCCAACCCCACATGCAGCCCGGCGGCGGAAATTCCATCCAGGCCGTGCATGAACATGTCTACACCTCCAAGGAGGGCAGCTTCGGAGGTACGGGGATCGGTGGCGGAGGATGCGGATGCAACTGAAACCCAACCCCCTGGGAGTCATGGTCTGCGGGGCAGCCTCCACACTCCCGTTGATTCTGCATGCTGCCGAAGGGGACAAGATCGGCTTCAAACAGATGCGCTACCACGAGTCCGATGACCGGATCTCCGTGAACTACTCGCTGCTGGAGATCCAAAAAGAGATCGGCACCGACCATTCGGTGCGGGCCACCCTTTCATTCGATACCATCAGTGGCGGCACCCCGATCTGGGTCGATGCCGTATCCGGTGCCAGCGGTTCAGCCACGGCCCAGGCCGATGGACGCATCACGGTCCTGCAAAACTGGGTGGATGAGGAGACCAACGAAACCCGCACGGTCGAAGCTGGCGGCAACATCTCCAAAAACGGCTTTGTCTATCGCAATACCCAACTGGAAGATGAACGCCGCGCCATCAACCTCCGGCTCACCCGACGCACCCCGGACCGTGATGAGATCACCATCGGCGGCAACTACTCCGAAGAGTCGGACTTCACCAGCAAAGAAGGGTCGCTCAGCTATCTCTACAATCTTGATGCCTCCCGCAACCGCTCCATCACCCTGGCCAGCTCCTATCAACTGAACACCGCTTTCCATCCGCTCTACGCCACCTGGAAGGATTTCCACGTCATCCAGACACAGCTCGGCTACACCCATACCTTCAGCAAATACAGCTTGGGACAGCTCAACCTCTTTCACTCCCGTCAATCCGGCACTTTGAGCAACCCCTATCAAACCATTCTGCGCTTCTATACCACGGATGGCCTCTTCTGGCGCGCCGTGGAGATGCGACCCGACACCCGTACCAGCTCGGGCATCTCCGGAACACTGGTCACCAAAATCTTCGACGATACCGCGCTGCACAGCTCCTATCGCTTCTATTCCGATGACTGGAAAATGGATTCCCATACCCTGGAGTGGATCGCCCACACCCGACTGGACGAAGATTGGGTCATCAGTCCGATGCTCCGTTACTATACCCAAAACCAGGCGTTCTTCCATAAATCCGGTGCCAGTGGCGACCATTTCAACGACATCGAATTCGGCTCCGTGGATCAACGGCTGGGCGATTATCATTCAACAACATTAGGAATAGGAATCGAGAAAAAACTGACCGAAGGATGGCAACTGAATCTCCATGCCGCTTCCCAAAAACAGTCCAACGGCCTGAACATGACCTGGTTTTCTTTAGGAATCGATTACGGCTTCTGATTCATGAAAAAAATCAACATCGAGTTCCGGGCCATGACCACGACCTGTACCGTGGATCTGTTCACCACCCACGAATCCCAGGCCACGGCCCTGCTGCACCAGGTCCAACAAAACACAAGACAGCTTGAAAAAAAATATAATTTTCACGATCCCGACTCCTGGCTGAATCAAGTCATCAATCGCCGTTCGACCCATCATGTCACCCTCGACCCGGAAACGGCCTCCATTCTCCAAACGGTCCGGGAACTCAGCACCGCCACCCGGGGCCACTTTGACATCACAACCGGAACCATTCAGGAGTGTTACCGTCAGCCCACCCTCGCTGCCATGCAGGAGTGTCTGGAGGAACGTCGACAGTGGTTCGGATTGCATGCCTGGGAGATCGATGGCCAGACCCTGACCCTCCCCCATCCCCAGACGCGCATGGATCTGGGTGGCGTCATCAAGGAGCATGCCGTGGATGAAACGGCACATCTCCTCAACACCCACGGGATCCACTCCGCATTGATCAACTTTGGCGGCGATGTGCGGGCCATCGGACACAAACCGGATGGCCGCCCTTTCTCGGTGGCGATCAAAAACCCGAAAAACCGCCAGGCCATTCTCACGGTCGTCACCATCGCCAATCAGGCCCTGACCACCTCCGGCTCCTATGAGCGGATCCATCAGGTGGGCAATGGCCGGTTTTCCCATATTCTCAGCCCAAGGGTGACCTCCGGGGAGATCCTGTCGGCCACCATGATCGGAGAGTCAACCCTGCGTTGCGGCGTCTACAGCACTGCCTTCATGCTTGACACCAACATCCCCATTCCGGATGATCTGAAGGTGATCCTGATTGACCGCAACCTCCACATCCTTCAAAACATCCAGACACCATGACAGCGCGCCGTTACTCTCTTGTGCTCATTGTTTCCTTGCTCATCGGTTGGAGCAGGCCAGGGACGACCGAGGTCTTTCTCGATCCGACCATCGCCTTCCGCACCCAGATGCAGGAACTCAATGCCCAGACCATCCAACTGACCTTTGAGATCGCTCCCGGCTATTATCTCTACCGGGACAAAATCCGGATCACACTCCACGAACCACCCGCCGGAATCACACCCGGCACCCTGGAATGGCCGGAACCAGCCAAAAAAACCGACAAGTTTTTTGGGGAGATGATGGTCTATTACGACCAGGCCGCCATTCGGATACCCGTTCAGGGAGTCACACCCGCCAACCCGATCATCGGATCCTTGCATTGGGAGGTCCGTTTTCAGGGGTGTGCAGAAGCGGGTTTGTGCTATCCCCCGCAAACCCGCCTGCTCTCCATCGGCAATGCCCATGCCGTTGAGTAATCACATCATGAAAATCACAACATCTGCACCAACAGGCCATCACGCAACTTTGGCTCAAACCAAGTGGATTTGGGTGGCATCACCTGACCGGAATCGGCCACGGCCATCAACTCCTCCAAGGCGGTCGGATACATCGAAAAGGCTACAGCCATCTCCCCGGAATCGACCCGTTGCACCAAAGCCTCCAGGCCACGCATGCCTCCGACAAAATCAATACGCTGATCCTGACGCGGATCCGCAATGCCCAACACCGGATGGAGCAGACGCTCCTGCAAGATGGTCACATCCAGCCTCTGCACCGGATCGCTTTCCAGGTGGGGTTCCAGGGCCACCTTGAGACGAAACCAGCGCCCCTTCAGATACATGCCGAACTCGTGTCGTGCTGCCGGTCGCACCGGTTGCACAGCCGGTGCCAGGGTCAACCTGGGAAGCGCGGCAATCCGATCCAGAAATGCCTGCTCATCCAGGCCATTCAGATCGCGCACCACGCGATTATAGTCCATGATGCGCACCTGGGTATCCGAAAAGGCCACGGCCAGAAAACGGGCATGGGGAGCATTGGGGTTTGGATCGTGCTGACGACGCGCCAAATGGACCCGGGAAGCCGCAGCCGCACGGTGATGACCATCCGCAATATACAAGGCTGGCAACCGCTTGAAGGCCTCCTGCAATGCCGAGATCGCCGCACTCTGATCAACAACCCACAAGGTATGGCGCACCTGATCCCCGGCCACGAAATCATACACAGGAGGATGATGGGGGATCCATGATTCAATCACCCCTTTGATGGCCACATCATGACGATGGGTCAGAAAAACCGGTCCGGCATGGGCATTCAGGGTGTCGGCCAATCGGGTCCGGTCGTTCTCCTTGTCCGGACGGGTGAACTCGTGTTTCTTGATCCGCCCCTCCAGATAGGCCGCCACCGAGGCCACTCCGGCAATCCCGGTCTGTTCACGGCCTTGCATGGTCAACCGATAGATATAATACCAAGGGTGGGCATCCTGATGAAGAATTCCATCCCGGCAAAAAGCGGTGAAACACTCTCTGGCCAAGGCATACACCCGCTCGTCATGGACCGGAATGCCCGGCTCCAATCCGATCTCGGCCTTGGAGACCCGCAAAAAGGATTCCGGCAGACCAGAAGCCATGGCACGGGCCTCCTCACTGTTGAGCACATCATAAGGAGGTGCTGCCACCCGTTGAACCAAATCGGAACGGGGACGCCAGGCGCAAAAAGGGTGCAACAGAGTCACGATGCTCCTCCTGACAGCATAGCTATCTCTTTTTGGATGGTCTCTTGCATGATCTGCAAGGCAGATTTCAACTGCTGCCACAGTTCGGCAGCCCCATGGAGTTCATTGCGGTGGCCCGCCTGCTCCAGGGCCAACGCCAGATCATACACCTGAACCCGGCCAAAAGCGCCGGTGGCTCCCTTCAGGCTATGGGCAGCCTCACGCACCTCATTGCCATCACCCGCAGCAATCGCCCGCTCAATACGCGCCATCTGACGCGGGGCGTCGGAAAAATAAAGCTCCGTCACCTCCCGCAACAGCTCCAGATCGCCATCCACCGTCTTGAGCAACCGATCCAGATCCACAATCAGCTTCTCTTCCACCCCTTCATCGACCACGGTTGCTGCGGATACCGGATGGGCATGCAGCAGCCGTTCCATCTCGGCAAACAGAATCGCGGCCCGCACCGGTTTGATGTGATACCCATCCATACCCACATCCAGCGCCCGTTTCTGCTCCTCATCAGCAGCCAGGGCCGTCACCGCGATGATCGGAACCCGTCTGGCCCCGCTATGCAACTCACGCTCGCGAATCTCCTGGGTGGCCTGGAATCCATCCATGACCGGCATGCGCAGATCCATCAACACCAGATCCAGAGGTTTCTGGTTCAACAACTCCAACGCCTCTTGACCATGATGGGCCACCATTACCTGATACCCCTGCTGGGTCAACAGACGCATCATGAGTTTCTGCGTGAATGGATTATCCTCAACCAGCAAAATCTGATGTTCCGTGGGTTTACCTGGTGCAGAGGGTTCAGCCACCACCACACTGTCCGGTTCCAAAGCAGCCTCGGTTGTACCCAGAATGGCCAACAAGCCATTGCCTGCCTGTCGAATCTGCAACAAATGTTCCCGGGCGCTGTCGGCAAGCGGCGCGCAGACGAGTTGTTGGGCATGACTCAAGATCTCCTCAGCCAACTGCCGCGCAGCATCCGTCGTTTCCAAGGGTGTCAAAATCGTCAATCCTCTTCACCATCAGAAGGTTTCTATGAATTTCTCTACGTTGCGGAACGCCTCGATCAACCGTTCCTGGGTACGGTCCGCCTCGCTCCAATCCTGACGCACCGCTGCCTGCTCCATGGTGCGGGCCAGTTGCGCCATGGCGGAAACCCCCATATTGGAACAGGCCTCCTTGAGTTCCAACGCAGCCTCCAATACCCGCTCCCCGTCCTCTTTTTGGATCATCTCGTTCAGCTTGTCCAGGAGTTCCATGGCCGACGGCTGAAAATGATCCAAAAGTTCACGGATCATCACGTCATCATCCCCAAAAAGTTGTCGCAACTGTGAGATTTCAACGGGTGGCGGATTACCAATGCTTTTTGGAATCCAATATTGCAATTTCTGCAAAAGAATTTCCGGAGAGACCGGCTTGCTCAGATAATCGTCCATGCCGGCAGCCAGACAACGTTCCCGATCCCCCTTCATGGCATGGGCCGTCATGGCAATGATGGGGATGTGACGCGCAGCTCCTTGTTCCAGTTTGCGAATGGCATGGGTCGCCTCGAAACCATCCATGACCGGCATTTGACAATCCATCAGAATCAAGGCATACGGGAGATGGGAGACCGCCTCCACCGCCTCTTGACCATTGGACACGGCATGAGCGGCATACCCCATTTTCCGCAACTGAAGCAAGGCCACCTTCTGATTGACCAGATTATCCTCCACCAGAAGCAACAGATTGCCCGACTCCAAGGCATCATAGGCATCCGGTTCCACGGTACGCGGTTCGCGGGTTGCAGAGGGGGCAATGGAATCCGGCATGGGCAATGCCACATCGGGTCGAATCTGTTCCACAAGACAGCGAATCCATTCGGCCCGCCGCACCGGCTTCACCAACACCCCGGAAAAACCGGATTTCAGCAGACGGGTGCGCTCTTCCTTGTCATCCCAATCCATCAAAGCGATCAGCGCCAAGGGGTGACGCCCGGCCTCGCGGCGCAACAGGTCTGCCATGATCTGGCAATCCATGTCCGACAAGGCTGCCGAGATCACCGCCATCTGAAACGGAGTGCCCCGGTTGACAGAGTCCCGGAACACCAACAGCCCTTGCTCGCCATTGATGGTCCCATGATGGATCATGCCGCAGGCACTGAAGCAATCCCCCAGGATCTCCTGGTCTGTGGGACGCTCCATGACGGTCAGAATCCGGATGCCCGGCAACAGCCCCACCAGAGAGGATTCACCATCATCTGCCACCGGCTGGTTGGAGGATTGGAACGGAATGCGGAACCAGAACACCGTCCCCCCCTCCGGACGGCTTTGGGCACCGATCTGCCCGCCCATCAGCTCAGCCAGACGTTTGGAGATGGCCAGCCCCAGACCGGTCCCCCCGAATTTGCGGGCCGTGCCCCGCTCGGCCTGGGTGAATGGCTCAAAGAGGCGTTTGGCCTCCTCCTCGCCCAACTCCAAACCAATCCCGGTATCGGCCACGGCAAAATGGACCATCAAGGAGTCCCGCGACTCCCCTTCCAGCCGCACCCACAAAGTCACCTCGCCATCTTCGGTGAATTTGATGGCATTTCCAAGCAAATTCAACAACATCTGACGGAGACGCCCCGGATCGCCCACCAGTGCGCGTGGAATACGCGCCGAGACATGGGTCATCAGGGAGATCCCTTTCTCGTGGGCCTGGGGTGCCAACAACTCGGCAGCCCCTTCCACAACGGTCAACAGGGAAAAATCGATGCGCTCGATATCGATCTTGCCGGCTTCTATCTTGGAAAAATCCAGAATATCATTGATCAATGCCAATAATGAGCGTGCAGAATCCCGGATGATCTCGGCAAATTCCAACTGCTCTTCATTCAAGGGTGTATCCATCAGCAGATCGTTCATACCCACGATGGCATTCATCGGGGTACGGATCTCATGGCTCATATTGGCCAGAAAAGCCGATTTCAGGCGCGAGGAGTCCAAGGCGGCATCACGACTGCGTTTGAGTTGGGCGATCTCTTCCAGGGTGGTGGCCGCATTGCGGAAGATGGCCATGGAACCGACGATCTCCGTCTCCAGCATCAAAGGCGTGGTGACATAAGAGACCGGCAGAAAGCTGCCATCCTTGCAGATGAAAAGATCCTCCTCGACCCGATACGAACGTCCCAACAGGCTCTGATGGGCCGGACACTCCCGGACCGGGAACGGAGTATGATCTCCCCGCTTGAAGTGAATGATTTCATGCAGATTGCGATGCAGAACCTCAGACTCCTGCCACCCGAGCAGACGTTCCCCTTCCCGGTTGAGCAGCAGCACATGGCCGCGATTGTCCAATACATAGGCACCATCTCCCATGGCATCCATGACACGCCGCAGGAAATCGATACTCAGATCCAGCCTGGCCTCGGTCTGGACCCGATCCGTGATGTCCGAAGCCACGGTGATATACTGGAACGGACGCCCTGCCGGGGTCAAAAAGGGGACAATGGCACAATCGATCCAGAACAACTCACCATTTTTCTTGCGATTCCGAATCTCGCCACGCCAGATGCGACCGCTCTGAATGGTCCGCCACATCTCTTTGAAAAAGGATTTCGGATGGTAGCTGGAGTCAAAAATCTTGTGATTTTTCCCCAAGATCTCCTCTTTGGAAAAGCGACTCACCTGAACCAGTTTGTGATTGGCATGAATGATCGTCCCTTCCGGATCGGTGACGCTCATCAGGATCTGTTCGTCCAGTGCCGCCTGGAGATACTCCAGGCGACTCATCTCTTCCTGGAAGCGCCGGGTACGGTCCGCCAATACCGCATCCAAACGGGTACGCTCCACCACATCCCGGAAAATCCCCTGAATGGCAATCGGGGTTCCCTGTTCATCCTGAATCACATGGGCACTGATCGAAACCGGAGCCTGTCGCCCACGACGACACAACAGAACCAGATCGAACTCCTCCACCCGGTTCCGCGTCTTGAGGATCTGGAACATTTCATGGAGATGTTCCGGATTGGCGCACAAATCCAACAAGGGACGACCCTGGATTTCAGAAGGGCGACGTTTCAATAATTTCTGGACAGACGGAGTGACAAATTGCAATATTCCATGCATATCCATCCGGTAATAAACATCTTCCATATGATCACAGATCGAATGGAACTGCTTGATCCGTTCCTGGATATTCTGCTCCTGGATCCGTTCCTCGGTGACATCACGCACCAGGATGAGATCGCCCAGCAAGGCCGGGGCAATGTGATGAGAATGGCCGACAAATTCTATGGCAAAGATCATCTCTCCGGCATGGGGGGTATCGATGGTCTGCTCACGCCATCCAAGACGTTGTCCGAGTCCACACTGGGGACAACGGGTCACAGCCGGAAAAACAAATCCGGTCACAATCCGACTCCACCACGCCTCAGGAGATCCCCACACTCTGGTCAAACCATGCAGGACCGTATCCGCAGAATACAAAGCTCCACTTTCGCGGATAATCCCCATGCCGGTGAGTCGCCGCTCTGCTTCCCGCCCGCCATTGGCACTGTCGGTCGCCTGTTTCATGATGGCACAGCTCCCCTATCTTGAATTCAGGATTCAGCCAATATCTTGCAACTTTTGTAACCGAAACACGCAGGATAGCCTGCCCACCCGGTGCCTGGCAACGGTCGCCAGACCGATCATCCTTCTACCCACCCGGTGCCAGACTCCGTAATGAAGCCAAAAAGACCGCCTTGCCACGCTCTGCCCGTTTGCGCTCCCGGGGGACAACCGGCTCGGAAGTGCGTATCTGATCGGTGCGCGTGGATACGGACAAGGACACGGTTTCCGTAGAAGATGACGGGGGAGGTGCGGAGAGATCCCCACCTCCTCCCGGAACAACCTTGCGTTCGTGCAACAGTTGCGCAACAACCCTGGCCCGACTGCTGCCGGTTGCTTCCACCACCTGATCCAGTTGCGCCAGTTCGTCATCGGTCAACCAGATCTCCACACGCTTCATCCCCTCCTGACGCCGTTTGCGGTAGGCCATCACGCGCGAAGAGGCAGAATCGTGAATTTTTCGTTGGGCCATTTCCCACTCCATTCTGGCAGGGTGCCATGCTCTCCAACCTATGGGATCCATACTTGATTCTAAACCGCACCCATTACGGGATGCGTCGTTTATTTCAAAGGGGTTCAGGGGCCTGTGGCCCTTGGTGGGGTTTGGGGCAACGCCCAAAAAAAACAAATAACAAATTAAAAAAATAATTTTGGTTTAGGATGGTTGCACCCAAAAAGAGTGCCCCTGCTCTTCATTTTTTTTCCAATGCAGAGTGCGCAAGATATTTTCAATCTCCTCACGCCAGGGATTTCCCGGGGTCACCACGATAATACCGATCTGATAAAGCCGAATGGAATCCGACATGAATTTCTGAACATCCACTCCCGGACGCTCCCTTCCGGATATGTATTGATACAGCATGGTACGACGCTGCACACCTTCAGGCTCAAGATAACGTTCAATCTGCTGCAAATAATCAATACTATTTGTTGTCAATCTTGGATGATTCCTGAACACTGGCACCCATGGAGCCATTTCCGCAGGCAAGAGTGCTGACCGGTTGTCCGGAGCCAGGTCAACAACGCGCCTGGCCAGTGGCAACACATCGGCAGGAACCTTGAGAGCAGCCCATTCCCAATGGGTACGCGGAGCAGAGATGGCCGCCATTCTGCGCATCTCCCCCATGAACAAATGAGCTGCCGACGCCAAAAATGAAATCATCGCAACAACATATATTGCTTTTTGTTTGATTCTTCCCAGCCATGGATCCATCATCAGAAGTAAAAAGATAACCAAGGCCAATGCAAAGGGTGTACTCCAAAAAGTACGCCACGATCTGACAAACATCAACGGAAGCAGAACAGACACAAGAAGAAAAGAATGGAGTGGTGGGATGGCATGAACATTCCGGGCAATCAGACCAGAGAAATAAACAATCACCAACGCACCAAGAATTGGCAACGGGATGATCAAATTAATTCTCCAGGTTGTTGTTGGTCCAGTCAAATATGAAACAAAAATTGGCTGCACCCATGGATTCAACAGGATTGCAACGATCACAATAGAGAGTCCAAGCAAAGTACGACGAACTCTTCTATCGGTAACGAGCGTCCAGGAACCGATGGAACCAAACAGATAAAGCCACATGTGCGGTCCATTGCCAAACACTCTTCTGAAATTATCCTCCAGAGAGTAAGCCGACCAGGCAATCGATGTCATGAATTGTATCATTGAATATTGAAGTGAAACACCCAGAAACAGCGGATAAGAACTGGCCAAGAGTCCCAGCAACACTCTTTTGGTGAAGGGCAGAGTTGGTTGCCAGTTGGCCAACAGACCCACACCAATCGTCAATGGTGCCAAAAACAACCCAGATGAAGAAGCCCCGGTTGCGGCAATTCCACCGAGCAGCATCAACACCCAGTTGCAACGGTCACCTGTCATGGAAAAACGCAAACCCAGCAGCAACAATAAAGGAAGCACTGCCGAAACCAATACAGCCTTGCCAAAATGGATCTGAACAAACGACAAGACAGAGTGACTGCCACGGATCTCACCTCCCAAAGCAAACAGCAAAAAAATCACCACAGGCAAGACACTCAACCAATCCCTTGGCACCAGATGACGCAGCAATGCCCCTTGAACCAATACCACCCAGGCCGCACACATCGGCCCCAATACAAGATGTGATACGGTGATGGGTTCCAGGTTCAACAGAGATGCCACCCAGGCCACCAGCAACTCCCAGGTTGGTACGCGATCCACCGGTGTCCAACGGGACGGTTCGGCTGTCCAGACCAGATTATTCCATGACAAAAGAGGACGATGCGGATTGTCAACAGTCATTACTGAAAGATTTGAATAGTACTGATCGTCAGAATCTGGACGAACAATATTTAATATTATTCCTGTAACAAGAAGTGTTAAAATAAAAAGAAAAAACGCATCACGCTTGGTTATGGACTGCGGAGCCAAAACAGGAACACCATCATCACGACAAGAAGCCAACCACTCCCGCCCCAGAAAAAATATGGCTCCACCCCAGAACAGATACAACCGATTGTTGGGAAAATAGGAAAAACTATACTCAAACAATGCGATCAATGATACCGCAACCCCAAGATGATACCAATCCACAGACCCTGTCAGAGGGGGAGAGGGTTGGGGTAGTGCATGCCTGCTGCCCGGGTACTGCGTCCAACGATAAAGCGGATAGGCTGCCAGCAGAATCCACGGCGCCCATTGACTCAAATTATAGAAATTCCCCTCGAAAACAAACCCGATCACATGCGCCAATACCGTCCAGAGGGCAAAACCAATCATGGGAAGAAAAACAAACAGATCAAGATTCATCGCTTTCGCACCTTGCCGCATGAACTGCAAGCGAACAACAGGATATCATCACCACAACCACCCCCTATTTGAATCAATTTTTAAGCATTTTCAACCGCATTGAAAGGATATAAATAAAAAAACATGTACTCATTCATCAATTCTGCACGCGATCTTTTCAGCAAACTGCGATCCAACAAATGAACATAATAATAATACGGACAATCCACTCCACCCAGACGTTTCTTGAAACGATACAATGTCTCCTGTGCAGAACTGGTTCCACCCCAATTCCACCAACGAAAACCATCATCCATGGCCTCCAACATGGCATGCCAGATCAAAAAACTTAGAGGTTGTTCAGATCGATAAGCATCCTGTATCACCGGGATCGCATATTCGACTCCACTCTGATTCAATAACAGCAACAATCCAGCAACAGGTTTCTCTTGGTGATAAGCAATATAAAGCCGCGTCGAAACCACAGGCGGCGTCTGGTTGCGCAACAATTCAAAAAATGCAACAGGATGAGCAGGCCCTTGAATCCGCGCCATATTTTCTGCATGCGTCCGCGCCAGAAAGTCCCACTGTTCTGGTGATGCCGTACGATCCAGGACAAATCCACCACGTAGCGCCTTGCGGATCATATTCCGGGATTTGGAATGAAAAAGGCTCATCAGACGATCTGCTCCCGCTCCGGACAGATGTGTCATCAACCCCAAGCGCGTATCGATGAAATCCGGTTGCAGCCAGTCACGCAACCGATCCGCATCAGGCATCAAGGGCGATGTGATCAGAGTCGAGGCCACACACTTTTCTTCCTGGATCAATTGAAGATATTCTTGTATCAATGCATGCTGGGTCCATGGGTCATGGTCCGGCACAACCGGACCACCGGGTGACCCGAAAAAAGGTAACGAGTTGACAACAGCTCCCCAAGGACCATTCCGAATGAACAGATGCAAAAGACCTCGGATCTTGCCACAATCCTCCCTGGCAACAAGATGGATCGATCTGGCCGCAGGCAACAATCTGCGTAACAGATGCACAAAACCAGGAGTCACATAAACAAGTGTATTGGCATCAGACAACCCATCCGACTCCAGGGCCAACAGCTCCTCAAAAGAAATTCTGTGTACGGATATTGACATAATCACACATTACGGTCTGGTCTGTTTTTTTTTTGCAAAAACCCATGATTTCTCACACAATCCATAATACATCCCTTTCATACCCACACGGACCCCAATCATGGATTTATCAATCATTATACCCGTTTATCAAAGCGAACCGTGTCTGACAATCCTGGTTGAACGCATCCACCAGGCATTACAGCCAGAAATGATCTCATTTGAAATCATTCTCGTCAATGACGGCTCCAGCGATGGCTCCTGGAATATCATCTCCCAATTGTGCGCCCTTCATCCCGATGTGGTTGGGATCAATCATCGACGCAATTTCGGACAAGATAACGCCATCATGTCTGGTCTCAGGCTGGCACGTGGCACATTGATCGTCACCATGGACGATGACCTGCAACATGACCCGAATGATCTGCCACGCCTGCTGGCTGCCATACGTACCAGCGATGCAGATGTCATCTTCGGGGCATCCCCTTTTGATCACGATCCTCTATGGAAACGTCTTGGACGTCAACTCCACTCCAGAACCCTGGAGTGGTTGTTGAACAAACCCCGCCATTTGCAGTTCACCTCCTATCGGATCATGCGCGCCCCGGTTGCCAAGGATATCATCTTCTATGAAGGGGCGTTCCCTTTTATCGATGCGCTGCTGGTCCAGGTCACCACCCGTTTTGAACAGATACCCGTCAACATGCATGCCCGTCTCCACGGTCGCAGCAACTACACACTGTTCAAATCCCTGCAACTGTGGATGAAACTACTGGTCTCCTTTTCCATTCGCCCTTTGCGTATCGTTACCTTCACAGGCATTCTCGCTTTTGTCGTCGGCATGATCGCAGCCAGCATCGTCATTGTACAAAAACTGTTCTGGCCCGAAACTTTTGCACCGTTTGAAGCAGGTTGGGCCTCCTTGATCGTGGTCATGCTGATCATGAATGGCATGCAGATGTGCTTCATCGGCATTCTGGGCGAATACGTCGGACGGACTTACGTATTGGTATCGCAACGACCTCAGGCCGTGATTGCCAAAATTCTCAACAGGCCGATGCCTCCGCAATGATCTGTCGTACTGCACCAATCACATCCCAGACATCCTGATCACTCAAACCCGCCGACATCGGCAAAGAAACGGTTGTACCACTCATGCGCGCTGCCACCGGATACTCCTCAGGAGACCAACCAAACCTGTCCTGATAATAGGGATGGCATGGTATGCTTTGATAATGCACGCTTGTCCCTATGTTACGCATGCGCATGGCATGCAAAAACTCAACACGACTCATGCCAATGCGCTGCTCATCCCATTGCAGTGCATACAAATGATATCCATGCCGGATGCCTGACGGCGGATCTGCGGGCCGCCCAACCGGACAGCTCGCAAACCCTTCCTGATAGATACTCCAGATCTGGCGCCTTCTTTGCCAGTTACGCTCGATACGTCTGAGTTGATGAATACCCAATGCCGCCTGGATATCCGTCATATTATACTTGTAACCCAGATCAATCACTTGATAAGGCTTGAATCCTTCATTACCGAACCGTTTCCAGGCATCCTGACTCAAACCATGCAATGCCAATGTACGCACCCGTTCCGCATCCTCTGGACGTCGAGTCAGCACCATCCCGCCCTCTCCGGTCGTCAGATTCTTGGTCACATAAAAACTGAAACAACCAAAAGCCCCGATTGTCCCTGCCTTGCGACCATAATATTCGGTCTCAATGGCGTGCGCACAATCTTCAATCAGGATCAGACCATATTGGTGGGCAATCTGTTCAAGTCTCTCCATGTCACATGGATACCCACCGAAATGGACCGGGACAATCGCCCGGGTCCGCTCTGTCATACGCGCCACAACCTGTTCAGGGTCCAGATTGCAGGTGACAGAATCAATATCAACCAAAACCGGTGTTGCTCCAACATAAATAATTGCATTAATCGTGGCACAAAAAGTCATGGCCGTAGTAATCACTTCATCTCCCGGCCCAATACCAGCCACCAACAGACTGAGATGCAGTGCTGCGGTACATGAATTGACCGCTACGGCGTGAGAGGCATTTTTATACTCTTTGAACGCATTCTCAAAGCGGGTGGTTTTTGGACCTGTGCCCAACCATCCGCTCCGCAAGGTATCCACCACCTCCTCGATCTCTGCCTCTTCGAGAACAGGTTTGCCAAAAACCAGAAAATTCTCCCGCCTGGAACCATTCATCTTTCCTGATTCTCCAAATACCAGGCCACCGTTCTTTCCAATCCCTCCGGAAAATCCATACGCGGCTGCCAGGCCAACTCTGCCCGCGCCTTGCCAGAGTGGATGGCATACCGCCAATCGTGACCCGGACGGTCGGCAACAAACCCTATCAGCTCCTCATGTGGCTTGGCAAACGGACGCAGTCGGTCCATGATTGCACAAATCTGCCGGGCAATCTCCAGGTTGCTCGCATCCATCCCACCACCAAAATTATAACGCTCTCCAGAAAGCCCCAATCGGATCACCCCATCAACACCCAAACAATGATCTTCCACATACAACCAGTCACGCTGATTCCCGCCATTACCGTAAATTGGAATCATCTGCCGATTCAGACAGGAGCGAATCACGGTGGGTATGAAAGCCTCCTGCTGCTGACCAGGACCATAATTATTAGAACAGTGCGAAAAAGTGACAGGAAGTCCATGAGTATAATAATAAGACCACGCCAAATGGTCCGCAGAAGCCTTGGATGCCGAATACGGGGAGTTGGGATGATAGGATGTGGTTTCGGTGAATGGTGAATCGGTTGGACCCAAAGAACCATACACCTCATCCGTGGAAATCTGATGAAAACGGCACTCTGCCACGCCCCAACGCTCTTCTTCCAACCAGTATCGCCGCGCCGCTTCCAACAAAGAAAATGTTCCGACAATATTGGTGTGAATGAAAGGAGCTGCCCCGGAGATCGAACGGTCCACATGCGTTTCTGCGGCAAAATGGATGATCGTATCCACCTGATGACTACGCAGCAGATGTGACACCAATTCCTGGTTACAAACATCCCCCTGAACAAAAACCATCTGCCCAAAAGCAGGCAACTCCTGCAACCGTTTCAAGGAACCCGAATAGGTCAGCTTGTCCAGAATGATGAGCCTGATCTCCGGTCGCATGGTCTGCCATAAACGAATGAAGTGGCTGCCTATGAAACCGGCTCCTCCAGTGATCAAGGCATGACGGGGCGTAAACATGGACATGCCGCAGCTATCTCCTGCCTGATGCATGCAAACGATGCAGATAATCGCCATAGGCATTTTTACGATAGGAAACGATCAACTTTTCCAGTTGCGCTGCATCGATGTATCCCATGACATAGGCAATTTCTTCTGGACAAGCGATCATCAAACCTTGGCGTCGCTCCACGGTTGCCACATAATTGGCCGCCTCCAACATCGATTCATGGGTTCCCGTATCAAACCAGGCATTGCCTCGACCAAGCAGACGCAACTTCAAGGCCCTCTGCTGCATATAGTATTTATTGACATCCGTGATCTCCAACTCGCCACGCGGCGAGGGCCGCACCTCCTTGGCGATTTCCACGACATCACTGGCATAAAAGAACAGACCGGTCATGGCCCAGTTGGAACGGGGACGCTCTGGTTTTTCTTCGATATCCAGCACCTGTTCGTTGGAGTCAAAGGTGACCACACCATACTGCCTGGGATCCTTGACATAATACGCCAGAATCAACCCACCGGTGATCAAACGGGAAGACTCTTTGAGAATACCAGGCATCCCCTCCCCATAAAAAATATTGTCCCCAAGAATCAATGCCACCGGTTGATCGCCAATAAACGATGCCCCGATCAAAATGGCTTCCACAGTTCCACCGGGATGACTCTGCGTGGCATAGGAGAGTTGAATCCCCCATTGGGAACCATCCTTGAGCAATCTTTGAAACAAGGGTTGATCCTGTGGTGTGGTAATGATCAGAATATCATGCACCCCTGCAAGCATTAAAGTTGTTAACGGATAATAAATTAAAGGTTTGTTGTACACAGGAAGCAACTGCTTACTGACGACCATATTCAATGGATACAAACGACTTCCCAAACCTCCCGCCAAAATAATTCCTTTCACGGACCCTCCCCATGTCAGAAAAATTGACACCCCTTTTGCCTCCATCTTGCACGGAATCACCATCCAAAGCAATACGCAAACAGGTTCTCACAGAAAATCGCACCAGACATTAAATCTAAACCGCACCTTCAGAAGTTTAATGCTCGATTATTGCAATGCAAATACAGGCATCGCGCTGCATTTATACGTATAAATATTCACAAACAATAATGAGACTCTAAAGTCCAGGTCTGTTGACCAACGAGGTCAACAAGATGACTCTTCACCAGCTGCATCCACCCCACCATGCCTTGGAAAGATAATCTTTGCCAAATCCAATCCGATGGTTGATACTGATAAACGGCTGAAGAACACTCAATAGCCTCCAAGAGTTCCATCGAGTCGACAGATCATGACGAATGCCAACATCACCGCTTTATTGGCGGCATTCCCCAAAAAGCGTCCACAACTACCTGCCGCCTATCTACCCGTCTACGATGCGGAACTCGCAGCTGGACGGACTGGCCATAACTGGATCCATCGCATGGTCTTGTGGGCGGAAGGTTGGATGCATCGCACCCTCGAACGTTCCGGACATACTGGCCCGGTGCTGGAAATCGGTGCAGGTACGCTCAACCATCTGCGCCATGTCTGTCAGACAGAGGCTTATGACATCGTAGAACCCTCTGCAACCTTGTTGGCACGCGCAGACCCAAAAGACCAACACAGAATCCGCCATGTTTATCAAGATCTCTCCGCAGTCGATCCTTCCCTGCGCTATGATCGGATCCTGTCTGTGGCCGTACTGGAACATCTGGAAGAGCTGCCATTCGTCATCGCACGCAGCGCATTGCTCCTCACAGAACATGGCGTTTTTCAAGCTGGTCTGCCCAACGAGGGTGCCTTGCTCTGGCACATGGGATCCACTCTCACCACCGGCATCGCCTTCCGACTGCGCACCGGCCTGAGTTACACACCTCTGATACGTTACGAACACATCAACACGGTCGTAGAAATTGAACGCATAATCGGCTATTTTTTTGCATCCGTGCATCGACAACGCTTTCCAGTACCCTGGCTGCATGCAAGCTTCTACACCTGTATAGAGGCACAACACCCCAGATTGGATCTGTGCAGACAAATGGTTCTTTCTCGTTGATGCCATCCAAGGATCGTGCAACAAAATGTCCAGCTCATTCAAATTGACTATTGTAGTCCCGGTTTACTGCGAACAACACAATATCATTAAATTTGCCATGACTGTGGAACAGGTGTTGCTCCCTTTGAATATCACCTACCAAATCCTCTTTGTCGATGACGGCTCCACGGATCAAACCTGGCAGGAGTTGCTCTGGCTGACCAAACGGGATCCCAAAATTCTCGGAATGCGTTTGACACGGAATTTTGGTAAAGAGGCCGCCATTGCCGCAGGTTTGGAAACAGCGGATGGGGATGCGGTTGTGATCATGGATGTTGATCTGCAACATCCTCCAGAATTACTCCCGGAAATGATTGCCCTCTGGCGCAATGAAGATATCCGGGTTGTGCAGGCCGTCAAACAGCAACGCCAAAATGAATCTTTTTTCTACACCTGCATTATTAAATGTTATTTCTTTCTGTTCAAATCCTTTACCAATCTTTCCATTGATGGAGCGACGGATTTCAAACTATTGGACCGTCAAGTGGTGGATGCCTGGAAAACCCTGCAAGAGAGAACCCTGTTCTTCCGGGGCATGACCGCCTGGCTGGGCTTTGAATCCCGCGCCATTCCCTTCATTCCTCCCAATCGAGAGCTTGGCCAATCCAAATGGTCCTGGATCTCTCTGGCAGCTTTGGCCGCATCATCATTGACCTCCTTTTCCAGCAAACCACTGCTGCTGATTTGGATCTGGGCCAAATTGTTCTTCATTTTTGCCATTATTGTCGGAGTGGATGCTTTGAGGGCAAAATTCGCTGGCACTGCCTTTACCGGGTTTACCACAGTCTATTTATTGGAATTGATCATTGGCGGATCGATTCTGTTCTGCCTGGGACTGATTGCCACCTACCTGAAACACATCTACGATGAAGTCAAACTGCGTCCCCGATATCTGGTTGCCTGCCAAACCACGCCTCCCGAACCGGATCAGGGCCTCAAGCCAACCGTTGCTCCCCGATCCGCAGATGGGCAACAAACTCCCCTGACCGTGGGAGAGTGACGATCCTTTGATCAACCCGAAGGATCAACGAAGCACCCCATCCCCTTTGACCCACAACCGGAATCCCAGATAATCCTGTCTGCGGAATCCTGCCGTATCCAAAACAGAAGCGATCTCTTCCAACCAGGGATTGGTCAGAGAGACCGCCACAAGCCCGATCCGATAAAACGACAGGGCCTCCTGAAGACGGAGAGTCGGACGTTCCGGACGCCGTATCCCGCTGATATACTCCAATAAGGAATGGCGTTCCTGCGGTCCTTGCGGTTCCAGGTACACCTGCAAAACATTCAGCAGAACGGCTTCAAGGGCCACCAGCCCGGGCGCATGGCGCAACGTGGGAACCCAGGGCACAAGATCCAAGGCAGCCAAAACAGAATCTCCTGCGGGAGCGATCCTGACGATATGCTGTGCGACCTTGTACTCCTGTTCTGGCATTTTGTATCCGGGCGTCCATTGATAGCGCGTGCGTCCCATTTCGTGGAGAGTGGTGCGACGTCCGGTATTGGAGGGATCAAAATGCAGCAAAAAAGCCAGCAGGGTGGGCAGGGCCACCAGGAGCATGGCTGGTCGCACACCTCCTCCCAGCCGATACCACACCAACAATAAAAGCGACACAAAGAAAACCGGCAGGAGCGAACTCCACGCCCCACGCCATTGACCAGACATCGACAATGCAAGCACAACGCCACACAACACGAACAGCACCCATGCCAGATTCAATCCCAAACGCTCCTTCCAGGGGGTCAGCAGGCTGACCACGGCAATGGCCGCAATCACCGGCAAGGGAAGCGCCAGATACAAGCGCCACAGACTGATTCCCCCGGTCAAATTGTGCATCAAGAAATCGTGCAATAATGGATTCAGAATCACCAAAAAGAAAAACAAAGCCAGACCAAGCAGATAACGACGCAGTTGCGGCTGCGTCACCAGGGTCCAGCCGCCCAGCAGGGCGGTCAGATACAACCACAAATGGGGACCACTGCCAAAAACCTTCATGAAGTTGAGCGCCCTCGGATAATCCCCTACTCCTTCCATATGCAAATTGATGTTCAACTTGATCAACAACCCACACGCCACCAGATACCAACAAGCTCCCAGCCCCATCAGCAAACGACCTGTTGACACCCTGTTGAATTGCCAATGGGCGGCCAATGAGACGCCAGTGGCCGAAGTTGCCACAAAAAGTGCAGAAGAGGAGAAACCAAGGGCCGCAATTTGCGCCAAAGACAACAACAACCAATCCCGATGATGGCCGGTCAGCATAAAGCGCGACGCCAACAAGAACAGCAGAGGCACCATCACAGAAAAGAGAATGGCTTTGCCAAAATGAATCTGGATGAATGAATAGACAGCCCAGGCATAGAATGACTCACCACCTACGGACACCAAAAAAAACACGGTCAGGATCAGCCCTGCCAACCACTCTTTCGGGATCAAATGACGCAACAGCATCCCCTGGGCCATCACAATCAACGCACCAAACAGCGGCGGAAACAATTGATGGGCAATCACAATCGGCTCCACATCGAACAGGGAAGCAACCAGTGCCACCAACAACTCATAAGCGTGCAAGCGGAACACAAATGGCCACAGAGGAAAATCACCCGGCCAAGGTTGACCATTCCAACTCAGAAGCGCTCTTTCCGGATTGTCCAAAGTCATGGATGCCAGTTTCAGATAGACCTGATCATCCGGATCATAGTATCGGACCGCATAGACCATACCGGCAGCCAGCACAATCAGCACTCCGTACAGAATGCGTTCCATGGTGCTGGATACCACCTCCGGCACAGGCCACTCTTTGGCCATGGGTATGGATCGATGCTGCCACCAGCCAACCCCCAACACGAACACTGCTGCCAACCATAACAGCACCAGTCTGAAATTGGGTATATACAATTTTAATTGATCAACAATAACAACAATAAATATCGATACCAACAACACCCAATAATCGGTCTTCAGGAAAACCGGATTGGTTTGTACATACGCCATTGGTGCAGGACAAGCAGCCGGGCGCGCATAAAGATAACGCAACACCCCCCATGCCATGATTGGAATCACGCAGGCCCCATTCCGCAACAGATAAAAATCCCCTGCCAGAACCAACCCAACCATGTGGACCCATCCCGTCCAAATGGCAACCGAAACCACTATGGTGACCACAATCTTTTCGGAAAGAGATCCATCCGTACTCAATAAAACAATTTTATTCATATCAAACTCTCATGATTATAGACACCGCTCACACTCATGCCTGATCTCAACAGACAGATCAACAGGAAACACCAAGATGCACAATAAAAAAAAAAAGGACCGGAGGCAAGCCTCCGGTCCCAAATACAGACACAACAGCAGAACTTACAGACCCATACCCATCTGAATATATCCGCACGGACAGGCCAGGTGACAGACATGGCAGCCATTGCAACGGGTATAGTCGGTGTGCATGACCTTGCCCTTGGGACGCGAGTAATCCCTGGAGATCGCCTCCCGTGGACAAAAGATCCGACACTGATCACAGGCAAAACAGAGACCACAACTCATGCAACGTTTGGCTTCAGCCAGAGCCTGTTCGGTGGTGATGGTCTGTGTGGTCTCGACAAACCCTTTGATTGCCTCTTCCACCGGCAATGCCACCTCTTCGTTGCGCGGAGCAGCCTTGTAGTAGGTAAGACGCATCTGATCGGTTTTGATCGATTTGCCCTTGGACGGTACCTGATATGGAACCCCTTTCAGATAACCATCAATGGCCCGGGCCGCCACCCGCCCATGCCCCACGGAACGGGTGGAGATCCCCAGTCCCAGTACGTCACCGCCGGCAAACACCTGCGGATCTTTGGTCTGATGGGTGTTGTTGGCCGCAATCCAACCCCATTTGTTGGCCAGACTCTCCATGCCCTCTTCCAACTCCGGCACCTGGCCAATACCCATGATCAGGGTGTCGCACGGAATGGTGAACTCGGAACCAGGCACTGGCTGTGGGCTGCGGCGACCCGAAGCATCCGGGGCACCCAACTCCATGCGGATGCATTGGATCGCCACCACGCGACCGCCCTGGGTTTCCAGTCCGACCGGGGTGGAGAGCAGCTTGAACTCGATCCCTTCGTGTTCGGCCTCAACCACATCTTTGGCAATGGCCGGCATCTCATCCTTGGTCCGACGATACAGCAGCGTGACCTTGGAATATTTGGAAACCCGCCGCACGATGCGTGCAGAATCCATGGCCGTCTTTTCGGTGGAAAGGGTATTCTCCTCCTCACGTGCCACATCATCCAAAGCCTGTCTGGCCTTCTCGTACGCATCATCATCCCCGCTCGCTTCGGCTGCTGCCAAATCCGCCTGCAAGCGCAACGATACACGGGCTGCGTCCATGGCGCTGTCGCCACCACCGACCACCACCACCTGGGAACCGATATCCACCTTGGCCCCGGTGTTGACCCGATTCAAGAAACTGGCTGCGGTAAAAACATTGGCCGAATTCTCGCCTTCCAGATTCATCACGCTGCCTTTGTGGGCACCCAGGGCCAGAAAGACCGCATTGAAATCCTTTTTGAGCTGCTCAAAGGAGAGATTCTGACCAATCCGGACATTGCACTTCAAGGTAACACCCAGATCGAGAATCTTCTGAATCTCGGCATCCAGCACTGCCGGGGGCAGACGATAGTCCGGAATGCCATAGCGCAACATGCCGCCGGCCTTCTCGAACGCCTCGAAGATGGTCACATCATACCCGCGCCGCGCCAACTGATAGGCACAGGAGAGTCCTGCCGGGCCAGAACCGACCACAGCCACGGACTTGTTCTTCTTCTCCTGGGTCAGCATGGTGAGCTTGAGGTTGCGACGAATGCCGTGATCCCCGACATACCGCTCCATGTTGTTGATGGCCACAGCTCCGTCCGACAACTCCTTGCGGTTGCAGCCGGTTTCACACGGATGGGGGCAGATCCGGCCATGGGTGGCCGGCATGGGGTTGGTGTCGGTCAGACGATACCAGGCTTGATCCAAAGCCTCATCCATCGAGATCTTGGATTTGTCAGCCTGGGCAATGGTGGTCAGATAGCCGCGAATGTCTTCGCTGCTGGGGCAGGCGTCCCGACACGGAGGCAGCCGCTGCACATAGGTTGGACACTTCCAGCTTGTGCCGTTGCGGACCACGATCTCTTCCGCAACACCCATCTCCAGCATGGCCGCGACATCGTCCCGGCTGTACCCTTCTTTCAAAATCGTGGTAGATAAGCCCATCTCTTAGGTTCCCCCTGATGGTTGAGTTGGCACGATGACCAAAAATCCGTCAAAGCCGAACCATGGCGGAACGGTTGAGATTGGAGAGCGCCTCCGGGCCGTCGTCGATGTGATAGCGGGTGAACGGGAAACCGGTCTTCTCGAAGAAACGCTGCCAGCCGATCCGGTCGATCCACTCGCCAACCCGCTCCCACGGCTTGCCGCCCTCTTTGTAGGCGTTCAGAATACGACGAATGGCATCCGAAACTTCGGGCCAGCGGGGCGGATTGTTCGGCAACCCCCAGACCGCCAGTTTCATGAAAGTCGGGGCCGAACGGGCATTGGAGACCTTGCCACCGACCCAGATCGACAGGGTATCGGTTTCGGAGTCACGGATCTCCATGCTCGGGCACTGACCATGGCAGGCACCGCAATACATGCACTTCTCGTGGACCACTTCCACGGATTCATACCCGTTGACAATGGCCGGACGAATGGCGGCTGCCGGACAGATCGCCACCACCTTGGGCAGTTCACAGATCTGCATGTTGGCGTGGTTGATGCGCGGCGGATGGTGATGCTGCACGATCACCGAGATGTCACCATGGCTGGCGCAGTTGATCTGGCAGCAGGAGGAGGAGATGTGTACCCGGTTGGGCAAGGTCTCGTTCCTGAACTCTTCGATCAGGTCATCCATCAGCGCCTTCACCGAACCAGCCGCATCACTGCCCGGCAGGTTGCAGTGGAGCCATCCCTGGGTGTGGGAGACATTGGAGACCGACGGACCCGTGCCACCCAAGGGCCAGCCCAGATCCTGCTCCACCACCCGGATCAGATTGTCCAGATCATTCTTGTCACCCACCAGGAACTCGACGTTGGAACGCGAGGTGAAACGCAGAAAACCCTGACAATATTTGTCGGCAATGTCGCAGATTTTGCGCACGGTATCGGCGCTCATGGTGCGGGGGGAACCGGCACGCACCGAATAGAGCTTGTCCCCGTTTTTGGCCGTGTGGACCAGCACACCCGGACGGAGACGATCATGCGACTGCCATTCGCCATAGTTCTTGGCCATCAGGGGATGGAGATATTTGGTATAGTCCGGCGCGCCCTGATCACGGGGAGCCAAAGGTTTGTCGCTCATTTTTGCAACCCTTCCTCATGCATGGATATTGGATGGAAATCGGCCCGATGCTCATGGAATCCGGATCAAGCGGTTTCGACCGCTTCGACCTCACGATTCCACACCGGCGGATCCTTCTTGAGTTCGCCCTCGAAACGAGGAGGAGCCAACTCCTCAAACTTGATGTACGAGGTGGTGCGCGGTTGACGGATCATGCGTGGATCCGGCTCCAGGCCAACCCCCTTGAGGAAGGTGCCCATACCCACACGGGCAATGAATTCGCCGATGCGCTCATGATCCATGCCGTTGTCGTTCCAGAACTCCCAGACCCGTTCGATGAAGTTGGTCAACTCTTCCAGATCCTCATCGGTCTCCAGTTTCATGAAGGGAACCAGTACGGAACTCATGGTATCGCCGATCTTCAGGGTGCGGTGACCACCGACCAGAATGGTGACGCCACGATCCGGACCGGGTTTCAGGGCGTGATGCATGACGTTGATGCAGTGCATGCAACGTACGCAGTCGTCGTTATCCACGACCAGGGTTTTGCCTTTGACCGACAGACAACGGGTCGGGCAACGGGTCAGGACGTTATCGATGAGATATTCCATGCCTTTTTCATCGATGAATTCCGCCACCTTCTCCTGATCGACCTGCATCGGGCCACGCCATGTGCCGATGATCGGCATGTCGGAACGGAGCATGGAGTTGGCGCAGTCGTTGCCGCATCCGGAGAGTTTGAACTTGAACTTGTAGACGAATTCGGGACGGTGCAGATAATGGATGAAGGTATCGGTGATGTGCTTGGTGGTCTTCATGGTGTCGTAGCAGGCCATTTCGCAACGGGCCTGACCCACGCAGCATTGCAACGTGCGCATGGCGGCACCCGATCCACCGATATCCCAGCCGTCGTTCATCAGGTCTTCGACGCACTGCAAGGAACCGGCATCATCAAAGCCCAACAGCAACACGTCACCGCTCATGCCATGGAATTGCAGAATGCCAGCGCCATTGCGCTCGGCAGTATCGGCCAGATTGCGCAATGCCTCAGTGGAGTAGACCCAGCCCGGCGGTTCGATCACACGCACGGTGTGGAAATTGGCCAAACCCGGATATTTGTGGGCCAACTCAGAGACGCGGGCAATGATGCCTCCACCATAACCAGGGGCATTCAGCACCTTGCCCAGCCAGTAGTTCCATTTGTTCTCATAGGACTCCTCAAGCTGATTGAGGAGCTGGGCGACCACTGGTTTCTTCTTCGAGTACTCCTTCAGATCGGAGAAAAAGCTCGGCCAAGGTCCGGTCTCCAATTCGTTGAGCATGGGGGTATGCAGTTCCATTGCCTTTGAACTCTCTTGATTGCCACTCATTCTTCGCACACTCCTCAGTTGATATCGCCGTGATGGGTACGGTATCGAGGCCGGTCACAACCGGAACGCCCTCGGCATCGTGGCAAATCTTACTTCAGAGCTGGTGCATTAGACAATCATAAAATTCCAATATTCGGAATTATTTTTTCCCCGGAGAGATCAGGACGGATGATTCTTCCTTGACATGGACCCGAAGAAAGACTCTTCGGGTCCAGAGAGGATATCATCAGGCTTGGGTGGCAACAGCCAGGGCTTGGGAGATGTCGGCCAGGATGTCATCGATATGTTCCAGACCGACCGACAGACGCACCATGTCCTCGGAAACCCCGGCCTTCTGCAACTCCTCGGGGGAGAGCTGGCGATGGGTGGTGCTGGCGGGATGACAGGCCAGTGATTTGGCATCGCCGATATTGACCAGATGGGTGACCAGCCGCAATGCGTCGATGAACCGCTCTCCGGCCTTGCGCCCTCCCTTGACCCCGAAGGTGAGAATTCCGGAGGCCATCCCTTTGAAATAGCGATCCACCAAAGGACGACTCGGATGGTTGGGCAGACCGGCATAATTCACCCAGGCCACTCTGGAGTCCTGTTCCAGATATTGGGCAACGGCCAGGGCATTGGCACTGTGACGTTCCATGCGCAAGGCCAAGGTCTCGATCCCTTGCAGAATCAAAAAGCTGTTGAACGGCGAGATGGCCGAACCCATGTTGCGCAGTGGCACCACCCGCGCCCGTCCGATAAAAGCCGCTGCACCCAAAGCCTCGGTATAGGTCACGCCGTGATATGAGACATCCGGTTCATTCAAACGCCGGAACCGTTCCTTGTGTTCGGCCCAGGGAAATCTGCCGGAATCGACCAGCATCCCGCCGATGGAGTTGCCGTGTCCGCCCATATACTTGGTAAGGGAGTGGATCACGATGTCCGCACCAAAATCAAACGGGCGGCAGAGAACCGGGGTGGGCACGGTATTGTCCACCATCAATGGCACGCCATGGGCATGGGCCACCTCGGCCAGGGCCGAAATGTCGATCACATTGCCTAACGGATTGCCAATCGACTCCACGAACACCGCCTTGGTACGACCATCCATCAAGGCGGCAAAGGAGGCCGGATCCCGATAGTCGGCAAAACGGACCGTAATGCCCAACTGGGGCAACGTATGGGCAAACAGATTGTACGTCCCGCCATACAAGGTGCTGGAGGCAATGATGTTGTCACCCGCCTCACAGATGGTGAAAATCGCATAGGTGATCGCTGCCTGACCCGAAGCGAGTCCAAGACCACCGATGCCTCCCTCCAACTCGGCCACCCGCTGTTCCAGGACTGCGGTGGTGGGATTCATGATGCGGGTATAGATATTGCCCGCCACCTTCAGATCAAACAGATCCGCCGCATGCTGGGTGTCGTCAAAGGCATAGGAGGTGGTTTGATAGATCGGAACCGCCACGGCTTTGGTGGTGGGATCGGGCCGATAGCCGCCGTGAATGGCAATGGTCTCTGGTTTCATCCTGATGGGACTCCTTTCCATGGTTTTGAATGACTGTCTGCTACGGATCCGGCGACAACTCGTCCGCAGCAGACCGGATGATCTCCGGAATGCGTTTGGAGTTGCGCGCAAAGACCGCCTCGCGGATCCGGGTCAAAACCCCCTTCTGGGGGCAATCGTATGGGTTGCACAAGGCAGCGAGCGCATCGCACAACGCGATGATCCGTCCCGATTCATAGATCGGCAAGGCGGCAATCTCAGCCAGTCCCACCCGTATCCGTTCCACCAGTTCCAGAGGCAACGGATTCTGCATCGTCTCCGCAGCGCCGTCCACCCCACCCATCCGAGGATGGAGACGACTGGCCAGCATGGGGATCAGACGGGCCAGATCCACCGGCTTGGTGAGATACTCATCCACACCCGCCTCCCGGGCTTCCCGTTCCCGCTCGACAAATGCATCCGCAGAGAGTCCGATTACCGGAATGGTGGCAGTTTCCGGACTCTTTTTCAACAGACGTGTGGCTGTCAATCCATCCATGACCGGCATGTGCAGATCCATCAGGATCAGATCGGGTCGTGTGGCATGCGCCATCTCCAGACCGGCCCGGCCATCCTCAGCCACCAATGTGGTCAGACCCACCTCATCGAACACAGCCATCAACATCTCCCGGTTCATGGCATTGTCTTCGACCAGCAACACGCGCGTTTGGGGATCAAACCGCAGTGTACGCCAGTTGAAACCCTCATCGTTGCCAACCGGTGGTGCCGACTCCTCCAATGGGAGCCGCACCCGAAAACAGGAGCCAACCCCTTCATGGCTCTCCACGGAGACGCTCCCTTCCAGCATCCCGGTGAGACTGCGCACAATCGACAACCCCAACCCAGTGCCACCATGACGCCGGGTGGTGGAGCCATCGGCCTGCTCAAACGGCTCAAAAATGGCGTGCAACCGATCCCGCGGAATGCCGATCCCCTGATCCTCCACCTCAAACACCATGCAGCCCCCGTCACGCTGGGCACGGATCATCACCTCTTTGCCGCGCGGGGTGAACTTGATGGCATTGGCAATCAGATTCATCAGGATCTGGTTGATGCGGGTCCGATCCGAATGGACATGACGCGGCAGATCCGGATCCAGGGAATAACGCAACAACACCCCCTTCTCGGCAGCCCGATCCTTGGAGACCTGATAGAGGCTCTGCACCAGCAGAGTGATATCGATCTCCTCTTTATCCAGCTCCACCTTGCCCGCTTCGATCTTGGCCAGATCGAGCACATTGCTGATGATCTCGGTCAGGCTGTCTCCACTCACCCGGATATTCTCCAGATAGCGCATGAACCGGGGCGAGATCTGACTTTGATGCTTCAACAAGATGCGTGAAAAACCGACAATCGCGTTCAGCGGCGTACGGATTTCGTGACTGATATTGGCCAGAAATGCGGTCTTGGCCCGATTGGCGCTTTCCGCATCCTCCTTGGCCTGGCGCAGATCGGCTTCCATGCGTTTGCGCTCGATCAGCCCGGCCAGGGTGTTGGCCACAGCCTCCAGAAACTTCTCCTCCTCCAGCACGCGCTGATGTCCCACAGACAGATAGAGGTTGTACACCCCCAGCACCACCCCGCGTGCAATGATCGGCACGCAGTAATGACCATGCGGCTGCATGCCCGGATAGCGCACGTCATGATCATCCCCCACCCGATCCGCGAATACCAGCTCGCCCCGCTGGGCAGCCCGACCACACAGGCAAAAACCCGGCTCCACCACCGAACAGTGGGACAACAAACCTTGCGACAACCCCTTTTGCACGATCAACGTCAAACGTCGCGTCCTTGGATCGGCCAGAAAGATCGCCCCGCGCGCCTGGACCGCCAACCAGGGCACATCCAGAATGATCTCCAAAGCCTTGGCAAGCTGCTCCTTCAGAGAGAGCGGCTCCAGTGCCGTCTGCAACAAGGTGTTGATGGCCAGACGGGACTGGGCGGTCCGTTCGTTGAGACGGGCCAGCTGACGCAGTGCGGCGACCTCGCTTTCCAGCTCTCGGACTCTTTGTTCCACCCCCCCCTGTTTGGGAGACCGTTTTTCATCTTTCCTGGCGCGACAGGCCTGATCGGCACCTCTGGTTGCATCGGCCTGCTCCAGATCGCTCTGCTCCACAACCCCGATCAGCTCCCCACCCCACATGACCGGCAGCACCGTTCGACTGCTGGCCGCCATGCGCCCCAGGATCGTGACAATCTCTTCGCCTGGCGTCACCTGTGGTCCAATCGCCAGACCACGTTTGGCCTTCACATCTTCGGTGGTCAAAATACCCACATAACGCCCGTGACGAAGAACCACCAAAAAACCGCGTACCGTCATCTCGCGGACCGCAGCCAGCCGATCCGCAGCGGTACGGACCACGGGATAATCCTGACGAATCCATGGATCAATATGCATGGAATGGTTCCTCCCAGACTCCCTCCCTTGCATCCTTGCAAACCAGACATGCCCAAAACAGTCGCTGCGCAACATGGAGATTGGCAGCTTCGCATATATTTTTGTTTATGTACAGAACAAAAAATCCAATCGCAATCCAAGGCCAAACAAAATCATTTTTCGCATGAATCCAATAACATCAACTCTTTTCCTCATCCACAAAATCGCTTCCAGCGTCAGCAATGCCTTCCGAAGCCCCGGTTTGACTGCTGATCACGAATCGACTCTCCCCATGCACGGGTGACCCGTTCAAAACCCTTCCAGATTCCGATTGACGCTCTGCTGCGTTCACGGGACAATATCGTCTCCGAATCACCTCACCAGGGAGCCTCGCCATGAGCAGACGCCGCCTGATCTCCTTCGACTGGGCCTTGAAACGGCTCTTGCGCAGCAAGGCCAACTTCGAGGTTCTGGAAGGTTTTTTAAGCGAACTGCTCGCCACCGATATCCACATCCTCGAAATCCTGGAGAGCGAATCCAACAAAGAGAACGCCCGCGACAAATTCAACCGGGTGGACATGAAAGTCAAAAACAGCGCCGGGGAGTTGATCCTGATCGAGTTGCAGTACGAACGGGAATATGACTATCTGCAACGGTTGCTCTTCGGCATTGCCAAGACCATCACCGAGCATGTGGACGAAGGGGAACCATACACCCAGATTCCGAAGGTGATTTCGATCAGTATCCTCTATTTCGATCTGGGGCAGGGCCGGGATTACATCTATGTAGGGACCACATCGTTCAAGGGGATGCACACCGAAGAGGAGCTGATCCTCAGCGAGGCACAGAAGACCCTGTTCCGACGCCAGACGGTTGAAGAGATCTTCCCGGCCATCTATCTGATCCTGGTCAAACGGTTCGATGAGATCGCCTGCAACACGCTGGACGAATGGATTTATTTCCTGAAGAAAGGGGAAATTCGCGAGGAGTTCACGGCCCGCGGCCTGAAAAAAGCCCAAAAAGTCCTGGACATCCTTCAACTCTCCGACGCCGAGCGCCAGGCCTACGAGCAGTTTCAGGAGGGACTGCGCGCCCAGGCCAGCCTGGTACAAAACACCTGGAAAGTCGGCAAACTCGAAGGGATCGAAGAAGGACGCAAGGCGGGCGAGACCGCCATGCTGACCCGCCAACTGCAACGCCGCTTCGGCACCCTCCCGGAGTGGGTTCACGACAGGATCGCGCACGCCGACTCCTCAACCCTGGAGGCATGGAGCCTGCGCATCCTCGACGCCTGCTCACTGGAGCAACTCTTCGCCGATCCGCTGTGACCCCCTGGAAAGACAAGAAGCATTTCAAGAGTCAGTTCATACTGACCAACCATCTTCCATGTGAATGCAGGACACACCCATTACCCCTATCGGCGAGACAGAAAGTGCGTTATTCTTGAAGTTGGTTTGTCACCGGATTGATCTAAGCACTCCCCTGGTGGCATGGAACAAAGGAACCCTGCGTGCCATTCTGTGTTAACAATCGAAAAAATCAGTAAAAATATTGCTGGAAAGATCCTTCTGGACCAGGCGGATCTTCTCGTGCATCCGGGTGAGCGGGTAGGACTGATCGGACCCAACGGCACGGGCAAAACCACGCTGCTGCGCATGATCCTGGGAGAAGTGGAGAGCGATGCCGGATCGATCCGTCTGCGCGGAGGCACCAGAATCGGTCTGCTGCGCCAGGAGATCCGGGATGCCGGACAGACTCTGCTGGCTGAAACCTTGAGCGGGGATGAAGAGCTGACCGCCTTGCGTCAGGAACGGTTGCAGATTGAATCCCATCTCCAGAAGACCTTGCCCGATGCAGAGCATGCCCAACAGGTGGCGCGCATGGGCGAGATCGATCTGCGTCTGGCGGCCATCCACGCCTACTCTGCCGAAGGCCGGGCAGCAACCATTCTGACCGGTTTGGGTTTTGCCACCGAAGATCTGCTGCGTCCATTGCACGACTTTTCCGGCGGCTGGCGCATGCGTTCCCAATTGGCGCGCCTGCTCTTTTCCAGTCCGGATCTGTTGCTTCTGGATGAACCCACGAACCATCTGGATCTGGAGTCGGCAGCCTGGCTGGAGAACCATTTGAAGAAAAATGCCGGTGCCCAGGCTCTCATCATCGTCTCCCACGACCGCGCCTTTCTCAACCGCGCCACCACGGTCACCGTGGAGCTGGAAAACGGACGCCTGACCCGTTTCAGCGGCCCGTTTGATGCCTGGCTGGAACAGAAGGCCACCCTTCTGAACACCCTGGAGAAGCAGGCTGCTCAGACAAGTCGCCGACGTGAGGAGCTGGAGTGTTTCATACGTCGTTTCCGCGCCAAGGCCACCAAGGCCAAACAGGTGCAAAGCCGCATCAAGGCTCTGGAGCGGCTGGAACCGGTGGCCATGACCGCACCCTCTGCACGTCCCCCCCGGATCCGCTTTCCCACTCCGCCTGCGTGCAGTCAGGAGGTGATCCGCATCCGCCGATTGAAAAAGAGCTATGGAGAAAAAACGATCCTCTCCGAAGTCAATCTGGAGATCAAACGCGCTCAGAAGATCGGTCTGGTGGGGATCAACGGTGCGGGCAAAAGCACACTCTTGAAATTGATTGCCGGGGATCTGACGCCAGATGGCGGATCGATCACGCTGGGGGACCGGGTCCAGGTGGCCCGCTTTGCCCAACATGCCCAAGAGACCCTGCAACCCCAGCAAAGCGTCTTGGAGTCTGCGGCAGCAGCAGCCCCGCCCCATTATGGCGAGACGGCCTTGCGGTCGCTGTTGGGCGGACTGCTTTTTTCCGGGGATGCGGTCAAAACGCGCGTGGCCGATCTGTCGGGCGGGGAGCGTGTACGCCTGGCACTGGCCCATCTGTTTCTGTCCGGGGCCAATCTGCTGTTGCTGGACGAACCGGCCAACCATCTGGACATGGCGGCACGCGCAGCCTTGGAAGAGGCGTTGAGCGACTATCCCGGAGCCGTGATGCTGGTCACCCATGACCGGGATCTGATGGAAGCGGCCTGTGAAGCGTTATGGGTGGTGGCCAACGGTCAGGTGACGGTCTGGGAAGGGAGTCTGGAAGGGTATCTGGAGCAGGCCATCCACGCCATTTCCACCCCCACGCCACTCCCCAATTCCCCCTCTCCGGCCACCGGGTCGCTGCGCGAAATCCGCCGCCAGAGCGCCCAGATCCGCGACCGGTTGCGTCAGGAGACCCAGGGAGCAAGACGGCAATTGGAGCATGTCGAAAAAAAGATCGCCACTCTGGAAGAAGAGCAGCACCGTTTGCAGGCCATCCTGGCCGCACCCGACGCCTACGCAGCGGAATTCAAGGAGCGGTTGAAAAACGACATGGCCCGTCTGGGACAACTGGAAAACGAACTGCACAACGCCATGGCCACATGGGAGCAGCTCTCTCTGGAAATTGCCGAACGCGAGGCCGCAGCCGAACAGGCCCTGGCCCGACTCCGCGCCAACGATGACGCCAACCAGAACGATACCCCCTGAAGGGCCAGGGAACCACCCCCCGGCCCTCTTCGGATCACTTCCGCAATAACTACTCCAATAATTTCAACAACAACTGAGGCTGCATCTTGGCCTGGGCCAACACCGAGATCCCGGCCTGCTGGATGATCGAGGTCTTGGCCAGATTGGCCGACTCTGCCGCCACATCGGTATCATAGATATTGGAACGTGCCAGGGTATAGGCATCGGCCGTGGCATTGGCGGTATTGACAATGGCCTCAAAACGGCTGGTGTAACCGGCGATGGTGGCACGGATCCCATTGAGCGCATCCAAGGCATCGTCTGCAGAATCGATAGTTGAGGAAGCATTGGCTACCGAGGAGACATCGGAGGTCGTAAAACCCAATCCAGTCATATCCGCATCAGTACTCAGGCTGATGGTCAAGGTATCACCATTGTTGGGTCCAATCTGGAAATCCTGGCTGGTGAAGGTGCCATCCAGTAGTACGGTTCCATTGTATTTGGTATCATCAGCAAGATCATTGATCAACCCTTCCAATTCGGTCACCTGGTCGTCCAGGGCTGTCCGGTCTGTCGCAGAAAGGCTGGCATTGGCGGCCTCCACTGCCATGTCACGAATGCTTTGAATGGCATTGGCCGTCTCCTCCAGAGCGGCATCGGCCACATCCAGCAAAGAGATCCCGTCATTGACATTCATGACCGCCTGATTCCAGCCGCGAATCTGGGCATTCATGCGGGTGACGAGTGCCAACCCCCCGGCATCATCGGCCGCAGAATTGATGCGCACCCCGGTGGCCAGCTTTTGCATGCTTTTTCCCAGGGCCGTTGTTGTGGCACTCAGTCCACGATATGCCTGCATGGCAACGATGTTGGTATTGACTGAAATAGTCATGGCAAGACTCCTCTGAAAAAGTGAATACAACATGATTATCCAAAACCCGCGCACAGCGAGTTGATTTGTTCCAGGCGAACCGGATTCGGACCAGCCCTTGTTGGCATCATCATCGACTTTTTTTTCGAGGATCTTAAGAAAAAAATGCACCCTGTCGACAAATTCTTCCTAAAATTTCCGAAAAAATCAACTTGACATAGTTGATTTTTTCCTGGTTGGTTGATTTTTTCAGTATTATACATCGTATTTCTTTTTGCTAAAGTTTACAATACTTGAAACCGATAAATCCGATAAGGGTGGATTTAATCTTGATTTTGATAACAGGAATTCACATTGATTTCCAATCCATTTTCTCCCGTTCCCAGCCGCATGCCATCCCGATCCACCAACCCTGTCGCACCCACCACTCCCAACCCAACCCAAACCCCGCAGCAACGCCAAAAAAATCCACCCCGTCATTTTCCACTCATCTCCGCTCACCCACCAACCGATAAGACCGATAAGGTGGATATTACGCACAAAATAACCACACCCGCACATCATCTTCATTGCCTGGTCTGCTTCTTGCTTAAACCCCATCATCACCGGCCTTTGGCCATCTCTTGTTCAATAATACCGTCCGACAGTTTTGCCACGGAGCTTTCCATGAGACAACGCATTAACGAAACCATGAACAAAATTGAACAATTGGGATTGACAGAAGCGGAATTCAAACGGATCTTGAGCCGCCTGAGCGACACGGAACTGGCCCTGCTGGAGCAACTGACCGCCATGCACCGCTTGGCCGAGTCGGAGATGCGGCGCCTGCAAGCCATCGTGGAAAAGGTCTATCAGCAACTGCAAGAGACTTTCCGTTCAGAGACCGCCCAGCCTGCCCGCGCCCGCTGACCCCCCAAAAACGCCAAACGGCCCGTTGCCAGCAAAAACCGACAACAGGCCGTTTGGCCACACCCCACCCACAGCCGCCCGATTCTCACCAAGCCAGCTTCAAACCGATCATGTATTGATTGTTCTTGTCCGACTGATCCTCCGGGACACAGGAACGGCCATCCGGACGCCGGATGGAGTCCACCCACCCGGTCAGCGCCACCCCCTCGTCCAGGATCAACCCTGAGAAGTCCGAATCCCCATAAGCATCCACCCCATTCCCATTACGGGCAGAATGTGCTTCGGTGCGACCCGGACGCACCAAACCATCCCCCTTGCCCCCGGAACTCCAACAATCGCTCCAGGCTGCCGAGGTCAACATGACCCCAACCAAACCCACCCCGATTCCAAGACCAGTCACGGTTTTCATTTTCCCCTACCTGCGCCGCACAAGGCCAACACACAGTCAACCCGACCGACAAGCCAAGGACAAATCAATTACCGTGCCAGTTGTCACCACCTCTCGACAGCATCACGCCTGCGCCATCGATCACGCACCCAGAATGAACCGATCATAGTAGTCATCCAGAATGGTGCAAAAGCGGCTCTGTCCTCTTTCATCCATCCCTTCCATGGCGGCCAGCCCTTCTTTCTGAAGACGACGCAACAAACTGGAATAGGCGGTGGGAATCTCTCTGAGCAGATCCATTTTGATGCGCATCAAGTCCACACTTTCAAACATCGCTTACTCTCCTGACGAAAAATTGGCTCAAGAATAGATATTTATAAGCAATAATCGTGCCAATGACAGATATTAAACGAAACACACCCCCTGTGAAAAAAACTTGGTGTGACCCTCAAAACAAGATAATCTAGCCAATATCCGATTAATAGCCAGGCAATGGTTTGAACCGTGACCGCACCCCGAGCAGCCGAGTTGACCTTTCAGCAGATCCAGGTGGGCGAAACCTTTCGTCTGGAACACTGCTTCACCCATGAAGATGTGGACCGCTATGCCGCCATCAGCGGAGATTTCAGTCCATTGCACATGGATGCCAACTATGCCACAGCATCGGGATTCTCCGGACGGGTCGTCCATGGCATGCTGCTGGCAGCACTCTTTTCTCAACTGGTCGGCATGCGCATTCCAGGCCGCCAGGCATTGTATCTGGCCCAGGATCTGGCCTTCCGCAGACCAGTGACCATCGGCGAACCGGTGACCGCCATGGCTCGGGTGATCGGCAAAAATCCCAACACCGCCACCATCCTGTTGGCCACCGAAATCCGCAATGCCGAAGACCAGATCGCCGTCGGTGGCATGGCGCGGATCAAAATCCGCGATCAGGAGTTTTCAGAACCTCCGGCAGCTTCCGCACCAGAAACACCCATTGGCACAGGATGCAAAACCGCATTGGTCACCGGGGCCACCGGAGGCATCGGTGCCGTCACGGCCCGACAACTGGCTGCTGCGGGCTGGGCAGTGGGAGTCCACTATTGCCACAACGAAGAAAAAGCCAAACGCCTGGTCCAGCAAATCACCGCCTCCGGCGGAACGGCCTGTGCGCTCCAGGCCGACCTGAACGCAGAACAGGCACCCGCCCGGTTGATCCAGGCCACATTGCGCCAGTTTGGCCGCCTGGATGGCCTGGTGCATGCCGTCTCTGGCGAACTGCACCATCGCCCCTGGCAGGATCTGGAGTGGTCCCACTTCAAACACCATCTGGATTTGCAACTCCAATCGGTCCATCGACTCTGTCAGGCCGCCTACCCACACCTGAAAACCCAAGGCGGAGCTGTGGTCCATCTGCTCTCCCAGGTGGTTTGGGAGACCCCACCCGGTCAGATGGCCGACTATGTGGCCGCCAAATATGCCCTGAAAGGGTATTCCAAAGCCCTGGCCGTCGCATGGGCCGAAGAGGGCATTCGGGTCAATACCGTCTCCCCGGGCCTGCTGCGCACGGAGTTGACCGAACACCTTAACGAACGGATCTTCAAAGGAGAAATCGCCCGCACCCCGCTGCATCGTCTGGCAACCCCGGAAGATGTCGCACAGGCGGTCGTGTTTCTGCTCGGCGAACAGGCCACCTTTTTGACTGGTGTCGATCTGCCCCTGACCGGTGGGCAGGTCATGAATTGACCTCATCACGCTGGTTGCCCATGCCTGGCATCTGGATCAGCCGCTTCCACTCCCGTTCATGGCAGGGCCACTATTGGGCGCTGCAACAACACCTGGCGCGTGCCGCCCGTTTGTGGGACCGACCCGATTTTGCCCGCCTGGCCTGGCGTGATCAGTGGCGCTTCTGGACCCGGGGGGTACAACCGGTCGATGGGGCCTGCCGACAACGGGCACACGCCGCTGCCGAATGGTTGATCCGCGCCTGGAAAAGCACCCCGGATGACGGAGTCTCCATGGGCTATTTTCCCTGCGATCCTCCGGAACGCTCCCCATTGGGCAATGGCTGGCGCCCCTCCTATCCCGAGACAACCGGTTATATCATGGTCTCTTTGCTCGACTATGCACTCCGTTTCTCGGATGCTTTGATGCGCGAGCGGGTTCTGGCCATGGCCCACTGGGAAGCGCGCATCCAGATGGCTTCCGGAGCTGTCCAGGGAGGAGCGGTCACCACACCGGAACACCAACGCCCGGCTGTATTCAATACCGGCATGGTGTTGCACGGGTTTGCCGCCCTGCTGACACACGAACCGGATCCGGTGCTGGAACAGGCGGCCCGGCGTGCCGCCGACTTTCTGCTCACCGATATGGACGATGAAGGCCATTTGCGCACCCATGGAGCATTTGTCACTGCCCAGCCGATCAAAACCTACAACTGCCTGTGTGCCTGGGGATTGTACCGCTTTGGTGCCCTGGTGCAGGAGAACCGCTACCAGGAAGCCGCATTGCGTCTGGCACGCGCAGCCATGCGTTTGCAACAGACGAACGGCTGGTTCCCTCACAACTGCCTCTCCCGTGAGGAGGCCCCGTTGACGCACACGATTGGTTATACCCTGCAAGGGTTGCTGGAGACCGGAATCGCTGCCGGGGATGAGAATCTGATCGCTGCGGCTCACAAAGGGATGCAGCCGATTCTGGCGCTCATCTCCCCCGAAGGGTTTCTGCCGGGCCGGTTGCATGCCGATTGGAGTCCGGCAGCGGGCAGCTCCTGTCTGACCGGCAACGCCCAGTTGGCAGTGGTGTGTTACCGGTTGTACCAGGTGTTGCGGGATCGCACCTTTCTGGAAGCCGGTCATCGATTGGTGGATTTTCTCAAAGGGTTGCAGGTCATGGAATCCCTGGATTCCCCCATGCGGGGTGCCTTGCCAGGATCGTTTCCACTGTTCTTTGGAGAGTATCAACCGGCAGGCTTTCCCAACTGGGCGACCAAATATCTGCTGGATGCTCTGCTGTTGCAGGATCGTCTGATCGAGGAACGGGCATGATCCGGGCATGGTTGCGCAGTGCCAGGCGTGACCTGAAGGGGGTCTGGAAAAAAAAACGTTTGATCTGGTTGCGTCGCTGGCGCGGTTTTGGTCCAGAAGAGCTGCACACACAGTTGGTTAACTTGGGAATCCAACCAGGGGATGTGGTGATGGTACACTCCTCTTTGGATCGGCTGGAGGCCTTTACCGGCAAAAGTTCCGAACTGTTGACCGTGCTGCAATCCTGTGTCGGCGAGCAGGGGCTGTTGTTGATGCCAACCCTGCCCTTTACGGGCACTGCTGTGGAATGGGCCGCCACACATCCGGTGTTTGACCCCAAAACCACCCCTTCCCGTTCCGGTTTGCTGACCGAACTGTTCCGACGTTGGCCCGGTGTGATCCGCAGCCTCCATCCCACCCATGCCGTGGCTGCCTGGGGAAGCCGCGCTCCCGCGTTCTGTCAGAACCACCCCCACGCTGCCACACCGTGCGGCGCTGGTTCTCCCTATGCCGGATTGCTGACAGACAATGGCAAAATTCTCCTGCTGGGCACGGATATCGAAGCCATGACCTTTTTTCACACCGCCGAAGAGCTGCTGGAACCACAATTGCCGCTCTCCCCATTCACCCGGGATCGGTATGAACTTCAGGTACGCGCGGGTTCGGGTGCGCCGCAAGTCATTGTCACCCGGTTGTTTGACCCGGCCATCTCGCGCAAACGGCGCATCGCACGTTTGATTCCGGAGTTGCAACGCCGCCACGCCTGGCATGAGGCGCGTCTGGGCGGCGCGGTACTGGTGCGTCTGGATGCCCGCGAGGTGTTGTCCGCTTTGACCGATATGGCTGCACAGGGGGTCTACTGCTATGAATTCTGAATGGCGCAACAGGTTTCTGGAGTTGGTGGCCCAGGGACGTGGCCCGGAGGCCAGACAGGCAGCAGACGACTATCTGACCCACAGCACCGAGGGCGGACGCTGGCGGATCGTGGCCCAATGTGTGCGCGCCCTGCCAGAAGGGGCACTGGGACTGAAAACGGTACGGGTGGCCTTGCTGGCCTCTTTTTCCCTGGAATTCATTCAGGATGCATTGCTGGCATCAGGTCTGGTCCATGGTCTCCGCATCCATCTCCACCTCTCCGGTTTTGCACAGTACGCACAAGAGATCCTGGAGCCAACCGGGCCACTCTATGCGTTCCAACCCGATGTGGTCATTCTGGCACTGGAAGAGGATCGACTCCTGCCCTCCTGGCAGACGCAGCAGATGACCCCGGATCCTGATCTGCCGGAGAGCTGGGTGGCTCAGGCCATGGCTGTGATCGATCCTTTGATCACCACATTCCGGAGTCACAGCGAAGCCTTGTTGCTGATTCATGATCTGGTGCCACCGGTCCATCCCGCATTGGGGATCCTGGATGGTCGGTCAACCCCGGGCAGCATCGAGGGGGTTCAAGCCGTCAACGCCGCTTTGCGTGCACGGGCGCGCAGTCGGCACGGGGTGTATATCGTGAACTACTCTGGTGTGGTCGCACGGACCGGCATGGAGCATTGGCTGGACCGACGCATGGCCCTGCTTGCCAAAGCACCGATTGCCATGGGTCAACTGCCGCGCCTGGCAGGCGAATATCTGAAATATCTGCGCGCTGTGGCCGGTTTGACCAAAAAATGTCTGGTCACGGATCTGGACAATACCCTCTGGGGGGGAGTTCTGGGTGAAGATGGTCTGCACGGGCTGAAACTGGGGCCGGATTATCCAGGCAGCGCCCATCTGGCCTATCAGCAACTGTTGTTGCAACTTCATGCACGCGGGGTATTGTTGGCCATTGCCAGCAAGAACAATCCTCAGGATGTGGAGGAACTGTTCCGGGATCACCCGGGCATGCTGGTCAAACCGCACCACTTCGTGCGTCAGGAGATCCATTGGCAACCCAAATCCCACTCCCTGCACGCCATTGCTGACAGCCTGAATATCGGTCTGGAACATCTGGTGTTTGTGGACGACAACCCGGCAGAGTGTGCCGAAATCAGGGCCGCATGGCCCATGGTCACAGTGATCCAGTTTCCCAAACGACCCGAAGAGGTGGTGGATGCCTTGTTGGGACCAGGCTGGTTTGACGGCCTGGGCTGGTCGGTCGAGGACCGCAACCGGGCCACACTCTATGCGCAACGGGATCGCGCCGAAGCCCTGAAAACCGCAAGCAGCTCTTTGCCGGATTATTATGCCAGTTTGCAGATGCGCGTAGACATTCTGGCTGTCACTGAGGGATCCTTGACCCGTACAGCCCAGTTGACCCAAAAAACCAACCAGTTCAACCTCACCACCATTCGACACGGGGAACAGGAGGTGGCCCGTCGCATGCGGGATGCCGAGTGGTTGATACTGACGGTCCGGGTGGTGGACTGTTTCGGGGACAACGGGATTGTGGGGGTGATGATGGCCCGGCAACGGACAACAGAGTCTGTTCTGGAGATCGAAACCTTTCTGCTCAGTTGCCGGGTGATCGGACGAACGATTGAAACCGCCATGTTGGCAGAGTTGTGTCACCAGGCCAGACAACGGTCGCTACGGTACCTGCTGGGACGGGTGATGCCAACACCCAAAAATCTGCCAGCACGCGCCTTGTATGCGGAACACGGTTTTTCTCAACTTTCCAAATTGTTGTACACCCCCCTTCCGGACGAGCGGCAGTGGATGTTGGATCTTGAACAAGGAGGGATCACCAGACCAACCTGGATGGTCCCAATGGGAGACGACCATGGAAGAACAGATTAAACAACTGATGGCCGATCTGTTGAATCTGAATCCGGCCCGCATCGATGATTCCACAACCATGGAAGAGGTCGATGGCTGGGATTCATTCAACCATTTAAATCTGTGCCTGGCTTTGGAACAGGAGTTTGGCATCACACTGGAGGTGTATGAAATGGAGGAGATGACCTCTTATTATGACATCTGTCGCATCATTCAGACCAAACTGTGAAGCTGAAGAACCGGATTGACATGGACATCTGGTTGACATGATCGAGCGTCTGAAACGCCTGCCCTTTGGAACAGCGCAAAATATCGGTTTTGCGTTACTGTTTGCCATCTTGTTGGCAGTCGTGGCCATTGCCCATCGCAACACCAGCCAGGCCCATCAGGTTCTGGGTGACCTGATTGATCGCTATACTCTCCAGATCGATGAATTACACCAAATCCACGACCATCTGCATATCGCACAGGTGGCACTGCTGCGTCTGACCGGGCAACCCGTTGAGCCATCCCTGACAGAAGCGATTCTGGCTGTGGAACAGGCTTTGTTGAAATTTCTGGAATTCCCGAAACCGGTCGGTGGCAAAGCCGGAATGCAGGCAGGCGAGATGCTGGAGCACCATCTGAAACAGTCGCACGCCGGTTTTCTGCGATTGCAGCAGGAGCTGCCGTCCGACCATTCCCGTCTGGAAACGCTGGAAACTCTGATCAATCCCATCATGCTGGCATTGCGGGAGTCCGAATATGCAATCTCTGCCATCAAGAAAGGAGTGAACGACCAGGTTGCACGCATTGGTGGTCAGGTGATTGCAGCAGGCCGGTGGAACCAGAATCTGTTTTTGCTGCTTTCCGTTGAAGGATTGATTTTGTTTGTATTGATCGTGATTTTTCTGAAACGGGTCTTGCGGAAACGTATGCAGTTGCTGCGCAGCGGGGCAGAACAGTTGGCCCAGGGCAATCTGGAACATCGGATCGCCTTGAACACCAAGGACGCCTTTGCCGATCTGGCAGACTCTTTCAACCGGATGGCTGAAAGTCTGCATGCCAAGGATGCTGCCCTGATCGAAAGCATGAATGTTCTGGAAGAGGCCAAAGAGCAGGCCGAAACGGCCAGCCGGACCAAAAGTGAATTCCTGGCCAACATGAGCCATGAAATTCGTACGCCGATGAACGCCATCATCGGTTTGACGGAACTCGGACTGCAACACCCCACCGATCCCCGATCTCACTATTATCTGCGTCAGATCGCAGACTCGTCTCAACTTTTATTAAGAATTATCAACGACATATTGGATTTTTCCAAGATCGAGGCCGGCAAACTGGATGTGGAGTCGATCCTGTTTGTACCTCGCGACCTGTTGGAACAGGTTGGAGAGATGTTTCGTGTCCAGGCTGTGGAGAAAGGATTGTCTCTGAGCATGAACTGGATTGGTCAGGTTCCTTATCAGCTGTATGGTGATCCGTACCGGTTGCAGCAGGTATTGATCAATCTGATTTCCAATGCCATCAAATTCACGCAGCGGGGCGAAATTGTGGTAACAGCGCGTTTTTTACCCGCCACAGCCGTGTATGACTGGGAGCAGTTGGAATTTTCGGTGCGGGATACCGGCATCGGCATGACATCGGATGAGAAAACCCGACTGTTCCACCCGTTCATGCAGGCCGATGGTTCCACAACCCGGAAATTTGGCGGTACGGGTTTGGGATTGACGATCTGCAAACGTCTGGTGGGCATGATGGGCGGGGAGATCCATGTCAACAGCACCCATCAACAGGGAAGCACCTTCTTTTTTTCCGTGCGGCTGCCCCCCATGGAACGAGAACCGATGACAAACATCCGGGAATGCCGTCCGGATGGCGTGGGTTCGGAGGCCAAAGGAGCGACACATGATCTGACAGCCTTGCGTACCCGCATTCAAGGTGCCAAGGTGTTGCTGGTGGAGGATCACGCCATCAACCGCCTGGTGGCGGAAGAGATCCTGCGCAGCGTCGGGGTGATCGTGGAGATTGCCGAAAATGGCCAGCAGGGGGTGGAAAAGGCATTGGCTGCAACGTATGACCTCATCTTGATGGATATCCAGATGCCGGTCATGGATGGCTATGAGGCCACGCGCCAGATCCGGTCGGCAGGAACCTATCCGGATGTACCGATCATCGCCATGACCGCCCATGCCATGAGCGGAGAACGGGAACGGTGCCTGGCAGCAGGCATGAACGATCATCTCTCCAAACCTGTGGATAAATGTCGCTTTTTTGAGATGTTGCAGTTGTGGATCCAGCCGGATGAACGGGCTGTGCCTGCTGATATCCAGGCTGCCATTCCCGAAAAGAGTGGATGGGAGGTGTTGCCGACCACACTTCCCGGAATCGATCTGGCCGATGCTTTGGATCGTGTCAATCAGAATCGTGTTTTGTTGCGCGAGTTGTTGTTGGCGTTTCGTCGGGAACACAGCCATACGGCAGTCATGATCCGGAATTGTCTGAAGCAGTCGGACACGGACAGTCTGGAGCAGGCCAAGCGTCTGGTCCATTCGATCAAAGGGTTGGCTGGCAATCTGTCGGCGCATGTTCTGCATGGTGCGGCGGTGGAACTGGAGAGCGGCATCAAGTCCGGAGAACGGAAACAGTGGCCGGAACTGTTGCAACGGTTTGAACAGGCCATGGCTCAAATGATCGCTGTCACGGGGTGTTTGGAGTCACAGCCTGAACAGGAGATGCAGATAGCCAATCCTGTGCATGGCACCATCCAAACGGTTAAGCTGGAGGAGATCGCTCCAATCCTGCAACAGCTTGCCAAAGCCTTGCATGCCTCATCCGGGGAGGCATTGGATCTGTTTGACACCCTGCAACCAAAACTGATGCAGGCACCAGAACCCGTGCGTGCCTGCGCGCAGACGATGCAAAACCATCTCGATCAATTTGCGTTCGAGCATGCTTATCAAGCCCTGTGTGTATTGATGGACCGATTGGGATTGGAATGGCCGGAGCACCCCTCATGAATACGACACGAAAAGCTTTATTATTAATTATTTTTGTTATGATCAGCAGCGCCATATCTGCACTGCTGGCCTGGGGCAGTTGGCGCATTATTGAGGTCTCATCCCAAAAACAGTTCATACGGGATGCTTCCAATTATGCGAATGCCATTGAGTTGGCCTTGCAAGCCAAATTGCACGAGTTGAATGCCGTCCATGGGCTGTTTGTGGCGTCCGAGCAGGTGGATCGGCAAGAGTTCAACACCTTTGTCAAGCGCATTCTCCATGGAGATCCCCGGGTGAGCGCCATTCAATGGCTGCCACGGCAGATGGATGGATGGCCACCCGACCCGGAAACGCAAGCTGGCAGCCACATTTTTCACCTGGTTGACCCAGCAGGAAAACAGCCGGATTGGCGTTTTCCGGTCACCTACTCCCATCCGGACTGGGATCAGTTGTACCCGGTCTCCCCGGATGCCCAGGTGGCATCGGACGTAGAAAAGGCCATGCAACGCGCCATGCGGGATGGCGAACCGAAAATCCTGTTGCACTCCCATCGGGATGCCAACAACTCCACAGATCACCCGTATGACCTGGATATCATCTGGCCGGTGTTTGCATCCAATGGAACCATGTCGGCAGTGGGGGGAACCGGGAGGCCGTTGGTGGGTTTCTTGCGGAGTCGTTCCGAGCTGTGGTTTGTGATTGAATGGTATATCAAAGAGCTGTTCGCCCATCCGGGTGGAATTGATATTTTCGTTTTCGATGATTCGGAGTATACAAACAATAAACTTATTTTTCATCACTTCTCCCGTGCTCGCACCGCGCTGCCCCCGGTGGAAGAGATCCACGAAGCGCGTCTGCGTGAAGAGTTTCATTTTCTGAAGGATTTTGTCATGCTGGACCAGCCCTGGCGCATTGTGATGCGGCCTGTGCGCCTGGACTCTTTTGCCGTGCACTCCCCGTGGTATCCTTGGGCGATTGGAGGGTCAGGCATGGCGATCACGCTGCTGGTCGCCTATTATCTTTATGCATTCATGCACAATGCCAACCAGGTACGGATTCTGGCGGAAGAAAAATCGGCGGCTCTGCGTGAGAGCGAGGAGCGTCTGGAGCAGTTGCAAGCGAGTGAACATCGTTATCGTTCGGTCACCGAGTCTGCCCAGGATGGAATCGTGACCGTCGATGACCAGCAGATCATCCTCTCCTGGAATCGCGGGGCGGAAAACATTTTTGGTTATTCATCGGAAACGATTGTTGGACAACCCCTTTCGACCATCATTGCACTGGAAGAGTGGACGCGATTGAGTCCGGAAGCAGCCCCGGTGATGCCCAAGGGTGAAGTGCGTGGCCAACGCTGGGATGGATCGGATGTGCCATTGGAGATCACCAGAGCCTGGTGGCGCGAGAAAGATCGCTTTTTCATGACCGCCATTATTCGGGACATCACCGGCTGGAAGTCGATGCTGGAGGGGCTGCGTCAAGCCAAGGAGATCGAAACCCAGGCCAATCAGGCCAAGAGTTCCTTTCTGGCCAATATGAGCCATGAGATCCGGACACCGATGAACGGGATTTTGGGGATGGCAGAGTTGTTGCTGTTGACCCCAACCACCTCGGAGCAACGTGAATATCTGGAGATCATCCAGGAGTCGGGTCGGAATCTGATTTCGATCATCAATAATATATTGGATTATTCCAAGATCGAGGCCCAGCGCATGGAGCTGGAGGAGGTGGAGTTTGATCTGGGACATGTGTTGCACAATCTGAGCGTGATGTTTGGCGAACTGGCGCGCCGGAAGGGGTTGACCTTGACAACCCGGATCGCGCCACACACCCCCAAGATTCTTTGTGCCGACCCGCACCGGATCAATCAGATTCTGGTGAATTTATTGGGCAATGCCGTTAAATTCACCGCAACCGGCGGGATCACCCTGTTTGTGGATTGGCGTCAGGAGCACAGGCAGTTCGGACTGTGGTTGAGTGTCGGAGACACGGGACCGGGTATGGATCCGGAACGGATCGAACAGTTGTTTGAACCGTTCACGCAGGCCGACAGCTCCATGACACGGCGCTATGGTGGCACAGGGTTGGGGCTGTCGATCACGCGCAAGCTGGTTGAAATGATGCATGGTGTGATTCGAGTGAAGAGTCAGTTGGGTCATGGGAGCATTTTTGAATTGTTCTTGCCAGTGCGCAGTGTGGAGGGCGCGTCCGGTTCCAGCCGGGAGAGCCGTCGGAACGGACAGGCGTTGGAAAAAAAAGGTGGAGTCGTATTGCTGGTCGAACAGGATCCCCTGGATCAGGCGGTATTGCGCGGCATGATTCGGCAATGTGGTCATGATGTCCGTGTGGTTGCCGATGGTTTGGATGCTTTGCATCATCTCCAGTCCCACGCAGTGGATATCATTTTATTGGACTGTCATTTGTGTTTGGCGAACGGGATGAAGATCTGCCAAATGGTCCGACAACAGGAGCAGGCTGACGATTCAAAGGATCCGATTCCGATCATTGCCTTGAGTGCTTTGGCATTTCCCAACGAACAAGAGCCATGCCAGGCAGGAGGTTGTTCGGATGTCATCGTCAAGCCCACCACCCTGCCCCATCTGGATGCCCGGTTGCAGTCATGGCTGCAACGAAAAGCAGCAACCGGGCGTGTCTGAAGATTGCCATTGACTGGCGTGGAGAATGGCTGTATGATATGTTCTTGTTTGTAGCAGGATCCATGACGTATGCACAGTCATCGGGCGGCTAGCTCAGCGGGAGAGCACTGCCTTCACACGGCAGGGGTCACAAGTTCAATCCTTGTGCCGCCCACCAATTGAATCAAATACTTAAACGGCCTTTTCGGGAATACCGGGAAGGCCGTTTTTGGGTTTAAGTCCGTATTAAACCGCACCTATTACGAGATGCGCAGTTTATATCAAAGGGGTCCAGGGGTCTGTGGCCCTTGGTGGGGTTTGGGGGCAACGCCTCAACAAAACAAATTGCATATTTATAAATGGTTTTAGCTTGATTTCAAAAAGTCAGTGGAGGATGCTGTACTGAAAGATGTGTGCGGTACAACAAAAATGCCGCTCATTCCTTACCCCCTGAACCTTGTATTGCATTAAGGAATCA
>JAANAU010000051.1 GCA_011089965.1 Magnetococcales bacterium
TTGTGGATTGCAAGCAAATAAAAGTTTTATCGAAACCACAAACCACAACGCCCACTGAAATCAGTGGGCGTTGTGGTTGGCAAGAAATTGGTCGGGGTGGCGAGATTCGAACTCACGACCCCAGCGACCCGAACGCTGTGCTCTACCAGACTGAGCCACACCCCGATATGCCGACCAATCCCATCAGTATAAATCCTTTTCTGCTCCAGGTCAATAGCTGCGTTCCACAGAAAAATCTGCCAGCATGGCCATGGCTTCCCGCTCCGGAGTGGCAGGCAAAGTGGCCAGTTGCTCCTTGGCTTCGGCAGCAAACGTTGTGGCGCGCTGCATGGCATAATCCAACGAACCGCGTGCGCGAATCAGTTGAATGGCGTGGGACAATGCCTTGTCCGGAAACTCTTTGCGCTCCAGGCAGGCACTCCAGAAGGCGCGCTCCTCCGGGTTGCCGTGACGATAGGCGTGGATCACAGGCAGGGTGATTTTTCCTTCATGAAAATCATCCCCAACGCTTTTGCCCAGCACTTCATTGGTCGCGGAATAGTCCAGAGCATCATCCACCACCTGGTAGGCCGTGCCCAACAACAAACCATAACGTGCCAAAGCACGCACCTCTTCCGTGGGCCTCTGGTTCAAAACCGCCCCGATCTCGGCAGCAGCGGCAAACAAGGTGGCGGTCTTGCGCTGCACCACCTCCAGATAGTGCTCTTCGCTGGTGGACAGGTCATTGGTGGCGACCAGTTGCATCACTTCCCCTTCAGAGATGACAGCACAGGCATCGGCCACGATCTGCAACACCTTCAAGTCGCCATGGGCCACCAGAATCTGAAACGAACGTGAAAACAGATAATCTCCTACCAGAACCGGTGCCTTGCTGCCCCACACCGAATTGGCCGTGGCCCGTCCCCGGCGCGTGTTCGACTTGTCCACCACATCATCATGCAACAAGGTGGCGGTATGAATGAATTCGATTACCGCAGCCAGCAAAGCGTCATTCTGGCCAGTGTAACCGAACAGACGGGCGCTCAATAACGTCAAAACCGGACGCAACCGTTTGCCGCCGCTTTCGATGATGTGCGCTCCCATCTTCGGGATCAATTCCACCTGGGAGTTCAATTGCTCCAGGATGATCGCATTGGTCCGCTCCAGATCCGGTCCGATCAGTTCGCCCAGGCGTTTCAGAACCGGTGGCAGATTGGATTGAGGTTTCATGGCTGGCTTTTCATGAGGCAAGGCGCGATAATCTCTTCTCCGGGTTCAAAGCTGCATGCAGCCGACCTGGCAGTGGTGGAAATTGCTGCACACAATAGGATCGACATACGGAAATCGTCAAGTGTTCTTGACCGTGTGGGAGACGGTTTTGGTCAATCAGGATGAAAAAATTGCAACACTCCCTGTTAATCTTGACCTGGGACAATTTTTTGCCGCCATTCGTGTGCGGCTGGCCTCTGCTTCGGAACGGCGTCTCACCCTGTTGCGCCAGGTCGGCATGGATCCGGAGGTGATGCCAGCGCAGATCGATGAGATGGTGTGGCCAGAAGAAGACCCGGTCGATTATGTGGCACGCATGGCCCTGACCAAGGCGCGGGCGGTCTGGGAGCCTCATGTTCCTCTGGTTTTGGGTGCCGATACTGCCGTGGTCTGTGATCAGGAGATCCTGGGTAAACCCGAAAATGTCGAACATGCGGTGGCCATGCTCACCCGTTTATCCGGGCGTTGGCATCGGGTGTTGACCGGAGTGGCACTCTGCAAGGCCGATGATCCCCACGGAATGGTTCAGGTGGTCGAGACGAGGGTTTGTTTTAAATCACTCACAAACCAGGAGATTCGCTCCTATGTGGCCACAAAGGAACCCTTGGACAAGGCGGGTGCCTATGCCATTCAAGGGGTGGGTGCATTCATGGTGGCGCGGGTCGAAGGCTCCTATTCCGGAGTGGTGGGATTGCCCCTCTTTGAAACCTTGGAATTGGTGCGGAATTATGGGTTGACATTTCCCGAGACAAAGTGATAATAAACCGTTTCCGATTCGGCCCGAAGGCACCAAAAAGAAGACGGCACCAGAGAGAATAAGGAGTGGTTGACATGTATGCAGTGGTCCGCACAGGCGGCAAACAATATAAAATGGCGGTCAATGATGTCGTGCGCGTCGAAAAGCTGCCCGGAGCAGAAGGGGAGAGCGTGCAACTGACCGATGTCCTGCTGGTCTCGGTCGATGGTGCGGTCAAGGCCGGATCCGATGCCTCTGGCGCTCAGGTCACCGGCACCATTTTGCGCCAGTTCAAAGACAAAAAGGTTCTGGTGTTCAAAAAGAAACGCCGCAAGAACTATCGTCGCACCCATGGCCACCGGCAGCAGCTCACGGAACTGCAAGTGACCGGAATTTCGGCCTGAACTTTATTTGATGTGGGAGAAGAGTCATGGCACATAAAAAAGCGGGCGGCAGTACCCGCAACGGACGCGACTCCGCCGGGCGCCGTTTGGGCGTCAAGCGTTATGGCGGACAACATGTCATACCCGGCAACATCCTGATCCGGCAACGCGGCTCTGAGGTCTATCCGGGCGAAGGGGTGGGCATGGGACGTGATTTCACGCTGTATGCTCTGGTGGAAGGGACCGTCTCGTTTGGCGAACGCAATAATCGCCGCTATATCAACGTCCTCGCCGCCTGATTGCCCCTTGGCCCACCTCTTGCCCCGCAACGGGACTGCAAGAGGTGGGCATCCCCTGGTTTTCGTTTATTGGAATTTGGGCCAACGCCATGCGTTTTCTGGATGAGGTCAAGATCTTTGTCCGTTCCGGCGATGGCGGGAGTGGTTCCTCCTCGTTTCGTCGCGAAAAGTTCATCCCTTTGGGTGGCCCGGATGGCGGAGATGGAGGACGGGGCGGGGATGTGATCCTGGTGGCCGACCCCCATCTCAACACCCTGATCGATTTTCGTTATCAGCAGCATTTCAAGGCCAAACGCGGAGTGCATGGTGCAGGCAAATGTCGCACTGGTGCGTCGGCTCCGGCGTTGGAGATCCGCGTTCCGGTCGGTACGGTGGCGCGTGATGATGCGGATGGCGCTGTTCTGTGCGATCTCTGGCAGGCTGGCCAACGGTTTGTCATTGCCCCGGGTGGTCGTGGCGGGCTGGGCAATACCCACTTCAAAAGTTCGGTCAACCGCGCACCGCGTTACTCCCAGCCGGGAGAGTCCGGGGTGGAACGGTGGATCTGGCTGGAGTTGAAGCTGTTGGCCGATGTCGGTCTGATCGGCATGCCCAATGCGGGCAAATCCACGCTGCTCTCCAAGGTCTCGGCAGCCCGTCCCAAGATTGCCGATTATCCATTTACCACGCTGGTGCCGAATCTGGGTGTGGTGCGTGCCGGTCAGGAGGAGAGCCTGGTCATGGCCGACATCCCGGGGTTGGTGGAAGGGGCAGAGGCGGGCAAAGGGTTGGGACGGGCCTTCTTGAAGCATGTCGAACGTTGTCCGGTGTTGATCCATCTGGTCGAAGCGTCGCCATTGGCTGAAGGTACACCCTGGAAGCGGTTTCGGATCATTGAGAGAGAGTTGACGGCGTATGCTCCGACTTTGGCGGGCAAGCCCCGCTGGGTGGTGTTGACCAAGTGTGATCTCCTGGCCCCGGAGGAGCGCAAGGAGTTGTTCAAGAAATTGCGCAAAAAGTTGCGTCCTGAGGTGGAGGCACTCTTCTGGATTTCGGCGGTGACGGGTGAGGGAGTGGAGGGGCTGATTCAGGCGCTGGTCACACGGGTCAGGCAGGCAAAACTGGAGCGCAACCCGGAATATTATCACGCACCCTTGGAGGATGCGCCCACCAAAGCCGGTCGCGGCGGGCAGACCGGGAGTGTGGATACGGAAGAAGAAGAAGAGGATGATGGCGTTGAATGCATTTGGGTCCGATGAGCAAAAGGAGCCTCTTCAGGCAGCCTGGCGTGAGGTGGTGCAGGCCCGGCGCGTTGTGGTCAAGATCGGTTCCAATCTTCTGACAGGTGGCGGAGAGGGGTTGCGTCCGGATTGGATTGCCGCCCGGGCCAGAGAGATCGTGCGTTTGCAGGCCGCAGGGCGTCGGGTGGTGGTGGTGACTTCGGGTGCAGTGGCAGCGGGTCGTCCGTTATTGAAGCTCAATCGTCCGTTGGCCTCTTTGCAGGAAAAGCAGGCTGCGGCGGCGGCTGGCCAAGGGGTGTTGATGCGCCATTATGAAGAGGCGTTTGAGACCCTGGGGGTGCATGTGGCGCAGGCGTTGCTCACCCGTGGGGATGTCGAAGATCGTCAGCGTTATCTCAATGCCCGTGACACCTTGAAAACCTTGCTGGAACTCGGTTTGGTCCCGATTGTCAACGAAAATGATACGGTGATGACCGAGCAGTTGAAGTTCGGTGACAACGACACCCTGTCGGCCAATGTGGCGGATCTGGTCGATGCCGATCTGTTGATTCTGCTGTCGGACATTGACGGGTTGTATGACAGCAATCCACGTCTCAATCCGGATGCGCGGTTCATTCCATTGGTGGAGAGGGTCACGCCCGAGATCGAAGCCATGGCAGGTGGGGTTGGTTCCCTGGTCGGCAAAGGGGGTATGACCACCAAGATCAAGGCGGCGCGTATGGCGGCGCGCAGCGGTTGTCGCATGGTTTTGACCAGCGGGTTCAGGGAGGATCCGATTTCGGAGGTGTTTGCGGGGCAGCCGGTTGGAACGTTGTTTTTGGGGATGGAGAATCCATTGCCCGCCCGCAAACGTTGGATTGTCAATGCCCGTCTGGGACGGGGAGAGATTCTGCTGGATGCCGGGGCTTCGACTGCGTTGTTGCAGGGGCGGAGTTTGTTGGCCAAGGGCATCACCGGGGTGACGGGCGAGTTTGAGCGCGGGGCTGTGGTTTACTGTCTGGCTCCGGATGGGCAGCAGTTGGCCAAGGGGATTGTCAATTACAACAGCGGGGATTTGGCCTGCATTGCCGGGCGTCACAGCCGACAGTTTGAGGGGATTTTGGGCTATCTTGGGACCGAAGAGGTGATTCATCGCGATAACCTGGTTCTGACACGCGAGTTGCGTACACTGCCAACTGGCACACAGGAGTGAACGAACATGACCGCAGCAGTTGAAATGATGGAACGGTTGGGTCAGCAGGCGCGGGTGGCTGCGCGGAGTCTGGCGGCCAGTTCCGGTACGGCGCGCAATCGTGCTTTGTTGGCCATGGCCGAGGGTCTGTTGGCCGAACGTGCGGCCTTGCAGAGTGCCAATGCCCTGGATCTGGCTGCTGCGGCGGCCAATGGTTTGACCGCAGCCATGATCGACCGGTTGCGTTTGACCGATGCCGTGATTCAGGCCATGGCAGACGGGGTGCGCGAGGTGGCCGGGTTGCCGGATCCGGTGGGCGAGATCACCGAGATGCGTCCACGTCCCAATGGCATGCTGGTGGGGCGGATGCGTGTGCCCCTTGGGGTGATCGGCATCATCTATGAATCCCGTCCCAACGTGACGGCAGATGCGGCGGCATTGTGTGTCAAATCCGGCAATGCAGTGATTTTGCGGGGCGGTTCCGAAGCGATTCACTCCAATCGGGCCATTGCCGCCTGTCTGGCTGCCGGATTGCAGTCTGCGGATCTGCCGCCCCATGCCGTGCAATTCATCGATACCACGGATCGGGCAGCGGTTGGCGCGCTGCTCAAGAGTGATCGTTATGTGGACATCATCATTCCGCGCGGCGGCAAGGGGTTGATCCAGCGGGTCATCGAGGAGTCGCACATTCCGGTGATCAAGCATCTGGACGGCATTTGTCACACCTATGTGGATCGGTATGCCGATCTGGCCATGGCGGAAGAGTTGACCTTCAACGGCAAAATGCAGCGTACCGGAGTGTGCAATGCCACCGAAACCCTGCTGGTGCATGCGGCAGTGGCAGAGGCGTTTTTGCCGCCCATGTGTCGGCGTTTGCAGGCGGCAGGGTGTGAGTTGCGCGGGTGCGACCGCACCCGGGAGCTGGTCCCGGATGGGGTGGTGCCGGTTGCGCCGCAAGATTATGATACCGAGCATCTGGCGGCCATTCTGTCCATCCGTGTGGTGGCGACTCTGGATGAGGCATTGGCCCACATCGAAGCACACTCGTCGCGTCATACCGAGACGATTGTGACCCGGGACCATGGCCGGGCCATGCGTTTCTTGCGGGCTGTGGACTCTTCTGCCGTGATGGTCAATGCCTCGACCCGTTTCAATGATGGTTTCCAGTTCGGATTGGGGGCCGAGATGGGGATCTCCACCGACAAACTGCATGTGCGTGGTCCGGTGGGGTTGGAGGGGTTGACCTGTCTGAAATACATCGTCCTGGGAGACGGGCAGTTGCGCCAATGACCCGCAAAACCGGGTTGTTGGGCGGGGCGTTCAATCCGCCGCATTATGGTCATCTGCAATCGGCACGTGAGGTGATGACCGCTTTGGGGTTGGAGCGGGTGCTTTTCATTCCCTCCGGGCGGCACCCCTTCAAGGGGGCAGACGTTCTGGCACCGGTTGCGCATCGGGTGGCCATGGTGCGTCTGGCTCTGGAAGGAGAACCCGGGTTGGATCTGTGGGAGATCGAGGCACAGGCACCGACTGTATCGTATACAATCGAGACCCTGGCGGCCTGGCATCGTTGTCATCCGGACGAAGAGCCGGTCCTGCTGCTTGGAGCGGATATCCTGGGCGAGTTGCATCTGTGGCGCGCCTGGCAGGATCTGTTGGCATTGGCCCATGTCGCGGTCATGACCCGTCCGGGTTTTTTCTGGGATGCCCGGCTGCCGGCTTGTGCGTATCTGGAGCACCATCTGGTGACAACCGGTGCCCAATTGGACCGTAACCGTTTGGGGCGTTATGGGGTGTGTCAGGTGGCTGTGACCCCGTTGGAGATCGCCTCCACCGAATTGCGTCGGCGTTTGCGTGTCGGCCAATCGGTGAGCGGTCTGACTCCGGAGGTCGTGGGCATTTATGCTCACACCCATCAACTTTTTTCTTCCCAACTTTTGGAGTAACCATGGTGACCACGCATGCCGAGAGCGCAAAACTCGTCACGGATCTGGTGAAGTGTCTGGACAACAAAAAGGGCCAGGAGATCGCGGTGGTCGATCTGTTGGGACGGTCTGGTTTTGCCGATTTCTTCCTGATTGCAACGGCCACCTCTTCGACACACATTGCGACCCTGGCCAATGAGGTGCAGAGGTTTGCCGATGAGCGTCGGCTGGTGGTCCGTGGGATCGAAGGGTTGGCGGAAAGCGCCCCTTGGGTATTGGTGGATTTGGGGGATGTGTTGGTTCATCTCTTTTTGTCAGAGGCTCGGGAGTTTTACAGCCTGGAGAAGTTGTGGAGTCCAAAGGGGGCCGTGGCGCGCGAGGGGAAACCCAAGGATAAAGAAAAAGAAAAAGAAAAAATAAAAAAAGAGAAGCCTGTATCTTGATGAAATGGACTTTGTTGGCGGTTGGCCGGGTGATGCCGCCACCGATCCGGGAGTTGGTGGAAGAGTATGGTGACCGTTTGCGTCACTTCATCCCGTTGCGTTTGGAGAGTGTGGCTGAAGAGAAGCGTGACAAGAACGTTACGCCCCGTCTGGCCATGGAACGGGAGGGGCAGAGGTTGCGATCCCGTTGTCCGGCCACGGCATGGATCGTCGCTTTGGACGGTTCTGGTCAGTCATGGAGTTCGTTGGAATTGTCCCGCCAGGTGGAGCAATGGATCCAGGCTGGTCACTCCGAGGTGGTGTTTGTCATCGGAGGGCCGGACGGTCTGGATCCTGTGTTCAAATCCTCTGCCCATCAGATCCTCTCCCTGGGTCCAATGACCTATCCCCACATGCTGGTGCGGGTTCTGATTCTCGAACAGCTTTATCGTGCCATGACGCTGTTGCGAGGAGTTCCCTATCATCGTTAGAATGGTCTCCATAGTGTGCAGAAGATGGCGATCAGCTTAAAGCAGCAAGGTGCATCATGGATAGCGAATCCTCCAATCTGGATTGGGGCAGCACGGTAACACAGCGTCAAATTGGTCAGTTGACCTGGGCGGCCATGGCGGTTTGGACGGTGATTGTGGTGTTGTCGTCCTGGTGGAATGTGGACCGTCAGCAAGAGGTCACCTACACCATGGCATTGAACACGGCGCGTGCCGCTTTCAACAAGGATCTGGCTTATCGGCAATGGGCTTCGAGTCATGGCGGGGTCTATGTGGAGCCAACGGACAAAACCCCCCCCAGCCCCTGGATGGCCCACTTGCCGGATCGTGATCTGGTGACGACGGATGGTCGCCAGCTCACCTTGATGAATCCGGCCTACATGCTGCGCGAAATGATGGCCGACTTTTCTGAGCTGTATGGGATTCAGGGACGGATTGTCGGGATTGTCTATCTCAACCCCAACAACCGGGCCGATCCTTGGGAAGAGGCTGCGATTCGGCGGTTTGACACCCGCGAGGTGGAAGAGATCGTGGAGCTGTCCCATGTGAACGGATTGCCCCATCTGCGTTTGATTCGCCCGATGTTCATGCAGGAAAGTTGTCAGAAATGTCATGGCCATTTGGGTTTTCCCAATGGTTCGGTGCGGGGGGCGGTGGGTGTGGCGGTGCCGATGACCTCCTATCAGGAGGTGGAGAGTGCCGCGATTCGGGCCATTGGTTGGTCGCATGGCGGTATTTGGGTCTTGGGTCTGGTGGGTTTGCGTTTTGGCGGACGACGGATCGCGGTGCAGATGGCCGACCGGGAACGGGCGGCTGCCGAGCAGCGTCTGGCGGCGCGCATGTTCGAGAATGCCCTGGAGGCCATGGTGATCACCACTCCGGATGCCACCATTTTGCGGGTCAATCCCGCTTTTGTGGAGTTGACCGGATATACCCGGGAGGAGGCAACGGGACGCAAGGCCAATATTTTGCGATCATTTCATCATGATGAAACCTTTTATGCCAGCATGTGGGAGTCGTTGTTGCGTCATGGGCGTTGGCAGGGGGAGATCATCAATCGCCGCAAGGATGGGAGCATCTTTGCCGCATGGGAGAATATCGCAGCGGTTCTTGATTCGGAATTGCAGGTGACCCGTTATTATGTGGCGAGTTTCCGGGATATCACCGAGCAGTTGGCGACCCATCAGCACATTCAGCATCTGGCCCATTTTGATCCTTTGACCGATCTGCCCAACCGTACCTTGTTTCATGATCGTCTCAGCCATGCCCTCACCTTGGCCCGACGCGAGGATCAGCGCATTGCCGTGTTGTTTCTGGATCTGGACGGATTCAAGAAGGTCAACGATACATTGGGTCATCATGCTGGAGATGATCTTCTGGTGGAGGTGGCGCAGCGGTTGCGGACCTGCTTGCGTCAATCGGACACGGTGTCGCGGTTGGGGGGAGATGAATTTGCTCTGATTCTGGAGTCTCTCGACGAGGTGGCGGATGCCGAACTGGTGGCGCGGAAGCTCTTGGCGAGTTTGAGTGCTCCCATCATTCTGGACGGTCGTGAAATCTTTGTTGGCGGCAGTATCGGGATCAGTCTGTTTCCGGATGATGGCAAGTCTGTGGATGAGTTGCTGATGCATGCGGATACGGCCATGTATCAGGCCAAGGCTGAGGGCAAGGGGTGTTATCGGTTTTATGCCTCGGAGATGACCCGGCGTCAGGAGCGGCGCATGGAGTTGGAGGATGCGTTGCGTGGTGCGCTTCTGGAGCGGACCTTTGAAGCCTATTTTCAGCCCAAGTTGGCCTTGAAAGGGAAGGTGATCACCGGTTTTGAGGCCTTGGTGCGCTGGCGTCATCCCGCATTGGGTCTGGTCTCTCCGGTTGATTTTGTGCCGTTGGCCGAGGAGTTGGGTCTGATCACGAGCATTGATCTGTTGGTGTTGGAGCAGGCATGCGCATTGGGGCGGCGTTGTCTGGAGCGGGGCTATTTGATCACCATGGCCGCCAATCTCTCCAGTCTGGATTTGAAGCGTCCGGAGTTGGTCGAGGAGATTGCGCGCATCATTCGGACCAGCGGCTTTCCGCCGGAGCGGGTGATTCTGGAAATCACGGAAAGTTTTGCCATGGAGATGGGGCAGGGCGGCATTGAGGTGTTGAATCTGTTGCGCGCCTTGGGGGTTCAGTTGGCCATTGATGATTTTGGCACTGGATTTTCGTCATTGGGCTATCTCAAGCAACTGCCGGTGGCATCGATCAAGATTGACCGTTTGTTCGTGCGGGATATCGGGATGGATCCGCGTGATACCATGCTGGTCTCGACCATTATCGGACTGGCCCACAGTCTGAAATTGAAGGTGGTGGCTGAAGGGGTTGAGGTTCCCCCCCAGCAGCAGGTATTGGCCAATCAGGATTGCGATGAGATCCAGGGCTATCTGATCGCTCGCCCCATGCCTGCGGATCAGGTCATGGGCTTTTTGGAGGGGTGGCGGGCGTAGGGGGGCAAAAAGGATTTCGGCAGGGAGTTACCACAGCGCAAGCGCGCGGTGAGATCAATGGGGATGTGGAGTCCAGGGTGCGGTGTGGGATTTCAGCCGGACGTGGTGGAGTAACGGACTGCCAGCGGGTCGTCGGGTGTGACGATCCGGCCTAAACCGATGACGCCCGAACCTTCAATCGGCAGTTCGTCGCGATGTACGAAGTTCTGTTGCCCCTTGGAATTGATGATGTAAGTTCCATTCGTGCTTTGATCCACCAGATAGATCTTGCCGCGTCTATACTCCAGTCGGGAGTGAACCCGGGAGGACATGTTATCTGGTACAACGAACGTATTGGTGGAGCCGCGACCAAAACTGACCACGGATTGGGTTTCACTCAAGATGAGCTTCTGGTCGTTGAAGGAGACGGCCATGGCGGGCGTGGTTTTGGAGGCGATGGTCATGGAGGGACCGCCCATGACCGTCAGTTCCTCTTCTTCCCCCCAGGTCAATTCGACGATCTGGATGGGTTTGGTCTTGCCCTTGACGGTTGTGGTGATGAGCAGGCGGCTCTCCATGCGCAGGTGGGGACTCATCACTTCCAGGGTATCGCCGGTGGTGATGATCTGATCGCCTTTGGCCTGGGCAGCCATGCGCGCTGCCAGATTGACCGCATCACCAAAAACATCGTTGTTTTCTTTGATGACATCGCCAAAGTGAAAACCAACGCGGATTTTGAGCATGGTCCCCCATTGCAACGCATGGGCAGCGACCTCTTCTTGCATCTCCACCGAGGCTTCCGCAGCCGCGTCGGCACTGGGGAAGGTACACATCACCTCATCGCCGATGGTCTTGACCACCCGTCCTTCATGGGATTTGGTGATCGTGGCCAGCAGTTCGATGCAGCGCGAGGTGATCTCGCGTGCCTTGGCATCGCCAATGGTTTCATAGAGTTTGGTGCTGCCCGCGATATCGGCGAACAGAATGGCCAATTTGGCGTTTTCGCGCATGGAAGACCTCTTTTCTCCGGTCTGTTACAAAAAGGAGCAGATTACAGAAAATAACCCAGTATGACTGTAATATTGTCTTTTCCGCCCGCTTTGTTGGCAAGGTTGATCAGTTTCTGGCAGGATTGCTCCAGGTTGTTTTCACGGGTTTCGCTGAGTATATGAACGATCCTGGCATGCGGGATCATGCCGCTGAGGCCATCCGAGCAGAGCAGGATGATATCTCCAGGCCGGATATCCTGAAAAATCACATCCGGAGCCACAAAGTTGGAAGGGCCGATGGCCTGCAACAGGATATTCTGGGCAGGGGGGTGTCCATGGGATCCGAAGTTGAGCCACTGTTGGTACATGGAGTGGTCTTGGGTCTTGAGGAACAGTTGACCGTGTCGGAAAAGATACAACCGGCTGTCGCCCACATGAAAAATGACCGGTTGATCGCTGTATTCCGGGAGCCACAGTCCCACCAGGGTGGAACCCATGCCCATGCCATCGGGATAACCCCGCGATACATTGGCACCATTGACCGCAGCATTGGCGCGATTGATGGCTGACTGGACCGCACTGAGAATCGGATTGGGGGCATCGTCTACGGTTGGTTCGTCTTGCAGGCGACGGGTGGTGGGTGCATCCGGGGTGAGTACTTCATCCGATGAGGTTGGTCGGGACGGAAGCGGACAGGTGGGACCAGGGATGGCGCTGGGAAAGGTGCGCAGAGTGGCGCGTATCGACTCCACCACCAGACGACTGGCGATTTCACCGGCATCATGTCCTCCCATGCCGTCTGCGACAATCAACAGACCGATGCGGTCATCGACCAGAAACGCATCTTCATTGAGTGTGCGTACACGTCCGACATCACTCGCCGCAGCGACCAGCAGTCGATTCCCGATACATTGCACCATGATTGATCTAGTCCATGTCGCGCGACGTTGCATTTGAGTCGCGATGTTGGTTTCGAGTCTGCGATGTTGCCAAGACGCCTTGCGGGCAGTTGGGGAATCGCTTCATAATTTACGCCAATTGGTCCTGCATTTTCCAGCCACTCTTTTGGAGTGAATCACATCCCATGTCGTCTGTATCGTTTGTGCAACGTCCCCGGCGGTTGCGTCGGACCCCGACCATTCGGCGTTTGGCCCGAGAGATCCGTTTGTCCCCGGAAGATTTGATTCTGCCCCTGTTCATCGTTCCTGGAGAGAAAATCCGTCGTCCGGTCTCCTCCATGCCAGGTGTGGCGCAGCTTTCGATAGATATGGCCGTGAGCGTGGCCCGGGAGGCTTGGGACTTGGGTCTGTGTGGAATTATCCTGTTCGGTATTCCAAAAATCAAGGATTCCCTCGGTTCCGATGCCGTGGATCCCCAGGGAATCGTGCAACAGGCCATTCGGGCCATCAAGCAGGCGGTTCCGGAGTTGTGGGTGATTGCCGATACCTGTCTGTGTGAATATACCGATCATGCCCATTGTGGGGTTTTGCAGGGTGAGGAGGTGGATAACGATGCCACCCTGAAGATTCTGGGACAGGCTGCGGTCAGTTATGCCGAGGCCGGAGTGGATATGGTGGCGCCTTCCGGCATGATGGATGGCATGGTGGCGGCCATTCGGCAGGCTTTGGATCAGGCTGGTCATGCACAGGTGCCGATTCTCTCTTATGCGGTCAAGTATGCTTCGGCCTATTACGGTCCGTTCCGGGATGCAGCGGAAAACACCCCATCGTTCGGGGATCGGCGCAGTTATCAGATGGATCCGGCCAATCGGCGCGAGGCGTTGCGCGAGGCTGCCTTGGATGTGGAGCAGGGAGCGGACTGGTTGATGGTCAAGCCGGGATTGGCTTACATGGACATTTTGCGTGCCTTGCGGGACCGTTTTCATGTGCCTTTGGCGGTTTACAACGTCAGCGGTGAGTATGCCATGGTCAAGGCCGCTGCTGCCCAGGGTTGGATCGATGAGCAGCGGGTGGTGATGGAGACCTTGACCGGGTTCAAGCGGGCTGGTGCGGATCTGATCCTGACCTATCACGCTCTGGATGCGGCCCGCTGGATGGCCCAGGCATGAACGGGGGTGGGGTGGTGGAACGTCCGGAGCGGGTGCGTGCTTTGGGGTTGTTGTCTGGCGGATTGGACAGCACGTTGGCTGCACGTCTGCTCATGGAGCAGGGCATTGAGGTGGAGTGCGTCAATTTTCACACAGGGTTTTGCATTCAGTCTCACACCGGGGCCATGCGCAATCCCAAACCAGGCGCACCCCCGCCGCGTCACGATGCCCTGCATGCGGCCAGCAATCTGGGCGTGCGGCTGCATCTCGTGGACATTGCCGAAGATTATGTGCGCATTGTCACCGATCCCAAGCACGGTTATGGGAAACATCTGAATCCCTGTCTGGACTGCAAGGTGTTCATGGTCCACAAAGCCTTTGAGATGGCCCGGACCATGGGGTTTCACTTCCTGTTCACGGGTGAGGTATTGGGGCAGCGTCCCATGAGTCAGCGTCGCGACACCTTTCCGGTCATTGATCGTGAATCCGGGGCAGCAGGTTGGTTGTTGCGTCCTTTGACTGCTTTGCGTCTGCCGGAGACCGAACCGGAGAAACTGGGTTGGGTGGACCGGTCGCGTCTGATGGGATTTTCCGGACGCAACCGCAAGCCCCAGATGGCGTTGGCAGCCCGGTTGGGCATTCGGGAGTATCCGTCACCAGCAGGGGGCTGTTGTTTCCTGACCGACGAGAACTATGCCCGCAAGTTGCGCGATTTGTGGAGTTTTCGCGGCAGTCGGGCCTATGCCATGGAGGATATCCTGCTGCTCAAGGCTGGCCGTCATCTGCGGCCTGCTCCGCACTTCAAGCTGGTGATCGGGCGGGATGATGCGGAGAACCATTTTCTGACCGGGTTTGTTGACGGGCGGTTGCGGATTCGGGCACGGGATCTCCCGGGTTCGATCACTCTGGTCGAGGGCACCCCTTCGGCAGATGATCTGACTTTGGCCTGTCGTCTGGCGGCCCGTTTCGGCAAGGGGCGGGAGTTGCCGGAGGTGGCCATGGTGATCGATTCCGGCGGGCAGTCCGAGGTGCGCGTGGTGACTCCCATGGCTGTCCATGAAATCCGTGAAGAGTGGTATATCTAGTGGTCACCTGGGCAGAGTTGGAACGGATTGGGGCGCGTATTGTTGAGGCGATTCATCCGGAACAGATTATCGTGTTCGGTTCCTGGGTGCGTGGGGAGATTACTTCCGATTCTGATGTCGATTTATTGGTGATTACGCGGGATCGTTATGATGTCCTGCATAGTAGGCGCCAGGAACTATTGCGTTTATCACGTCTTCTGTCCAAGGTTCCGGTACCTTTGGATATTGCGTTGTTCAACCAGGATGAGGTTGAATATTGGAAAAACAGTGTCAACCATATGATTGCGCACGCACTTCGTGAGGGTAAGGTGCTTTATGAGCGATGACAGGCATGCTCGGGCTTTGCTGGCATTGGCACGCATCGATTTTAAATCATTAACTGGAATGAATAATATTGAAATTTTTGCTGATTCCGTTTTTGGTTTCCATGCCCAGCAGGCAGTTGAGAAGGGAATCAAAGCTTGGCTGACCTTTTTGAATGTCTGTTTTCCTAAGACTCATGATTTGAGAAAATTAATGGCGATGCTCGAAGCACATTGCGAGGAGGATCTTGAAGAGTGGTGGCCATTGATTGAATATAACCCGTTTGCCGTTCAATTGCGTTATCATTGGCCGGAAATGGTGGATGCCCCGTTGGACCGCGCAGAAAGTATCCAACGTATTGGTCAATTCCTGGATCGTATTGAGCAACATATTCAAAGCCATGACTCCACCAGAAATACCCATGGTGCATCGTTATCTTGATGTCCGCCGTCTGCTGTGTCCCATGCCGATCCTTAAGGCCGAAGCGGCGCTGCGTGACATGGTCACCGGGGAGATCCTGGAGATGCGTGCGACCGATCCGGGTCTGACCCGGGATCTGCCAGCCTGGTGCCGGATGCAGGGCCACCAGTTGTTGGCCTTGCACCAGCATGGACGGGAATGGATCGGTTATGTGGCGAAAGGGTGCTCCTGATGTCAGGATAAGGGGGGTATCAGGCGCTCACCCCTTGCTCAGTTGCGGTGTGTAGCGGACCACCCGGTTGCGGCCACTGTGTTTGGCTTCATAAAGGGCGATGTCCGCACATTTGATCACTTCCCAGATATCCTCGCCATCTCCGGGGAAGTTGGCCACCCCGATGGAGATGGTCTTGCGCAGAATGCCGTTGGTGATCGGGATCTTCAAGGCGGCTACGGCCATGCGTAATTTTTCGGCCATCCGTTCACCGGACGGCTCTTCCCCTTCCTGGAGAATGACCAGAAACTCTTCGCCACCATGGCGGATCACCATATCCGAGGTGCGCACCTGTCCAGCCAATGCCTTGGCCACCACCCGCAGCACGGTATCGCCCACGTCGTGGCCAAAGACATCGTTGACCTCTTTGAAATGGTCGATATCCATCAACAATACAGAGAGTTGATGCTTCTTGCGTTTGGCGGTGGCCTCCAGGGTGCCGACATACTCTTCCAGGAAACGGCGGTTGTGCAATCCGGTCAAAGCGTCACGCAGGGCCGACTCCCGTAACGTATCCAACAATCGTTTGGCCTCAATCGTTGGCGCGGATTCGCGCAGATAGGCGCGCATGAAGGGCAGCAGTCGTTGATACAACCGGCCATGCGCTCGATCCATGACGATCTGGACCACATTCCCTACCGTGCCGGAGTGAAACACCGGCATGCAGATGTGGGCATATTTGGCATTTTCATGCAGATGTTTGAACTGACTGCAAATCAACGGGTCTTCCACCGAATCGATCACATGACCGGTGCGGTTGGCGCGGCAGGAGTTGGCCTGGAACAGGATCTCCGGATTGCACCATTTGCAGATGTTGTCGAGTTCTCCGTCCACCACCATGGGTTTCATGTGGTTCATACCGGGTGCGGAGACTTCGTAGATGGTTCCGAACTGAATGCCGAACTGTTCGTGCAGGATGTGTCCGATACGGAAATAGACCTCGGACTTGGTGCGATCCTCCTCTACCGCCTGTTTGAACTGGTTGATTTCCAAAAGACTTTCCACCATTTCGGTCGTGGTGGTGATCAGATTGGAATTGCCTGAAGCATCATAGCGCAGCAGTTGTGAAATATTTTGCGTGATGGCCCCGAGATTCATGTGGAGATGATCCATCAACTGGTTCAGATCGCGTGAGATGTCTCCCATCTCGTCATCGCCGGTATATTGAATGCGTCCGTCGAAATTGCCGTCTTTGGCTTGTGCCGCCACTTTCTGGACTTCGATGGCGGTTATCATCACCGGGGTCATCTGGCGTCGGAAAAAGATGGTCAATAATGCAGCAAACAAGATGATGATGCATGTCATGATTCCGATGGTCAGCAGGGCTTTTTCTTGCAGATGTTGCATCGAGATGTTGATGGTGATGGCACCCAAGACCGCGCCATTAGGGGTGTTGTGACATTGCAGGCAGTTGGGTTCACCGGTTTGGGTGGCGATGAACGGAATGGTGCCCCGGAAGATGGGGTTGAATTCACGGGTGACAATGCCGAAAAAGGGCTTTCCGGTCTCCATGACCCGTTTTTCGATGGAATCCACATCCTGTTCTCCGGCCAGTCCCTGACCGAATTGCCGGATCACCTCCGGGGAGCGCATGACACGGGCGACTTGCAGTCCTTCCACCTCAGCCAGACGTTTGAGAAACGACTCGCGTTTGTCGATGACGCCGTTGATCATCGCTTCGGTCAGACTGACGCGTACCACCTCGGCCACGGAACGGACATGTTCTTGGGCTGTGGATAAGGAAAATTGTCGAAAAGAGAGCAAACTGACCGCGATGATCAACACAGCCAAACTGCCGGAAAGAAAAATGGCCAGCAGGGATGTCTTTTTTTGCAGTTTCATCGCACCCCCCGATGGTGCAAGCAGGGATTCAAAATAAAAATGAGTCTAACGCACCTTGCGGGTGGATATCAAATTTCTGGATTGGATTTTGAATTTTTTTGGGCCATCTCCCAACGCGCCAACCTTTGGGCAGCCTGATCGGCATGCAGACGTTCAACCAGTTTGCCATGCACCACGCAGATCTCTTCGCCACGGGCACGGGCTTCGTTCCAGGCTGCGACGATGGTTTGATCGGCCAGAGCCTCGTCAGCACCGGGCAGAAAGGTCTGGTTGGCAGGGGCGATCTGGGAGGGATGGATGAGGCTTTTGCCATCAAAGCCGAGGCGGGCACCATCCAGACATTCAGCGGCAAATCCTTCGGGATCGCGGATATTGACGTAAACGCCATCGATGATCTGCACATGGGCAGCGCGTGCGGCCAGAATGGTCTGTTGCAGGGCGTGACGCAGGCCGATACGCTGGGGATCGCCGGGAATGATCAAAGCGCGGGCCAGATCCGAGGTGCCCATGACCAGGCAGGTGACCAGCGGATGGCGTGCAATGGCCAGGGCATTGAGTACGCCGAGGGGGGTTTCGATCATGGCCCACAGACGGCATGCGTGGCCTTGGGTTTCTTCCAGATGGCGCAGAAGCGCAGCCGGTCCTTCCAGTTCATCCGGGGATTCCACTTTGGAGATGGCCACGGCATCGGGGCGTCCCGGCAGGGTGATGGTCAGGTCGTCATGCCACAAATCGGTGTGTATGGCGTTGATCCGCACCACGCGAACCAGATTGGGCGTGTCACGGGTGGCGTGCAGCGTCGAAAGGACGTTCAAGCGGGCCTGATTTTTGGCTTCCGGAGCGACCGAGTCTTCCAGATCCAGGATCAAACCATCGGCGGACAAGGTGGGAGCCTTGGCCAGGGTCTTGGGGTTGGATCCGGGAACATACAGCACCGAGCGCAACAAAGAGGTGGAAAGAGATGCTTTCATTGACGATAACCGGATTGGGGGTTCATAGTAGTGGTTCTCTTTCACGGACAGCCAAGAATAGCCATTTATGCCACGAAAAAGAAGTGAAAAACATCTGACATTGCGACAATTGGAGCGCATGCGTTCCGCCCGTGGCGCGCGGGTTGGCAGCCTGGAGATCGAGGGGGCCGGACCTGAGCAGGAGGGGTGGGTGGTGGCCCATTTCGGTCTGAATGTCGAGGTGGAGGACGACCAGGCCGGTCGTTACCGCTGCGCGGTGCGCGAGGCTTTGCTGGACGAGCCGGTGTGCGGTGATCGGGTGGTCTGGCGGCGGGTCGGTGTGGACCAGGGGGTGATTGTCGCCATGCACCCACGGCGTTCCCAGTTGCGGCGTCCTGGCCCCTATCAGCGTTTGTTGACCGTGGCGGCCAACGTGGATCGGATCGTGGTGGTGGCGGCCAGCGGCAATCTCAATACCGGTCTGTTGGATCGTTATCTGGCGGCAGCGGACAAGGCCGGGATCGAGCCGGTGCTGGTGGTCAACAAGATCGATCAGGGGGGTGAGTCTGGCCTTGAGGAGTTGGCGATTTCTCCCTATCGACGCATGGGATATGCTTTGTTTCGGGTTTCTGCCCTGTTGGGCGTGGGGTTGGCACCTCTGGAAGAGGCTTTGGCCGGGTTGACCTCGGTGGTGGTTGGCGAGTCCGGG
>JAANAU010000052.1 GCA_011089965.1 Magnetococcales bacterium
GGCCAGTTATCGTTTGACCTTTTCCCAATCCCTGGCCAAATTCGAGGTTCAGGTTGGCTCCAACTGGACAGGTGTGACCAAGGATGCCCAGGGGGGGTATACGGTCAAGGCCGAGGATTTGGCAGCCGGACGGGTGCGAATCATGGGGGCTGGCAACTACAGCGGTGAGGTGCAGGTCACAGCCACTGCCTATACCACCGACTATGCCGAAAACGGCGTCACTGTTGATGATGTCTCAACCGCCAGTACCACCTTTTTTTCGGTCAATCTGACCGCTGTTACCGATGCACTCAGTTATACCGGTTCCTCGAATGCCACAGCCCTGGAGGATCAGGCCGGTCCATTCAATCTGGATATCGATCTGCGTTTGACCGACATCGACGGTTCCGAGCGGTTGTCGGGTCAGGTATTCATTCAGTTTGATACGACCACCTTGCCGGCAGGTTCGACCTTGTCGATTGCCGGTGATCCGGGTGGCTGGGTACAGAATCTGGGTGGAGGCAGGTTTGCCATTTCCCAGGATGCGTTGGTTCCGACGGCTTCGAGCGGCGGGGTGCCGTATGCCTGGCATATCGACAACCTGAAGCTGCACACCACGCTGCCTGCCAACTCCGACACGGATCTTGCCTATACCGTGACGGCTGCGGCGGTCGAGAGTTCCACCCATACGGTGCGTTCGACCAGCAACAGCGGCAAGGTGGTGGTGACGGCAGTGGCGGATGCGGCCACCGTGCTGCCTGCTTCTTCAGGTGGGGATGAGGATCAATGGATTCCCATGAATGCCGCCATTGCCCTGAACGATACCGATGGTTCCGAGCGTTTGTTGGGAGATGTGCTTGTGACCTCGACTGATCCGGATGCCCATGGGGCGGCACTGCGAATCGGTGGGGTGATGATTCAGGGGTCATCCAGTGGCGGGACCGCCTCCTGGTCGATCCCCCAATCTCTGCTCACCACCACGGCCACCAATGCCCAGGGCAAGGCCATTGCCTGGAACCTGAATGGTCTGGCGCTCAAGCCGCCGCAAGACAGTGATCGGGATATCTCCCTGGTGATGAAGGTCAAGGTGTTGGACAATGATAACAGCACTGCGACAACCACCACCAATATCGAGGTGGTGGTGGATGCGGTGGCCGATGCCCCGGTTGTGCAGCGTGGTCCAGCCATGGGGGTCGAGGATCGACCGATTGTCCTCAACCTCTCTGCGCTATTGACCGATACCGACGGTTCCGAGAGTCTGTCCATCACCATTGCCCAGGTGCCGGAGGGGGCCACTTTGTCGGCTGGCATGGATCAGGGCAATGGGGTCTGGTTGTTGACACCCGCGCAACTGAGCGGTTTGACCATGACACCTCCTTTGCATTCCAATGCCGATTTCATTCTTCAGATCACGGCCACCTCTGCCGAAAGGGCCAATCTCGATACGGCAACCACGGTCATTCAGCAAACCGTGCGGGTGATCGGTGATGCCGATGCTGCCAATGTTCCTGCGCAACTTTTGGCATCAGGCGTGGAAGATGCGGTGGTGGGGGGCGGTGTGCCTGACGGATCCGTGGCTTTGGATCTGTCGGCAATCACGTTGACCGATATCGATGGATCGGAAAAGCTCTCCGTGATTGTCAGCAATCTGCCGGACGGGTCGCGTTTGTGGTTGCCGGACACGGCGGCAGGTGGGATCTCGTATGTCGGGAACGGGCGCTGGGCTGTGGATGATGCCCATCTGGGAGCGTTGCGTTTGATTCCCAGGGGGGATTGTTCGGGATCGTTTGATTTGGATGTGCGCATTGTCACCACCGAAAACGATGGCGATAAATGGATGGTGGACAAGAAGATGACCGTCACCCTGACTCCGGATCCGGATGCTCCGGCAGTTTTGGTTCAGGCAGGCGGGGCTGAGGATGCTGTGGATGGCATTTCGTTGGATCTGGGGGTGGGGAGTGCGGATCGGGACGGCTCGGAGAACATCACGGCCATCACCGTATCCGGTCTGCCGACTGGGGTGACTCTGATCGGTTCTGCCATTCTGTCCGGCCCTGATGCCCAGGGGGTTTATCAGATTGATCCGGCCCATCCATCCGGGTTGCGTCTTGTCGGTATGCCGGAACACTCCAATGTGGATTTCACGATTCAGGTGGGGGTGACGGTGCAGGATGGCAACCAGAGTGAAACCACAATGCGCCCGGTGGTGGTGGATCTGACCGGTGTGGCCGATGGTGTGGTCAATCTGCATGCGGCGGATGTGACGGGCAGTGACGCCAACCCCATTCCGTTGTCCATTACCTTTGATCAGGTGGACCAGGATGGCTCGGAGACGCTTTCGTATGTCATTTCCAATGTTCCGGACAACGTGACGCTGGTCAAAAGCGATGGGGCCGGGGGGTGGGAATTGGCGGGTGTCAATGCAGGTGACGGATCGTGGATTGTCTCCGCAGACGATATGCAGGGGTTGGCTGTCCGGTCACCTGCCAATGCTCCAGCCGGTTCCTTTGATTTGACCGTGACCGTGGTGGCCACGGAAAACGATGGCGATGTCAATACCGATGCTGCCCGGGTGTTTCAGGTCACTCATGCGGCCACGGGTGGAGGTGGCGGCGGCGGAGGTGGTGGCGGAGGTGGTGGCGATCAGAGTGCTGGCGGTATTCTGCTGACGCAAGGGAGTGATTCCGGTTTGGAGGATACGGCTTTGGCTCTCAATCTGGCCGCTTCTTTAGTGGATCAGGATGGTTCTGAAACCATGTCTTTTGTTGTGGATCTGGAGTCGTTGCCAGCCGGGGTGACCATTCGGGGTGGGATGATCCATCCTCTGACTGGAGAGATGGTGTTTGACGCCTCGAATCTGGGTGCCATGACCTTGATTCCTCCAGCCAATTTCAGCGGGGAGATCTCCTTTGCCTTGAAGGCGATCTCCACCGAGATGGCCGGGGACAGGCGGGTGGAGGTCAAGAGTGTGACCGTGCAGATCGATCCGGTGAGCGATGGTCCGACCATTCTGGTTCAAAGTTCCGGAGGTCATGAAGATCAGGCGATTCAGACCCGGGTGGAGATCTCCTTGCCGGATGCCGATGGTTCGGAGCAGCTTTCCGGTGCTGCTTTGCTGGTGTCCGGATTGCCGGATGGAGCGGTGTTGAACATCGGCGTGCAGGGGGCGCAGCCCGGCACCTGGGTGATTCCGGCGGCCCATCTGGTTGTCACTGCCACCCATGACTCCGGGGATCCGGTGGCCTGGGAGGTGCCTGGATTGGCCGTCACCCCGCCGCCGGATGCCCATGAGGATTTTACGCTTGCCTTCAGTATGGCCGGAGGCGAGGAGGGAGGGAGGCAGTTGTTGTTTACCGCCGATGTGCAGGTGGATCTGACAGCGGTGGCCGATGCCCCGACTCTGACCGTGGCCAATGCGGTTGGCAGTGAGGACCAACTGTTGCGTTTGACCGGTTTCACGGCAGCATTGCGCGATCTGGATGGTTCGGAAGCCTTGTCGGTGGTGATTGCCGGGGCTGGCAACGGGGTCTTTTTTGACGATACCACCGGGCAGATGGTTGGAACCGACAATGGGGATGGCTCCTGGACCTTTATGGCCTCGGAGTTGAACCATTTGAGTCTGGCCATGCCGGTGGACTGGTCTGGGGGGTTGAATCTGACGGCCACGGCCTTTGCCATGGAGGCGGAGAATCTCCATACCGCCCAGACCGTGGCCCGGTTCCAGGTCAGTTTTGCCTCGGTGGCAGATCCGCCGGTTGTGACCGTTCTGGATGCAGCGGGCCGTGAAGATACGGCCATTCCGTTGGATATCCTGGCCAGCACCACGGATATCGATGGTTCCGAGACGTTGCACATCACCATCTCCGGGGTGCCGGAGGGGGCGATCCTGTCCCATGGCAGCCGCAATCCGGATGGCAGTTGGAGTCTGACCAACGGGGATCTGGAGGGTTTGACCATCACGCCGTCCGGAAACCATGCCACGGATTTTTCGTTGTCTGTCGCTGTTCAGTCGGTGGATCCTTTCAGCGGAGCGGTTTCGGCACCGACGGTTGTGAATCTGGATGTTCAGGTACAGGCTGTGGACGATGCCTCGGTTCTTGCTGTGCGTTCTTTGACCGGATATGGTCAGATGAACACGAGCGGGGTGCGGGTGGCACCCAACATTCAATTGACCGATGTGGACAGTACCTCCATTCATGGGGCTGTGGTGCGTATTGCCAGTGGTTTGCAGACCGGGGATGTGTTGAGTTTTGATGGTTATACGACCATTCCTTTGGGGGGTGGTGTTTTTCAGATCTCCGGCACCAACATTCAATTCACCAATGCCTCTGGGACATTGACACTTTCGGGCAGCGATACGTTGGCCAATTACGAGGCGGTGTTGGAGTCGGTCAAACTGGCCTCCACCCGGGAGGGGAGTCGGACCTTCACCTTTCAGGTGTTGGGGCCGGATGGGGCGGCCAGCGACGTGCAGTCTGTGGAGACCATCATCACCAAAGCCATGGTCCAGGGGAGCAACACCAATGCCGATACCATGACCGGTACGACCGGCAATGATGGGTTGGCCGGGTTGGGTGGCAACGATACCATCAGCGGTGGTGATGGCCATGACATGCTGGTGGGTGGAGAGGGTCATGATCTGGTGCAGGGGGGAAGTGGTCAAGATTATCTGCAAGGGGATGCGGGCAACGATACGCTTCAGGGGGATGCGGGCCAGGATATCCTGACCGGCGGGGCGGGCAATGACACCCTGGATGGGGGTGCGGGCAATGATGTGTTGATGGGCAATGATGGCAATGACATCTTCATCTTGCGGGCTGGCGGCGGCAGTGAGTCGGTTCAGGGCGGCATGGCAGGGGGTTGGATCGACTCGGTCCGTCTGGAGGGAGCGGACCCTGCGCCGAGTGTGTCATTGGCCAATGTCGGCAACTGGACCATGGAGACCAACTCGGACTACACTGTGGTCAGTGGGGCCATTCAGTTTGATCATGGGGATGCTTCCGGGGTGATCACCCTGTGGGATGGCAGCCAGATCGCCTTTGAGGGGATTGAACGCATCGAACGTATCTGAGGCGTTGTTCCGGGGGAGCTGGATACGGTTTGGTTGCGGATTGACACCGGGCGTGTGAGTCGTTACCTTTGGAATGGTTTTCGGTTAATATCCTGTTACCTTTATTGAAAGGGTCATGGATGGCAGCTCTCTTTGCGCAGTTTGATCCCCTGATTGCCGAGTTGTTGATGCTGTGGCAACCGGCAACCGTGCTGCTGATACAAGACGATGCAGATCATTACGGTCAACTCGTGCAGGCCAGAGTCGCACACTGTCATCTGGTCCGCATCACCGATCTCCATGACTGGATGCAGACATCACAACACCAGGAAACCGTTGCCGATCTGGTGATCATCGGCTGTGGCATGCAGGCGCTTCTCAAATCCACCGGCATGGATCTGCTCGGGTGGTTGAGCTACCGCTCCGGAGCCATCCTGGCTCCGATCCTGACCTTTCCCACCACATCCCAGGATTGGCCCCTGGATGGGCCTCTGCCTCTGTCCGTATGGGGTCGTCAGGATTTTGCCTGGTCAGATGCCTGTGCCCATGCGTATGCCGAGCAGTCTCAACTGTTCCTGCTGCGTGGTTTGCATCTGCCTCTGGCCCGTTTCCGGCATTGGATCACCCCTTTGAACCGGATCTGCCCTGTGGATCTGCTCCTGGCCAATCCGTGCGCAACATTGGAGGAGTGGGTGGAACCGGATCCTCCGGTCTTGCTGCCAACACTCGATGATTTGCGCTGCGCCACAGACACCGCCATGGCCGAACAGCGCGTGGAAGAGAGTTTGGGACTGATCCGGCATTTGAAACAACAGTTCCCGGAGTCCAATCCTTTTGAGGGAGAGTTTTTCGGACGGGTCAGCGCCTTTGTGGTCAACTGTTTCAATGGGGCGTTGAGTTCTGGCAACCTCAAGGAGGCTGAACGGGTCATTACCTTGATTCTGGATGTGTTTCCCCCCAACAAGGAGTTGTTGCACAGCGCCTTGATGATTCATATCCAACTCGGTCAGCCCGAAGAGGCATTGCGTATCCGCGAACGGTTGATCGACTATTGTCAACAACACAAGGATATCGAAGAGGAGATCGCTCAACGGCTCTATCTGGTGGAACACCATTTGCACCGGATGCAACCGTTGTTTGCCTTGTATTCGGTCAATCGTATTTTGGATCTTTTGTTGTGCGGCACGTTGGATGCAGCCAAAATCGATCAGATCGATGGCCTGATTCAGCGTTCCCGTTTGGTGGACACAGCGTCTTTGCAACCTGAAACCATGGAGATGTTCTTTCGGGTGGCCATTGACAATGTGCGCATCCGTTCGATACTGGCTCCGACTCCGGAAGATCTGCCATGGCCGGATGTGTGGTTCTCGTCTGCGGATGGTCGCTTGATGGATCCGACAGAGGTGGCGGCTCAGGCGCAGCAGCAAGGGGTCCGGGTGCTGTTTTTTGCCGCCGGGGATGAGATCTATGTGCAAAGGTTTGGAAAATTATACGCAGCCTCCATTCTGAAGAGTTGCGATCTGCCGTGCCAGGTGGTGATCCATGTGATCGGTGCTGCCGAACGGGTGACAGAGGTGGCGCGTTCCATTGGGATTGTCGATGCGCGGCTGATCTTTTCTGCCGACCGCTTTGATCCAACCCAGGTCACCAGCCGTTGTCATACCACACCACCCTTCAAGGCCCATCCGTTGGCAGCGCATTATCAGAGCGCCCGTTTCCTGTGGCTTGGCTATATGCTGACGCTTTTTGAGCGTCCGATGTTTGTTTCAGATATCGATCTGATTCTGCAACGGGGTGTGGCCGACCTGTTGGCAACCCATGCCCGGGATGATGTCGTGCTGCTGCGCGACCCGCACCATCCCAACTATCAGACTTACAACAATAAATTCCATGCCGGTCTGATCTTTTTCAATCCCACGCCGATTGCCCGTCGCATGGTGCGTTTCATGCGACATGATCTGATCACGGCATTGGGTCAGAGTGAGATTGACCGTTGGGTCGATCAGGTGGCCTTGATGATGAGTCATCATCACATTGCCGCACTGCCGGAGGCGCGGGTTGCTCTCTTTTCACCCCTGGACATCAATCACGATCTCTTTGTATTGACTTCGTATACCGAAACACCCTATCGATTTTTTGCCCTGACCAACTTTATTGATTTTGACATTGAAAGTTATTATAAACATTTTTTGGTCCGTGAGCCCGAGTGGATGGCATACGTACCGGGAGTTTTGAGTTCATGACCATCAACCACACCAACAGCTCTCCTCAAACCGTGGCCGTGATCGGCAACTGGCTGCATCAAAAACAGGAGAAGATGATCATCGTGGACATTGGCGCGCGTGGGGGTCAGGCGGAATGGCAGCCGATCATGCCCATCAGCCTGTGTATCGGCTTTGATCCGGACGAGGCAGAGTGCCAACGCATGAATCAAAGTCACGCCAACATGCGGATTTTTCCAGTGGCCCTGGATGCAACTTCAGGGGCCAAGACCTTTCATCTGGCCCACTCTCCGTATTGCAGCGGTTTTCGTCCGGTCAACGAGGCATATTATCGACGGTTTGCATTTTATGAATGTCACATCGTGGAGCAGGTCACACTGACCCCCACCTCATTGGATGCCTGGGCTGCCGGGCAGGATTTTCACCGTTTTGATTTCATCAAGGTGGATACCGAAGGGAGTGAGATCGACATTCTGCGGGGGGCACAGGAGTCTCTGCGCGCGCGCAAATGTTTGGGAGTGCTTTCGGAGGTGTGGTTTGAACCCCACATCAAGGTCGGATCCGGATATGGATTGTCGGCCATTGAAACTTTCCTGCGCGAACAGGGTTTCCGGCTGTTTGATATCCAGGTACATCGTTGGCCCCGGAGTACGATGCCGGTTGGGCCGTTGCGCTTCACCCTGGAGGCGGATGGCAAGATCTATCCGCTCCCGAGTGCCCAGCCTTATGCCGGCAGCAGCAATCCATGGGGGCAGATCATGGCAGGCAATCTGTTGTTCTTTCGGGATCCGGTTGCCGACTGGATGCAGGATCCGGTGGCTGCGCGTGCCTTCTGGGATCCGGACAGCCTGCTGCGGTTGATTGTTTTGTTGGATCTTTATCAATATCCGGATGTTGCCCTGGACATTCTCTCTTGTTATGCAGATCGGTTCGAGCCGGCTTTCCTGGGTGAAGTGGTGATGGCTCTGCTGCCGTTGGAGTTCCAGGGTGCCCGGATCAATCTGAATTATTCGGAATATTGGAATCTTTCGATGCAGATGTTGAAAATGACCGGCAACGAACGCTTTGCGGCCCTGGTGGACCGGTTGCGGATCGTTCCTGCATCACTCGGAGTGGTTGCCACTCAATAGCACACCCGGTTGCGTCCTTCCCGTTTGGCCTGATAGAGTTTGTCATCCGCAGCCCGGGTCAGAAACTCCGGGGTCATGTGGGGGATGCTCTCGGCCACGCCCAATGAGATCGTGATCGCACCCAATGGTTGACCATCATCGGTTTCGACCGGTCGTTCCATGGCGGCCTGCCGCAGCCGTTCGGCGACATGCACCGCAGAGGTGAGCGGCGTGCCCGGTAAAATCAAGGCAAACTCCTCCCCGCCATACCGGGCCGCAACATCGTGCAGTCGTACGGCGGATTTCAGCACCTTGGCCAGAAAGCGCAATGCCTGATCCCCACCTGGATGACCATAGGTATCGTTGAATTTTTTGAAATGATCGATGTCCACCAGAATCAGGGTGACCGGATGGGCCACATGCTGCAAGGCCAGCATGCGCGCCAGGGATTCGTCAAACCAGCGGCGGTTGAACAGCCCGGTCAAGGCATCGATGCGCGCCAGACTCTGCAACATTTCGATCTGCTTGCGCTGCTCCAGCACATGGCCATCCACAGCCAGAATCCAGCCGGTCAGGATCTGCAACAGGTTGCGGGCCACGAGCGGGGATTGATCGATCAGCCGCCACAACCGGGACTCGTCGATCACCAGCAAACGGCTGTCGGCAGCGCACACCACCCAGGCGCTGGTGACCGTATGTCCGATCAGGGACAACTCGCCAACGATTTCACCGATCCCGACCTGGCCAACCGGAGGACTTTCTTGTTGCCCCAGGTGGATCGTCAAGGCGCCGGAGAGCACCAGATGGATATGCCGATTGATGACACCTGGCGTGATGACCACCTCACCGGTACGCAACTCCTGCACCGTACACCCTTCCAGAATTGGGCAGTAGAGATCCGATTCCACTTCGCTGAAGAGTTTGGAGTGGGTCAATATGGGTTTGAATACGGTCATGGCCATCCACCTCCCCGGTTGCGCGGTTGAATCAGCTCTTTGGCCCGCCCCGCTGCTCCTGCCGGATTTGGTCTGTATTGGGGAGGGTATATCGATATATGCATGGATCAGGCCATTCATGCATCGATTTCACTCCAGCGTGCGTGCCTCATCCACCAGCATCACCGGGATTTCGTCCCGGATCGGATAGGCCAGACGATCCACCCGGCAGATCAACTCCCCGTTCTGGGCATCATACTCCAATGTCCCTTTGCATTGGGGACAGACCAGGATTTCCAGCAGTGCTTTGTCGATCATGGTGCAGACTCCTTGTTGGTGTCAAACCCGTCAGCTGGCGAAACCATGGATCGGCATCCAGGGATCGGTGCAAAATCCGGGTGATGCCAGCCATACCCAAAAGATAACAGAATTGCAGATCATCCCGGGTCAATCCGGCCAGGGCCGGAGGCCAGGAGCGGTCGGCCAGGGCCTGGCGCACGCGCGGAGCGATGGTCGGCAGTCGCCGGGCATAGGGTGTGCCACACAGGCTGCATACCACACCACCGCGCCGTACGGAAAAAAAAAGCAGCTCTGCACAACTTCCGCATCCCACACAATCGTGCAACCGCCATCCATGCCCGAACTGCCCGAGCAGACGGTGGATGGTCCCGGCAGCCACGGTCAAGGGATCGATCCCGGCTTCCAAGGCTCCCAGTGCGCCATCCAGCACAACAAACACCTCTCCATCCCCGGGATCGCCAGGCAGCAGGCCCCGCAGGACCGCTTCCATCAACAGTTGGGCCGCTGCCATGGCTGTGGCCATGGATGGCAAACGATTTCTGGCCTCCACGATCTCGACGCGCGTCAGTGTTCCCATCACCTCCAGGCTGCGCGTGCGGATCTCCAGATCCAACCGGTGAAAACCGGACAAGGCACCCCGTGTCCCATCGCGATCTCCGCGTCGGGCTGCGCGGGCCATGGCCGTGATCATCCCCTGGTGCGGCGTGAGCAGGGTGGTGATCCAGGAGTTGTCGCGCCATGGCACGCGTCGCAAGACCAGGCCGTTATCCGTGATCCTCATCCAAATCCACGTAGCCCAGATCTGCCAGAGTGCGTTGATTGTCGCTCCACTCTTTATCCACCCGCACCTGCAACCGCATGAAGATCGGCGCGCCAAACAGCGCCTCCAGTTCCTGGCGGGCCTGGGCACCCACCCGTTTCAGCCCCTCGCCGCGATGGCCGATGACAATTCCCTTCTGGGATTCACGCGTCACCAGAATATGCGCCTCCAGATCCCGGACCTCCGAAGGGGGTGGGCGCTGCTCCCAGGTGACCACCTGGACTGCCAGGGCATATGGCAACTCCTGGCGCAACTGCATGAACAGTTTCTCCCGGATCACCTCGGCAATCAGAAAGTTTTCGGGCTGATCGGTCCATTGACCGGTGGGATAATAGCGTGGTCCTTCGGGAAGAAAGCCGGGCAGCAGATCGAGCAGACGTTCCACATTGCGGCCATTCAAGGCCGAAATCGGCACCACCTCCGCAATCTGTCCCTGGGTCAGGCTGCTGGCCGCAGCCAGACGGGCCATCAAACGGTCATTCGGAATCCGATCCACCTTGTTGAACACCAGAATCACCCGACCCTCTTTCAGATTGGCCAGAATCTCCCGATCTTCATCGGTCACTCCGGTGGTCGCTTCCACGAAATAGAGGGTGACATCCGCGTCACGACAGGTATCGTAGGCCGTGCGCACCATCACCTGATTGAGCAGAACCCGGCCCGGATTGTGGATCCCGGGGGTATCCAGAAACACCAGTTGCGCCCCCTGGCGTTCGCAGACCCCGAGTATGCGACCTCGGGTGGTTTGGGCTTTGGGCGTGACAATGGCGGCCTTGCGACCCAGTGCCCGATTCAAAAATGTGGATTTGCCGGTGTTGGGGCGTCCGGCCAACGCGATGTAGCCGGAACGAAAACCCTCTGCTGGCCCTTCGGGGGATATGCTCAATCCAGACTCTCCTTGTTACAGGACCGATCCAACAGGGTCAGAAGTGTACGTGCGGCCTCCTGTTCGGCGCGCCGTTTGCTGGAACCTGTGCCGCGACCAGCCAGTTCCGGTTCGTCTGTCACCTGACACTCCACCGCAAAGTGGCGTTCATGAGCGGCACCTGACATCTCCACCAGAAGATATCTTGGCAAAGGACGGCCCATACCCTGCAAACGCTCTTGCAATGCGGTCTTGAAATCCTTGCGCTCCCCCCCGGGTGCAAACCGTTCCATCCGTTCCCCAAACAGGCATCTGGCCACCTGCGTCACCCCGGACCAGCCGCCATCCAGAAATACCGCGCCCAACAGTGCTTCCATGGAGTTGCCCACAATCGAGGGCTTCTCCCGGCCCCGGCTCAACTCTTCGCCGCGACCCAGACGGACATGCGCACCCACACCCAGCTCCACACCCAGGCTGCCCAGGGCATGGGTATTGACCAGCAGCGCACGCCAATGGGACAGATCCCCTTCCGAAGCGTGCGGATGACGGTGATACAACAGCTCGGAAACGGCCAGATCCAGAACCGCATCCCCCAGAAACTCCAATCGTTCGTTGTGTTCCTCGGTGCGCAGGGGTTCCGGATGTTCCGGGTCATCCTGAGCCACAGAACGGTGGGTCAGGGCGCAACGCAACAGCTCCGGATCCTGGAAACGGTAGTCGAACCGCTCGGCAAACCACTCCTGCCATACCGGTCCATCCAATGTGTGATCCATCGCAGAAGGCATGTTCAGCGGATCAATTGGCCGACCCGCTCCCAGCGGATCTTGCCTTCGATCCGGTCCCATGACCAGAACAGGGCCACGGCTCGTCCCACCAGACGATGGGTGGGAACCATGCCCCAGTAGCGGCTGTCATTGCTGTTGTCCCGGTTGTCCCCCAACACGAAGTAGTGGTCAGGCGGCACGGTTTCATCGGTCCATTGATCCATGTTGGCCTGGGGACGGACCAGAATGGCGTGGGGACGGTCCCCCAGATTTTCCGTCAGCCGTTGCGACTCCACCTTTTGCTCGAACTCATTGACATACACATAACTCCCTTCCACCTGCTGGGCAATCAGTTGACCGTTGACAAACAGCCGTTTCTCCCGATAGGCAATCCGGTCGCCGGGCAGGGCAATGATCCGTTTGATGTAATCCTTGGTGGGATCCTTGGGGAACTCAAAGACGGCAATCTCGCCGCGTTTGGGGCCTTCGCCCATGAAGATCCTCTGGCGGGTGTACGGCAGGCGGTAGCCATAAGCGAATTTGTTGACAAACAGGTAATCCCCAACCAGCAGTGTGGGAATCATCGAGCCGGAGGGGATCTTGAACGGTTCGATGACCAGTGAGCGTACCATGAAGGCAATGGCCACAGCCATGGCAATGGCTTCGTAATATTCGGCAGCAGCACTGCCGCTCTCCAGGAACTGCTCCCCGCGGAACAAGAGAAACAGCCCCATGCACAGCAAACCGAACGCCACCAGCCCGCCCCAGGAGCGGGAGACTTCCGGCATGGAGTAGACCCCCATGGAGACCGTGTTGCCGAAAACCAGCAGGGCGGCAATCAAAAACAGAACCCCATGCCAGAGATGTTTTCGCAACCAAGGATGACGATTCATGACCGTTTCAACCCTCCCCGATTTATTCGACCTTGAGGACCGCCAGGAATGCCTCTTGCGGGATCTCCACGCGACCGATCTGTTTCATGCGTTTTTTGCCAGCTTTTTGTTTTTCCAAAAGTTTGCGTTTGCGGGTGATGTCGCCGCCATAACACTTGGCAGTGACATTCTTGCGCAACGCCTGCACGGTTTCGCGGGCAATGATCTTGGAGCCGATGGCAGCCTGGATCGCCACTTCAAACATCTGACGATGGATCAGTTCGCGCATTTTCTTGACCAGATCGCGGCCCCGCACCATGCTTTTGTCCCGATGGACGATCACGGACAAGGCATCGACCGGTTCGCCATTGATCAGGATGTCCAGTTTGACCAGCTCCCCCGGACGGTATTCCAGAAACTCGTAATCCAGTGAGGCATAGCCCCGTGAGGCCGACTTCAAACGGTCAAAGAAGTCCAGTGCCACCTCGTTGAGGGGCAGTTCATAACGGAGCATGGCCCGGGAATCGGAGACATAGTGAATGTCCCGTTGCACCCCCCGCCGGTCGGTACAGAGCTGCATCAGCGGACCGACATGTTCGGGTGGGGTGAGGATCGAAGCCAGGATGAACGGCTCTTCCAGATGGGAGAGTTTGTTCGGCGGCGGCAGGGCCGAGGGGTTGTGGACCTCTTCGACCGTACCATCGGTCAAATGGGCGCGAAAGACCACGGTGGGGGAGGTTGTGACCAGATCCAGGTCAAACTCCCGTTCCAGGCGCTCTTGCACGATCTCCATGTGCAGCATGCCCAGAAATCCGCAGCGCATGCCAAAACCGAGCGCCGGTGAGCTTTCGGTCTCAAAGACGATGGAGGAGTCGTTCAGGGAGAGTTTTTCCAGAGACTCTTTCAACAGCACATAATCCGAGGCTACCGTCGGGTAGAGACCGGCAAAGACCAGAGGTTTGATCTCCTTGAAGCCCGGCAGGAGTTCGGAGGCTGGTTTGGCCGCATCGGTGATGGTGTCTCCCACCCGCGCCATGGCCACCTCCTTGATGCCTGCCACCACCCAGCCGACCTCTCCTGCCGAGAGGGTGGTGGTATCGGTCAGGCGCGGGGTGAAGACCCCGATCCGATCCAGAGGATACTCCATGCCGGTACTCATGAGTCGGATCCGGCGTGTGCGCGTGGCAGGTTCTACCGAAAGCCGACCATCCACAATGCGCACCAGAGAGACCACACCCAGGAAATTGTCATACCAGGAGTCCACGATCAACGCCTTGAGCGGGGCGTTCGGATCCCCTTTGGGTGGGGGGATCCGGTGGGTGACCGCTTCCAGGATATCCGGAATGCCGATGCCGCTTTTGGCTGAAGCGAGAATGGCATCCGAGGCATCCAGGCCGATCACGTCTTCGATCTGCTTGCGCACCTTTTCCGGATCGGCTGCCGGCAGATCGATCTTGTTCAGGACCGGGATGACCGCCAGATCGTGGTCCAGGGCCATGTAGACATTGGCCAGGGTCTGGGCTTCCACCCCCTGGGCCGCATCCACGACCAACAGCACCCCTTCGCAGGCCGACAGGGAACGGGAGACCTCATAGGAGAAGTCCACATGGCCAGGGGTGTCGATAAAGTTGAAGATGTAGGTTCGACCATTTTTCGCCTGGTAGTTCAGGCGCATGGATTGGGCCTTGATGGTGATGCCCCGTTCCCGTTCCAGTTCCATGCTGTCAAGCACCTGGGCGGTCATTTCACGGGCATCCATGGCACCGGTGTACTCGATCAACCGGTCGGCAAGGGTGCTTTTTCCATGGTCGATGTGGGCGATGATGGAGAAGTTGCGAATCAGATCCAGAGACATGAGAAGGCACGGCCAAGAACGCAAAAGGTCAAAAGAACCCCGGTTTCAGGGTCGTGACTTCCACTCCTGAAGAAGTCACAGGACTATTTATAATCTCCCCGATCCGTTTTGGCCAGTTCCACTGTGGCCAGAACCGCAGTTCGGTGCAGCAATTCTCGTTCCGACCCGTTTTCCGGGGCATTGGAGAGGGAGTGGAGGGCCTGATCCCGGGTCTCTTTGAGCCGTTCACGGGTTTGATCCGGTTCAGACTGGGTTCCGGCCAGCAGATCGCGTCCCAAAGCATCCAGGGTGTCGAGCAGCTCGCCCATCTGTTCGAGCTGTTCCCGGCGTTGATAGGGGGTGGGTGTCCGTTCGTTGTTGACCACAGACAGTGTGCCCAGCAGCGGCAAGGATTCCTGGATGCCAGCGGCTGCCGCCAGGGATCTGGAAAAATTTGCCCCTTCGATCCCATGGCTGGCAGCTTTTGCCTTGGCCAGCGTGGCAGCGGTCACGCTTTTTTCAGTTTTTTCCAGGCGCCGAACGGTCATGCACGATCCTCCCAGTGGCTTGGCATGGGTTGTGGTGGTCCGGGAAGGTGGGATATTCCGTTCTGCCCGTTACACGAAAATGACATACAAACGCCATGCCAGTTTGGTAGGGATCATACGCCGTTTTGTTGGATGGCCGGGCGGCGTGCCAGTTTGGCCAGGGCATTGAGAAAGGCCAAAGCCGAGGCGACAACCACGTCGTTGTTGACCCCGCGTCCCTGCACCGAACGGTCTTCGCGCTCCATGTTGACGATCACGTCGGCCTGGGCATCGATGCCGCCGGTGATGGCGCGCACTTCGTAGCGTTGCAACCGCACCTGATCGGCAGCGCCTGGCACCAGATGGACAATGGCGTTGTAGACCGCATGGATCGCCCCTTCGCCCCAGCCTGCCCCGCGATGGGATTCGCCGTAAATCTGCAACTCCACGGCTGCCACCGGCGTGTCTTCGGTGCCGGAAGCCACATGCAGCCGGATCAGTTTGTACGGATCGGCATCACGCACCATTTCGTCATCCACCAAAGCGCGGATGTCGTCGTCGAACAGGGTTTTCTTCTTGTCCGCCAGATCCTTGAACCGTTGCATGATCCGTTCGATCTGGTTGTCAGGAAGTTGATAGCCCAGCTCTTTCAACCGTTCGACAAAGGCGTGCCGCCCCGAGTGTTTGCCCAATACCAGACGGTTCGTGGCCAGACCCACCGAGGCCGGGGTCATGATTTCGTAGGTGGAGGCATCCTTGAGCATGCCGGCCTGGTGGATGCCGGACTCATGGGCAAAGGCATTGGCTCCGACCACGGCCTTGTTGGGCTGGATGGGAAAGCCGGTGATGCGGGACACCAGACGGGAGGCAGCGGTGATCTCTTCGGTGATCACATCGGTATGATAGGGCATGATGTCCCGACGGGTGCGCAGGGCCATCACCACCTCTTCCAGAGCGGCATTGCCTGCCCGTTCCCCAAGACCGTTGATGGTGCACTCCACCTGGCGGGCACCGTTGCGGACAGCGGCCAGCGAGTTGGCCGTGGCCAGACCCAGGTCGTTGTGGCAGTGAACCGAGATGATGGCGCGATGGACGTTGGGCACACGCGTCATGAGTTGCTGGATGCGGTCGCCGAATTCGTGGGGCAGGGTATAGCCCACGGTGTCGGGAATATTGATCGTGGTGGCGCCGGCAGCAATGACCGCCTCGACGATGCGGCACAGAAACTCCATGTCCGAGCGACCGGCATCTTCTGCCGACCATTCGATGTTGGAGGTGTAACGGGCAGCCCGTTGCACGCCAGCCACGGCTGCCTCCACCACCTGGTCCGGGGTCATGCCCAGTTTGTGCTGCATGTGAATCGGGCTGGTGGCAATGAACAGGTGAATGCGCGGATTGGCCCCGTCGCGCAACGCCTCCCAGGCCCGGTCGATATCCTGCTCCTTGGTACGCGCCAGGGCAGCCACTGAACACTCCCGGATCTGGCGGGCCACCGTGCGCACGGCCTCGAAGTTGCCTGGAGAGGAGATGGGAAATCCGGCCTCGATCACATCGACTTTCAGCCGTTCCAACTGTTTGGCCACCAGCAGTTTTTCTTCGGCGTTCATGGAGGCACCCGGGGACTGTTCCCCATCGCGCAACGTGGTATCGAAGATGAAAACCTTTTCAGACATGGCGGATCCCTCCTGGTCGCTGGGTGTGCCGAGTTTGGGGTCACTCGGTCTCGTCGGTGAACTCCTTGACTTCATCCTCTTCCTCCTCCTGCCCCTGGGCGAGCAGCAGACGATACTCCCGGTGGCTGGAGTAGGCGGAGAGCAGATAGGCCCAACCCACACAGAACAGGGTGGCTGCCATGTGGATGGTCAACACGGTGATAAAAACCACCACGGCCACCAACGCCAGAAACGGACGTTTGCGGTGCCAGGTGAACTCCTTGAAACTGCGGAAACGGATGCCGCTGACCATCAGGATGCCAAGGGCATACACCAGAAACAGCGGAAGCCAACGCCAGAAATCGGAGATGCCGGCAGCGGCCCGATCCTGCGGGGCAATGCCAATCTCCTGGTAGAACAGCAGGGTGGCTGCCAGGATGCCGGCAGCTGCCGGGATGGGCAATCCCTGGAAAAACCGTTTGGCCACATCTTCGGTCGGGGCCGATTTCTGCACGTTGAACCGGGCCAGGCGCAGAGCACCGCACACGGCAAACAGAAAGGCTCCTGCCCAACCCACCCGGGAGAAGGGGGTCAAGGCCCACTGGTGGATCAGGACTGCCGGGGCAATACCAAACGACAGAAAATCGGCCAGGCTGTCATACTCTTTGCCAAAGGCCGAGGTGGCATTCATGGCTCGCGCCACCCGGCCATCCAGGCCATCGAATACACCGGCCACCATGATCGCCATGGCACCGCGTTCGTAGTCTCCGGTGAGTGCCGCCATGATGGCGAAAAATCCGAAAAACATGCCGCCCGTGGTGAGCAGCGATGGAAAGATCAAAGCCCCTTTCTTGGGCGGTTTGGTGTCGGTCACGGGGATTCTCGCTCCAGCAGCTTGGACCATTGTGATGGGTTCTTGGACCGTGGACAGATGGCCGACAGGGCCAGGGAATGTTCCGCCACGGTTTGTATCTTATTGATGGACAGATGCAGGCTTGATGCCAGCCAGTGGCGCAGCTCCAACGCCTCTTCATGACAGGTCATGATGCGTTTTTCTCTGTCGCTTTGCAAGTCAGAGGTTTTTTCTCCAGTCGTTTCATGTCGTGGAGGCAAACACTTCGTCAAGGGTTTGGGCATCAAGAATCTGTATGCTCCACGCTTCCAGCAATCTGGAGTCAGCCTGGGAGATTTGCTCCTGTGCCCAGTCGGGCAGGGGGCCGAAACGGCGTTGAAGCAGGCGGGTCAGGACTTTGGCCTCACCTCTCTGTTCTCCGATCTGAATGCCTCTCTGTTCTCCGATCTGAATGCCTCTCTGTTCGCCGATCTGGATGCCCATCAATCGGCCTCGTTCTTCGCCAATCCGTTCCACACTTGTGATATAAGGCATTTTTCTGTTCTCCTCGAAGTTGGATAGATCGGTCCAGAATTGGTTGTCCAACTCTTCAGGCAGACTCAGCACCAAGGCCCGATATTGACAGGTGAACATCCGCTCTGCGAAATCCGAATCACGGTTCCCTTGTATTTCGACATGAATCAATACCCAGAGTTCATGGCCATCCAGCAGCCACACCTTGACCAGA
>JAANAU010000053.1 GCA_011089965.1 Magnetococcales bacterium
TTTAATCTTTTAAACCAAAACCATTTTGGAATGTGGAATTTGTTTTGTTGGGGCGTTGCCCCAAACCCCACCAAGGGCGTTGCCCTTGGATCCCACCAGGGGCCATAGGCCCCTGGACCCCTTTGATAGAAACGACGCATCCTGTAAGGTGCGGTTTAACCCAGAAATCGACGCACACGAGGGATGAACTCTGTGGGGGTGAAGGGTTTGTTGATGAAATCATTGGCCCCCAGCCGAAATGCCGTCTCGCGGGTTTCTATGGTGTCGTCACCAGTGACGAGAATGATCGGAATGTGACGGTTTTTGGGATCCTGACGCACCTTGCCCAGGAAGGTGAAACCATCCATGCCCGGCATCTGGACATCGCAAATGATCAAATGACACGCATGGCTTTTCAAGATCTCCAAAGCACCAATGCCATTGCTTGATTCCTGGGTGTGGACACCATCATGATGCAGAAAAGCCAGCAATAATTGGCGAAATTCGGTGTCATCATCGATAATCAAGGCTTGCGGCGTCACCTCCGGCACCTGGGCATAGAAGATACTGCCAATCCCCTCTTTGGATTCAACCGTCAGATCTCCATGATGGGCACGCAACAAATCACGACTGAAAGGCAAACCGTATCCCGTGCCATGCTCACCTGCCGTTCCAACCGTGGAGGTCTTCTCCTCTAACTTGAAGAGCCGGGGAATCCGTTTTTGCCGAATTCCAACGCCCGTATCCAATACCGCCAACGTCGAAGGCTTGTTGGCCGGACGCAGCAGGGTGATGCGGTCGCCGGTATTGCAGAACTTGACCGCATTGGTCAGCAGATTGTGCAACACCTCACCGAACAGTCCGGGATCGGCATAGAGACGAAACGAATCGGGCAGATTGTTGATCACCTCAATCCCTTTCTGCTCGGCCATGGGGCGGATCTGCTCCAATGCCTTGTCTCCGGCAAAGCGCGCATTGAAAAACCGTGGTTCCGGAACGATCTTGCCGGTTTTCAAACGGCTGATGTCAAGAATTTCATTGATCAAGGTCAGCATCTTGGCGCTGCTTTCGCTGATCCAGTTCAAATACCCTTTCTGCTTTTTGGTCAGAGGGTTTTTGGGGTCGTTGTCGATCAACTCCAGAAAGCCGAGGATCGAGGTGAACGGACCGCGCAGATCATGAGCAACCAGAGAGACGAATTGATCTTTCAGACGGGTGGCACGCTCGGCAGCATCCCGCGCCTTCAGCAGGGCTGCCTTGTCCTGACGATGTTTGGTGACATCCCGCAAGATCACGACCACATGCCAGGCATTACGGATTTGAATGGCTGCTGAAGAGGCCTCAACCGGAAAGCTTTTGCCGTTTTTCCGTTTGACCGTGAATTCGGTCACCCGCCCGATCATGGTTCCTTTCCCCGTGCGACCGAAATTCTTGAAGCTGGTTTTCAGTCGGGTGGCAAAGTCGGAGGGCGGCAACAGTTCGATCACGGAGCGACCCAGAATCTCTTCCGTGGTGTGACCAAAAACCCGCGTGGCCGCAGGGTTCCAAAAGGTGACCTTTCCTTCGGCATCCAGGATCAGGATCGGATCCAGGGCTGCCGAGGCAATGGCATCGAGACGTTCACGGGCTTCGGTCAAAACCTCGGCATCGGTTTCGACCTTTTTTTCCAGTTGCGCCTTGGCTTTTTGCAGTTCTGCCAGAGCGGCTTCAAGATTGCGGGCTGTGCGACTTTTTTCCAGGACGTGATGAATGGCGCGATTCAGGCTTTCGACACTCAATTCGTTCTTGCGCAGATAGTCATCCGCCCCCACCCGGACCGCTTCCAGCAACGCCTCATCCCCCTCCGTACCGGTGAACAGGATGCATCCGGCGCGACTGCCCATGGATTTCATTTTGCGGATCAGATCAATGCCGGATTCCCGCTCCAGACGATAGTCCACAAAGGCCAAATGAGGATCGACCCCTTCCATGAAGCGGAATGTCTCTTCCCCGGTGGCGCAGGAGTGAGGCAGAATGGTCCACCGGGTCAATTTTTTCAGCAATCCGGACAACAGCGCCCGTTCCATCGGGTTGTCATCCACGATCAATGCCGTGATCTCTTCATCCATCTTTCAGATCGTCAGTTATGCCATATTGGGTTGCAACGAAAGAGTCCCGTTTGAGTTTGATCACGCTGTTTCTGAGTGCAGCATAACACGTTTTTTTCTGACCATGGGGAATTTGATTGAGGTTGGATCTTTTTTTTGAGGAGAGGTTCCGTATCAGTACAGAGGCAGGGGTTGATATCAATGATTTAAGTTTATTGACACAACTTTTGATAAAAATGTTAATGCGATGTTAATGATGTCGCGTTGTTGATTGTTGGCTGGCATGATCTCTGGAGATTTGGTTATATAGGTGCAATTAATCTTGATAATCCATCAATGCTAACGATACACTGAGTTCATGTAAAGTGGCCTGTGTCAGATCTCACCCATGGGGTGCAGGCAGGGGGGCTTGGCCGCATGGCAGGCATGAGCGTACGGGTGTGTGTTTGGTTATGAGCGAAAATCAACATATCTTGATTGTTGAGGATGATCCGGTCGCTCGATCCCTTCTTGTTGCCTATTTTGAAAAAGAAGGGTATCGGATCTCCACAGCCGAGAATGGCTCCCAGATGTGGGAGCGATTGGAAAATGAACGGACGGATCTGGTGTTGCTGGACATCAATCTGCCTGGAGAGGATGGTTTTTCGCTGACGCGCGCATTGCGGTTGCGTTCGGATATCGGCATCATTCTGGTCACGGCCCGCAAAGAGGATATGGATCGGATCATCGGGTTGGAGTTGGGTGCGGACGACTATGTCAGCAAACCCTTCAATGAACGGGAGTTGCTCATCCGGGTCCGGAATCTGTTGCGCCGAACGAGCAGGCAACGGGCCGATGAGGAGATGCCGGTAACCCGTTATACGTTCAAAGGATGGAGTCTGGATACCGAACGGCGTCGCTTGACCACACCGGATGGGGGCCTTGTGCCCCTGACCAATGGGGAGTATCTGCTGTTGGTGGCCTTTGTGCGCAAGCCGGGCAGGGTGTTGACCCGGGATCAGCTCCTGGAAGCGGTGAGCAGTCGTGACTGGATGCCCAATGATCGTACCATCGATGTCATGGTCAATCGTCTGCGCCGCAAACTGGGGGAGAGCGCCCAACCCCGCCTGTTGGTTACGGTCCATGGCGTGGGGTATCGGTTTCTGCCGGATGGGGAGTGAAAAACAGGATTTGGGTTGTGGTTGTGTTGTGCCAGTGACGTGGAACCTTGGTCTGCGGGTCTGAACGATGTATGGTCATTGCCGGATGGTGGTGCGCAATGATTCAGATCCGATGGCGGATGGGAGTTGATCTGCCGGGTCAGATATGGGGGTAACACCGCGTCAATGGAGAGTGTCTATGTCAGTTGATCCGGGAATCGACAGGGGCGGAAGCTGGTCGTGGCGATCATTGTTCATGTGCGCTGTAGTCTTTGTGGCGCTGTGCGGGGCTGTTCCATGGCAGGAAGTGTTTGCCGGATCCAAAAAACGTATTCTTATTGTGAGCAGTTATCATCGAGAATATTTATGGTCGCAAGAGACGCAGCGTGGTGTATCGGATGGATTTATTAATTTTGGTTATTTGGAAAATTCCGACCAGGTGGAGCGTTTGACCCGGACAAACTGGGTCGAGTCTGAGCAGGTGGTCATCCAGAAATTGTGGATGGATACCAAACGCAAAAACAGTACGAGTGAAATCGCCCGGAGCGCTGCCGCGATCCTGGAGCAGGCCAAAGCGTTCAAACCCGATCTGTTGCTGCTGGGAGACGACAATGCGGCCAACTACATCGGCACCCAGTTTCTGGATACCGTCACCCCGGTGGTCTTTTGGGGGGTCAATATCTGGCCGCTCAAATATGGTCTGCTCGATAGCGTGGAGCGTCCGGGCCATAACGTCACCGGGGTCTATCAGCCCGGATACATGCGTGAGGGGCTGGAATTCCTGGTGCAATTGTTGCCGGAAATCAAGACGCTTGGCATCCTGGCCGATGAGTCTGAAACGAGCCTCTCCAAGATCAAGGAGGTGCATCGTCTGGAGAAGGCCGGGAAACTGCCGGTGCGCATTGTCGGGACCGTGGTGACCAATCACGAAAGCGCATGGAAAAAAGGGGCGTTGGAACTGGCCCAGAAGGCGGATGCGATCTTTTTGACCAATCACAATACGATCAAGGATAACTCAGGTAATCCTGTGGACCAGTTGGCCCTGGGGGCCTGGTATCTGCGTCATGTGCGCAAACCGGATATCGGGGATGAAAAGCAGTTTGTCCAGGAAGGGGTGTTAACCACTGCCGATGACTCTGGATACAATCAGGGGTTCGAGGCCGTACGCCTGGCCGATCAGATTCTGCGGCATGGCGCGGATCCGGCGCTTTTGCCTCCCGTTGCCCCGCCGCGCGGACGGTTGATCCTCAATCGGGAGCGGGCACGCCTGCTGGGGATCGAGGCGATATTGGGGAATCCTCGGATTGAAGAGATTATTGATCACTCCGATGCCTTGAAAAAATATCCGGAAGCGCCATGATGTGGTTTGGTCATTCCATTGTGCATCGACTGCTGGCCTGGTTTGTGGCCAGCGGCGTGGTGTTGATCGGCATCTTCGGGGCTGCGCAGTTGTGGGTGGCACAACGCCAGATCCATCAGGAGATGGAACAGTTGGCCAGTCATGCGGTGGATGGGGCGGTTGCCTATTTCGAGAAAGTGCATCTGGTGCCATTGGAAGGGGATTTGCGCATCCTGGAGCGGTTGTCCGGTCTGGATGAGCTGTTGCAGAGTTGGGGCGAGGAGGCGCTGTTGCATCGTCCCAAGGTGGAACGGCAGTTTCAACACATCCAGGCCGCGCAAAAAGAGGTGGTACTCTCCATTCGTTTCTTTGATCAGTATGGTCAGGAGAAGGTGGCGGTCACGGCCAACAAACGGGTGCGTGACTATTGGAATCTCTTCGAGGAGGGCAATGCCGACGCCTTGAAGCAGCACCATGTGCGGCTTTTTGAGCAATTGCGTCATGCCCAGGAAGGGGAGATTCATTATCTGGCCCCTTTCCAAATGGCCGATGGCCGCTGGACCCTGTTGGCCGGGATACCGAAAATGGATCCGGTCATCGGGGTGTTTGCCGGGGTTCTGATGGTCCATTGTGATCTTGCGGATTATATTGCGCATATCGTTGGACTGAGTGTGGCCGGTTATCATGAAGCGCGTTTGGCCTATCAACTGGGCACCGAGCAGGTCGCGATCATGGGTGGGGTCATCTCGGATGAAAGTTCGGCGCTGCAACAGCTCGTGTCCGAAGAGGTGATTTTGGGCCATGGAGAGCCGACTCTGAAACTCCGGATTGCCTTTCTGATCACGCCGGACATGATGCAGCATGCGATCCGCAAAGAGATGCGGTTCGTGATCACCCCGATTCTGTTCTTGCTGGTGCTGATGACCGGGATCTCCTATCTGGTCTCGAAGCGGCTGGCCGCACCGATCATCGCTCTGCGTCGTGGCATGACGGCCATTGGTCAGGGCAATTTCGACACCACCCTGGCCGTGACCACCCGGGACGAGATTGGTGATCTGGCCGTGGTGTTCAACCGTATGGTGCAGGATTTGCAGGTCAAAACGCATGAGTTGGAACGTTCCAGTGCCGAGGCTGCCCGGGCAAATGAGACAAAAGGACTTTTTCTGGCCAATATGAGCCATGAAATCCGTACCCCGATGAATGCCATCATCGGTTTGACCGATCTGGCATTGCAGTCTGACCTGTCGGCCAAGAGCCGCGACCATCTGAACAAGATTGCCTCTTCATCCCGCTCGTTGTTGCGGATCATCAATGACATTCTGGACTTTTCCAAAATCGATGCCGGACGCATGGAATTGGAGAAGATCGATTTCTTGTTGCGCGATCTGTTTGATCGCCTGGCCGATCTGTTTCGCTTGCAGGTGGCAGAGAAAAGGATTGAACTGATTTTTGATATTGCGGCGGAGTGTCGGGTTGGGTTGCATGGAGATCCCTTGCGCCTGGAGCAGATCCTGATGAACCTGATCAGCAATGCCATCAAGTTTACCGAACCGGGTGGCGAGGTGGTGGTGCGGGTGGAACAACAGGAGCGTCCGCTTTCAGAGGGGATTGAATTCCATTTTCTGGTGCGTGACACGGGTATCGGCATTGCGGAGGCGCATGCGGTGCGACTGTTTCAGCCGTTCAACCAGGCCGACCTTTCGACCACCCGCATGCATGGCGGAACTGGCCTGGGATTGGCCATCAGCAAGCGGCTGGTGGAGTTGATGGAGGGGCGCATCTGGTTGGAGAGCGTGCCCAATCAAGGGAGCACGTTTCATTTCACGGCGCGTTTTTCTCATTATTGCCGCACTGAGACAGAGGTGGATCTGATGCCCCCCCCTGATTTTCAGCATCTGCCGGTGTTGTTGGTCGCGGCCCATCCCAGGCAGCGTGAAGTGTTGCGTGCCATGTTGCAGTTGTTTACCTGTGACGTGGTGGCATTGCCTGCTCTGCCAGAGGCGGTGAGGTGTGCACAGCAGAAACGCATGGAGGCAGCACCATTCCGGCTGGCCGTGATCGATGGCGTGTCCAGGGATGTCGATCTGTTGCGGCAGTTGCGTGGCGGGACGGGAACGGATGCTTGCAGGATCATGTGGTTGCTCGCTCCGGATCGCTCTGAAACCCCGCTGCCGACCGAGGTGGATTGGCAGCTGACCAAACCGGTCAATTGCTCGATGCTGTTCGATGGGATCATGGAGCTGTTTGGCCTGGAGATGGTCAAGGTCCAGCGCAGCGTCACGGCGCAGATGGATCTGGCCGGATATCGGCACCACCTGGCAGGTGCCCGCGTGCTGCTGGTGGAAGACAATGCCATCAACCGCCAGGTGGCTGAGGAGAATCTGGTCAGTGTCGGGCTGGTGGTGGAGATGGCTGAAAACGGTCTGGAAGCGATCCAGAAGGTTCAAACCAGGCAGTATGACCTGGTGCTGATGGATATTCAGATGCCGAAACTGGATGGCTATGCCGCCACCCGCGCCATCCGGGCCGATGGCCGTTTCCGCGCCTTGCCCATTCTGGCCATGACGGCCCACGCCATGGATGAGGACCGGCAGGCCAGTCTGGATGCGGGCATGAATGGTCATCTCTCCAAACCGATTGACCGGAAAAAGCTGTTTGAAACCTTGATCCAATGGATCGGAGTCCGTCCCTTCCAGATTGCGGATGAGCCGAAGGTTCCAGCAGTTGCCGGTGTCGAGCCGTCCGTCACCGTTCTGCCGGGCATTGAACGCGAACCGTTGCTGGAGCTGATCAATTATAAATATACCCTGTTGCGCGCTTTGCTGTTGGAGTTTCAGCGCAATTATGGCCATGCGGCAGAGACGTTGCGCAGTCAGTTGATCGGGCGGCGTCAAGGGGATCTGGAGGAGGCCAAACGTTTGGTCCACTCCCTGAAAGGATCTTCCGGGAATCTGTCGGCCATGGCGTTGTATGAGGCTGCACGTGAGCTGGAGAGTGCCATGCGGGCCGATCTGCGGTCTGAGTGGCCGGTGCGGCTTGACCGGTTGGAGGTGGAGTTGCAGACCGTCATGCTGGCCATCGAGCAGTGGTTGTCAGAGCTGGAGTCTGGCCAGACCGGATTGGACTCGGGAACTCTTCCAGAGGCATCGACATCGGTGGCACCAGAACCGTCAGACCGCTTGCTGGTGGAGTTGGATGATCTTTTGGCCCATCAGGACTTCTCCTCCCAGGAGTGTTGTGACCGGGTACGGGCGGCTTTGCCCGAGGTGATCGGGTTGGATGCCGTGGCTGAGGCCATTGAACACCTGGATTTTGTCCAGGCCCGGTTGCGACTGCGTGCCGTGGCGCATGGGTTGGCCGTGAATCTGGGGACGGCGGACGGGTCAGGATCTGTTCAACCTTCCATACCTTGATGAAAGACTTCGACAAACAGCGGACCATTGACAGTCAGGAAATAGCAGCGGGTATGTTCTTCGGGGATTTCGGCCCGGGTTGCGAAGGGGATGGCTGCGCCTTCGACCACTTCGGGTGGGGTCAGGTCGATATGGTCACTGATGCGGCTTTTTAACGCCCCTGCCAGGATGTTGGTCAACTCTCCCATGGCATCGCGCGCAGTTTCATTGAGGGAGTCTATCGGGTCTCCGGTGAAGGCCTGGGCCAGACCAATGGCCGCATGGCAGGGAGCGGACAGATGGATGCCACCCTCGATAGGACCGCGAAATCGGACCGTTGCCGTGACATTGGCTGGTCCGATCAGAGAGAGATCCGGTTGGGTCAGGGTGATGGCTGGCCCATCCTTGAGTCCGATATCCGTAAAGAAAAAAGCCAGCGCGGTTTCATGCATGGCTTCCTGAATGGTTTTGATCAGTGTTGCCTGACGTTCCGTGAGCATGGCGGAGTGGCCCTGACGTGTCGATTCTTGATGGTATATTAATAATTTAAATAATAAATATATCCAGTATAGATGGGTCATCCGGAAAAATCAAGCAACAAATTTACACTTGTGCAAGTTTTTCTTGTTTGTTCACTGCCGGGTTCAAAGCGGGTGGGCAGGGAGGGTGGCCAGGAGTGTGCGGACAGGGGTGATCACCGAATTCCAGTTGCCGGGTGTGGTTTGCCGGAACAGACGCATGGAGGGATACCAGGGGGAGGTTTCGTGATGTGCTTCCAGCCAGCGCCACTCATTGGCATGGTGCAGCAGGGTCCAGACCGGACGGTTCAGGCCGCCTGCCAGATGGACGACAGCGGTATCCGTGGAGATGAGCAGATCCATGTGGAGCAGTGCGGCAGCGGTTTCGGTAAAGTCCGTGAGGTCTGTTTCCAAAGGGATGATGGCATGGCGTTGTTGCAATTCGGCGGTCAACTGGGTGGCAGGGATCCCTTTTTGAATGGAATAAAAGGTGATGCCGGGCAGTGTCGTGATGGGCAACAGATCATGCAAGGTGCAGGAGCGATCCCGATGGCCCGGGGTGGCTGGATTGCCGGACCAGGAGAGGGCCACGCGCAGACCCTTTTTGGGGCCGAGACGGGCAGCCCAGGCCGCGACCCGGGCAGCCGGTGGGGTGAAGTAGGGTGTTGAGGCGGGCAGATTGTCCAAGGTGATGCCGAGGACGGCTGGCAGACTCATGAGTGGCAGGTGAAGGTCATAGGCAAACGGCGGCGGTTGTTGATCATCGCGTGCGCGGGCTGTGACCTGATCGGCCAGATCCGATGCGGCAAAGAGTGTCAGCAGTTCGGGTCGGCATTCGAGGAGTACCGTTGCTCCCAGAGCACGTACCAGAGGAGCGAAGCGCACGAACATCATGGCATCGCCGAAACCCTGTTCGGTATAGAGATAGAGCCTCTGGCCCACCGGAGCAGAGCCGTCCCAGCGCGGAACCGGGCAGATGCGCGGGGCCATGTTCGGCAGTCGGAAACGCCACTCGTACTCTGGCCACCCTTCCATGAAGCGACCGGTTTTAAGCAGCGAAGCTGCCCGTCCCATGTGTGCGGGTGCATACGTTAGGTCGAGTTGCAACGCCCGGTCAAATTGGGTCAAAGCGGCCTGGTGATCTCCAGACTCCTGAAAGATCACCCCAAGATTGTAATGGCCGACGATCTGGTTGGGATCGAGTTGCAGGCCATGTTGATAGCCGTCACGGGCCAGTTGCAGCTCGCCTCGGTGCATGCGCAGATTGGCCAGATTGATATGGGCTTCGGCCAGATCCGGTTTCAGGGCCATGGCGGTCAGCAGGCTCTGTTCCGCCAGTTCTGGCTGGTTGAGGTCACTTAGAACCGAGCTGAGGTTGAAGTGGTAGTAGGGTTGGCGGGGATTGCGTGCAATGGCCTTGTCCAGGAGCGTGCGGGCCATCTCCGGGCGTTCCAGCAGAGCGGCGTTCAATCCCAGCAGATAATAGCCGTCGGCATTGTCCGGATCCATGGCCAGAACCTGGCGGATGCAGGCGGTCACCTGCACGGCGTCGCGGCGCTGGTAGGCGGCAAGCGCCTGCTGGAGCAGGGTCTGGATCTTGGGAGTATCATGGTTCATGGGCGTTTTTTCAGCTCCTCGGCCATGGCCAGCACCGGTTCCTGCCATTGGTCCGTGACGCTTTGTCGGAACAGGCGCATTGTGCCATACCAGGGCGTGGTGGCCTGATGGCTGCCCCAGCGCCAGTCCGGAGCGCGCGGCAGCAGGGTCCAGACCGGTTTGCCCAGGGCACCGGCCAGATGGGCTGCCGCAGTGTCGATGGAGATGATCAGATCCATCTGGGTCATGATGGCTGCCGTGGCGGCAAAATCGGTCAGTTCAGACTCCAAAGAGGTGATCGGGAGATCATCCGGGGGATCATTGGCCCCTTTTTGCAGGCTGAAGAGCTGCACGCCCGGAATGGCTGCCAAAGGGGTCAGATCCTGCCGGGTGCAGGAGCGTCGCCGCAAGGGATCGTTGGCATGCAGCGGTTTGCCTTGCCAGATCAGACCCACCTTGAATTCGGTCCCATGCAACCGTTCACGCCAGATCTCGGATAAAACCGGATCCACGCTCAGATAACCGGTGGTGGCAGGAATGGTATCGGCAGTGACTCCAAGCAGACCCGCCACAGACAACAGGGGAGAGAAACAATCCACCGGCTCCTGAAATTCCAGATGATCCTGTACCTTGGCAACCCCCGGAGCGCGTTGCAACAAGGTGACCAGTGGCCCAGGCACAGCCACCAGCACCCTGGCTCCTTGTTGGTTGAGAGAGTCGGCAAAGCGGATGAATTGAATCTGATCCCCGAATCCTTGTTCGCCCAGCAGCAGGATGGTTTTACCGGTCAAAGCCTCTCCTTGCCAGCGCGGCACCTGGGGCAAGGCAAAGGGCAGACTGGGTTGGTCCAGACGAAAGCGCCATTCGTAGGCACGCCAGCCCGGAGCGTAGTCACCCTGCATGAGCAGTGCCATGGCCAGATTGACATGGGTCTGGGCATGGTCTGGTTGCAGACGCCGTGCGGTCTGAAAACTGGTCACAGCCTCTTCGATCCGGTTTTGGGATTTTTGACACAATCCGAGATTGATCCACGCTTCCAGAAGGTCAGGCTGATGGTGCAAAGCCTGTTGGAAACTCTGGATCGCGGCATCGATCTGCCCCTGATCCATCCACAGATCCCCCAGATGGAAATGGGCCGCAGCACAGGCCGGATTGAGGCGCAGCACCTCGTGCAACCGATCCTGAGCCGGCAGGTGTGCCCCTTTCTGTTTGAGGGCCAGCCCCAGATCGAGTTGAAACAGGTGGTTGTCGGGTGCCAGGGTCACGGCCTGACTCAACGCCTCCATGGCCCCTTTGCGATCACCCAGCTCCTGCTTGACCACACCAAGCAGATGCAAGACATGCGGGTGGCCTGGATGCCATTTTTTCAGGTTGGATAATTTTTCCAGGGCGTTCTGCCACTGTTTCTGGTCAATGAGAGTCGCCACATCCGTCATGGCGCTGCGCAGTTCGTGGGTGGGGGGCGAGATGTTGGTCATGGCCGGTATGCAGAAGGTGCTGTGAGTTGAGCGTCGAGATCGATGACAACTTTTCCAGGCCATGCAATCCCGGGGCCGTAAAGGTGGGGGGCGTCTGGATGGCCGGAAAATTGCTTGCTTTGTTGCCAGGGACTGGAACTTATGCCACTGGAATGGAAATGGAGTGCTTATGTCGGATTTGATGCAGACCGAATCCCTGGGACCACTGTTGATGAACCGGTTCGAGGAGTGTTATCTGCCGGGTGTGAACCAGGAGGCGTTTTCGCGCGTCGGGTCGGAAAATGTGTTCCAGCAGCAGTACGGACCATTGTTTCTCAAGGAAGATTCCCTGTTTTTGGTGCTGGGGTGCGACTCTGGTCTGTTGTTGCAGTGGATCCTGAAACGCCAGCGACCCGAAGGCTCCCGGTTTCTGTTCATCGAATTGCCCGATGTGTTGGAACGGTTGCGTCAGGAAGGGCTGTTGCCGGATGAGCTGCCGGACCAGTGCCACATCACCACCTTGGATCAATGGCTGGCTGTTGCCGAAACGTGTGCCATTCGTGACTATTTTTATCTGGATCAGGTCTATCTGGTCAAATCCCTGGCTGTGATCGACGGAGTGCATGGCGGTTATGCCCAGCTGGTCCATCAACTGGAACGGGATTTGGGACAATACCGGTTGATGATTGAAAACGAAATCGGCAATCGGCTGTTCACGGTGCGCGGTCTGGAGAATGTTGCGGAAAACCGTTTCCAGGCCAAAAATTTGACCGGAATCTTTGCAGGGAAAACAGCGGTCTTGTTGGCAGGGGGGCCATCCTTGTCGGAAAGTTTCCCCTGGATCCGGCGTCATCGGGAGCAGTTGGTGGTTTTGGCTGTTTCGCGCGTGGCAGACCAGTTGCGGGAGGCCGGAGTGGTGGCCGATCTCTTTTTTGCCATTGATCCCAAGGATGTGATCTTTCATCAAAGCAAGGGGATCTTGTCGTCCTGGCAAGAGAGTGTCCTGGTCAACATGTACCATCTCAACTCCGCTCTGCTCAGTCAATGGCAGGGGCGCAGCGCCTATATGGGCCAGTTGCTGCCCTGGGAGAGTCCGTTGAATCTCCCGAATGTGAACTATCCTGGAATTACCGTGAGTCACCAGGCGCTGGGCATGGCCGTGGATATGGGGTTTGCCTGTGTGGTGCTCTCCGGGTTTGATCTCTGTTTCAGTCGCGAGGGGTTTACCCATGCCCAGGGCAGTGTGGAACAACAGATCGGACCGTATATCACCCGCAGCGATCTGCTGGTTGAAACCAATGGCGGTTGGATGGCTGAAACGCGCCATGATTTTCTGAATGCCATTCCCAGTCTGGCGCTGCTGGCCAAATATGCGGCGGAGAAACAGTGTCGGGTGGTCAATCCCTCTCAGGCATCGGCCAGGGTGGATGGGGTGGAGTATTGTTCATGGGATGAGATCGTGCCAACTCCACTGGAGCAGTCGGCTCGTGCGCGGTTGTTGCAGGTGTTGCCGGTTGAAACCACTCAGGAGCGTCTGGCCCATTATCGGGCTGTGGACCAGGAGTTGCGCGCCTTGCGTGCCCTGGTGGTCAAGGTCAAGGAGTTGGCGGTCGAAGGGATTGCATGCAATGACGGACTCTTTGGGCGTCGCGGCAAACCGCCGAATTATCAGTTCAAAAAGCGCATGGATGAGATCGAACAGACCCTGGATGAACGCTATCGTGAGGTGAGTCGTCTGGTCAAGAAGTGGGGCCTGGCAGCCATGCTCAAATTGAGCCGTCCAAACAAGGAGCGGGAGTGGAGCGATGCAGAGATCGAACGCACGGGGCGGATGTATTATGAGATCTATCGCGACAATGCTACCTCCTTGATCAGGCAGTTGGAACAGGTGCGGCTGCGGGTGGCAGCGCGCATGGAGGAGGAGAAACCGCGTCCCAATTTCAAGACCTTGATCGCCCAGTGGCAGAGGGATGGGCAGCCTGGTCGTGGTCGGCTGTTTTTGCAGCGGCGCGGGTGGCGCATCGAGGAGCTGCCGGAACGGGTCCAGCGCGGATTTCTGGATCTGGAGCAAGCCTTTGCGGAGCTTGTGGCCCTGGATGACAACAATTACAAGCAGATGTTGTTGGCCAAACAGAGTTCCCCGCGTGAGGTGCGTGCCCGGGCGCAGGCACTGTTTGTCCGTCGGGAGCGGGAGCGGTTGTATCAGTTCGGGGTGGGGTTGGACAAGAGTTCTTTGGCAGAAAAGAGCGAATATGCCTGTTTGATTCAGGGGTATTTGGCGGAATTGGATGGGGATCCGGTGTGTGCCAAAGAGCACTACCGGCAACTGACCCATGAGCTGCTGGTATCCGAGGGGTTGCACCGCCAGTTGGTGATTGCATTGCAGCTTCAGGAGTTGTCCGAGGCTGTGGAGATGGCGCGTCGGTTGACCGAGCTGAGTATGGCGCATGTGCCGGTGTATGCCGATCTGTTGCGTTTGTGCGGGGATCGGGAGCGGTCGGCAGCGATCTTTGAGGAGTATCTGAAGCTGGTGCGCAAGGACTTCGTCAATCTGATGAAGTTGGGGCGCATCTACCAGGAGTTGGGACGCATCGAACAGGCCAGGGAGATCTTTGAGGGTATTTTGCAGGAAGATCCGGAGAATCTGGCCGTGCGCAGCATGCTGGCCGGGTTGTGAGGGGGGGATGTGAAAATCAGCGGTCAGGTGGTCATCGCGCCTGAGCCTGATGTGCTATGTTGCAGTAATCCACGTCAGAGCTGTTCCGGACAGCGTTTTTCTTATTGCGGTCTGGACATTAACGATTTTTCCAAAGTTTTTAGAATCAGTATCATCAGCATCGGATTGAGAGGGGACTCGATGAAACCGTGTGCAAGGTAGAATCTCTTGGCATGTGCTGAATTGGCATGAACAAGCAGTCCCATCACACCATGAATCTGACCGGCTTGCAAAGTGCGGCGCGCGGCATCGAGCAGCAGAGCCTTGCCGATTCCCATATTCTGGTAACGCTGATCGACCGCCAACCGCCCGAGCACCAGAATCTGTCAAGTCATGCATCTCGCTCAGAGGAGATGGCGGTAAAAGTGGCGGCAGGGTCATTTGTCCCACGGGGCCTTGGTCAGCAACAGGCGGTGCAGTGCTTCAGTCGGTTCCGGCGGACTATCGAACAGTGCCTTGAATTTTTCGAATGTTTCAGCATCAACCGCGAAGAAGGTTTGATCCAGCAGCACCTCTTCCGCTTCGCGGCATGCGACTTCCAGCATGAATTCAGATCGGCTGCGACCAAGGCGTTCGGCTGCCTGATCAATCAGGTCACGCTGCCGCGCCTTGGCGCGGATGCTTATGGTCACGGGTTCGTAAGTTTGTGCTTGGGGCATTTGGCACCTCCTGTCAAAGTTTATGATATGATCATGCATTTTTGTATGGAAGGATGCAATACAAGCCTGTCCGCATGATTTGTTTTTATGGCCGGAAATAACTCTCCAGACGCTCCAGGGCGATCCAGAATCCTTCCCCGTCGTTTTTGTGTCCCTGCCAGATCTCCGGAATGAAAGAAGCCTGTGGTGCCAGATGTTTCAATTTTTCGGCCACCATGGCAAAGTCGATCTCCCCTTCGCCGATCTGCAACCCCTCCCCATCCACCCCGGCAGCATCCACCAGATGGAGATGGGCGGTAAAGGGGGCCACCTGCTCCATGAACAGGGAGAAGGGCACCTGGAAATGGGTGGCCACCAGCTTGGAGTGGGAGATGTCCAGACAGATGCGCTGCTGGTGCTGGCGACAGAACGTCACGATATCCTCGGCCTCCATGAACAGATTGTGATACCTCTGACCACCGAAATGCCACGGAAATGGCGGCATGGTCTGGGGAATGATCTCCACGCCCTGGCGATCTACCGTTGCCAGTGCTGAAGCGATCAGACGATATTTCTCCTGACGCACCTCTTTGGGCAGAAACGAGTCGAGGGAAAACCCGCCAGCATTGATGATGATGAGCGGTGTGGTGGCGCGTTTGAAATACCGTTTCAGTTGGCGCGTGACATCGATCACCCGTTGCAACTCCTGAATGGAACGGTCGCGATAGGCCGGATCATCGGAACACAGATTCATGATGTGGTCATTGGCAAACAATTCCGGACTGTGTACGACGAAATCCAGGTCATAGCCTGCCGGGTTGAGATGCCGGGCCGGATCGAGATTGAGATCATTGTAGCTCAGGTGGAATTCGAGCAGATCGAAGTTGGATTTGGGGATCATGGCCTCGATATCGTGATAACGCACCGGGATGCCAAAAGGCCGGTCAAAACGATAGGGGCGCGGGACCACCTCCTGGCTGGCCAGATCCGAAGGATAGAAGAAATCCCCGGGGGCAAAATCCCGTTTGGCCACCCGTCCCACCAGTTCATGCCAACGGTAGGGGGGCAACCCCTTGCCGGGTGAGCGGATCTCCAGATGGGTGGCGGCAATGATGTCGCCCGTGCGGATCGGTTTGGCAGCCAGGATGCTTTTGGCCAGCACCTCCCGGTTCATCATTTCGCCCTGGGTCACCTTGCGTGCCTCGGTCGTGCCGAATGACTGCTCAACGGCACGGATCCCCTGGACCATCTCGCGGAACTCATCCGGCAACAGGCTGATGCGGTGGTCATTCCCCTCCATGTTGCGATCCAAAGTGAAATGTTTTTCGATGACACGCGCGCCGATGGCCACAGCAGCCACTGCCACATGAATGCCACGCTCGTGACCGGAATAGCCCACAACACCCCCGCCACTGAGACCTTTCAGCCGTTTCAGATAGTTCAAATGGATATCCTTGAACGGGGCCGGATAGGTGGAGTTGCAGTGGAGCAGGACAAACTGGGTGCTGTTGCGGCGCAGCAGCTGGATGGCATCATTGATTTCACTCTCTGTGGACATGCCGGTGGAACAAAGGATCGGTTTGCGGGTTTTGCAGATCGCATTCAGCAAGGCGTGGTTGGTCAGATCCGCAGAAGCCACCTTGTAGGCTTCCATGCCGTAGCGTTCCAGGGCATGGAGACTGGCCACGTCCCATGGGGTGCAGAGAGGCGGGATTCCAAGCTGTTTGCAGTAGTCAAATGCCTGGAACAGCTCGTCATTGCGCAGTTGAAAACGGGTCAACAGATCCAGGGTGTATTGGGCGCCCAGATCTTCGGATTTCTCCCCCTGGTCAGAGGTGCGGTACATGGATTGCAAATCTCTCATCTGAAACTTGATGCAATCGGCTCCAGCGGCAGCGGCGGCATCGATCAGCCGCATGGCCAGCTCCAGGCTGCCATTGTGGTTGTTGCCGATTTCCGCAATCAGAAAGGCCGGGGCATCATCGGCTATGGGACGGTTGCCGATGGTCATCAGGGTCGCCTGGGCCGAGGCCAGCGCCACCATGCGCCCTTGTCCATCCACCAGCGGGATGAACTTGATCCGCTCGGAAAACAGCGCGGCGATCTGGTCATTGGTCGCGGTCTCGGGCAAGACCGTGAAATGTTGGTTCATGGCCACCGAAACCGGCAGCGTGAAATCGGTCTGATGAGAGGCGAGCAGCCAACGCCGGAAATCCCCATCGCTCAGAATGCCGATCAGAACCCCCTTGAAGGTCAAAACAAACACCACACCATGTTTGTTCTCTCCGATGCGGTGCAGGGCATGGGTGAGAGGATCCTCGGCAAAGATGATGTATTTTGAGATGTTTTTTTCGATGATCATGGCAGATATTCCTTCATCAATTGCGCAACGATGGCCAGGTCGGTTTCGGAGTCGATCTCCCAGGACTCCTCTTCGGTCATTTCAAACAGGGCGATTTTGCCGAACAGACGATTGTGATACTGCTGCAATCCGGAGCTTTTGGAGAGATAGATCGAGCCGTTCTCCCGATACTGCCGGTCATGGGGGTGAATATCCTGGCGTCTGGGTCGATTTTTGAAATTGTAAAGTGCTTCGGTATTCGGGGATTTTTTCCAGAAGAATGCATGACTGGCGCAGACCGAGACCAGAGAGTCGGCCTGTTCGGCATCGAACTGCCGGATGGCGTTGCCAATGGCATGGGGCAGTCGCAGAGGCGACGTGGGTTGCAGCAGGATCACCACATCCGGGGTGCGGTGTGGACACCAGGCATCCAACACATGGAGCAGGACCGGTTCGGTGGGTGTGGAGTCCAGGGCCAGTTCAGGCGGGCGCAGATCCGGCACTTCGGCTCCGGCAGCGCGGGCGATCTCGGCAATTTCCCAAGAGTCGGTCGAAACGATCACCCGATCCACTTCCGGAGTGAGT
>JAANAU010000015.1 GCA_011089965.1 Magnetococcales bacterium
CGGTTCCACTTAAAGTCAGACTCCCGGTGGCACTGTTCCAGGAACCGGTGATGCCGGATTGATCGACAAAGGCAAGAAGATCCTCGCTGGCCAGATAATTCCCGGTGATCTGCACACTGGCACCACGGATGAAGGCATCATCCACGTCAACAAGCGAAAGACCCGAATCGATTGGCACGGCTCCATCATCCTCGAAATAGGTGAGAGAAAAAGCCGAGGTGGTGACGCCGGGTGCATCATTGATTGCCTGGATGACCAGATCGCGGGTGGCTGTTGTGGTCAGCGCACCTGATCCCGAGCCATGGGAGTTGGAGTCGGTCACGGAAAAGGTGATCGTGCGAACGGCAAGAGTCGGATGGTCGGTGTTGGCATTGATATAGGTGACAGAGCGCAAGGCCGTCTGATAATCGGCAATGGAGGCTGTACCACTCAAGGTCAGAGTTCCCGTGGCACTGTCCCAGGCACCCGAGATTCCCGCCTGATCGGTAAACGCAAGAACATCCTCATTGGTGAGATAATTTCCGGTGATCTGCACTCTTGCGCCACTGATGAACGTATCATCCACATCGCTGAGAGAGAGGGTCGTATCCACAGGCGTGGCGACATCTCCTTCCGTATAGGAGAGTGCCATGGCATTTGTCGTGACGCCTGGGGCATCGTTGACCGATTGCAGCAGAATGTCGCGGGTGGCGGTGGTGGTGATGGCTCCGACCCCTGCGCCATTGGAATTGGAATCGGTCACGGAAAAGGTGATGGTCCGCAAGGCAAGATTGGGATTTTCCAGATTGCTGTTGGTATAGGTGATGGAGCGCAAAGCGGCTTCATAGGTTGCCTTGGATGCCGTTCCGCTGAGGGCCAGAATGCCGGTTGTGGGATCCCAGGCGCTGACAATACCGGGTTGATCGACCAACAGCGAAAGAATATCTTCACTGACATGATAGTTTTGGGTGATCTGAATCGTGGCACCCTGGATGAAGGGATCGTCCACATCGGTCAATGCAATGGCGGAATCGATCACCGCAGCCGCAGAGGCTCCCTCGATATAGAGGAGTGGTGCGGGGTTGGTGGTGACGCCCGGAGCGTCGTTCACAGCATTCATGAGAATGGTGCGCGTGGCACTGGTGGTATTGGCTCCTGTGCCTTCGCCATGCGAATTGGAGTCAGTCACAGCAAACGTGACGGTGCGCGCATTTGTACTGGGATTGTCGGGATTGTTATTGATATAGGTTATCGAACGCAATGCTGTTTCATAATCGGCTTTGGCAGCGCTCCCGCTCAGGGTCAGCATACCCGTGGCGCTGTTCCAGGAACCCGCAATTCCTGCCTGATCGGCAAATACAAGCAAGTCTTCGCTGTCAAGATAGTTTCCGGTGATTTGCACGGTGGCACCGCTGATGAACGCATCGTCCACATCAGCCAAAGAGAGGGCAGGATCGATAGGGGTTGCGGAATCACTTTCGGTATACAGGAGCGGAGCAGCCGTTGTTGTGACTCCTGGAAGATCATTGATGGCCTGAATCAGGAGTTGACGTGTGGTGGTGGTCGTATTGGCACCACTTCCTTCGCCATTGGAGTTGGCATCCGTGACCGAAAAGGTCAAGGTACGAGTGGTCAGATTCGGTCGGTCCGAGTTGCTGTTGGTATAGGTGATGGAGCGCAAGGCACTCTCATAATCGGCCTTGGAGGCGGTTCCCGTTAAGGTCAAAGTTCCTGTGCTGCTGTTCCAGGAACCGGTAATCCCAGCCTGATCTGTAAATGACAACAAATCTTCACTGGCAAGATAGTTGCCGGTGATCCGAACCGATGCCCCGACGATGAAGGAGTCATCCACATCAGCCAAGGAGAGAGTGGCATCCACTGGAGTGGCACCATCACCTTCGGTGATGGTGAGCGGTGTTGCACTGCCAGAGAGCGTTGGGGCATCGTTGACCGCCTGGATCTGGAGGTCACGTGTGGCTGTGGATGTTATGGCACCTGAGCCTTGACCATCGGAGTTGTCGTCCGTGATGGCAAAAGTGACGGTGCGTTGGGCAGTGCTGGGATTGTCGTTGTTGGTATTGGTATAGGTGATGGAGCGCAAGGCTGCCTGATACTCTGCTTTGGTTGCTGTTCCACTCAAAGTCAGGGTTCCGGTGATCGTGTCCCATGATCCGGTGATGAGGGGTTGATCCGAAAATGTTAAAATATCCTCGCTGGCCAGATAATTGCCGGCAATCTGAATCGAGGCTCCGGACATGATGGCATCATCCACATCGGACAAGGTGATGGAATCATCCACCACAGTCGCTGTATTGCCTTCGGTATAGGTCAAGGTGGATGCCGAAGAGGTGATTCCCGGGGCATCATTGATGGCAGTGATGACGATGTCGCGGCTGCCATGGGTCGTGACTGCGCCATCTCCTTGACCATTGGAGTTGCCATCGGTTACCCAGAAAGAGATGGTGCGGGTGAGCGTGCTAGGATTATCGACATTGAGATTCTGGTAGGTGATGGAACGCAGGGCAGCTTCGTAATCGGCCTTGAGCGCAGTTCCAGACAGGATCAATGTCCCGGTGGCACCATCCCAGCTTCCGGTAATACCCGATTGATCGTTGAAAGTCAGCCGGTCTTCGCTCGCAAGATAGTTGCCGGTGATCTGCACGACTCCAGCAACGATGGAGTCATCATCAACGTCGATCAGACTCAGACCTGCATCTACGGATGTAGCGGCGTTTCCTTCCGTATAGGTCAGGGCGCTCTGGTTGGTCATGTTGGGGGCATCGTCAATGGCTGTCATGATGATGCGACGACTGCCAGAGATGGTCAATGCGCCGCTGCCTTGACCATTGCTGTTGCTGTCTGTCACCGAGAAGGTGACGGTACGCATGGCCGTACTGGGATTGTTGTCATTGGTATTGTCATAAAGGACCGAACGCAGAGCTGTTTGATAATCGGCCTTGGATGCGGTTCCGCTCAAGGTCAAGGTACCGGTGGCTCCATCCCAGGAGGCGGTGATGCCCGCCTGATTGGTCATGGAGAGCAGATCCTCGCTGGCCAGATAGTGGTCGGTGATCTGCACTCTGGCTCCGCTGATCATGGTGTCGTCGATGTCATCCAGCGAGATGGCTGAATCGACCGCAGTGGCGGCACTGCTCTCCGGGAAGGAGAGGGCGTTGGTCGTACAGCTCAAGGTAGGGGTGTCATTGACCGCCGTGACGGTGATGGCACGTTGCACGGCCACGGTTTGGGCACCGCTTCCTTGGCCGTTGGAGTTGTCATCGGTGATGGTGAACTGGATGGTGCGCGTACCGACCGTTGGATTGTCTGACCCGTTCGTATAGGTGATTGAGCGCAAGGCGGCCTGATAATCGGCTTTGCTGGCTGTTCCGCTCAACGTCAAGGTGCCGGTGAGCAGATCCCAGGAGCCGGTGATGCCCGATTGGTTGAAAAAGTCGAGCTGGTCTTGATTGGAATGATAATTCCCGACAATCTGGATGGTGGCACCGGTGATATTGCCATCATCGAGATCAGCCAGCAACAAGGCGGAATCCACAGCAACCTGACCATCTCCTTCGGTATGGTTCAGTGTCGTGACCGTGGCGGTCAGAGTCGGGGCGTCGTTGATGGCGGTCAGGTTGATGGAACGGGTTGCTGAAGAGGTCAGTGAACCGCTGGCTTCTCCTTGTGAGTTGGCATCGGTGATGGTGAAGGTGACGGTACGGGGGGTGATATCCGGATTGGCGGTATTGCTGTTTTGATAGGTGATCGCGCGCAGAGCGGTCTCATAGTTTGTCTTGCTGGCCGTACCTGAGAGCGTCAGGCGACCCAAGACACCATCCCAGGAACCGGTGATTCCGGATTGATCCGAGAAGAGCAGCAGATCTTCTCCAGACTGGTAGTGGGCCGTGATCTGAACAACAGCTCCGGTGAGTTGGGTATCGTCCACATCTGCGAGGGTCAAAGCGCCATCCACAACCACAGCTCCATCTCCTTCGGTGATGCCAAGAGGGGCAACAGTCGTGGTCAGGGTCGGGGCATCGTTGATGGCTTCGATGACGATGGAACGGGTGTGGCTGTCACTCAAGGCACCCAGCCCCAAGGTGTTGGCATTGTTATCCGTCACCGTGAACGTCACGATCCGTGTGGCAATGATCGGATGATCCGTGTTGCTGTTCTGGTAGGTGATCGAACGCAAGGCCGTCTGATATTGGGCCGTAGTGGCAGCACCACTCAGGGTCAGCATGCCGGTCGTTCCATCCCAGGAACCGGTGATGCCAGCCTGATTGACAAACAAGAGCGCATCTTCGCTTGCTTGATAGTTGGCGGTGATCTGGACGGTTGCTCCGGTCAGATGGGTGTCATCCAGATCATTCAGGGAGAGTGTGGCATCGACCGGGGTGGTTGCCGCACCTTCGGCAAGGCTCAAGTTGATGGCGCTCCCGGTTACGGTCGGGGCATCGTTGAGCGGTTGGATCTGGATGGCACGGGTGGCCTGGGTGGTGATGGCACCACTCCCTTGACCTGTGGAGTTGCCGTCCGTGACCGCCATGGTGATGGTGCGGGTGGCATTGCTGGGATCATTGGCGTTGCTGTTGTGATAGGTCACGGCCCGCAGGGCGGCCTGGTAATCGGCTTTGGAGGCCGTTCCGCTCAGGGTCAGGGTGCCGGTGGCTGCGTTCCAACTGCTGGTGATGGCAGGCTGAACCGCCAGGGAGAGGAGATCTTCACTGGCCAGATGATTTCCGGTGATCTGCACGGTTGCGCCGTGGATCATACCATCGTCCACATCGGTCAGGGTGAGCGCAGGATCGATGGCTGTCGCAGCATCGCCTTCGTTGAACGGGAGCGGGGTTGCGCTCATGGTGATGCCCGGGGCATCGTTAATGGCATGGACCAGTATGGAACGTGTGGCTGTGGTCGTACGGGCACCGGATCCTTCGCCATTGGAGTTGGAGTCTGTAACCGCAAAGGTGATGGTGCGCGCCCCAGTGGCGGGATTGTCGTTGTTGCTGTTCAGATAGGTCACAGCACGCAAGGCAGTTTGATAATCGGCTTTGGAGGCGATACCGCTCAAGGTGAGCGTTCCGGTGGTTGCGTTCCAACTGCTGGAAATGTTGGGTTGAGCCGTGAGAGAGAGTTGGTCTTCGCTGGACAGATAGTTGCCTGTGATCTGGACTGTTGCTCCGCTGATCCAGGCGTCATCCACATCGGTTAATGACAAGGAAGTATCGACTGGTGTAGCGGCATCGCTTTCGGAAAAGCTCAAAGAAACAGCGTTCGTGGTGACACCCGGGGCATCATTGTCGGCCTGCATGACCAGGGTGCGGGAGGTGCTGGTGGTGATGGCACCGGTTCCTGTGCCATTGGCATTGGAGTCAGTGACCGAGAAGGTGATGGTACGCGGAGCCACACCGGGATGATCGGGATTGCTGTTGATATAGGTGATGGAGCGCAGTGCCGTTTCATAGTCAGACCTGGAAGCGGAACCCGACAAGGTGAGCATACCAGTCGCCCCGTTCCAGGAACCGGCAATCCCGGATTGATTGGTAAATGCAAGCAGATCTTCGCTGGCCAGATAGTTGTGGCTGATCTGCACGGTTGCGCCCTGGATGAAGGCGTCATCGATATCTGTCAAAGAGAGGGTGGCATCGATGATCTGGACGGCGGATCCTTCGGGGATGGTGAGAACCGCACCAGCACCAGTCAGTACCGGAGCATCGTTCACCGATGACACCACGATATCCCGGCTCCCCTGGGTGGTGATCGAACCGGTTCCGGCACCATCGGAGTTGGCATCCGTGACCGAAAAGGTGATGGAACGGGTGGACTGGTTGGGTGTGGCATTGTCGAGATTCTGGTAGGTGATGGTACGCAGTGCGGCTTCATAGTTGGCGCGCGTGGCTGCACCGGTCAGGACCAGGGTGCCGGTCACCGGATCCCAGGAGCCGGTAATGCCAGCCTGATCGACAAAAGCCAACAGATCTTCGCCCGCCTGATAATTGCCGGAGATTTGCACCATGCCACCAACCACCCAGTTGTCATCCACATCGATCAGACTCAGGCCCGGATCGATGATCGTGGCCGGATCTCCTTCTTCATAGGCCAGTGGGGCATCCGTGGTCATGTTGGGGCCATCGTTGACCGCACTCATGATGATGGTGCGACCACTTGTGGTCGTGAGTGCGCCGCCTCCAGCACCATCGGAGTTGCTGTCCGTGACCGCAAAATGGATGGTGCGGATGGCAATATTCGGGTTGTCGGAGTTGGAGTTCAGATAGGTGACGGCCCGCAAGGCGGCTTGATAATCCGCTTTGGAGGCGATGCCCGTCAGGGTCAGTGTGCCGGTGGTGGCATTCCAGGAGCTGCTGATATTGGCTTGGGGCGTCAAGGCAAGCAGATCTTCGCTGGCTTGATAGTTGCCGATGATCTGGATGGTGGCTCCATTCATCAGGGTATCGTCCACGTCGTTCAAGGTCATGGCTGCATCCACCACAGTGGCTGGATCGCCCTCCTGGTAGGAGAGCGGCATGACGGTAGACGACAAGAGAGGGGCGTCATTGACCGCGCTGATGGCGAGATCACGCTGGATGGTGACGCTTTGGGTGCCAGATCCCAGACCTCCGGAGTTGTTGTCTGTAATCGTGAACTGGATGGTGCGTGTGCTGGTATTGGGATTGTCCAGGCTGTTCAAGTAAGTAATGGAACGCAAAGCCGCCTGATAGTTGGCTTTGGTGGCGGTTCCGGCCAGGGTCAGGGTGCCAGTGGTGGCATCCCAGGTGCCGGTAATGCCGGACTGATCGGTAAAAAGAAGCTGATCCTGATCGGCATGGTGGTTGCCGATGATCTGCACGACAGCTCCGGTGATTTGGGTATCATCGACATCGCTCAATGTGATGGCGCTGTCAACAACAACCAGACCATCCCCTTCGCTATAAGAGAGTGGTGCGGCACTGCCAGAAGCGGTAGGGGCGTCATTGACGGACTGAATGGCAATGGTGCGGGTGGCGGTGGCGTTCAGGGCACCACTGCCCTGGCTGGCCGAGTTGGCATCGGTGATGGTAAAGGTGACCGTGCGCGTGCTGGTGTCGGGTGTGGTGGCATTGGTGTTCTGATAGGTCACAGAACGCAGTGCGGTCTCATAGTCGGATTTGCTGGCCGTGCCGGAGAGGGTCAGTTTGCCGAGAACGGCATTCCAGGAGCCGGTGATGCCGAGTTGATTGGTGAATGACAACTGATCTTCGCTGGTAAGAAAATTGCCGGTGATTTGAACCGTGGCACCGGTCAGTTGGGTATCGTCCACATCAGCCAGAGAAAGTGCGCCATCCACAAAGGTTGCGGCGTCTCCTTCGGTGAATGTCAGGCTGGTGGCTGTTGTGGTGAGGGTCGGGGCATCATTGATGGCCGTGATGGCGATGGGACGGGCGGAACTGGCGGTCAAGGCACCAAAGCCTGTGCCATCGGAGTTGGCATCCGTGATCGTGAAGGTGACGGTCCGGGTGGAGATGTTGGGGTTGTTGGCATTGGTGTTCTGGTAAGAGACGGCCCGGAGAGCTGCCTGGTATTCGGCCTTGGTCGCGGTTCCGGTCAAAGTCAGGGTGCCGGTGGTGCCATCCCAGGAGCTGCTGATGTTGGCCTGGGGAGCCAGGGCGAGCAGATCTTCACTGGCCAGATAGTTGCCGGTGATGCGTACCGTGGCCCCGGACAGATTCAGATCGTCGATATCGGCCAGGGTCAGGGAGTTGTAGACGGCGGTCGGTGCATTCCCTTCGGTCACGTTCAGGGTGGTGGCGGTGACGGACAAGGTTGGGGTGTCGTTGACCTCGGTGGCCAGAATGGAGGCGGTATCGCCATTCACGCTGAAGGCGGTTGTGGAACCGCGACTGGTGACGTTGACCTTGGTGCCAAAGGTTCCCGTGGTCTGGTCCCAGGCATAAAACGAGATCTCTGCCGTTGTGCCCTTGATGGCATTGGGGATGAAACGGATCTGATCACTGGCACGCAGCAACAGGGCCGAGGTGTCGCTGACCGTTCCAATATTGGTCCAACCGCTGCCGGTATTGTATTGCCAGGTGCCATTGCTGCTGTTCAGCCCATACAGGGCCATCCCCCTGGCAGCACCGACATCGATATCACTCACCCCACCCAAAAGGGTGGAGACCGTGGTGCCGGTATTGGTGGTTTGATCTTCGGTGATGGTGGGCAGGGCAGGGGAGGCCGATGGATCCAGGTCGGGTGCGGCATTGATGCGAATGGTGGCCGTATCGCTGGACGTGCTGAATGCCGTGGTTCCGCCACGGGTTGTGACGTTGGTTTTGGTCCCTTGTTGACCCAGATTCTGGGTCTGATCCCAGGCATAGAATCCGAAGCTGGCATTGTCATTGGTATTGAGCACACCAGGTTGGAAGCGGATTCTGTCCTGGGTGCGCAGCAGCAAAGCTGAAGTGGTGCTGACAACCCCGGTTTGGGTCCAGGTTGTGCCATTATCGATTGAATACTCCCAATATCCTCCACCTGTACCTGAATTGAGCGTATGGATGGCAATGCCTTCCAGAGGAGCGGTGACCACATCCACATCCGAAATGGTTGTACCAACCAGAGAAGCGATATCCACGCCGCTGTTGGTGGTTTCAGTATACCGGATGGCCGACAATACGGGATTGGCCGCAGTCAACACCGGGGCATCATTGAGGTCTGTCACCGAGATGCTCGCGGTTTCGATATTCACTGAAAAAGGCGTGGCACCGCCCCGGGAGGTGGTCGAGACCTTGCCACCGGCATACCACATGGAAGAACGCCCCGTGCGATCCCAGGCAACATACGAAAAACTGGTACTCCCGGGAGAGGTATCGAACGGCGGATTCTGGGCGTCCGGTACAAACCGGACACGATTGGTCGGATAAAGCAATAAAGATTGCGTGGAAGAGATGGTGCCGAAGTTGGTCCAGGTTGTGCCATTATCCAGCGAGTATTGCCAGGTGCCGTTGTCCACGGAGACGCTGCGAATGGCAATCCCCTCACTGGCACCCTGGTCGATATCGGAAATCGATGTGCCCAAAAGAGTGCTGACCAACTGCCCGGTATTGGTGGTTTGATCTTCGGTGATGGTGGGCAGGGTCGGATTGGGTGCGATGTCCAGGACCGGAGCAGCATTGACCGTGCCGTTGATGATGCCGGCATTGGAGCTGAAGGCGGTCGTACCGCCCCGTGTGGCGGCATTGACCTGGGTGCCAGCCACTCCGGATGTTTGATCCCAGGCATAGAAATAGAGGGTCGGCTGTCCGCCATCGCTGTTGTTGGGCACAAAACGCAGCTTGTCCGTGGCACGCAACAGCAAGGCATTGACCGAACTGACATTGGGTGGAACATCAATCCAGGAGGTGCCGCTATCGATGCTGTATTGCCAGGTGCCGACGCTGGCCTGGTGTCTGGAGTAGATGGCAACTCCTTCCAAAGGTGTGGCATCGCCATCCGTGATATCACTGGCGGCAAACAGGCTGCCGACCGTGGCGCCAGTGTTGGTGGCGTCGGACTGATTGCGGATGACCGGAGGTACGAACCATTGGGTGCCGGTGGTCAGCACTGGAGCATCGTTGACACCGGTGATGTTGACGGTCGCAATGGACGGAGTGCTGGTGGTGGTGCCATCCGTGACCTGAAACGAGACGCTGCGGGCCAGGGTGGTGGGGGCATCGCTGGTGTTTTGATATTTCACGGTGCGCAGGGCCGCCTGGTAATTGGCCAGTGTATCGGCACCCGTCAGGGTCAAGGTGCCGGTCACGGCATTCCAGGAGCCGGTAATATTGGCGGTATTGGTGAACGACAACAGATCGGCACCGCTTTGGAAGTTGCTGCTGATGGTGATGGTTGCCCCAGACAGAGTTGTGCTGTCGACATCACCGATGGTGATGGTGGCATCGATGACCGTGGCCGTGTTGTTTTCCGTATAGTTCAGTGTTGCTCCACCACTGATGGTGGGGGTGTCGTTGACCCGTGTCACCGTGGCTGTGGTGGTTGATGTGGTGGCACCGCCATCCCCATCGGTGAGACTGAACGTGATGCTGCGGGTTGTATTGGTAGGGTTGACCGTGTCGGTATTGGTATACGTGATATTTTTGAGCAACGCAGAAACCGCAACCGGGTCGGCATTGGCATTGAAGGTGATCACCAGATTGTTCGTACCGGTCCCACCGGTGAATGTGCCGATTACCGTACCCTGGTAGGTGACATTGGCCCCGGCCACACCGATCTGACCGGCACCTGCACCCTGGTTGCGGATCGCCAGTTGATCTTCCGTGGCGTCACGATTGGCGCTGATGGCCACGGTCAGGGTGCCACCATTGAAATCGGGGGAATCGGTATCCGTGACAGTGACATTGCCTCCCTGATCGATCACCAGGGCACCGCTGTCTTCCGTATAGGCCAATACGTCGCTGTTCAGATTGGCAATGATCGGGTTGGCCGATGGCAAGACGCCATGGAAGGCCAGACGGGCCGGTTCGGATGGAAAGATCGGGGTGTCGATGGTGCCCTGATGCTGTTCCAGCTCCCAGTCCCCCCCCTGGTCCGCAGATCCGGTCAGGTCGGTGGAGGCTGCCACATCGGCTCCGGTCAACTCGCCGAGCCGTTGCACAAAGGCCGATCCGGTCATGCCGGAAGCAACATCACAACCATAGATCAGGATGTCGGCCTGTTCCGAGAGCGCCGTGCCCCACTCCTGCAAGGTCTGGGCATGCTCATCCACATTCAAAAGATCCAGTGTGGCACTGCCCAATGTCAAGCGGCCCGGACTGCCGTGGGAGACGATATGGACCGCTTCGATTTCGGCGTGACCGGAGAGGGCCTGACGGATTTGTGCGATCCCGTCCTGGTTTGGATTCAATACCACCACCCGGGTGCTGTCCGGAAGATCCTGCAACAAAGTCTGGTGATCGGCCACGCGGGGATCGACAAAGATGATCTCTTTCGGAGAGTTGTCAGCCTCATGGGGCATGATGGATCCAAAGGTGGAAAAATCACCATCAGGAGCCGCATCCTGGCCATCGCCGTGAGCATCGTGGTGCATGGCGGCCAGCACAGTCAGGACTCCGGCACCATCGAACATCAGGCGGCGTTCCAGGCGCAAAGCCAAACGGGAGCGATGCGGACGGTGCTGAGGCGGTTGGGAAAAAGTGGCCACCGGGGATTCCGGTTGGGAAGGGGCTGAGAAGAGATTCCGGATCCAAGGCCAGAGTTTCATCGGGCAGGCTCCCTACTTGCAAATCTGGTAGTGATGGAGTGTATTGACATTACGAATAGCATACCTCATGTTGCCATCCATGTGAATCAAAAAGTGCAAGGTTGAGAGCCGGAGCAAAACTCCCCTGACAGGCTGCAAGGTACCAGAGGCATCCTGTGCAAGCTTGCGAAAATATCCATTCATGGTTACCATTTCCAAAAGATCAAGAAAAGCACATGGGCACGGATCATCCAATAGCCTGGCGATGATACCGTTCCGTGATTCATTTGTTCAGGAGTTCTGTGATGGGTATGACACTTCACCATGAACCGGTCATGCAGGATCTTTTGTATTCTCAACCCAATGGGCAACCATTGTTGAAGATCGGTGCGCTCAGTCGGGCGGAACGCCTTGTGTTTGAGGATTATCCTCCGTTCATGGCCATGCAAGGACAGGGCACGGCCATGGTGGAGATTGGTCGTGGGTGCCATTTGGCCGATCCCGTGCATGTGCGCCTGTATGAGGATTCTGCGTACCGGCGTATTGCCATCAGTCCGTTGGCTCCGTTGAACACGACGGGGGATCCCGCCCAGGCAGCACCGACCAGATCCATTCGGATTGGTCATGATGTCTGGATCGGTTCCGGGGTGCAGATTCTCAATCCGGTCATGATCGGTCACGGAGCGATCATTGAGGCCATGTCGGTCATTATGCAGGATGTACCTCCCTATGCCATTGTCTCAGGCAATCCGGCTTCGATTCGCGGTTATCGATTCTCCTCCGAACAGATCTCAGCCTTGTTGGGGATTGCCTGGTGGGAGTGGTCAGGAGATCGGATTCTGGCCTGCAAAGAGCTTTTGTTTTCGGACGATATTGACACATTCATCCAGACAATGCGGGGGGCAACCCCCCAGCCGTCGATTCCCGGTCCGGGAACCGATCTGGTCGCACAGATGGAGTCGGTTGATTATTGTGTTGATTTTTCTGCGCTTACCACCATTCAGGTCGAGATCTCCAGTGCCTGCAATTTGCAATGTCCACAATGCTTCAACAGAATGGCGAATCATGTAACAAAAGTAATGACGCTTGATATATGGAATCAGCGTATCAAACCGCATCTGGCGCAATTCAAATCGGTTCATCTGGTTGGGATTGGTGAACCTCTTATGAATAAACATTTTTTTACGTTTGTGGAGGATGTTTGCCATGCTGGCGGTTGCGTTCATACCACTTCCAATTTGCAGTTGGTAACGGAAGAGATTGCAGCGCGGATGGTGAATAAAGTGGCGGAACTCAGCTTCTCCTGTGACGGTGCCAGCAAGGAGAGCTATGAAGCGATTCGGCGCAACGGAACCTTTGAGAAGCTGCATGCTGCGCTTGGTCATATCGTTGCAGCCAAGGCCCGTGTCGGGGCAACCTGGCCGGTATTGACCTTGAATTTCGGGGCCACGCGCCACAATATCCGGGAGTTGCCGGATGTCATACGTTTGGCCAGACAGTATGGCGTGGCCAGAGTGATTGCCTATCATAATATTGTTTATGAAGAGGCGCTCAAAGAAGAGAGTCTGTATCATGACCAGGCGCTTTCGGATGCATGTTTCACGGAAGCAGCAGCGTTGTGCCAACAGTTTGGTATTCAGCTACTGAGTCCAGGTCTGTTCCGGAGTCCGAATCACTACACGCCAGGCCGGATCTATTGCAGTTATCCCTTTGAGCATGTTTATGTATACAGTGATGGTCGGGTCGGTCCGTGCTGTATGGACTTTCCAGACCGGTTGAATCTGGGCAACCTGATGCAGGCCGAGTTGCCGGAAATCTGGAATGATCGTCCTTTGCGCGATTTGCGACGGGAAATGTGTACCGAACCCTCTTACAACTGCCGTTACTGTTCCAGCCATCTGCGCATGGATATCACCGATCCGCGCTACTTTTTCCGTTATCCAGGTGCCGACTCGTATCTGGCCCGATTGTTGTCTGAACGATCCGGGGGATGATCGATATGGCCATGCCACAGGATGAGGTGATTCAGTTCATCAGAAACGTTCTTGATGCTGCCAGAGAACGTACTCTGGCACGGGAAATCTACGAGCATGTTTTGGAACTGTTGATTTCAATAGAAAATTATGGCGTTGCGGAACTGTTGATCACGGCCTGGGAGGAGGGGCGGCAGCAACGAACAGCCCAAGAGATGTTGCAAGAGATCGTGTCTGCGATTCAGAACAGATCTCTGCCGGAGCGCGAGTTCTATCGCAACATGAACACGGTGACAGATGCAGGACAGGTGGAGGTTGCCGCCATGCTGTTGGAGACATGGCGGAACCATTGTGAAACCGTACCCATGCCGGAAGGGTTGCAACCTTTGACGTACGACTCTCCCTGGCCTGCCCCCTGGCTGACGGATCTGCCAACCATTTTGACCTGGCATCGCTCCGGACCACCCATGCACACGGGAAGCAAGCGCCCCTTCAAGCCATCCACCAATTTGGGATGGCGCGTTCACGAAGATTTTATACAGGATCGGTTTGCTCAGACCCCTCATCCGGCGTTTGTGCTGGAGTGTCCGGAGGCGTTGGTCTATAAGGGACCGGATTATGTGTTGAACAAAAGCGGTTCCGAGTATGCGTTGTTGAATCATGCGATGGTAGACTCGATTGCGGCTTTTTGTGGATATTGGGGTATCACGCACGACAGATCACCTCCCGATTCGTTCTTGGCATTGCGCGGATCGACTTTGATTCTAGACAGCACCTGGTCAGAAAATTATTTTCATTTCGTTTCCGATACGGTGAGTCGTCTGCATCATTTTTACCATTATGGTTATACGTTGCATGATGTTGACCGCATTCTGGTTGCTTCCCAACCTTCAGCGGTCAAATGGCAATGGTTCAACCATTTGGGCATTGCGGACAAGATCATGGTGGCACCGCCTTGTTTCTTGCAATGCGAACGGTTATTGATCCCTTCATTGCCTGAAGGTGGTCTCACCGTGGAAATCATGGAATTCCTGCGTAAGGGTTTTCAATTGAGTCCACAAACCGGAAAACGGATTTTTGTGGCACGCGGTCAGGCCCGCAATGGCCGAAGAATGATCAATGAAAAACTCTTTTTTGAGCGATTCCTGCAACCACACGGCTTCATGTGGATTGTTGCGGACACCTTGGACATGTATGAACAGGCAGAGATCTTCTCCTCAGCCAGCACGATTGTCGCCCCGCATGGAGGGGCATTAATGAATTTGGCTTTTGCAACTCCTGGATCAAAAATTTTGGAATTGTTTGGCAGTGGATATATCAATTCATGCATGTTGCATATTGGCAATCAGATTGGTCTGGATCACTACCACCTGATCGGCAGAGATGTTTCGCAGCAGGGAGATCTGTCGGATTATCTGCTGGATCTGGATGCATGGGATGTGCAGAAAATTTTATGATGGATCATTATTGCTGAATGGACCTGTCCGTGATGCTCAGGAAACAGTCAGGAGAAACGGAGTTGGTTGGTTCTTGTGTTTAGTCAAGGTGGCAACCAGGCAGGCATGCCAAATTTCACGCAGCAGTTCATGATAATCGGTGCGATGACGCCAAGTGTTGGTGTCCATGCCGTATTCTGCAAAATGGGAATACCCTGGAGGATGGGCCAGATACATTTCTCGTAAAGAATCGAGGTGGTGCGTATTCTGGAGCAAAGGCAGTACAGCAGAAAGACAGGAGTGATGCACCAGGGTGACATCATGGGTCCAAGGGCTGATGAAGTCGATTTGGATCGGATGATATCCAAAACGGCGTGTCATATTGCAAATGTAGGCCAGGGAGGCACCATAAAACCCACCCTGAAATCCATTATCATCCAATGGACGATAGTTGGGGTCGTACAACACGGCAAATTCGATGGGGGGTGGAATTTCTGGATTGACTTCGACTTGCAGCAGTTTGGGTTGATAGCCGGCTTTGAGGATTTCCAGCAAAATTGGACCATCATAGCCATCGACATCGAGTTTGAGCATGTCTGGAGATTGTGGACACTTGTTGGAAATTAACAAATCAGTTATGTTGATTGGTGTAATGAATTGTCCCAAGATTTTTTTTATTTTCGGGTTTGGAAGATTGTTGAAAAGTGCATCAGATTCGGTAGCATCCACGGCCAATCCAGAGTAGCCCATTTCGTAGAGCGGATAGACTGGATCCTGGCAACTTTTGCCGTCTCCTGCGCCAAGGTTGACGGCATAGTGGTTGGAAAAATGAGGGTATTGTTGATTGATTGCCAGTGTAAAAACGTGTGGATGATAGAGGTGAATCGGATATTCACGTCCATCTTTGGATTGATGTGCTGCAAAAACCCCGGAAAGCGCAGGAACAAAGGGCGGAATGGTCATGGCTTGGGACATGACAATGTCTCCTGATGCTGAACATGAAAAACACCGTTTGATTTATATACCACACCTGTTTAAACCGCAACTCAATTGTTGAATCTACCTGGTGAATTTTAAGGAATGGTTTTGTGCAACTGTGCCGTCAACCGTTTGGGCGAGATCGGCAACAAGGTCTTCAGTTCCTGTGCAAACAAGGAGATGCGCAACTCCTCGATCATCCAGCGCAGGGTGGTGAGTTCCGGGTCATGCACCTTTTCTTGGGCGTGACGAGCAGCCCTTTTGCGGAATTCACTCCAGAAGGGGACGGTCTCCAGGGCGTTGCGGCCATCCCGGTGGGGATCACGAGCGCACCGTTCCAGACGGATCGTGATGGCCTGAAGATAGACCGGCAACCGTTCCAACCAGGGGGCGGGCGTGGTGAGATAAAAGTCGGTGGGTAACAGATGGAGCAGCTGTTCCTGAATGTCGGGCACGGCAGCTTTCAATACCTGGGGTGGAGCCTGGTTCAACCTGCTCCGGACTTCGGCATAACCGGTCAATATTTTCTGGGCGAGAGCCATGCCCGTGGTGACAGCGGGCAACAGGCGTTGGCGTCCGGCCTGGAGGCGGTTATGAAACTCGTCCGGATCCCGGATGATCGCACCTTCCGGGGGCAGGAACAGTTCGATGATGGCGCGGGTGATCACCTGATCGATCACGGTCAGATGCGGGCCAGGTTTACCCATGGTCAGGGTCAGAAAGGCCATCGATGCCTCCTTCGACAGGGGGTGATGGCGGCGGACCCCTTGCAGTACCGAAGCCAGATGCAACAGAAAAAGACGAATCAATCCTTTGCGGGTGGTGTGGATCGCCTCCTGGGGATCGCTCATCAAACGCAATGAGACCGATTCCCCATCATCCTGCAACACCGGGGTACCATGGATGCGAATGCCTCCGGCATCCAGGATCACCTGTTCCGGGATCGGGCCAAACTCCCAGCGGGTCAGACCGCTGCGTTCCCATGCGGTTTTGGGGAGCCGTAACAAGCGATTGCTGGCATCCGGGCAAAGTTCGCTTTTGAGGATTTCCAGGTCACGCCCCCGGCCCAATACCCTGGTGCCGGATTCATCGACGATCAAAAAGTTCATGCGCAGATGGTCAGGGAGATTGGTCTCATCCAGGGCTTCCAGAGGGACATCGCACCCAGTTCTGACTTTCAATAATTTAATTAACGTAATCTTAAATGGCCCTTTGGCCGCAACAAGCTGCCCAAAACACCACTCTGCCGTCTGCGGCAGTGGCACCAAAGGCCGACGCAGAGACTTGGGCAGGGATTTCAACAAAGCCAGAATTTTATCCTGCAACAGGCCGGGCACCAGCCACTCAAACGGCAACGGGGAGAGTGCATTCAACAGCGCCAGGGGGATGCGGGCATTGACCCCATCGTTATGGCCACCCGGATCAAACGTGTACTCCAGGGGAAATTCCCGTCCATCGATAATCAAATGACCAGGAAACCGCTCACCGCTGATGGAGCCATCATCGCGCCGCAACACATCCTCACGTTGGAAATACAGAAGTCGCGAATCTTTCTTGCGGGCTTCGGCATACCATTCGTGAAAACGCCGCGACGTGAAGATCGCAGCCGGTATCACGGCATCATAAAACGCATAACGGTCCGGATCCGGGGTCAGAAGATCACGACGTCGCGATTTGTGTTCCAATTCGCGAATTTCGGTGATCAAAGCCTGATTGTGTACAAAAAACGGGGCACTGGAGTTGAACTCTCCCTCGACCAGAGCAGATTGAATGAAGATCTGACGCGCTTCGACCGGATTGATCGGTCCGAAATGGACCTTTCGATTGGCGATCAGCACCAGACCAAAAAGGGTCACCCGCTCCATGGCCACCACCTGCCCGGCCTGTTTCTCCCAATGGGCATTGGCATAGGCCCGACGGCACAACGAACCGGCAGCCGTTTCCAACCACTCCGGTTGAATGTGGGCGCAGATCCGGCCATACAGCCGGGTGGTCTCGACCAACTCCCCAACCACCACCCACTCCGGAGGCTTGCGATGCAAAGCCGAACCGGGATGGATCCAGAAGCGGCTGTCGCGTGCCCCCTGGTACTCCTTGCGGTCGATGCGCCATCCGGCATGGGCCAAAAGACCTGGCAACAGAGCCTGATGGATCTCGGCATATGTGCTGGGGGTTTCGTTGAGCCGCATCCCCATCTCCAGACACATCTCCTCCAGTTGAGCATGGATCTCCAGCCATTCGCGCACCCGGACACGGGAGAGATGATTCTCTTTCAAAAAACGACGAAAACCATTGTTGCTCGGATGGTCGCTCCGTCCCTGGTGGATGAAATTCCATAAGTTAATAAAACCGATAAAATCGGATTGGGGATCCTTGAAGCGGGCATGGGCCTGACGGGCTGCGTCGCGCCGTTCCAGGGGTTCTTCGCGGGGATCCGGAACGCAGAGAGCTGCCACCAGGATCAAAATTTCCCGCAGGCGTCCGCGCTCTCCCCCTTCCAACACGATGCGACCCAATCCCGGGGGCAGCGGCAGTTTGGCCACCTGCCTGCCAATACGGGTGATATGACCATGATCATCGACGGCACCCAATTCTTCCAAAAAACGCATACCTGTGCTGATGGCGCGACTGTTCGGAGGTGTGACAAAAGGAAACGTGTCGATCTCACCGATACGCATGGCCTTCATTTGCAAGATCACGGCATCGAGAGAGGTGCGCAGGATCTCCGGATCCGTGAATTGTGGACGGGCCAGATAATCCTCTTCTGAATACAGACGAATGCAAATCCCCTCTGCCAGACGACCACAACGCCCCTGGCGTTGATCTGCCGAGGAACGGGAGATCTTTTCAATGGGCAAACGCTGAATGCGTGAACGTTCACCGATTCGACTGATGCGCACCAGACCCGAGTCGATCACATAACGCACCCCGGGCACAGTGATCGAGGTCTCGGCCACGTTGGTGGCCAGAATGATGCGACGACGCGCCGTTGACTGGAAGATCCGCTGCTGATCCGCAGCAGGCAAACGGGCGAACAGAAAGAGGATGTCGGTTCCTGGTCCAACCTCGCGATTCAGGATCTCGCCCAGCGCCCGTATGGGTTGCTCTCCAGGCAGAAACACCAGGATATCCCCTTGCATGCCTGGCTGGGACAACTCGGATACCGCTGCCAGCACCGCCTGTTCCAGACTCTGCTCTTCGGCCTCTTCCAGGTCGTTCTCTTCATCTGCGGCCACGAATCGCGGGCGGTAACGGGTTTCGACCGGGTAGGTGCGGCCTGACACCTCAATCACCGGTGCCTGATCAAAGTGATGCGAAAACTGTTCGGCATCCAGAGTTGCCGAACTGATGATGAGGCGGAATTCCGGACGTTTCGGCAGAATCTGCTTGAGCAGTCCCAACAGGAAATCGATGTTGAGGGAGCGTTCATGGGCCTCATCGACCAGGATGGTCGTATACCGTTTCAGCAGTCGGTCGTTCTGCAACTCGGCCAGCAGGATGCCATCGGTCATGATTTTGACCAATGTTTCCGGAGCGGTATAATCCGTGAACCGCACCTTGTAGCCGACCAGACGCTCGGAGGCCGCACCCAGATCCCGTGCCAGAAAATCGGCAATGGAGCGCGCGGCAATGCGGCGGGGTTGGGTGACCCCGATCAGACCTGCATGACCCAATCCCAACTCCAGACAGATCTTGGGCAATTGTGTGGTCTTGCCCGAGCCGGTCGCCCCGCGCACGATGGTGACCGGATGTTTGCGAATGGTGGCAGCCAGCTCTTCCCGACGTGCAGTGATCGGCAACTCGGGTGGATAGGTCAAAGGGGGCAGGGCCGCACGCCGCTGGTGCCATTCGGTCTGGGAACGTTCCAGATCGGCCAGCAAAGCGACCACCCGCTCCGGATCCGGTACGTGATCGGCTGGCATTCGGTGCAACTCCAGCAACCGTTTGCGCAACATCTGCCGGTCGCGGGTCATGCAGTGGTTCACGATGCCCGGGCCAGGCAAACCGTGCAGTTTGGATGAAGATTTCATGAGCGACTCTGGTGGGAGAAATACAGGTCGTAGCGGGTGGAGTGGCCGGCAAGCACCTGATCCGCAGCCATGTCTGCCAGAGGTGGTGCCACCTTGGGGCGTTTGACGACCACGCGCTGACGGGCGCAAGCCCGCGCCAGAGGCAACAGGGATGCGGCATCCGGATCATCTCCGACCAGCAGACGCAGATGACGCATCTCTTTTTTGACCAGGGCACTTTTGTGGCGTTCCGGATGCATGGGGTCGAGATAGATCACCTCCGGGGCGGCCATGGGACCGTGGCATGCGGTCAGGTAGTCGCGGGCATCTCCGGCGATGAGAGACAGCCGGGCGCAAACCGGGACACCCGCCTTTTGGGCGCGCTCCAGTCCGTCAGCCAGCAGCGCATGGACCACCAAGGATCGCTCCACCATGATCACCTGACAACCCAACGCAGCCAGCACGAACGCATCCCGTCCCAAACCCGGCGTGGCATCCAGCACCAAGGGTCGAATCCCGCTTTTGATCCCGACAGCCCGCGCCAGACTCTGTTTGATGCCCTCTTGCTGACGTGCCCGGGCAATGGCCGTGCTGAAATCGACACGCACCGCTGCATTGCATCCCCGGGTGCGTTGCAGCAACTCCAGACCTGTCGCGGCAACCCGCAGCACCAGACGAGAAGCCGTCTCCTCCCATGCCATCCACGGCAGTCCCAAACGGTCTGCCTGCTCCTGGGCGCGCGCCACGAACGCCGTATCATCGGTGGTGACGACTACGGGAAAAACAGACCAAGGCATGCAGTCTCCGGAATGTTCAAGAAAAAGTCGCGCGCATTTCAAGGTGGGTATGGACCAGCAACCATGCACTATTCTTGCAAACTGTCGGTAAATTGTGATAAATTGTCCATAAAAAATCAACCTGTGATGCGGAAGAATGGCGTGGTTTTCTTTGTATTGAAATCCGTCTTTCTGGCATTCCGTACAATCTCTTTTTTATTTGGAATAAGGAGACGTTCATGCCTGATGATTTTTCGTCAACCGTTTCAACAACGGGAAGAGTAACACCCAACGGCGCTTCAATAACAGGAAGAATTGAATCACTTAATGATAGTGATTGGTTTCAAATACAATTGATCGCTGATACGGAGTATCGGTTCCACGCCACACGTACCACTTTGCATGGATTGAGCGATCCGGTTCTCTATTTGTACGACAGCCGTGGGGTGAACCTGGCCTTGGATGATGACAGTGGCGGACAGGGCAACGCACGGATTGCCTATTCGTGTCTGCTCTCTGGAACCTATTATCTCGGAGTGCGGGATTATTCGTCCGGGGTCGGGGCGTACACCCTGGCAGCAACCTATCCCATCGACGATCACCCCAACACAATGGCCACAACGGGCCAGTTGGTGATCAATGGTCCGGCACGCTCCGGCACCATCGACACCGTGCAGGATGCAGACTGGTTCGGGGTCACCCTGAATGCCGGTACGCTCTATCAACTGCGGGCAACACGTACCGGTTCCGCCGGTCTGACAGACCCCTACTTGACCCTGTACAATGGCCGTGGCGAGGAGGTCACCTCGGATGATGATCAGGGAGGGGGCGGCAACTCCCTGATCCGTTTCACCCCATCGGTCACTGGAACATTCTATTTGGGGGTGCGGGATTATGGTTTTGGAACCGGAAGCTATCTGATCTCTGCCACGGTGGATGATTTTGCCGGCTCGCGTATGACCACTGGGCGCGTGGCCGTCAATGGGACGGCGGTTGCCGGCACCATCGAAGGGCCGGAAGACCAGGACTGGTTTGCCGTCAATCTGACCTCCCGTTCCACCTATCGGTTGCGCGTCACGCGCAGCGGAACAACCAGTGGGTTGGTCGATCCCTATGCGACGCTGTTCGATGGCCAGGGCAATCCGGTCACATCCAACAACGATGGCGGCATTGGCAATAATGCGCAGATCACATTCACCCCGGAGAGTTCCGGCACCTATTACCTGGGTGTGCGGGATTTCAGCACAGGCACCGGACGGTATACCGTTTCTGTCGCCAACCCGGACGATTTTGACAGCTCGGTTGCCACGACTGGCCGTCTGGTGGTCAATGCACCGACGGCAACACGCGGCAAAATCGAACGCGGCGGGGATCGCGACTGGTTTGCCATCACCCTGAACGCAGGCACGGCCTATCAATTGCGCGCTGAAGGGACAACCACACTGAGTCTGTCCGATCCCTACCTGACCCTTTACAATGCCCAAGGACGCCTGATCACCTCCAACAACAACAGCGGCAGCGGCAACAATGCCCTGATACGTTATACCCCGACTCTGACCGGAACCTACTACCTGGGAGTCAGAGGCGATGCCAATACGGATCGCGGTTTTTATACGGTATCGGCAGTCAGTGCCGATGATTATGGCGGATCATCAACAACTTCCGGGAGTTTGTCGACCACAGGAACCGTACGCACCGGCATCATCGAACGGGTCGGGGATGAAGACTGGTTTGCCGTCACCCTGAACGCCGGTACATCCTACAGCGTGCGACTCAACCGTTCCACCACAGATGGATTGAACAACCCCTATCTTTCACTGTTCAACTCCAGCGGGGTTCTGATTGCCACGAATAATGACGGGGGACTGAATGGCAATGCCAGGCTGGTCTATACCCCACTGGTCACCGGAACCTACTATGTAGGCGCGCGGGATGTCAGTAGCGGAACGGGCAATTATCGGCTCAGTGCCATTGTCACCACCACCACCAACCTGCAAGATGATTTTCTGTCCACCATGGCCACCACAGGTCGGGTGACGGTCAATCAAACCACCGGAACCTCTGGTCGCATCGAAACCGCCTGGGACAACGATCTGTTTGCCGTCACTTTGACCGCTGGCATCTCCTACCGCTTGAGCGCCACGGCTGCTGTCAGTGCCGGACTGACCGATCCATTTCTGACCCTGTATGATCCCCAGGGAACAGCCATTACCTATAATGATGACCATGGAAACACACGTGACTCTTTGATCATTCATACTCCCACAGAGAGTGGTACGTATTATCTTGGAGTCAAGGATTACTCCAATGGCACAGGCTCCTATACAGTCTCCGCCATAACCGGAGATGATTATGGTGATTCCGCATCTGCTGCTGGCGTCGTGTTGGTCAACGAAGAAGCGGAGTCCGGACAGATCGAACGCAGTGGGGATCAGGACTGGTTTCTTGTGGTGCTCTCTGCCGATACTCCCTATCAATTCCATGCCACGTCAGAGATTGCGGCTGGTCTCACTGATCCGCTCCTCACCTTGTTGGATGGATACGGAAACGTCCTGACCAGCAACGACAATGCCCACAGCGGGACACATGACTCCCTGATCCGCTATACGCCGACTACTGAAGGAATTTATTTTCTTCAGGTCTCGGATCGTGGTACTGGCATTGGTGCCTATACCGTTTCCGCTTTGACCGATGATGATTATGCCGAGGCGGTGACCACAACCGGGCGTGTGACTCCGAATGGTTCGGTCACTGGTATGATCGAATCAACCAATGATCGGGATTGGTTTCAGGTCGATCTGGTTGCCGGTCATGGCTATGCAATTGATCTGTTGGGTGAACCATCGGGAAACGGCACTGTACTGGATCCTTTTTTCTATGGCGTGTATACCAGCAGTGGGGAGCTGATCGGCAATACCAGCAACGATGATTCCGGAGACTCTGTGGAATCGTATATGCTGTTTATACCTGAAACCTCTGGCAGCTATTACCTCTCGGCAGGCGCCTATGGAACATACACTGGCAGCTACCTGCTGCGGGTCAACGATGTTTTGGCAACAGATATCGCCAATACAGTACAAACGACCGCCACTCTGGAGGTGGATGGTCGTGCCGAAAGTCGGATCGAATTGGCTCAGGATGTGGATTGGTTTCGAGTCACCTTGACGGCTGGCGAGACCTATATCATCGAACAGTGCAGCGACTCCAGCAGTGCTTCGCCATTGAGGGATCCCTATTTCCGGGGAGTGTACACGGCTGCCGGAACCCGCATCAGCGGGACATCCAACGACGATTACGGATTGGGCCTGGATTCCCGGGTGCAATTCACCCCCGAAAGATCCGGCACCTATTATCTGGCGGCAGGAGCGGCCAGCGGCACCGGAGATTATCTCCTGACCCTGACAGCCCGTACCAACAGCAACGACAACGTGGCAGATTCGACCGAAACCACAGCCTCCATCACTGTGGATGGCGACAGCGTGGATGGCGTGATCGATACCGCTTTTGAAAGGGATTGGTATCGCGTCAGCCTGACATCCGGTCAGAACTACGAAATCAGCGTACGTGGAGCGGCCAGCAACTCCGGCAGCTTGAGTGATCCCGTGTTGATCGGTGTGTACGATGCAGACGGAAGAGTTCTGCCCGGGACCGGCAACCAGAATGCTCAGGGTACTTCCGATGCCTTTTCCACATTTCGTCCCGCCTCCAGCGGCACCTATTATCTGGCCGTGGGGGGGTATGCCGACAATACCGGAACTTTCCGGTTGTCGATCAACACCAGCAACGATACGGATGTGCCGGATAATGTTACAACTTCTGCAACGATGACGACTGAGTATCGTGGCCGGGTCGAGGCGGTTTGGGATGTGGACTGGATCCGTGTGGCACTCACGGCAGGCACCACCTATCGCATTCAGGAGTTGGGAAGCTCGGGCGGACATGGCACCTTGCGGGATCCGATGATTCATGGGATCTATGACAGCAATGGCTTGGCGCTGCCTGGCACCTCGAATGATGATGTCAACGATACCCGCAACTCTGAAGTCACCTTCACAGCCCCGGTCACGGGCAATTTCTACCTTGCAGCCGGTGCGTATGGCACCGAAACCGGCAGCTATTTTGTGACCATGACCGCAGGGGATCCGGACACCTCGCAACCGCAAATGGTCAATGCGATTCCGGCCACGATCAATCCGGCCTCCAATCTCACCCTGACCTTCAATGAAACAATGCGCGCAGGTAGTGGGAATCTGCGTATTACCGGCGGTGGAGAAACCATCACCATCGCCATCACCAGCCCCCAGGTCACCATTTCCGGGGAGACAGTCACAATCAATCCTGGGCAAAATCTGGCAGACAATACCAGCTACACCCTCTCCATCGACAATGGTGCACTGACCGATCTGGCTGGCAATGCCTACGCTGCGAACACAAACCTCTCCTTTGCAACCAGTGCAATCACGGATCGCGACACCTGGACGATCATGTTCTACATCGATGGCGATAATGATTTGGAGTCATATGCCATCGATGATCTGAATGAAATGGAGTCGGTAACCATACCAGAAGGGATCAATCTGGTGACTCTGCTGGATCGGATCCCAGGTTATGATTCCAGCAACGGCAACTGGTCGGATACCCGTCAAGGGGTCATGCTGACCGATTCCAATCCCAACACCGTGACCTCATTTTCTGGTTTCAGCTCTCTGGGCGAGCAGAATCTGGGCAATCCGGCCAGTTTGACCCGCTTCATCAACTGGGCTGCCACCAACAATCCAGCGGATCACTATGCCCTGGTGGTCTGGGACCATGGCGGGGGATTGTCCGGGAGTTGTTGGGACGATACGAACAATGGAGACAATCTGACCGCCAATGAGTTGCGTTCGGCCATCGACAACTCCAATGTGGATCATTTTGATCTCATCGGTTTTGATGCCTGTCTGATGGGCATGACCGAGCAGGCCTGGGATTTACGTAATCTCACCGATGTGATGGTGGCCTCCGAAGAGTTGATTCCCGGAACCGGTTGGGCGTATGACCTTTGGCTGCGAGATCTGGCCAACAACCCCAACATGTCCGCCACAGATCTGGGATCCAGAATCGTACAAACCTATGCCCAGCGCAATGCCGGCGAGGAGGATATCTCCTTGTCTGCAATCCAGAGCAATCAATTGACTGCTCTGAATACGGCCATGGAAGCGTTTGCCTCCCGGGCACTGAGTCTGCCTGCAACATCCCAGGAGTGGCAAAAAGTGCGTCAGGCCGCAGAACGCACGGTCAGTTTCGGTGGAGAAGGGAATCGTTACAACTATCGTGACTTGGGCGATTTCATGAACAATGTCGCTTCCCGCGCCACCGATGCCAATCTGGTTACCGCAGCCAATCATGTGGTGGCCCAACTGGATCAGGTGGTTTCCGCCAATGCCGGCACCATTGCCGGCGCCAGTGGTCTCTCCATTTATCTGCCATATGGTTCCAGACCGGTGGATGCCAGTTATACGGCCACCAATCACTCGTTTTTGTCTTCTTCCTCTTGGGAGACCTTTCTGGCCACACTGTGATGGTGCTGAAATGGAAGTCAATGTCTGCCAGTTTGCCATGCGCAAAGGGCAGCAAGTGATCGACTTGGCCGGGGATCCCCCTCATCTTTCCAACGATGAGGGGTTCATCCCCGGTTTCTGGCAACTGTTATCTGAATTACAGAAAGTCAGAACCGCTCACCCCCCCACGGTGTCAATACCGTGTTTTTCCATCTTTCGGTAAAAGGTGCTGCGACTCACCCCAAGGATTTTGGCGGCCTTCTTTTTCCTCCACTGCGCCTCCTCAAGGGCGCGCAACAAGGCTTCCCGCTCCGGTGGCGGGGCAGATGCCACCGGAATGGTGGGTGGCGTGGGTGCCGGGGTGGGCGTGGGGGCAGGGATTGGGGGCCGCTCCGGTTCGACCGGCAACTCCAATTCCAGCTCCACAGGATCGGCACAAGGACGGTTGATAATCAAATTTTTGGGCAGATGCCGGATGCGGATCGTGTTCTGACGCGATACCACATAGGCGTGTTCGATGGCATTTTCCAACTCGCGGATATTGCCCGGCCACGGGTAAAGCCGAAACATCTCCAACACGCTATCCTGAACACCTATGATACTTTTCTCATATTTACGGTTGAATCGCTGAATAAAATGGTTGACAAGCAAGGGAATGTCATCCAAACGCTGGCGCAAAGGTGGGACATGGATCTCCACCACATTGAGCCGGAAATAGAGATCTTCGCGAAATCGACCCAGACGGATCTGTTCCGCCAGATTGCGGTTGGTGGCTGCGATCACCCGTACATCCACTCGAATCGTGCGGGAGTCTCCCACCCGTTCCAGCTCTTTCTCCTGCAAGATGCGCAACAACCGGGTCTGCATGGAAAGGCTGATATCGCCGATTTCATCCAGAAAGATGGTCCCGCCGATGGCTGCCTCGAACCGTCCGGGCCGGTCGCGTACCGCCCCGGTAAAAGCCCCTTTCACATGGCCAAACAGCTCGCTCTCCAGCAAGGTATCCTGCAAGGCGGCACAGTTCACCTTGACCATGGGGCCATGACTGCGTTTACCCTTGAAATGCAGGGCTTCGGCTACCAGTTCCTTGCCCACACCAGACTCTCCGGTGATCAAGGTGGTGGTGTCCATGCTGGCCAGAGACTCCACCAGATCATACACCTCCTGCATCTTTTCGCTCATGCCGATCAGGCGATGGAAAGTGCGACGTTTGCGCACCAACTCCGGCAGTGGAGTGAGACTGGAACGGTCGAGAATCACCACCACCGCCCCCTTGCAATGACCGACATGATCGATCAAAGGGGTGGCGCTGACCCGTACTTCGGTGCGCTCCTCTCCTGGTCCCGGACAACTCAGATGCAGGTTCCACTCGGCCTTGCGCATGGCAATGACGCGCTGCAACAGGGTGGCCACTTCAGGCACACATCCCGCTTTCTGCTCCAATAACGAATATCCCAAAGCCGGTCCGGCAAAATGACAGGCATTCAAGGCTGCCGGGTTGATGCTGTGAACGATCATCCTTTCGTCCACCACAATCACCCCTTCGCGGATGCTGTTGGTCACGGTCTCCAGCAAATCCCGCAGCAGGACGGGATTGGTATGCAGATGGTTGGTCTCATGGGGTGGCATCATCGGGAATCTTTGTACCCTGCACAGGTTGCGGGTGGGAGTGTGTGTATCATGAGACATTATGTCCCATTCTGTCCCAATGGAACACATTTTGTGTCGCATCGGTGCATCATGACCGGAGCGGAAAACCACGCAACAGACAGGAATCGACGTGACATAATGTGATTATTTTAAAAATTTTTGAATTTTATCAATTTCTTGAAGGATGCCTGCCGTTGTGTCTCACATCTCTGGCATGCGCTGTGCGCTATATAAAGACAAAAGCACACATAACCCGTCTGAGTGTTTCACGGCACGAAGCGGATAAATTGGATAGACGACATCACAGGCAAGGAGTACGACCATGAACACCAAGAAAATCACCCTGACTCTCTCCATCATGGCCGTGGCTGCCGTGATGGTCTTCACCGTCGGCGACCGAAGCACGCCCAAAAAGGTGGATAACGCCCTGTCTGTAGCGGCCATGGAAGGAGATGTGACCAAGGTGCGGGAACTGCTCGGTCGGGGCATGGATGCCGACAGCCACGGCAATCTGAAAATCTCTCCGCTGGCCTGGGCAGCGGAGAATGGACATGCGGAGGTGGTCAAAGTGCTCCTGGAGGCAGGAGCGGATGTGAATGCTGTGGATCCTTCGGGTTTCACGCCGTTGAGCCTGGCGGCACGTTGGAATGATCATGCCATTGTCGGCATGTTGCTCGATGCCGGAGCCAACCCGAATCTTGCCACCCGTTCTGGCCAGACCGCCATCTTTGGACCGGCCCAGTACGGATTTGAGGAGCTGTTGAAAAAGCTGATCGAAAAGGGAGCGGATGTCAATGCCATCGACAAACGCGGCGACAGCCCCATGATCATCGCTTCCAAACGGGGACATGACAAGGTGGTGGTGGCACTGCTCGATGCGGGTGCAACCCCCAACCTCCAGAACAAACAGGGCTATACCCCGTTGATGATCGCTGCCGAGTCGGGTCATGAAATGATCGTGGCCAAATTGCTGGAACGGGGTGCGGATCTGACCTATCGGCATGAGTGCGGCTGCACGGCACTCCTGGCCGCTGCCGAGAAGGGGTATGTCGGGATCGTGCGGCTGCTGCTCGATCATGGTGCCGACATCAATGCCGTGAACTATGAAGGATCGTCGGCCTTGATGTTTGCCGCACGCTACAACTATCTGGATACGGCCAAGCTGTTGCTGGAGCGGGGTATCCGGACCGATCTCAAAGATGAGAAAGGCAAAACGGCCAGGGACTATCTGCGTGTCGGAGCCACACGCGCCATGAACCGCCTGTTGGATCCAGGCAAGAACGTATGACCAACAGCCAACATCAACCCCCCGGCAGTCGGCCACGACAGCCAGGCCGACTGCCGGCCAATCAGGAAAGCGGAGGAGACCATGAACGCATTCATCATCACCCGGTCATGGGTCATGCTCCTGACTTTTCTGGTTGGAGTGATTGTTGCCACAAAAGTACAAGCACAAGCACAAGGGGATGAAACCTGCATGCGTTGTCACAGTATGGCGACCCTCTCCTATCTCGACGCCAAAACCGGCTTGATGCGCAATCTGGCCATCGATCCTCAGGCCATGGCACAATCCGACCATCGCCAACTGAAATGTCGCGATTGCCATGCTGCCGGTTACGAGGCCTATCCGCACTTCGAGGAGGCGCGGCGCGAGCGTCTTGATTGCTTTGGTTGTCATGATTCCATTGGGAAATTCCCAAAAGATAAATTTGAAATCATTGAGCGTGGATTTCAGCGCAGCATTCATTATCAGAATCGGCAAGACTCTTTGAACTGCTTTTCATGCCACAATCCACACGATTTTCGTCAGTTGGCCGGACTGCCCAAAGAGCGGTTGATTCCCACCGTGGCGCGTGACAATGGGGTGTGTCGCCGCTGTCACGACTCGCCCGAAGGCATTCTGGGACAAAGCGGGCGGCTGTTTCTGACTTTGGAGATGACCCACTCCTGGTTGCCGGAAACAGAACGCCATTGGAGCAAGATCCGGTGCGTGGAGTGTCACACCTCGTCGCAGCAGGAAAACAGCCATTTCATCCTGGGACGGGATTATGCCGTACGTGCATGTGAAGCGTGTCACAGCCGGGATTCGATTCTGGCGGTCAAACTCTATCGCCATCGCACCCGCGAGGAGCGGCGCACGGCTGGATTCATCCATTCGGTGGTGATGAACGATGCTTATGTAATCGGGATGACCCGCAACCAATGGTTGGATTGGGGCGGGATGGCTCTGATCGGCCTGACCATTGTCGGAGTTGGCGCTCATGGTTTGGCCCGTTTTCTGGTTGGAAGGAGCATGCGCCATGAAACCCGTCATTGAACTCTATCCCCTCTGGATCCGATTGTGGCATTGGACCAATGCGCTGTCGTTCCTGGTGCTGCTGGCAACGGGAATCAGCCTGCATTTTGCGACTCCTGGTGCCATGCTGATTCCCTTTGAAATCGCCCGGATGCTGCATAATGTTTTCGGATTGGTGATGACCGGGGGTTGGGTGGTGTTTGTGATTGGCAACTGGTGGAGTGGCAACGGGATCCATTACCGTCCCCAAAGGACCGGTTTGATCGGGCGTCTGCTGGTCCAGATCCAATTTTATGGGGTGGGTATTTTTCGCCATGATCCTCATCCTTTTCCGGCTGCACCGCAGGCCAAATTCAATCCGCTGCAACAGTTGACCTATCTGGGCGTGATGTTTGGTGCCATGCCGGTGTTGATCCTCTCCGGATGGGGTTTTTTTTGGCACGAGTGGATACCTGAACGTTTTCTGGAGATGGACGGACTGTGGGTGGTGGGTGTGATCCATTATCTGGTGGCACTGTTTCTGACTGCTTTTCTGATCGGACATCTCTATCTGGCTACTGCCGGTGAGACGGTGTTCGGAGAGTTCAAAAAAATGATTTCTGGTTCCAGACTGACGGAGGAACAACCATGAACACCCAGATGATCCGCCAATCACATCATGTCAAACGGATCGCCCTCATCCTTGGAATAGGCATGACCATCGGAGTTGTGCGCTGGATTTATCCCGGACTCCTGGAAAGCTATATCGGGGTCACGAATGCCCCTTTGACCTATGCCAACAGTGTGGAGTTGACGCCACGGGAGTTTGATCAACTGGCCGACTCCTTGACCCGAGAACATCGGCAACAGCGTGCCCTGGCCCAGACTGCCCATGAAGAGGTGCCCTTTGCCCGGCGTCTGAAGGTCAACCTGTTGATGAAGATCCCGTCGTTTGCCAAACCCTCGCCCTATCCGCACATTCAATATTTTCGCAAGGCGGGCATTCGGCACTATACCGGGCCTGAGACCTGTCTGACGTGTCATGAAACCATAAAAGTAACCGATGCGCATGGCAAGATTCAAGAAGTTGAAACCATGCAGGACATCGTGAACTCGGTCCATTTCAAATTCCAGAGCAGTGGAGCCGGTTTTTCCACCTATGGTTTTGATGGTCGCCAGGTGAACGGACCTGGGGTGCGTTCCATTCCAGTCGGCAAGATCGACCGGGCGTGTGGAGTGCCCGGTTCCTTTACCTGGACCGGTTGGGCGGAGTTGATCCGGACCAAACCCGAACATGCCAATGGAAATGTGGAGCTGCGCAGCGAAGGGTGTGGACAATGCCATATTGGTGGTGGATATCATCCGGCGACCGAAAAGATGTTGCCATTCCATGACGCTCCGGAGAGCGCCAAGGCCGGTATCGACTGTCTCATCTGTCACAGCCAGAGCTACGACATGAATCAGCGTTATGTGATCGAAGATGATCATGGTCGGCGCTGGAATCAGGATCGCTCCATGAAGGCGGCCTTGACCGTAGGTGCCGCCAGCAACCGGACCTGTCTCAACTGCCACCAACACAATATGGGCGGCGATCTGGAAAAATCTCTGCCCTCTGGTGCGGCTCCGGACAATCTCGGCTATCAAAACAAACGCCTGCTCCATCCCGGTGCCAAGCGTGGCAATTCGATCCAACCGGAACACGATGTTCATGCCGCAGCGGGCATGACCTGCACCGACTGTCACAAACCCCAAGGCCACAAAATTCCCCGTGGTACGCTGGGTGTGGATCTGGTGGCCAATGACCTGCCGGGACGCAAGGTCGATTGCGAGTCCTGTCATACCGCTGCCCCGCATGTCAAAGATACCGAGGAGCGGGCACTGCTCAATGGTCATGTCGCGCGTGTTGCCTGCGAAACCTGCCATATTCTCAAATTGCGTGATGACAATACCGTGCTGCGTGACTGGATCCACCCAGTCTGGAATGCCGAAGAGGGGGCCTATCTCTTCCGGGATGTCTATCAAAGCGGAGAACCGGGTCGTGGTTTCACATTTCTGTGGTTCAACGGCAATGGATCGTTTCTGGCCAATGCGTTGGGGGACAATCCGGTTGGCGACGGCAGCTACAATCCGTTGATGCGGCAGTTGGTCAAGATCGAAGATCCCAAGGTGATTGCAGCGGTTCGTCAGGCGGCGATTGAGTTGCAGAAAAGCTATCCGGATCTGGATGTGGAGCGTTATGTGCGTGATGCCACAGATTTTCTGGCTCCTCTTTCTCCGGAGATGCGGGCACAACGTCAAAAGATGATCGATGAGAAGATCCGCCCCATCATGGCGCAAGGGCAAAGCAGGATCTATCCATTCAAGCTCTTCAATGCCATCATGTATGAGGATATGAACAATCAAGGACCGTTTGGTGCCATGATTCTGCCCTTTGACTATCCGAGTTATTACGAACAGGGCGATCCTAAGCTCTCGGTACGCCGGGCGCTGGAACACCCGATTCTGCAACGGATGTATCAGGCACCGTTCAAGGCATACATGATGGATGAATTCATGCACTACTTTGGAGTGTCTGGATGGAAGGCCGAATATCCGGTAGATGCCAAGGGGCAGTTGCGGCATGTCGAGCCACACTGGATGCGGCAGATGGGAACCCTGATGGTCAATCATGGCATCCAGAAGGAGGGGCGTGGCTGCAAAGAGTGTCACTCCAAGAACGGTATACTCGATTTCCAGGCATTGGGTTACCCACCGGAACGGGTCGAGGAATTGCGGAAATTGCCAGAATTGCAATAAACGTATCATTGCGGTCTATCTGAAGAAAAAGGAGGCGACGTCATGCCTCCTTTTTTATTGTATTAATCTGCAAAAAATGAAAAACAAGCAAAAAATGGCATTGCATCTTGTGTGCAATCGCACAATAATAACCATTCATACGGATCGGTCGCGTGCTGGTCCGGATTCGTCCCGGGAGATGCACAGCTCTGGTCAGGAGAGACCCAGATGAGATCGGGATTGTGTCGCAGCATGGGTGTTGTGGTCAGCATGGTGGGCCTGTTGTGGTTGATGCCAGCCCTGGTTGATGCCACCGGGGAGCGGATTGTGCCGAGAAACAATGCCCGGGCACTCCTGGTGGGCAGTGAATTGGATTATCCTCCCTATGCCACGGTCAATGCCCAAGGTGAGGCAGATGGCTTCAGTGTAGATCTTTTCAAAGCCGTAGCCCAGGTGATGGGGCTGGAAGTTACATTCCGGGTTGGGCCGTGGCACGAAATGCGGGCTGCCTTGGAACGCGGGGAGATCGATGCCTTGCCGTTGGTCTCATATTCCGAGGAACGGGAGAGGGTATTCGACTTTTCTGCCCCGCATACCGATGCCCTTGCCACAGTCATGATTCGCAAAGGAGATCCAGCCTTTACCAGCGAACGAGATCTGTATGGCAAGAAGATCATTGTGATGCAAGCAGATGCCACTCATGACTATCTGGTGCGCCATCAGATTTCAACGGATCTGATTCTGGCCAAAACCGTACTGGAGGTCTTGCAACGTCTGAGCGGTGGAGAAGGGGATGTGGCCTTTGTGGCACGCCTGCCCGGGTTGCTGGAAGCCAGAGCGCGTGGATTGGATGAGCTGGTGATTGCCACCGGTCCTGCGATTGCCGTGCATGGCCGTGGATACGGCTTTGCGGTCCGCAAGGGAAACAGTGAACTTTTGGACCAGTTGAATCATGGTCTGGCTGTGGTCAAGGCAGCAGGCAAATATGCGGAGATCTATGACAAATGGTTTGGCATGGTCGATCCGCGCGGCATCTCCTTGGAAACCCTTCACACCTATGGCGGCATGATCGGGGGTGGGATCCTGTTTGTTTTGGCTGTTGGTTTGTTGTGGAACAGCTCTTTGCGGCGGGAAATCCAACAGAGACGTGTGGCTGAAGAACGTCTGGAACAAAGCAATCACAATTTGAGTCTGGCCAAGGAGGCTGCCGAGGCAGCCAGTCAGGCCAAAAGTCTTTTTCTGGCCAATATGAGCCATGAATTTCGTACCCCTTTGCATGCCATCCTTGGGTTCAATCGGTTGTTGTTGTGCGATGTCGAAGTGACCGCCAGACAAAAGGAGTATCTGGAGGTGATCCAGGCGAGCGCCTCCCATCTGTTGACGCTGATTCAGGATGTATTGGAGATGTCACGCATCGAGGCCGGGCGGATGGAACTCCATCTGAAAGTGGTGGATCTCAAGAAGATCTTGACGGATGTGGCCGATATGATGCGCATACGGGCTGAAGAGAAGGGACTTATGTTTCACGTGAAACATGATGCCGACTTGCCACACGATGCCCAAACCGATGGCAGCAAGCTGCGGCAGGTGCTGATCAATCTGTTGAGCAATGCGATCAAATTCACGGAAAAAGGAACCGTGACTTTGCGTGCCGGCCTGGGAAGAGACATCGATATGGATGGGCCGCGTGAGCTTTGGTGCGAGGTGGAAGATAGCGGTGTAGGAATTCCTGCCGAGGCATTGGAAAAAATTTTTGAACCCTTTACCCAGATTTCCCACAGTCCCGGATCCGGGGAGGGGACCGGATTGGGATTGACCATCACTCGCCACTATTTGCGATTGTTGGGGGGGGATGTGGAAGTGACCAGTTCTCCGGGGCATGGTTCGATCTTTCGGTGCCGCGTGCCGATTGTTTGCCTTGGGGGAACAGCCGTCAGGGATTTGGAACGCGCAGAGGTACAAATCATCGGGCTGGAAGAGGGAGAGAGGATACCACGTATTCTGGTGGTGGACGATCTGCCTGCCGGGCGGTTGATGTTGCGACGGTTGATGGAGGCAATCGGCTGCCAGGTCGAAGAGGCGGTGAACGGACAACAGGCCGTCGAGCGGTTTCTGGAGTGGCATCCGGATCTGATCTGGATGGATATGCGCATGCCGGTCATGGATGGGTATCAGGCTACACGGCAGATCAAATCCGATCCGCAAGGCCGTCAGATTCCGGTGATTGCCGTAACGGCCAGTGTGCTTGGACAGGATATGCAGGAAATTCAGAAGGCTGGTTGCGACGATTTTCTTGGAAAGCCGTTTCAGGAATCCGATATCTATCACCGTATGGTCAAACATCTGCCATTGCGATATCGCTATCAACAAAAAGACAAACGTGTGGATCAGGCCATTGCCCAGATTTTGTCCTGGGAGGTGTTTCGGGAGACGTTTACGGCCCTGCCTCCGGAGTTGTGTGCGGATTGGCGTCAAGCTGTAGCACTGTTGCAAATGGATCAGATGAGTTGCTCTGCGCAGGCCATGCAGGCGCATGATCCGAAACTGGCTGAAGGGTTGTTGGAGTTGATTGACCATTATCAACTGGAAGTTCTGGCGCGCTGGATGGCATGGCTGGATGGCGCGACCAGTGAAACGTGGAGTTGATCATGTCACGGCAGGATTCGATCACTGGAGATATTCTGGTCGTTGACGACGACCGGGCGGCTTTGCGCTTTCTGGATGAAACTTTGCGGCGACAGGGTCATACGGTACGTCTTGCCCCTTCGGCAGGCCTGGCCATGGTCTCTTTTCACTCCCGTTGCCCGGATCTGGTGTTGCTGGATGTGGCATTGCCGGATCTGAGCGGTTTTGAGTTGTGTCAGAAGATCAAACGGGTGCCGGGTGGGGCTGCGGTTCCGGTCATTTTCATCAGTGGATTGACCGACATCACGGACAAGGTGCAGGGATTTGAGGTCGGTGGAGTGGACTTTGTCAGCAAACCGTTTACACCGGAAATCATTGTCGCCCGGGTAACAACTCATTTGGTATTGGCCCGCACCCTGAAAGAGATGGCCGAACGCAATACCCGACTGGAAGAAGAGATTATCCACCGCCAGAGGGTGGAAGAGCGGTTGCGTTTGAGCGAAACCCGTTTTCGTGGTGCCTTTGAAACCGCTGCCCATGGCATGGCGCTGGTCTCACCCAATGGTCGCTTTTTGCAAGTAAATCATGCCTTGTGTCAACTGGTCGGTTACAGTGAGACAGAACTGTTGGCCCTCGATTTCCAAAGCATCACCCATCCGGATGATCTGGAGTCTGACCTGGAATTTGTCCGTCAGATGTTACATGGAACACTGCATACTTACCAAATGGAAAAAAGATATTTCAATAAACAAGGAAAAATAATTTATGCGTTAATAAGTGTCTCTCTGGTACGTGACAGGCACGGGATGCCATTGCATTTTGTTGTCCATATTCAGGACATAACAGCACGCAAGGAGGCAGAACAGAAACTGCGCGAGGCGCACAACACCCTGGAACAACGGGTGTTTGATCAGACACAGGTGTTGCGTCAGACGGTTGAACTGTTGCACCAGGAAGTGACAGAACGGAGTCGCATTCAAGAGGAGTTGCAACGGGAGCGAGACAAATTATTTGGCATTCTCGATGCCATGGATGATGGGGTCTACATCGTGGATCAGGAATGCAATATTGAATATGTCAACCCGGTAGTCGAAAGAGATTTTGGAGTGCCTGGGAACCGGAAGTGCTATCAGTATTTTCATGAACTTTCAGAACAATGTTCATGGTGTAAAAACTCACAAGTTTTTAGAGGACAGACAGTCAACTGGGAGTGGTATTCGGAAAAGAGTGGTAAACATTTTGATCTGTTTGACGCACCGCTGCGTCATCCGGATGGTGAGATACGCAAAATTGAATTCTTTCATGATATCACGGATCGCAAACGGCTGGAGGAGTCTTTGCGTTTGGCCAAGGATGGTGCAGAGGCTGCCAGCCAGGCCAAGAGCGAGTTTCTGGCAGCCATGAGTCATGAAATCCGCACGCCAATGAACGTGGTATTGGGAATGGCAGAGATGTTGCTGGAGACCCCATTGACCCAAAAGCAACGCCATTATGCCTTGACCATGCACCATTCGGGAAAAGCCTTGTTGGGGGTAATCAACGATGTGTTGGATTTCTCACGCATCGAATCAGGTCGTTTTTCCTTGGCGGATGAACCTTATGCCCCACAGAAGGTGATCGAGGAGACCGTAGGCTTGATGCGCGTGGCTGCCGAAGAAAAGGGATTGGCCATGGAGTCGCTGCTCTCTGACAATCTTCCCGATCTGATTCTGGGTGATGAGACGCGGGTCCGCCAGGTGCTCATCAATTTGATTGGAAATGCCATCAAGTTTACCGAGCATGGACGGGTGGAGGTCAGACTCTCGCGAGTTGCCGATGGGGGGGATTTGCAATATCGGGTGCTGGATACGGGCATTGGGATTGCCAAAGAGCAGATCGGCCATATTTTTGAGCAGTTCATTCAGGCTGATGCCGGTATTACCCGACGCTACGGAGGGACTGGGCTGGGATTGGCCATTTCCAAGCGTTTGGTCGAAATGATGGGAGGACGTATTTGGGTCGAAAGCCAGGCTGGAGCAGGCAGCGCCTTTTTTGTCACCCTGCCGGTGCGCATTGTTCCAAACCAGGAGCCGCCGCTTGAACGTGCCGATGAAAAACCGGTTGCCAGCAACCAAACCGGTCTGCGTATTCTGTTGGCAGAAGATGTGGAGGAGAACCGGGTGTTGCTCGATGCCTATCTGGTCGGTACGCCGCATCGACTGGTCATGGTTTCCGATGGTGCCCAGGCCGTTGCCCGAATACGCACGGAACCCTTTGACGTGGTGATCATGGATGTACAAATGCCGATCATGGATGGCTACACAGCGACCAGGTTGATTCGGGATTGGGAGCGGGAACAGGGAACAAGGCGCATTCCGATTGTCACCCTTTCGGCACATGCCATCGAAGGGGAACTGGAACGCTGTCGAGCTGCCGGTGGGGATCTCTATCTGACCAAGCCTATCGGAAAAAAAGGATTGTTGACAGTATTAAACAAAATTGCGGAGACCAGGATTTGAGGAACGGCTTTTGCAATGGAGTCCGTTTGCTGGAGTGATCGATGCGCACGGGGTGTATCGGTGACAGACTCCAGATCTGGCAATCTTGAAACAGCATTGGGCATGTACATCATTCGCGGACTCAGGAATCTGCCGACTCGGTTTCGCCATGCAGTTGTCGCCATCGGCAATTTTGACGGTGTGCATCGGGGCCATCAGGCGCTGTTTGCCCGACTGCGGGAACTTGCGGTTGGCCAGGGTGGTGCGCCGATCATGGCCGTGACTTTTGAACCGCATCCGTTGCGTCTGTTGGATCCGACGCGGGCACCGGCACGGATCACCGGCTTGCGTGGCAAGGCACGCTGGATGGAAGAGGCGGGGGTGGAGGGGTTGTTTGTCTTGCAGTTCTCCCGTCAGTTGGCGGCGATGAGTCCGGAGGCGTTTGTACAGGCTGTCCTGGTCAACGGTCTGGGGGTGCGCGAGGTGCTGGTTGGTGAGAATTTCCGTTTCGGAGCCAAGGGTGTGGGAACCTTCGAGGATCTGGAACAGATGGGCAGAAAGTATGGATTTGGGGTGCATGCCCATCCCCTGGTGATTCTGGATGGCCAGACCGTCTCTTCGACCTGGGTGCGTCGCGAGGTGGAATCCGGATCCTTTGGCATGGCCGCCAGATTGTTGGATCGTCCTTTTGAAATCGAAGGACGGGTCGTGGTTGGCGACCGGCGTGGCCGGACTTTGGGATTCCCGACCGCCAATCTCCCCTTGAGTGGTATGTTGTATCCGCCTCGCGGGGTCTACATCTCCCGTGCCTGTGTGGGTGGGTGTTGGGTTCCATCCGTGGTGAACGTGGGACGCAATCCGACCTTTGGCGAGCATGAGACCCGTCTGGAGGCCCACATGCTGGTGTCCGACGAGGTGATGGAGTTGTACCGGAAGGTGTTGCGTATTCAATTCCTGCACCATTTGCGTCCGGAAATGACCTTCCCCAACCCAGAGGCTTTGCGTGCGCAGATCGGTCAGGATGTCGCTGCGGCACGGGAGTTTTTTTCTGGCCATTAATATGGTGTGCATGAGTGGTGATGGTCGCATTCCTTGATTCTACCTCTGGCTTTATCTCTGGCCTTACCTCTGGCCAACAGTTCTTGATACATGGATCGATAACAGATCATGGTTACCGGCATCCGGTGGTGAAACATAGCAACTTGCTTGCTGGATGCGTGGTTTATGCTAAACTTGTCACTTTTTGACAGGTGGGTCATTCAGTCAGGGATTCTCAATGGAGTGCAAGGACGTGGATTACAAAGATACTGTGCAATTGCCGGTGACCGCTTTTCCCATGCGTGCCGATCTGCCGACCACTGAACCGGCCATACTGGCCCGTTGGGAGGCCATGGATCTGCACGACCGGATGGGTTCGGTCGCACAAGGAAGACCGCGTTTCATTCTGCATGACGGCCCTCCTTATGCCAATGGCAATTTGCATATGGGGCACGCCATAAATAAAGTATTAAAAGATGTCATTCTCAAGGCCAAACGCATGGAGGGATTTGATGTCCCTTATATTCCCGGTTGGGATTGCCATGGATTGCCGATTGAAACCAAGGTTGAGGTGGAACTGAAACAGAAGGGACAGGACAAGGAGTCCATGGATCCGGTGGTGTTTCGTGGCCATTGTCGTGATTATGCGCAGCGTTGGGTGGGGATTCAGCGTGAGGAGTTCAAGCGCCTTGGCGTGATCGGAGATTGGAATCGCCCTTATCTGACCATGGATTACCGCTTCGAGGCGGATATCTTGCGCGAGTTGGGGCAGTTTCTGGTCAATGGTGGTCTGTTCAAAGGATCCAAGCCGGTCTACTGGTGTGTCAACGATGTCACGGCTCTGGCCGAAGCCGAGGTGGAGTATGCCGATCATGTCTCGACCTCGATTTATGTCAAATTCCCGCTGGCCACAGACGAAACCCTGAACGGACTGGAACGAACCGGTCCGCTCTCGGTGGTGATCTGGACCACCACACCCTGGACCATTCCTGCCAATCTGGCGGTCTGCGTACATCCGGAATTCACCTATGTTGCGGCGCGCATCCTCGAACCGGGTCCATGCACCCATCTGCAAACCGGTGAAATTCTGATTCTGGCTGAAGGGTTGTGGGAGGCAACGGTCGATGCCTGTGGTGTCTCCCGTACACAGGTCGAGATCCTGGCCCGTTTCACCGGCGCAGAACTGGAGAAAAAACGGTTCCGTCATCCGTTGGTGGAACGGGACTCCCCGATCCTGACCGGTCGCCATGTCACCCTGGAAGCTGGAACCGGTTGTGTTCACACAGCTCCGGGTCATGGTCACGATGACTATGAAGTTGGACGTCGAAATGGTTTGCCGGTTTACAACCCGGTGGATGATCGCGGTCACTTTGAGCCGGGCACGCCCTTTTTTGCCGGCCAACACATCTTCAAGGCCAATGATGCGGTGGTGGCCATGCTGACCGAGCGCGGCGCTCTGTTGGCCCAGGGTCGCATGACCCACAGCTATCCCCATTGCTGGCGTTGTCACAAGCCGGTGATCATTCGGGCAACCCCGCAATGGTTCATCTCCATGGAGACGAACGGACTGCGCACCAAGGCGTTGCAGGAGATCGATCAAACCCGGTGGATCCCTGCCTGGGGGAGGGATCGGATCTACAATATGGTGGCGGTACGTCCGGATTGGTGTGTCTCCCGGCAGCGTTCCTGGGGCGTGCCGATTGCCGTGATCACGTGTCAAGGGTGTGGTCAGGTGATCACCGACGGTGGCATCATTGAATCCATTGCCCAACAGGTGGAGCTGCACAGTGCCGATGTCTGGTTCCAGAAAGAGGCAGCGGAATTTCTGCCGGATGGATTCCAGTGTCCCGGTTGTGATGGCAAGACGTTTGTCAAAGAGAAGGATATTCTGGATGTCTGGTTTGATTCCGGTGTGACCCAGGCTGCGGTGCTGTTGCGTACAGACCAGGATGGCTGGGGATTGAGTTGGCCGGCGGATCTCTATCTGGAAGGGTCGGATCAGCATCGCGGCTGGTTTCATTCCAGTCTGCTGGCTTCGGTCGGCGTACGGGGTCAGGCACCCTACCGGGCGGTATTGACCCACGGCTTCGTCGTGGATGGCAAAGGCCGCAAGATGTCGAAATCTCTGGGCAATGTGATTGCCCCAGCCAAGGTGATCCAACAATACGGAGCGGATATCCTGCGCATGTGGGTGACTGCCGAAGATTATGCGGGCGATATCCGGATCTCGGACGAAATTCTGAAAGGACTTTCGGATGCCTACCGTCGCATTCGTAATACCTTGCGGTTTTTATTGGGTAATCTGGCAGGATTTGATCTGGCGCGTGATGCGGTCATGTACCACGACATGCTGGAGTTGGATCGTTGGGCGTTGCATCAATTGCATGCCTTGATCACCGATGTGCGCAGCGCCTATGATGAATATGCATTCCATCGGGTCTACCAGGATATTCATTACTTCTGTTCGGTTGATATGGGGGCATTTTACCTGGATGTCCTCAAGGACCGGCTCTACTGTGAAGGGGTCGGCTCTTTGGAGCGTCGCTCTGCCCAAACGGTACTGTCCCGGATTCTGGATGCCGTGACCCGTCTGCTCGCTCCCATCCTCTCGTTTACTGCCGAGGAGGTGTGGAGCTACATGGATGGTCTGCGTGCCGAGTCGGTCCATCTGGTTCTGTTTCCCGAGGCTGAGGCGGTCTGGAAAGCGGATACGCTGGAGACACGCTGGAAAACGGTCCGCAAGGTTCGCGCTGCCGCCTACCGGGTACTGGAGATCGAACGACGGGAAAAACGTCTGGGAACGTTCATGGAGGCCGCCGTCACCCTTTATCTGGATGAAGAGCTGCGCACCCTGCTCCAATCGGTTCCGGATCTGCATCGTGTCTTCATTGTGGCCTCTGTGACCCTGCTGCCTGTGGAGATGGCTCCGGCTGATCTGGAGATGGATGCGGAACTGGCGGGGGTGAAGGTGGCGGTTGCCAAGGCTGCTGGTGCCAAATGCATCCGGTGTTGGAACTGGGATGTGGCGTTGGGCAACGGTGATGAGGTGGTGTGTCCCCGTTGTCATGCCGTGGTCACAGCCAGTGGCGGGATGCCATGACCAGCCAAGGGGGAGCGTGGTTGAGTCTGCGCATGGGTGTGGGATTGATTCTGGGTGGTGTGGTTTTTATCCTGGATCAGTTCACCAAGGAGTGGGCCATGCAGGAGCTGGTCGTCTCCGGTGTAACGCTGGTTCCGGGTTTTTTCGATCTGGTGCTGGTGCACAATGTCGGGGCCGCCTTTGGATTGTTTACCAACATGGCCGCAGAATACCGGGCGCTTTTTTTGAGCAGTGTGGCCATCATTGCCGCGTTGACCATCGTTTGGATGTTGCGCACGGCCAGACATTGGGTTCTGGTGGTCGGGCTTGGGATGCTGTTGGGTGGCGCTTTGGGCAATCTGTGGGATCGCTTGCGCTTTGGATGGGTGGTAGACTTTTTATATGTCCACTGGCATGATTGGTCGTTTCCGGTATTCAATCTGGCGGATTGCGCCATCAGTGCCGGGGTGGGATTACTGCTTGTGGATCATCTGATTCTTTCGGACTCTGCTGATGCGTGAGGCTGCCATGAAAAAAACATCCGCGTCTCTCCTGCCGCTGTTGGCCGTGTTGGCGTTGCTGCCATTGGCCGGTTGTTCGAGCAATTTCACGTTGCCGTGGGAGCAGAATCAGCTCGATCCGAGCCGGATTGCCACACGGGAACCTCTGGAGATTCCACCGGATTTGCATATCCTCCCTGGTCAGGAACCCCCGGAAGAGCAGAGCGGAGGCCGCATGGCCCGTTCACGCGAGGATGGCACCCCCTCTTCGGCCCGTTCAATACTGTTCAAGACTCCGGAGAGCAAACAGGAGAGCAAACCCTTGGGCCGGGATGAGCAGGAACGACTGCCCGGATGGCTCGGTTCCTCGCGAAATGGGCGGTAAAATGATGCGGTGGATTGGTTTCTGCGTCGGTCTGACCCTGCTGTTGGGAACGACATCCACAGCATTGGCCCTGGAGAGTCGTGAATTCCGTTTGGATAACGGCTTGAAAGGGGTGGTGGTGCGGGAGTCCAAAGCGCCGGTGGTCATCGTTCAGACCTGGTATCGGGTGGGTTCTGCGGATGAAAAACCGGGCAAAGGCGGTCTCTCCCACATGCTGGAACACATGATGTTCCAGGGCACCGAAAATCTGGAACCGGAAGAGTTCAGCCGACTGGTTGCCCAGGAGGGCGGCGAGGACAACGCCTCGACGACCAACGACTACACGATGTATTACATCAAACTGTCCGCAGACCGTGCGGAGTTGGCCTTGAAGCTGGAAGCAGAACGGATGGGAAGTCTGCTTCTGGCACAAGAGGAGTTTGATGCGGAAAATCTGGTGGTGCGGGAAGAACGGCGCGTCCGTATCGATGCCGATCCGAATCAACGGATGCTGGAACGCTATCGGACCTTGGCCTATGGAGAGCATCCCTATGGTCGTCCGGTCATTGGTCGGATGGATGAAATTGCCGCTTTGACCCTGGACGATCTGAAGGCGTGGTATCAGAGCTACTATGCGCCCAATAACGCCACCATCGTCGTGGTGGGAGATGTGGATCCAAAACAGATTGAGGAGTGGATACGCACCCATTTTGACTCTCTAGCTGCCCAACCCGCCCCGCCACGTCCCCGTTTACCGGACCCTCCGCGCAGAACCAAACCGGAACGTTTGGAGGTTTCTGACAAACTCGCGAAACTGCCGATCTGGATTGCCGGATATCCCGTGCCGGGCATGGCCATGCCTGCTTCCATTGAGGATGCTTTGGCTTTGGATGTATTGGCGGTCATTCTGGGTCATGGCAGTACCAGTCGTCTGCATCAACGTCTGGTGCGTGATCTGGGAGTGGCGGTTTCGACCTCGGCATCGTACAGCGGTTTTTCTGCCAGTTGGGAGCTGTTTTCCATCTCAGCCATGCCCAAACCTGGTGCCGATCTCCGTGCCATTGAAACCGTGATTTTTCAAGAGGTGGAGCGACTGACCAAAGAACCGGTGACCGCGCGTGAATTGGAAAAGGCGCGCAATGGTCTGATTGCCGAGCAGGTCTATTCTCAGGACTCCATCGAACGGATTGCCTGGATTATTGGCCGCATGACGACCAACGGACTCGATTGGCGCCTGATGTTGGACGACTATCCCAAACGGGTCAGAACAGTGACCAGTGCAGCGGTCCAGCGAGTCGCTGCGCGCTATCTGCAATCCGAAGGGGTAACGATAGGGATCCTGAAGCCATGAACAGACGCATGTGGATGCCATGGGGATGGATGGTCGTGGTTTGGGTGGTTTGGAATCTGTGGCTGCCCCCTGTTGCTGTAGCCAAAGAAAGCGACAAGGTACGGAGGTTTGTCACTGCCAACGGTATTCAGGTTTTTCTGATTGAAAATCATGTCAATCCCATGATCGAAATGCGTCTGCTGGTTGCTGGCGGCGGCAGTCACGACCCGGCGGGTCGCGAAGGGGTGGCGGCATTGACAGCCTGGATGTTCAACGAAGGGGGCGGCGAGCTGGATTCGGTCGCATTTCAGGAACGGTTGCACTATTACGGGATCGCCCTGGCAGCCAACGCTGGTCAGGATACCCTGGAAATCAGTATGACCACTCTGAGTGAACACCTGGATGAAGCCTGGAGTCGTCTGGGGGATGCCATGCTGCGACCCCGTTTTTCCAGTGCCGATTTTGAACGGGGTATCCATGAACGGGTGGCGGATCTGATCAAGAGTGAAGAGGAGCCATCTTTTCAGGCCATGCGTGCGCTGAATCCAATGATCTATGGGGATCACCCGTACGCCCGTCCCGTCAATGGCACCTTGGAAAGTGTCAAACGGATCGAACTGGATGATATCCGGCGACACCACACGGCAGCTTTTCGTGCACCCGGCATGGTGATCGCTGTGGCGGGTGATGTGGATCTGGAACGACTCAAAGGGTTGGTCGAGAAGCATCTCTCTGGCCTGGAGAGCAAGCCCGGTCCTTTCAAGTCGCCTGTTGAGGCCAGAGTGGGAGCCAAAGGGGGCCAAAAACATATTGAGATGGATCTGCCCCAGACCACGGTAAAAATGGGCGTGGTGGCCATTCATCGGGAAGATCCCGATTTCTACGCCCTGACCGTCATGAATCAGATTCTGGGTGGGAGTGGTTTCACCAGTCGTTTGACCCGGGTGCTGCGCGAAGAGCGCGGCTTGACCTATGGGGTGTACTCCTATTTTTCACCCTTGATGGGGCGCGGGCCATTATTGATCAGCACTCAGACCAAAAATGAATCGGCTGAAGAGGCGATCAAACTGATCCGCAACGAATTGACGCGCATGCTGGACGAGGATGTAAGCGCGGATGAGTTGCGCGATATCCAGAGGTATTTGACTGGCTCGTTTCCTTTGCAACTGGATGGATTGGACAAGCTGGCAGATACCTGGTGCCGGATTGGATTTTATCGACGTGGTCTGGATTATCTGGATTTATGGCCGGAGCGCATCCGCGCCGTCACCCATGAGGATGTCCGGCGCGTGGCTTGGCGGTTTTTAGTGTTGGAGCGGATGCATACGGTTACGGTTGGAAAACGCCAGAGCGGCGTGGCCGCCAGGGACGACGGTACTCCGCCAAAAACTGGCTCATCTCCTCCGAGTCGCTGACCATTTGCCGATAGGTGGCCGAGCCGCAATTGCGGCAGATGGTGCCGCTGCGCGCCCATCGTTGGTAATCAGTGCCTTTGCTGCCGGTGCAGCGGTCACTGCCACAGCGTACTTCACCGCACCCTGCACAGCGAAAAATATGCATGGGATGGCTGCCGCAGACCGGACATTCAATCAGATGTTGCAGGAAGGGGGATTGGTTTTTGGTGATCAGCGTTTTCATGGTACGATTCCCGTGAGCAGTCATGGGGAGTCCGTCAATAGCATGACGGACTCTGTGGTCTTCAGGAACCGCATTAGGGAAAAACGTGCCAGAATGTCAGCGTCGCCACTCCTCGACCCACATGGCCGTGGCTCCGGCGACAGCAGCGGGCATGACCAGAAAATTGACCACCGGGATCAGCGTCATCACCAGCGTGGCGGCACCGAATCCAATGGAGAGCAGTCGTTTCTCCCGCAGATTGGCCAGGATCTCCTTGTCGTACAGATTGTTGTTGCCCATGGGGAAATCGGTGTATTGGAAAGCGTTCATCCAACAGGAGAAGAGGGTCCACAAAAAGGGTGCCGCAACATTGGCAACCGGGACCACAAACAGCAACAGCAATGGAATCGCCCTGGCCAGATAATAGAATATTTTTTGGATTTCGCTGCGTATCGTGGGAAACAGCGTCTCCATGAACGAGGTGGTCTGTGGGGCAGGAGCGCCGGTCAGATGGATTTCAATCTGTTGGGCAAGCAGCGCATTGAACGGTGCCCCAATCAGATTGGCCAGTGAACCCAGGGTCGAAAAGAGCAGCGTGCCTGCCGAAAGAAACAGGAGTGGAATCAAAATCCACTCCATCCATTGCAACCAGCCAGGCAACTGGGAGTTGAGCCATTCGGACCAAACCAGCACATAATGGGCCGCAATCCAGGTGCCGGTGGCAAACAGCAGCGTACCGATCAGAACAGGGGCAATGATAAAATTGCGCAGTCCTGGATTGGTCAATAATTTCAGTCCGGTGAACAAATAGCCAGCGCCACGCAACAGGGAGGGTTGTTTCATACGGTCAAAACTCCTGCACGAATGAAGGGAGGGTGTAGTTGGAATGGGTGCTTTCGCATGTTTGCCGCAGGCACGCAAGGAATGGATCGTAGCTCACATAAAAAAACGGTCCGCTCTTTGCTTTATCGATAATCAGGGGAGACGCGATGAACAGCAAGGTTAAAACTTGTTGAGATTCATTTTCGTCTGCAAGATGATTTACCTTTGGGAGATGCTTTAGATGCCGTTAGGAAAAACGTCGCACTGTTGGAGTTGCGGGGCCATGCTGCCGGCAAATGGATTTGGCCGGTCGGACACCTGCTCTGGATGCATGAAGGATACGCGCGTCTGTTTGAACTGCCGTTTTCATGATGCGGGCAGCTACAACGAGTGCCGGGAGAGTGTCGCCGAACGGATTGTGGACAAGGAAAAGTCCAATTTCTGTGATCATTTCATGTCCAAGGGCGCCATGCCCCGCAATGAGAACCATCGGATGGGCGGACGCAGCAATGGCAGTGGCAAAGGCAATGCCAATGGCACCACCAGTGGCAAATCGCGCAATGCAGAAGGTGGTACAGCCAATAGCGCGGCCTGGGCAGCAGCAGAGGCGTTGTTCAAACGGAATTGATGCCTGTGCTGATACCGGAATGCAGAAACGGATCAGCAGACCAGGAGGATCTCATGCCAGTCAAAGAGAGTCTGGACGGTACACGTGTGCCGGTCAAGATATTCACCGACGAGGTGGATGATCTCTCGCGCCGCCAATTATCGAATGTCGCCAACTTGCCGTTTGTGTTTCATCATGTAGCCGCCATGCCGGATGTGCATGCCGGGATGGGGGCCACGATTGGATCGGTGATACCGACGCTTGGGGCACTGATTCCGGCAGCCGTGGGTGTGGATATCGGTTGTGGCATGTGTGCCGCGCGTTTGACTCTCTCTGCCCGGGATCTGGAAGGGCGCGACGATGCGCTGCGTCAGGCTGTTGAAAAGGCTGTGCCCCACGGTCGGACGGATGATGGCGGTCCCAGGGATCGGGGAGCCTGGTCGGAGGTTCCGAACACGATTGGAGCGTGGTGGGAGCGAAACGGATTGCAGCACAAACTGCCTGGGTTGCTCGCACGTCACCCCAAACTGCTGCATGCCCGGACCAATACCGAGCGTCATCTGGGCACTCTCGGAACCGGAAACCATTTTATCGAACTGCGCATCGATGAACAGGAGCGGGTTTGGATCCTGATTCATTCCGGTTCGCGCGGCATTGGCAACCGGATTGGCACCTATTTCATTCAGCGTGCCAAGGATCAGATGGGCCGGGAGTTGCGCACGTTACCGGATCCGGATCTGGCTTTTTTTCGGGAGGGAACCCTGGATTTCACCGATTATCTCCAGGCTGCCGAATGGGCGCAGGGGTATGCCAAGGCCAACCGGGAGTTCATGCTGAAAGCGGTGCTGGAGGCTGTGCGCGCCGTCATGCCAGTGGCGGTTGAGCAGGTGGGGGAGGGGATCGACTGTCATCACAACTACGTGGTACAAGAGCGTCATTTCGGTACCGAGGTGTGGATCACGCGCAAGGGAGCGATCCGTGCCCGTTCCGGGGATTGGGGAATCATTCCTGGTTCCATGGGGACGCTTTCGTATATTGTGCGGGGCAAGGGCAATCGGGAGTCGTTTCACTCCTGCGCCCATGGAGCGGGACGGCGCATGGGGCGGCAAGAGGCGCTGCGACGTTTCACGATTCAGGATCTGGCTGCCCAGACCGTCGGCGTCTGTGGTCCCAAGGACCGGTCGGTGTTGGATGAAATTCCGGGTGCATACAAGGATATCGATGTGGTCATGGCCCATCAGCACGACCTGGCGGAACCGGTGCATACCCTGCGCCATGCGGTTTGTGTCAAGGGGTGATCCCAAATGACGGCCCGGTCTGTCGATCTGACCGGTTTGACCCACTATCGGGTTGGCGGATGCGTCCGGGATGCCCTGTTGGGTATACCGATTGGGGAGCGTGATTGGGTGGTGCTGGGTGTCAGCCCGGCAGAGATGATCGCACGTGGATTTCGTCAGATCGGAGCCGCATTTCCCGTCTTTCTGCACCCCCTGACGGGTGAGGAGTACGCCCTGGCGCGCACGGAACGCAAGTCCGGACGTGGGTATCACGGGTTTGCTGTCGATTTCTCTCCCCATGTGACCTTGCAGGAGGATCTGTACCGCCGCGATCTCACGATCAATGCCATGGCCATGGATGCCGGGGATCGACTCATCGATCCGTTTGGGGGGCAACAGGATTTGAAACGCCGCGTGTTGCGGCATGTCTCTGATGCCTTTGCCGACGATCCCTTGCGGGTGTTGCGGGTGGCACGGTTCCAGGCCCGTTTTGCCGGATTGGGATTTGAGGTGGATCCGGAAACCTTGCACCAGATGGTCAAGATTGTGGCCTCTGGGGAGCTTTCGACACTGGCAGCGGAACGGGTATGGCGCGAGTGTGTGAAAGCGTTGGAGAGCCAGGCTCCTGCCGAATTTTTTCGACTTCTGGATCGTTGTGGTGCATTGGCTGTCTGGTTTCCGGAGTTGACTGCACTGAAAGGAAAGAGCCATGACCCGGAGTATCATCCCGAAGGGGATGCCTTTGCCCATGTATTGTGGACCTTGGAGCGGGCAGCCCGTTTGACCCATGATCCGGTCATACGTTTTGCCGCCTTGACGCATGATCTGGGCAAGGGGTTGACCCCGGATGCCGAGTTGCCGCGCCATCACGGCCATGACGTCAATGGGGTGGCGGTCGTGGCGCACATGTGTACCCGCCTGCGCACGGCCAAACCCTATCAGGAATTGGCCTCGAAGGTGGTCGAACACCATATGCGCTGCCATCGGGTGCTGGAGATGCGTCCCGGTACGGTAGTCAAACTGCTGGAAAAACTGGACGCTTTGCGTCAACCGGAAAAACTGGATGCTTTCCTGTTGGCCTGTGCAGCGGACAGCAGAGAAGGTGCCGCTTTGGGGGTCTATCCGGCTGGAGAGTTCTTGCGCAAGGCACTACAGGTATGCCGGTCTGTCGATGTCAAACCCCTGGTGGCAGCGGGTTTGACAGGGGAGCGGTTGGGTCAAGCGTTGCGTCAGACCCGGATCCGCCGACTGAAAGAGTGTTTGTGGATTCAGGCACGATCTGGTTCATAACCCATACAAGGGAATGACATACATGTTGATTCAGGCCTTGATGAAGGATATTCCATTCTTTTGGGACTTCACGGAAGAGGAACGTCATGCATTGGTCTCCCGGAACAGCTTTTTCAGCAACCATCAGGATGGGGAGCATATTGTTACGGAAGGAGATGAAGATGATGCCTTGTTTGTCCTGTTGAAGGGGGAAGCCAAAGTGGTGCGCACAAGTCAGCCGGAACGTATTCTGGCCATGCTGGCTCCGGGAGCCGTGATCGGGGAGATCTCCTTTCTGACCAAGCGGAAACGGACTACCAACGTCATTGCCTTTGGCGAGGCCACGGTGTTTCGCATCGATGCCTACAGTATGAATCGGGAACGTCTTGATCCGGGTTTGCAGACCAAGATCAAAAACCAGTTGATCGAGTTGTTGGTCTCCCGACTGGAAGAGTGCAACAAGAATCTGTTGGCCCAAAAAGAGGCGAATGTGACCCTTACCAAGGCGTTGCGTGAACAGGTCATGGGAGAACGGTAGGCTTCAAGAGCAAGGCCTTGATCATTGGGAAGTCAAGTGATATTCTGAAATGGAGTTTTGACCCTTTCCCCATGAATCTTTGCGATTGGAGTTGCATAGCATGTCACAAATCACCCTCAAGGGCAATCCGATCAACACCTGTGGTGCTTTGCCAGCCGTCGGTTCCGCTGCCCCCGATTTTTGTCTGACCAGCGTGGATCTGGCCGATGTGAGTCTGGCCAGTTTTGCAGGCAAGCGTATTGTGTTGAACATCTTTCCCAGCATCGACACCCCGGTGTGTGCCGCTTCGGTGCGGCGTTTCAATGTGGACGCATCCCGTTTGGACAATACGGTGATTCTGTGTGTTTCATTGGATCTGCCTTTTGCCCACAAGCGGTTTTGCGGGGCTGAGGGGCTGGAAAAGGTCCATTCGGTCAGCGAACTGCGGGCGCGTGGTTTTGGCGAGGCCTATGGGGTGCGCATCATCGATGGACCTCTGGCAGGTCTGTTGGCACGCGCAGTAGTGGTAATCGATGCCGCAGGCCAGGTGATCTATACCCAGCAGGTTCCAGAGATCGTTGAAGAGCCGAATTACGACGCCGTATTGGCTGCTTTGGCATAAAACATCCCCCTGAAGGGCAGGTTGCGTCCTGGTCACTCTGTCGGTTGGAGCAGGACGTGTAGCATAGATGGCCGGACGCAACTCCCCTTCACGCCAGTTCCTCATGGTTTGTCTCGTGTGTATCCTTTGTGCCTAGAAACGCATCACCATTTCATGGGACAACAGCCAGAAGTTGAAACCGCTCACCAGCAAGGCAAACAACAGAATCGGCACCAATCCTTTGCCCTGTAATGAAGCACCGCTGGCCAAAAGACCCACCCCGCGATAGCGGATGATACGCACCGACAACCAGAAACCGATCAGCATCAAACCGCTTTGGGTGGCAAACAGATACTCTTCCGGGACAAACGTCTGCATCATCTGGGCGTGACGGTCTGCGGCGCTCATGGCCTGCACGCCGACACCGAATGGATTGAGGATCAATGCGGTCAGATCCCCTCCTTCCCGAAACAGGTGTTCCATGTTATGGGCCAGATGATAGACAAAAGCCAGCGGCAGGGCGCTGAAGGCCAGACCGAGAAACAACCGTCCAAAACGGGTTCCGGCAGGAATCACTTTCAGGGTGGCCGCAATGGCCAAGGCATAGAACAGGATGGGAACCACAAAACCAGCCATCATCAGAATGGAAAAGCTGACGATCAACTGACCTGATTCGCCAATGAGTTTGGCGACACCAAAGATCCACTCATTCCAGAAGGACATCATGGTGACGCCGTGGAAACTGGTGATGCCCAGCAAAAAGAGCATGAACCAGGAGGTGTCCCACAAAGGTCTGGCTTGAGACCCGGCCTCGCTGCCCATGGGGCGCAGACGCCAGGAGACGTTTTTGTGGGGGCAGGAGAGTACGCAGTTGCCACAGGAGATGCAGTAGGTGTTTTGCGAAAAGCGTCCGACTGTCAGATGGGTGGGGCAGGGTTCGATCTCCGCCGAGCCGTTATAGCACTCCATGGTTTTGCATGAGGTACAGATCGATTCCACCTGGGGACGAATTTCGATGGGTGCAATACGCGAGTAGCACCCCATGGTACGTCCGACCGGACAGAAGTAGCGGCAGAAAGCTTTGCGTTCGAACAGGATCAGGGAGATCAGGGACAGAAAGACCATCACCAGGGCCAACTGGGCCGTCAGATGGGGGATGGCGGTCACGCCGATGCCCAACTCCAGCCAGGTCAGGCCCATGAACAGCACCAGAGCCGGATAGACATTGCGCAGCCAGACCGGCACCTTGAGATTCAACCCGGGATGGGGCAGACGACGTTTCCACAACCGCCAGCGTACCAGCCACGAGGCCATGGTATCCCAGGGGCAGATGGCGCACCAAGCCGATCCGATCAGAAAAACCGAGACCACCACAATGGGCCACCAGTAGTTCCAGACAAAAACCGTGGCCAGGTTGCGTTCCGGACTGGAGCTGCCGAACAGACCGGCAATGACCACCAGCAAGAAAAATGCAACGGAGATGACCTTGAGTACCACCAAAGGCAAATAGGAGCTGTTCAGAAAACGCACCAGTATGCCAATCAACGGAATGTTGGCCATATTGTAGGTTTTTTGGGCTGTCAGTTCCGGTGGACGGCGATAGAGAGTCCAGAGGGTGATCAGCAGCATCAGTCCAATTGTCGGAAAGATCCAACGGGTCGGCAGGCCGGGATGGGTCATGGTATGATTGCTGCCGCCCTGTTCGCCGTGCTGGGCATGGGCGCTGTGATCGTCACCGAGGGTGGGTGCGGCATGGACATGACCGGCTGGTTCGGCAGGTTGCGGGGCATTGGCCTGGTGATCGTGGTGTCCATCATGCGTTGCGGCTGCCGGGGCAGGAGGCGGGGCATGGGAGCCGTGATCATGAGATTGGGCAGCGGTCGGGGCCGGATGGTCATGCGCCGTGACTGCCGGAGCGGCATGGTCGTGGTGCGATGTCTCTGGGGCGGGAGGTGGCTGTGAGGCTGAACCAGAATGGTGGTGTTCTCCAGCAGGAGGTTGCAGGGTTTCTGTACTCCAGGCCAAGGATACCCAGGAGATGCACAGCGCGATGAGCAGAAATCGCATGCTGCGCAGACATAAGTCGCCACGCATCGTTATTGTTCCTCTTCCTTGAATTTGGAAAAACCGTGTTCTGATTGCCCCCCGCAGTTCCTGTGGTAGCATACGGGTATCAGGGAGATATGGCAAGCAGGTTGACAGGCATCGGATATTTATTGAAAATTTGTTAAGGATTGGGGCGTTTGGTACCAAAGCGGTCCAAGGCAGCGAGCAGGGTCTTTTTGCTGATCGGTTTGCTCAGGTGATCATCACAGCCTGCATCACGGCACTGTTTGGCTTCTCCTTCCATGGAGTGGGCAGAAAGGGCCAGGATCACCATGGGGCGTGGTTGACCGCTCTTTTTCTCCCAGGCCCGGATCAGGGTCGTGGCGCGCAGACCGTTCATGACCGGCATTTCGATATCCATGAGGATCAGATCAAAGGGGTGTTGCTTCACAAGTTCGACGGCAGCGGCACCGTCTGCAACCGTGTGCAGCGTATGTTTGGTGTTTTCCAGATAGATCGTGATCAGTTCACGGTTCTCTTCCACATCTTCGACCAGCAGAATGTTGAGGGCAGTGCCAGTTCCGGGCGCAGGATTGGTGTGAACCGTGGATGATGTGATGTGGGGAACCACAGGATCGGTTGGACGTAACGGAATCGTGAACATGAATCGACTTCCCTGTCCTCGTTGGCTGTTGACCCAGATGTGCCCTCCCATCATGGTGAGCAGGTTGCGGGTCAAAGAGAGTCCCAATCCTGTGCCGCCATAGCGTCGGGAGATCCCGGAGTCGGATTGGGTGAAACTTTCAAAGATGCTCTCTTGCTGGTGTGGATCAATGCCAATGCCGCTGTCAGCCACCACGATCAACAGGGTATCCGCTTTTTTGGGATCGAGGCCGATCTCCACCAGCACCCCCCCCTGATCGGTAAACTTGATCCCATTGCTGATCAAATTATAGAAACATTGCTTCAAACGGATGCTGTCGGCCAGGATCCATGCGGGAATCTCCGGAGCCATGCGCAACTCCAGGGACAACCCCTTTTTTTGCGCCAACACCCGCAACATATCGGTCACCTCTTTGGCCAGGGCATGAATCTGGATGGGTTCCGAGGCAATCTGAAGTTTGTTGGCTTCGATCTTGCTGAGATCCAGAATATCATTGATCAAAAGAAGCAGATTGTCGCCAGCAGTCCGCAACATGGTGAGATAATTTTTCTGTTCTGCGCTTAACGGGGTTTCCAGCAGCACATCGCCCATGCCCAGGATGATGTTCATGGGGGTACGGATCTCATGGCTCATGGCAGCCAGGAAATCGCTTTTGGCCTGATTGGCCTTCAATGCGTCGGCCTGGGCGCGGCTTAAGGCCAGTTCGGCCTGTTTGCGCTGGGTCACATCGCGCAACATGGCCAACAGCAGTTTCTGCTCCCCTTGAGCAAAAATTTGCAGATTGGTCTCGGTGTAATGGTGTTGGCGCTGTGCGTCCCGGTACGCACCTTCCACGATCAACCGCCCCTGGGAGCGGATGCGCTCCAGCAGCAGCTCCATCTCACGATACTGACCGATGATCAGATGACAATCCTCCAGGTGAAACTCACCGATGGCTTCGTTCCGTTCCAGACCCAATCTCTGAAAGGCCGTGACATTGGCATCCACCAACAGTCCGCTTTGAAGATCAAAGATCAGAATTTCATCACTGGATTCATCCAGCAGATTGTGAAACAGCCGGATCGCCTGCTCCTGGGCACGGATGTGCTCTTTTTGGCGATAGAGTTCCAGAAAGACCTTGACCTTGGCCCGCAAAAACTCCGGGGGAAAGGGTTTGACCAGATAATCCACAGCCCCCAGATCATACCCCACCAAAGCATGTTGATCATCCTTGAACACAGCGGACATGAAGATGATCGGTATGGTACGGGTGCGACTCACGCCCGCCATGAGTTTCACCACCTCAAAACCATCCATGTCCGGCATGTGGGCGTCGAGCAGCACCACGGCAAATTCATGTCTGGTGAGTTGCAGCAAAGCCTCGCGACCGTTGCGCGCCAGGACCATCTCGGCATTCAGGTCAGCGAGCAGTCCGGCAGTGGCAGTCAGGTTGTTGTCGAGATCATCGACAATCAGGATGTGCGGTTTCATGGCATCACCGGTTTTTGTCCACCAGCCAAGGGCGCATCATGGATAACAGCTTGGCACTATCCACGGGTTTGGAAAGATAGTCCGAGGCTCCAGCCTCCAGGCAGCGTTGACGTTCCCCATGCATGGCCTTGCCCGTTACGACCAGAATGGGAATCTCGCGCCAGGCAGGCTGATGGCGAATCTCGCCGAGCAGTTCATAACCGTTCATATCTGACAGCAGGATATCCAACAGGATCATGTCAAGCAAAGGATTTTTTTGCAATATTTGCAAAGCTTCCCGACCGTTCTCTGCCATGTTGACCTGACATCCCTGTTCTTCAAGCAGACTGGTCAGTGCAAAAACATTACGAATATCTTCATCAACAAGAAGGATGCGTCGTCCGGACAGCAGGGCAATCGTCTGGGGCGTACGCGGAGCTTGTACAGGTGTGGTGTTGAGCACCTCAAACTCCAAGGCAGGCGGCTCATCCAAGGGTGGGGGTGGAGCTGTGCGCAGTGTATTCAGAAAGTGTTGGCATGCTTCCAGAGTGGAGTCATGGGTGCGTGTCATGGGGTGCAACCGGATGGATCCATCGGTGACATTCAGGGTTGGGGCGGCATTGGCCGGATGGAGATACAAAGTTGGCAAGGATTGGCGGTTGGCTGTGGTTTTCAACCGTTCGATCATCGGCAGTGCCGCAACCCCGGGCAGATTTCCCACCAGGATCAATCCGACCGGACGCAGAAAATTGGCCAGAAACAAGGCTGCGCTCTGGTCTCCTGCCACGACCACCCCAAAGCCCTGACTGCGTGTGGCCTCGCTCAGAGAGCGCATGTGGTGGTAATCGATGCCTACCAGCAAAATGGCATGATCATCCGGTCCCAGACGGCGACGATCATCCGGAATGCCCTCCACATTGCCAGGTACGCGCTCCTCTGGTCGGGTGTGATGCAGGGCAGGTATGGGTTGGATTTCGGCACTTTCCGCAGGGAGCAGAAAGGTAAACAGGCTGCCTCGCCCCTCTTCGCTGGTCAGTTCGATGCGACCCCCCAGCAATTGGGTCAACTCCTTGCAGATGGCCAGACCCAGCCCGGTACCGCCGTATTTGCGGTTGATGCCGTCATCCAGTTGGCGGAAGGGTTCAAACACCTCGGACTGCTGCTCTTTGGGGATGCCAACACCGGTATCGGCCACCGACATGGCAATGAAAGAACGCCCCTCCTCTTTGACCGCACGGAACGTTACGGTCACACTCCCGGCCTGGGTGAATTTGATGGCGTTGGTGATCAGGTTTTTGAGGATCTGTTCAACCCGCATGCGATCCGTACGAATGGCTACCGGCAGCAGACCCTTTTGCAGCACCTCAAAGGAGAGCCGTTTTTCCCGGGCCACATGGGTGAAGAGTCTTTCCAGATTGGTGGCCAGATCTGCAAGTTTCACCGGTTCTTTGAAAATACTGATCCGTCCGGCCTCGATGCGGGCCAGATCGAGGATTTCATCGATCATGGTGAGCAGATCCGAACCGGCGGCATGGATGGTGGAGGCATATTCGATCTGTTTGGCCGTGAGGTTGCCGTGTTTGTTTTCTTTCAGGAGTTGGGCAAGAATCAGCAGACTGTTGAGGGGGGAACGCAATTCGTGGGACATGTTGGCCAAAAAACGTGACTTGAAGCCGCTGGTCTGCTCCAGAAGGACAATGGTATCTCGCAATACTTGTTGATTGATGGCCAACTCTTCGGTTTTGCGACGACTTTCATCCAACAGCTTTTGACGGATGGAGTGGGCGCGCACGCCAGCCAGAGCACGGGCGATGGTCTCTTCGGCCCGCTCCAGAAAGCAGACGTGGCGGTGTTGGAAACGGGTGCGCGCCCCCAAGGCGAGTATGCCCTGCAACTGGTCGTCATGAATCAGCGGAATCACCAACAGGTCATGCGGCACATTGGTCACCAGCTCCGAGTGGACCCGCAACGGCTCGATGGGCAGATCGGTCAGACGCACGCTTTTGCGGGTCATGGCCACCTGTCCGAGGATCCCTTCGCCAAATGCCAATCGTTTGGACCAGTTGCGATCCGCAGGCGTACCAATGCCGGTCAACCAGTGCAGGTGTCGATCCTCGCTGCTCAAATAAACCACCCCATTGAGGGCATCCAGGGATTCGATCAGAAAGAGCAATGTTCTTTCGGCGAGGGACTCCGTGGTGGTCACATCCCGCATGCGCAGACTCATGGCCAGATGGATGGAGTGGATCCACTGCCGATCCATCAGCTCCCGATACAAGGGGAGGTGGAAAAAGATCAGAATGATGGCCAGATTCCAGGCAGTCATGCTGAAGAAATGGAGCAGAGTGGCTGAGAATGAAAGCGCCGTACCACCCAGGAGCGGAGTGAGCAGCACGGTCAGGGCGGTTTCCCCGATGCCGATCAAGGTCAGGCCAAGCAAAAAACGGGTCGGGGATTGACACCCCCCGAAAAAACTGCGAAACGGATCCTGCATGCCTTGTTCCACTCCCCCTTTTGGAAACGCACTCGGTATGGCGTCAGGCCGCCGTTACTCTTCTCGTCAGTGCCTGTATCATCCTGCTCCCAGGCAGCAATAACGGTTCCTGCCCAGATTTTTGGCCTGATACATCGCTTGATCGGCATTTTGCAGGAGTTGGATGAGATCCTGGGCATCATCGGGGAAGAAGGCAACGCCGATACTGGCCGAGATCTGCGCAATGAAGTCTGAAAGCTCAAAGGGTTGTGCCAGGACGGACAGGATTTTTTCGGCAACGATCCTGGGATCGGATTGTTGACACGGATTGGCCAGAATCATCGTGAATTCATCCCCTCCGAGTCTGGCCAGGGTGTCGGAGGTACGCACACAATTTTTGAGACGTTGTGCTACCAGCCGCAGCAGTTCATCGCCAGCAGCGTGTCCTTTGGTATCATTGATCTCTTTGAAATGATCCAGATCAATGAAGAGCAGGGCCAGGGACTCCTGATTGCGGTTGGCCAGGGAGATGGCATGTTGCAGGCGATCCAGAAACAGTGTACGGTTGGGCAGATCGGTCAGTTGATCATAGGTGGCCTGATAACGGATGCGCGCCTCTTCGACGTTCCGTTCAAGAAGGATACGAATGCGTTGACGCAGGATGGCCCAGTGGATCGGTTTGGTGACATAATCATCGGCACCGGACTCAAAGGCCAGATCGACCGATTCGGAGTCGAACATGCCGGTGAGCATGATGATCGGAATTCTGGAATCGATCCAACGACTGCGCATGGCGCGACAGGTGGCAATGCCATCGAGATTCGGCATGCGCACATCCAGAAGAATCAGGTCTGGCGTGGTTTGCGACCGCAGATGCAGCGCCTCCTCGCCATCTTTGGCCAACAGGCTTTGGTGGCCAAGGCGATGCAGAAAGGTGGCCAGTGATTCTCGAATCAGATCATCGTCATCGGCAACAAGCACGATGGCATTTTGGGCAGTACCGATCTGCTTCATGGCGATCTCACGAGACGAGCAAGGCTGAACATGGTTGGTATAACCTATGGCTCGTTTACTCCTTCCTTGTCTTGAAACGGTCTGGATGCGCCCATGTCATGGCAATAGCGGGTCAACTCCTGACTGGCCACGACACTGGAGGCAATCAACTGTTCCACCAGCGGTTCGACATCCTGCAAGGAACCGGTGGCAGACATGGCTTCCAATTGTGCTGCCAAATTCCCCATATTTTGCAGTCCGACCTGACGGCAGACGCTTTTGAGCGAATGGCTCTCCATGGCAACCCGTTCGGGATCCTGTTCGCGCAGGGCTTGTCGGATCCGTTCCGGTCGATGCACGATGCCGGCCTGATAGTGACGCACCACCGTAAAGAAACCGCCTTCCAGTTCTTCGTGCATTTCGGTCAATTTGTGCAGCTCAATCAACTCTTGATATAAATTGGTAGTATTCATGGATCGTTATTCCTTTGTCGGTTCGACGTCCGAGGATTGAAGCGCACGTGTGACCTTCTGCAACACCGTTCCAGCCTGGAACGGTTTGGTAATGATGTCCATGGCACCAAAGGATTTGGCCATCTCCAGAGTCAAGCGGGAGTTCATGGCTTTGTAACCACCGGAGATGGCGATCACCTTGACATTGGGACGATGGGCATGCAGAGCGGCGAGGAGATCGATGCCATCCATCTTGGGCATAAAGATGTCGGTGATGATCAACTCCACCGGATGGGAGGCAAACAACTCCAAACCGGTCTCCCCATTGCTGGCCTCCAGTACCGTATGTCCGGCCTGCCTCAACAATGTGATCAGGTAGAGCCGGAAGCTCTCGTCATCGTCCACTACCAGTATGTGTGCCATGCTGTCCTTTGCCTTTTCACAATTGCCCATATCATTACACAGCGGCTGACTGCAACACCCGATCCACCACCTGCAACACAGCTCCGGGTTGAAACGGTTTGCTGATCAGCTCGTTGGCACCCAATTTCTTGGCCACGTTCAAGGCCAAAGCGGGGGTCATGCCGGACCCGCCTCCGCTCATGGCGATCACCTGAATGCGTGGATGGCGTCTGAGCAGCGTTGAAAGCAGCTCGAAACCGTCCATGCGCGGCATGAAGATATCGGTGATCAACAGATCGAACGGGTCGAGTGCGATTTTGTCCAAGGCATGCAGTGCGCACTCGACTTCCAGTACCACATGGCCCGCACCTCTGAGCAGAGTACCGAGGTGGACCCGGAAGGGTTCATCGTCATCTATGATCAAGATCCGGGCCATGGTCAGCTCCTTTCAATCGTGTTCTCATTTCTTGGCGCGGTTGCGCATGATCCGATAGCGCGACAGGGCGTGACGGATCGAGCGCACCAGGGTTTTTTTGTTAACCTGACCTTTGACAAGATAGTCCTGAGCACCCGCATCCACAGCCTGGGCTGCTTTCTGGTCGTCGTCCATACCGGTAAAGACGATGATCGGTGTATCGAGGAGTTTGCGATTGATCCGGCCAAAGGTTTGATCCAGCCCCTGACTGTCTGACAGGTTGAGATCCAGCAGAACCAGGTCGTATTGGTTGTGTTCCAACAGATCTTCAGCCTCTTTGAAGCTTTTGGCATGGGTCAGATGCACGGGTGGCGCTTTGATGCCATCCCTTTCGCCGGTGCCGGGCCAGGTTTCCAACCAGCCATTGATCAGGGAGTAGAATTCCATTTCGTCTTCGACCACCAGGAAATGGAGTCCGAGTTGCAGCGGCGGCAAGGGTTTGAACTCCAGAGGGGCCTCCGGGTGTTGCGGGTGATTGGCCTGTTGTTGGTCGATATAGCCCATCCGTTCCATGGCGTGGACAATGATATCGACGGCATGGACCGGGTCGATGCGATCCGTATTGAGCACCAGGTCGTAGTAGGTGCGGGTATTGGGATAGCGTTTGAACAGTCCTTTGAGGAAGCGGGAACGTTCCTTTTCGATTTCGATGATTTTGCGTTTGGCTGCGTCCAGGGTGATCCCTTCGCGCTGGGCCACCCGGCGGATGCAGACATCCTTGGCACCTTCGATGTGGATGCGGAACACATGAGGATCGTGGGCCAGGATCAGACGGGCACCGCGTCCCACGATCACACCCCCGGTCTTGGCGATGTTCAGAATGGTTTTGATAATATTTTTGTAGTAGCCGGAAACCGACTGCTCGGGTTTGACGAACAGCGAATAGAGAAAGCTGTCGATGGCCCGAGGCAGTTTCTCATCCATGATCGACATGAGTTTCTTGGTGGTATGGGTTTTGTTCATCAACTCGTCGATCATCGAATGGCCGTAGCAGGTCACGCCGAGCCGTTCTGCCAACAATTCGGCGATCTTGCCGCCATTGGAACCGAAATTCCGTGAGACGGTGACAACGATGGGGTGGCGCTCTTCCGGGGCATGGCCAGTGGCATGGCCTTCCTTGAACAGCCCGGATTTGACGACACTACCGATTCCGATATTGGGTTCCATGAAGTTCTCCGCTTTCTACTCAATAATAGGTTGTCAGGCTCCAGGCCTGGAATTTGGAATGTCTGCATAGCGCAACGGGTGCCAGAGACGATTCCAGGGCTTCTCAAGGCGGGCCGGATCACAATTCGGGTTGCTCAACCGGTTGGGAATTCCATCCAGTTTTCTGGAGCAGGTGGCCGCCCGGCGTATATGATGCCAGAGTTGGACCGCTTCACGCAAATGGGCAGCTTTATCTTCATCACGATTCCGGTAGGGCATGGCTGCGAGCACTCCTTCCAACCGGCGTGCATGCACTCTGGCCTCCATTACCTGGGTATGTAGTGACAACAGATGAGTAATGGCTTCCAGTTCTGCCTCTTCCAGGGTGGCGAATTGGAATTGGCTGCCGTTGATATGGATGGTCACCATGGGTGTTCTCCTGCGGTAAGATCGGGTTAAGCGGGTCATGTTGACTATATTATTTTCCCGATTTTCTCATATTGCAAGATTATTTTATATTGATTTTCATTTTTTGCGCATTTTTCGGAGACAGCCAGGTCTGCAAACCAAGAATATATGTAAATAATTCCATATTTATGACAGACGAAAAAATTCCTTGCTCCTGCGTCGACAATCCTTTAAGCTGAAGTAGGTAGTGAGAGAAATTGGAACCGGCTGCAAAATTGGTAATTTTTGCAACCTGTATTGGACACCCTTCTGATTCCGTTGGAAACACGATGTCATCGATCCGGACCCCCGAAGCCGATCCAGTGGTCACCACTTCCAAAGCCGCTCAATTGCTGGGCGTTTCACAACGAACCATCCACTACTGGATGGAACGGGGCATCATCAAATCCTGGAAAACCGCTGGTGGGCACTGCCGGATTCCGATGAGTTCCATCAATCAACTCCTCGCGAAAAGACGCGAACAGTTGCAGGATCCGGATCTGCTGGAGTTGACCGTGCTGCTCGTGGAAGACGATGAAAATCTGCGCGAGATCACCAAGGCCGTGGTGGCCAACTGGGGCCTGCCGGTCCGCCTGGTGGTGGCCGAAGATGGTTACGATGGCCTGATCCAGGCCGGACTGCATAAACCGGAAGTGATCATCGCCGATCTGATGATGCCAGCCATGGATGGATTTCAGATGATCCGCGCACTGCGCGAAGCCCCGGATCTGGCGCGCACGCGCATCGTGGTCGTGACTGCCATGGATGAGGTGCAACTGAATGCCAAAGGCGGCGTGCCCGACGATGTCGAAGTGTTCCAAAAACCCACCCCATACGACCGCCTGAAGGTGGTCATCATGGAGTCGCTCTTCACCCAACAACGGGCGCGCCGGATGAACTCTTCGGCTTCATGACGGATTGAACCCGCCGGATCCAAGGGTCATCCCTTGTCGCGATTCAAACCTGCACTCCACTGGACCACCTGATTGCGTCCGCGATGCTTGGCTGCATACAACGCCTGATCTGCCCGCTTCAATAGTTCGTCCGGCCATGGAATCTCCGGATCGCATTCAGCCACACCAATACTGACCGTCACCCGCAAACCATCGACCTCCATCTCTTCGATCCCGTGACGCAGCCGTTGCGCTGCCAGGGTCGCCCCCTTCAAAACCGTACCCGGCATGATCACACAAAACTCTTCACCCCCCAGACGGCAGCAAAGATCAATCTGCCGATAATGGTGTACCAGACTCTTGCCCACGGCCTGCAAAACCCGATCTCCTTGATCATGACCATATTGATCATTGAAACGCTTGAAAAAGTCCACATCCAACATCGCGATGGAAAACACCTGACCAGATCGCTGAAACCGCAGCAGTTCATCCTGCAATGCGGTCATGGCATGGCGACGGTTGTACAATCCGGTCAGCACATCGGTGATCGACTGGTTGCGCAGACTCTCTTCGAGCTTTTTCTCCTCGGTGATGTCGCGCAACATGGCCGCTGACCCAATGGGTTCACCCTCCCGATTGTGAATGGTGGAGGCATGGAAGTGCAAAACCCGATGGTTATACACAATCGTCTTGGGCATATCCATGCCGTTGTTTTCAAGATACTGCCCGACAAACGCCGGATCGTCGATCATGCCCAGGAAACCATCCTGCTGGATGCGGGTACTCTCTTTGCCCAACAGCCGCTCGGCTGCCGGATTGACCAATACCACCACACCCTGATCATCCGTAACCACGATTCCTTCGCGGGCACTCAAAATGATCGTGGTCAACTTGTTTTTCTCGTTTTGCAGTCCACGATGGAGTTTGTGCAGTTCATCGCTCATGGCGTTGAAATTTCTTGCCATGTCGGTCAACTCATCCTGTCCCACCAAAGGGAGATGGTGGGCGAACTCCCCTTTGGAGGTGGTCTGAAACGCCTGCATGAAGCCGACAATCCTCTGCATCACCCGGAACCGGCTTAAGACGATCACGGTGAACAATAAAATGGCCAACGCACCGACCACCAAAGAGGCTTGCATCACGATCCGTTCCACGGATTGCAACCAGGAGGTGATTTCAAAATAGATTTCAAAAGCGCCGCTGAACTGTTGATCTCGCATGATCGGGACATAGGTTTCCACCACATCCAGCGTGATCTGTTCGTTCTCCAGGGATTTGTGATTTTTCTGCACAGTCAGGCTGTGGATCTGTCCTTTGGCCACGATCTCGTGAAAATAGGCGTGTTCATTGCGTTTACCGATCTCCTCGGAGACCGAGGAAAGGATGATCACACCCTGATGATCAAAGAGTCGATATTTGTAGAGATGAAAACCTGAAGCGAGCTGCATCATTTCTGCACGCAGGCCGTCCGTCACCTCCACCTTGCCATCCGCGTCAAACCGCACCGATTCGGCCATATGTCCGGCCAACTGCACCGCATGCGTTTCCGTGAACCGGATCATCAGATCGCGAAAGGCCGGATGACTGACCCAAATGGCATACAAAGGAATCAGCATGACCAGAATCACGGTCAACAAGAAGCTGGCACGCATCAGACGTGTCGTAAACAGAGCGATCATAAGCAGGGCTGTCCAAAGTACAGGGGGTCATTTCAAACCGTTAACATCTTTTTATGATGCCATCAATGCATCGGAATTGCACGGAACCTTGCTCCAGTGTGTGATCTTGTCGAACAGTTCGTTTCACAAGAATCGCATTCAGGACAGTTGAAACTCCTGCAAGATCTCCTGCAACTGGGCATGGACCTCTTGGCCTGCGCTTTTAAGGGTCAATAACCGCTCTTGCAGTTGGTCAGGTACGGCGTCGCGTACCGCCTGTTGCTCCAGTTCTGCGCACAATGCGGCAAATCGCATGGCACCAAAGGTGCTGGCCGTCCCTTTGAGCTTGTGAGCCACTTGACGCATGGACTCGAAATCCCGACTCTCCCATGCGACCTGCAATCCATCCAGTCTGCCAGGCAGATTCTTGAGAAACATCTCCAGAATGCGGACAAAACCTCGTCCGGTTTCATCTTTGAGATGGGCCAGAACCTGTCCATCCAACACCAGGGTGGCGGTCTGCGGGAATGGCGCAGAGTGGGAGGAGAGGGGCAGGGGAGGGGTGGCGAGAACAGAGGCATCCAGATACAGATGAATCACCTCCATCAACTCCGAGCGGCGCACCGGTTTGGAGAGATGCAGGTCGCATCCGGCAGCACGACTTCTTTCCACATCCTCTTTCATGGCATTGGCGGTCAAAGCGATCACCGGCGTCCGTCTGCTGCCACGGGCCTGTTCCAGGGTACGGATGCGGCGTGTGGTCTCCAGACCATCCATGCCCGGCATCATGATATCCATGAACACCAGATCAAAACGGGTCGCGGAAAACAGATTGAGCGCAGCAGCACCACTGTCGGCTTCGATCAATTGCACCCCTTCCCCTTCCAGAAAGGCAGCCACTACCATACGGTTGTCTTCGGTGTCGTCCACCAGGAGGATTCTTCTGGTCTGGCTGATGTGTGGGGCACGCTGTTCGGATGGCAAGGGGAGTGACTTGTCCGGTGTGGCCGATTCTTCAAAAGCTTCCACCGAGGGCAGATGCAGCGTGAAATAAAACGTACTGCCCGCACCCAATCGACTCTCAACCCAGATGCGGCCTCCCATATGGTTGACCAGTTGCTGACAAATATTCAATCCCAGTCCAGTCCCGCCAAAACGACGCGTCGTGGACTCTTCGGCCTGCATGAAGGGCAAAAAGATCGCTTCCAGTCGCTCCTGGGCAATCCCGATGCCGGTATCTTGAATGGCAAACTGCATGATCTGTGCATCGACCGGCTTGACCAACAGCCGGATCCAACCCCGCTGGGTGAACTTGACCGCATTCCCCAGGAGGTTCAACAGGATCTGACGCAGACGCTGCGGATCACCCCGCACCTGACGCGGCAGATCGGGATCCAGTTTCTGGCTCAATTCAATCCCTTTGTTTTTTGCATCCTCCTGGACCATGGCCATGGCCTGGTGAATGATCGCCTCGGGTGAAAACAGAGTCTGCTCCAGTCGCAACTGACCGGCTTCGATCTTGGAAAGATCCAGGATGTCATGGATCAAGGCCAAAAGGGCATCCCCGGCCCGATTGGCGATCTGCACGAACTGCCGCTCACGCGGGGAGAGACGTGGCGATTCCCGCAACATCTCACCCATGCCGAGAATGGTGTTCATCGGCGTACGGATTTCATGACTCATGGTGGCCAGAAACCGACTCTTGGCCCGATTGGCCCGTTCCGCCTCCTGTTTTGAGTCGCGCAGAGCATTCTCCAATACCTTGCGTTCGGTCTGATCGATGACTACGCCGTCCCAGATCGAATCTCCATTGCTCTCCACATGGGGGATCGACTGGATCTGCAACCAACGAATCTGACCAGAAACGGTAAAACGTCCCAACCAGGAAAACGGCGTGGATTTGCCTGCAACCTCCAATGCCAGCCGTTTGAACTCCTCCTGATCATCCGGATGGGCGGCCCGAAACGCCAACGAGACATCCTTCAACAATGCCTCCCGCTCCAGACCCAGCAACTGACAAAAAGGATCGCTGATGAAGTCAAACGACATCGCTCCCCGGGTGCTGTAGCGAAAGGTGTAAACCCCAACCGGGATGCGGGTGGTCAACTCCTCATAACGCTGTTTGCCTTGCCGAATCTCTTCTTCCATCTGCTTGCGGCGCGAAATGTCATGATGGGTGCCGACTGCCCGCAGTGCCGTCCCGTTTTTGGCGCGCACCACCACCTTGCCCCGATCCAAAACCCACAGCCACCCCCCTTTCTTGGTGCGCAAACGGTGTTCGGTCTGATAGATCGGGGTCAAACCGGAAAGGTGCAGATCCAGATCGCTCATCACCGCAGCCATGTCATCCGGGTGGAGCAGTCGTTCCCAGGAACGCACGTGCGGTTCGATCTCATCCGGACCATAGCCCAGCATGCTGATCCAGCGCGGGCTGAAATAGACATGGCCCGAAGGGATATCCCAATCCCATACTCCCTCATCACTGCCGTCCAGGGCAAATTTGAACCGCTCTTCAGAGATCAACAACTCCTGACGCAACCGCTCCGACTCGGTTCGGGCATTGTATAAATTCAAAAATAGAGCTACCTTTGCTTGCAGGACGATGTCATTGATGGGTTTCTCGATATAATCAACAGCTCCGATGTGATATCCCTGAAGACGGTGAAACTCATCCTTGCAGGCGGCAGTCACAAAAAGAATCGGTAAATTGCGAGTTTGCTCCAACTTGTGTGCCATGCGTGCCACCTCGAATCCGTCCATGCCCGGCATGTCCACATCGAGCAACACCAAAGCGAATTCGTGCTCCAGCATCAACCCCAAAGCCTCGTTGCCAGAGTTGGCCTCCAGGATTTCGGCATCCATTCCGGATAACAGGGCGTGCAAGGCCAACAGGTTGGCAGGCTTGTCATCCACGATCAGGATGCGTGGTCGTTTGGGTCGATTCATGCCGGATATGGAGTCGGGTTGGGGCAACAGGTTTTGTGCAATTTCTGCAATCTCGGCAAATATTATATGGTTGAATTGAGGGCATGTCAATGGGTCTATGGGTTGTCCAACAAATGGATTATATCTTTTTTGTCTACGGTCTGAGTTTTCTGATTCTGGGCGTGGTCTGCCTCTCCATGCCAAAAGATGACCAGACTGATCTGAATTGGCGCTTGTTGGGTGGCTTTGGCTTGACCCACGGTATGACCGAATGGCTGGAACTCGGTGAGATGGTCTTCGGGGACACCCCGGAGTTCCATGCCACCCGCTTTTTTGTGCATGCCGTCTCTTTTTTGTTTTTGATGGAGTTTACCGTGGCTGGTCTGGCCACCTGGTTGGGCTGGCACTGGCGTTTTGGCAGCTCTTTGCTGATGGTTTCCGTGATTGGTGCCATGGCCTGGGTACTGGGGGTGGAGAGTTTTCCGGCCTTGATTCGCTATGGACTGGTGTTTCCGGCTTGCATGATCGGCACCTTGCTGTTCTGGCGTGCCGGTGCCAGAAGCGGCTCTCCCAATCGCATGCAGTGGTTGCGTCTGGGTGCTCTGGGCATGTTTGGCTATGGCCTGTCCAGCGGACTGGTGGTGCCACCAGTCCCGTTCTGGCCAGGCAATATCGTGAACAGCGCCTGGTTTCTGTCCACAACCGAGATCCCGATTCAACTGTTCCGGGCACTCTCTGCTCTGCTGCAAACCATCGCCTTGTGGGGCGTAGCCACCGATCAATCCCAATCCGATCTTGTACCTTTGTTCCAAAAACAGAAACGTTACTTTGCCCTGTTTGTGGGTGGATTTATGCTGCTGCTGGCTGCCGGGTGGGGCTTGACCGAACATCTGGGCAAACTCTACCAGGCAGATCAGAATTTGGCCCTGCGTAATGACCTGGAAGGATTGGCCAACCGTCTCAATCGGGAGACCTTTGCCATCGAGGGGAGCGTCATTGCCCTGGCCGGTATTCTGCAACCTTTGCTGCATGGCGATCCCATACCATCCGAACATGTTGAAGATGTCAACACCACTTTGGATCAACTGGCTTCATCGGTTTCTGGTGTGGCCTATCTGATGGATGCCAAAGGCAAGGTGGTGGCAACATCCAACCGTGACGATACAGACAGCTTTCTTGGCAAAAATTATCGTTTCCGCCCATACTTTTTTGAAGCCAGGGAAGGGAAGATCGGTCATTACTTTGCTTATGGGGCAACCTCCGGTATTCCGGGTTATTACGCCGGCGCCCCCATCCGTCTCCGTGAGAGCGGTGAAGTCATCGCCGTGGCGGTGATCAAAAAAAACCTTCATCCCGTGGAACTCGGCTTCAACAAACACGATCAGGTCTTTCTGCTCAATGCCGATGGCGTGGCCCTGATCGCCAATCAGCCTGATTTCAAACCACGCCCCTTGTGGTCAATATCCACCCTTGCACTGAAACGTCTGGAAGAGACCAAACAGTTTGGTCCTCTGAAGGGCAGCACAGCCCTGTTTCGTGAAGAACTCACCGATGGAACACGACTTGAAATCAAACATCAACCCTACCTGGTGGGGCGTCTGACCATCAATCAGGAGGGGTGGTCGATCCTGTTGCTGAAGGTGGAAAAAACCACCCGTGTCAATCGCATGCTGGGGATTCTGATCGCCTTGCTGGTCAGCATCCTGATGTTGACTTATTATTTGATCCTGCATCGCGAAACCACCGTGCTTTATCGGGCACGCAAAATGGCGGAAAACGCCAGTCAGACCAAATCGTTTTTTCTGGCCAATATGAGCCATGAAATCCGCACCCCGATCAATGCCGTCCTGGGGATGATCCATCTGGCCATGCAGACCAATCTGACCAGTCAGCAACGTCACTATCTGGGGCGCATCGAAGAGGCAGGGCGCACCCTGTTGCACATCATCAACGACATTCTGGACTTTTCCAAAATCGAAGCCGGAAAACTCTCTCTGGAGACCATTCCCTTTGCCCTGGATCAGGTGGCGGATCGGGTCGCCTCGATGGTCGCACCCAAAATCCAGGATAAATCCCTGGAGTTGATCGTCTTTGTCGATCACCAACTGCCGCCGGTATTGATGGGGGATCCGTTGCGACTGGGACAGGTGTTGCTCAATCTGATGAGCAATGCCGTCAAATTCACCGAGGCAGGTGAGGTGTGCCTGGAGATTCGCTGGATTGAAAATCTGGAAAACCGCGCCAAGGTGGCATTCAAGGTGCGGGATACCGGCATAGGCATGACCCCGGAACAGATGTCCAGGCTTTTCTCCGCCTTTACCCAGGCCGACTCCTCAACCACCCGCCGTTTTGGAGGGACTGGACTGGGATTGGCCATCTGCCGCCATCTGGTGGAATATATGGGTGGGACCATCCGCATGACCAGCGAACCGGGCAAGGGGAGCCAATTCGTCTTTGATTTGCTGTTTCCACTGGCAGGAGCCGGGGAGAGACTGCCGGAACGCACCGAACAACCCTTGCGTCTGACTGCATCGCGGATTCTGGTGGTCGATGATCACCCTCTGGCGCGCAGAGTCTGCCGGGAGATGTTGGCACCCTATCCCTGCCGCATCGAAGAGGCGGAAAATGGTTTGCAGGCTGTGGATCGGGTGTTGCGTGCCGCCTCTTCCACCGATCCTTTTGAATTGGTGCTGATGGATTGGCGCATGCCGGGCATGGATGGCCTGGAGGCGATGCGGCGCATCCGGGAGGAGTTGCTGGAGCGTTCCCCTTCGATCATTCTGGTGACCGCCTTTGGTCATGAGGAAATCCTCTCTGCGGCCACGCGGGCTGAAGTCCCCTGGATCCTGACGAAACCGTTCACCTTGTCTTCCCTGCTGGAGACCATGGCCCAGGCCCATGGAGAACGCCATCGTCCACAAGGGTTGGATGAAACCAGCAAACCGTGGATTGGCGGACAGATTCTCCTGGTGGAAGACAATGAACTCAATCAGGAGGTGGCCAGGGGGATATTGGCCATGGTGGGTTGTCAGGTTGAAGTGGCCATCAATGGGGTCGAAGCCTTGTCCAAGGTGGCAACCGGTACTCATGATCTGGTCTTGATGGATGTCCAGATGCCGGTCATGGATGGGTTTGAAGCCACCCGGCGCATCCGTTCCGAGTTGCACAAAGAGTCTCTGCCGATCATTGCCATGACCGCCAATGCCATGAGTGGAGATCGGGATCTGTGTCTGAAGGCCGGAATGAACGATTATGTCACCAAACCCATTGAACCGCGCTTGTTGTATGAAGTCCTGCAACGCTGGATGCCAACGCCAGCAGACCAGGAGGTGGAACCCTTAGAGCGCGTGCCTCTGATCGTCCCGGAGATTGGCACCTTGCCGGTCATGTACGGGGTGGATGCCAGCGTGGGATTGGCCACCATGGGTGGAAACGAGGAGCTGTACCGCAACATTCTCAATCGTTTCCTCGTCAACCAGGCCGAAACCGTACGGCTCATGGCCGAACTGTTGGCCAATGCGGATCGGCAGGCGCTGGAACGGATGGCACATACCCTCAAAGGGGTAGCCGCCAGCATCGGTGCCAAAGAGTTGAGCAGTGCGGCAGCGGCGTTGGAGCTGGCCTTGCGCCGTGGCGATGACACAGAAGTTTGGCCAGCTCTGGTCACGGAGACCACCCAACGGTTGATTGTGGTCATGGAGTCGATTCGTCAGGCATTTCCCCAACCGACACCCGATGCCGACAACGATGCCCCACCCGTTACCCTTTCAGGCGATGTACAACAGATTCTGGATCGGGATCAACTTCTTCCCTTGTTGCAACGTGCGGCAGACCTGATGTATCACTTTGATTCCGGTGCCGAGGCGGTTCTGGAGGAGATCATGGGCCAAATCGGGCAGGGGACGGAACGCGAGCGGTTGCAAGCCTTGAAAATGCTCCTCGAAGGATATGATTATGAAGGTGCCCTGGACGGTTTGAAACAATGGGCATCTGCGTTGGGAATGGCAATGGAGTCAACGGATGGACAGTGAACAGGATCGGCAACCCAGGACATTGCTCGTTGTGGATGACTCGCCGGAGAATATCACGATTCTCAAGGGGGTATTGAGCGATCAATATCGCATTCGTCCGGCCATTCACGGACGGGCAGCCCTCAAGGCCGTGCTGGTCGATCCCATGCCGGATCTGATCCTGTTGGATGTGATGATGCCGGAGATGGATGGCCACGAAGTGTGCCGCCAGCTCAAGGCCGATCCACGCACCCGGGATATTCCGGTGATTTTCATTACCGGTTTGAGCGACGATGCGGATGAACTGCTCGGTCTGGAGTTGGGAGCGGTCGATTACATCACCAAACCGATCCGTCCAGCCATTGTCCGGGCGCGTGTCCAGACTCAACTGGCGCTGCGTGCTGCGCACCACATGATCGAGTCCCAAAACTTCGTGCTGCAAGAAGAGCGGGAGATGATCGAAACAATTGTGTTGCGCATGCGGGCTGCGGACCATTTTGCCGCACAATATGTGCGTCAGCTCTATCATCCGGTGGAACAGACCGCTGGCGATCTGTTGCTTTCGGCATTTGCCCCGGACGGACGGCAGTTGGTGATGCTGGGGGATTTCACCGGACACGGATTGCCAGCAGCCATCGGCGGACCGATGGTGGCCTATATTTTTCAATCCATGATCGCACGCGGGGAATCGGGGGTTGCCGTATTCCAGGAGATCAACAATCAGCTTTATGCCCGTTTGCCAGTCGGCACTTTTCTGGCAGCGGTCATGGTCGAGGTTGGAGCCGCACGGCAACGGGCCAATATCTTGAATGCCGCCATGCCCGAATGTCTGGTGATTCGGCAGGGAGCGCCCACCCGACGGGTTGTCTCCCGGTTTGCCCCCCTGGGTGTGATTCCCATGCCAACCATGCCCCTGCTGGAGCCAGCCTTGCCTCTGCAACCTGATGAGAAAGTTTATCTCTATTCCGATGGCATTATCGAGGCCATCTCCAAACAGGAGGAACCGTTCGGCATTGAACGACTGGAACGGGTGTTGCGGGAACAGATAGCCACTGGAGCGCCTGTGGAGTTGATCCTGACCGAACTGTACCGCCATTGTGAAAGCGAACAATTTTTCGATGATGTTGCATTGATCGAAATCGGGGTTTGATGGATATCTGATTTTTGTAAAATTATTTCCAACACGTGGTATGGGTTCTGATGGCCATGACGGACAAACTTGACCTGTCACCCTTGGAAAGAGCGGTTCAACGACTCGATGAGGGTTTGAGCCGTTATCAACAGGATGTCTCCGATATCCAGATCCGGGACGGACTGATTCAACGCTTTGAATTCACCTACGAAATCAGTCACAAAATGCTCAAGAGGTTTCTGGTGTTGGCGTCTCCTTCACAAGATGTGATTGATAATATGCTTTTTCCGGATCTGATTCGCACGGGCAATGAATATGGGCTGTTGTTGGGGAATTGGACAGATTGGAAGAAATACAGAGAGAGAAGAGGAAAGACCAGCCATACCTATGATGAAAAGATAGCCGCTGACGTTGTTCAATATATTCCAGAATTTTTGAAAGAGGCTCAGTTTCTTCTTGATCAATTACAAAAGAAAATAAAAATACCGTGAGAATAAAACCACCGATAGATGTTCGCCCAGACCATCTGAAGATTGTTCAGGAGATTCTCCGGAAACATGTACCAAACCATGAGGTATGGGCTTTTGGTTCTCGCGTCAAATGGACAGCCAGGGAGTATTCTGACCTGGATTTGTGCGTCATTTCAGACAAGCCCATTGGTTTGGATGTGAAGGGCGATTTGCTGGATGATTTTGCCGAATCTGACCTGCCCTGGAAAGTGGATGTCATAGATTGGACGACGACCAGTGAGTCGTTTCAGAAGATCATTGAGAGGGAGAAAGTCGTGGTTCAGACATATCAAGAAAAATACAGAAACGATTCATAAAATGAAACAGTTGAAGATACGCGCTGCGCGCATGACTGCGTAGTGCGCTTAAAAGATCAGAAGATTGCAAGATCACTCCACGCAATAATAGCGACCGGTCACTTCAAGCATGGTCCGTTCCATTTTTTGCAGAGCGCGCTCCTTGCGTTGGATCTCCTCTTGCAGAGCCACAATGGAGTCGCCGATAAAGGCACGGATGGCCAAACCGTGACCTTCTGAACCAGTGGTCTGCAACCGCTCCTCGAATTCGCGCAAGGATTGATAATACCCCCGGATCTCTTGTTTGAGTTGGATGATCTGTTCCTGTTTGCCATCCAGCTGCTCGATCAACCCCGCGCCTTTGCGTACATTGCCCTGGCTGAAATAATCCGCACGACGATCCATGAAGGTCTGTTGCGCTGCCCGAAAACGGGTGGTCCACTCCCGATCCCATTCCTGGCACTCCCGTTCCAACTGCTCCCAACGTTCCCGCAACTGACGCATCTCTTTGGCAGTTTTGCGCCAGTCATCCGACCAGGCCAACGATTCGGCCTGATTGACCAGTTCCGCCACCTCTGGATGGTTGAATCTCTCGTCCCCCCCGATCATGCCAACACCTGAAAGGCCCGTATGGCCCCTTCCTGGGTCTTGACATAGCCTATGGGTTGGGTCTTGACCAGGGTCTGGACCAAAGCAAATGTGGTCTCCGACAAAACGACCTCACCGACCGGGGCCACCTGTTGCACCCCTCGGGCCAACTCCACGCTGTCCCCAATCAAGGTGATGGTGCGCTCCCGGCTGGAAAAGGATTCGAGAGATCCGAGGATCAAACGACCGGAATGGATGCCGGTTTGCAATTTCAATTCCGCATTGCCGCAACGGCGCTGCAATTCGGGCACTGCCTTGTGCATGGCGCGGGCACATTCGATGGCCTGCATGGCCCCTTTGTCCTGGTTGCCGAAGGAAATGAACAGATGATCCTCCTGGATCCGGTCCACCAGCACTTCACATTTCTCCAGCACTTCACTCAAGGTGGCCAGATAGTGATGGAGGGTGGTGATCAACGCCCTGGGATCCAGACGCTTGGACATGGCACGAAAATCGGCCAATCCTACACACAATACCGTGCGGAATTGGTCGATTGCCAACACATCGTTCGGTTTGCTCGCATGGTCGGCAAAATAGTAACCGAACATCCGATTGTGCCGTTGCAGATGCACCTCCGACAACACCCGCTCCGTCTCTGCCAAAAACCGGTCCGCGTTGAACGGCTTGGTGATGAAGGCCTGCACGCCCAAGGATCTGACCCGCACCTCATCGGCCTTGGCATCCCGCGCCGTGACAAAGATGATCGGGATTTGCTGCCAGGAGGATGGCTCCTGACGCACCTTCATGCACAACTCCAGACCATTCATGTGCGGCATGTCGTAATCCGACACCATCAGGTCATAACGCCGTTCACGCAGCTTGGCCATGGCGGCCACACCATGCTCCACCGCATCGGCATGGAAACCATGGGAACGCAACGCCGTCAACATCATGCCGCGAATCACCGGCGAGTCATCCACCAACAAAATCCGTTCCGGACGGACAACCGCCTCCTGGCGACCACTCTTGAGCAGACGCTTGACGCGCGACAGCATCTCTTGCACCAGAACCGGCTTGGTGATGTAGTCATCGGCACCTGCTCCAAACCCCCGTTCCACAGCCTCGGCAGTATCCAGCGAGGTCAGAAGCATGAAAGGGATGTCCTCGGTACGGGTGGCACGGATGTTTTTACAGAGCGTGATCCCATCCATGACCGGCATCTCGACATCGGACAGGATCATGTCAATACGACCATTGCGTTCATCGATGATTTCGGTGGCCTCGCGGCCATCCCAGGCTTCGATCACTTCATACCCCTCTTCTTTCAGGGGCGGAACCACGGTGCGATGCATCAGATCGCTGTCATCGACATAGAGAATCACCGGCTTGACCACCGAAAGCACGGCTGCCGTTTCCAGCACATCCGCCGGTGAGAACGGCATGGTCAGGAAACGGTCCGCACGATGTTCGATGGCCTGTTCCCGGACTTTTGGATTGGAAGAGAGAAACACCACGCGGGTGGCAACCAGGGTTGGCTCTTTTTTGATGCGGTCGCACACCTCCAAACCATTGGCATGGGTCAATTCCGTGCGCAAAAAGATGATATCCGGCTGTGCCTCGACGATCATCTGGAAAAATTGTGCATTGCCGGATTGCAACAGGGTCACGGCATAGCCATGAGTGTGCAATGTGCCTTTCAACATCTGGTTGACCGTGCCCGAATCGGTCAGGAGGAGCACTTTTTTTGGCTGGGTATCCATGGTGGTTGCTTGCCTTTTCTGTCAGAAATGGAGCTAACGAATGCGCATACCTGGGCTGGCCCCGCTGTCCGGGGATAACAAAAAGAGCTGATCACCTCCTGGACCGGCAGCCAGGACCATGCCTTCGGAGAGGCCGAAGCGCATTTTGCGTGGCTTCAGGTTGGCAATCATGACGGTCATACGACCGGGGAGGGTGTCGGGCTGGTAGGCTGCACGAATGCCGGCAAACACGGTTTTGGTGCCCAACTCACCCAAATCCAGAGTCAATTGCAACAACTTGTCCGCCCCTTCCACCGGGCTGGCGGTCAGAATCTTCGCAACACGCAGATCCATCTGTGCAAAGGTTTCAATCTCCAGGGTGGCCTCTTCCAGGGGTGGGGCAGGGACGGGGAGGGGAGTCTCTGCGGGAGCGGCTTTCTTTTTGACCACGGGTGCAGCAGGTGCCGAAGAGGCAGGGGGGGTGACTGCCTGAATCAAAGTTTCAACCTTTTTGGGATCAACACGTGCCATCATGTGGGTAAAGGGATGAATCGCATGACCAGGAGCAAAGGGGATATGGCGCGCCTCCCAGCTCCAGGGGGGGAGTTGCAGAAACTCCCGGGACTTTTCCGCCGTGACAGGCAGTACAGGTTGCAAATAGATCATCAAAATGCGGAACAGATTGAGGGCCACGGTACAGGTGTCATGCAACTCCTGCTGTCGTTCCGGATCCTTGGCCAGATTCCAGGGTGCTTTGGTTTCCACATAGCGGTTGGCCAGATCCGCCAGGTTCATGATGGCGCGCATGGCCTTGGAGAATTCCCGCGCTTCATACAGTTGGGCAATCTCGACACCTGCTGCCACCAGTTGATCGTGCAGTCCGCCATCATCGGGACAGGTATCGGTCAAACGGCCTGCAAACCGTTTCTGGATGAAACCGGCGCAACGGGAGGCGATGTTGATCACCTTGCCCACCAGATCGCTGTTGACCCGCAGGATGAAGTCGTCCAGATTGAGATCCAGATCATCGACCCGTGCTGTCAGTTTGGCGGCATAGTAGTAGCGCAAATACTCCGGATCCAGATGTTCCAGATAGTGCCGGGCCGTGATGAAAGTGCCTCTGGACTTGGACATCTTCTGACCGTTGACGGTCAAGAAACCATGGACATACACGGCAGTGGGTGTACGGAAACCGGCACCATGCAGGGTGGCAGGCCAGAAGAGGGTGTGAAAATAAAGGATGTCCTTGCCGATGAAGTGATACACCTCCATCAGATCGTCACGGCGCCAGATGGCGTCGAAATCGCGACCATGCCGTTTGCACCACTCCCAACACGAGGCCATGTACCCGATGGGCGCATCCAGCCAGACATAAAAATATTTCCCCGGCGCATCGGGAATTTCAAAGCCGAAATAGGGGCCATCCCGGGAGATGTCCCAATCCTGCAAACCGGCCTTGAACCACTCATCCAGTTTGTTGGCCATTTCCGGTTGCAAGGCACCGGAGCGGGTCCACGCTTTGAGAAAGGGTTCAAATGCGGTCAGCCGAAAGAAAAAGTGTTCCGAATCCCGTTCCACCGGCGCATCACCGCACAAGGCACAGCGTGGATGTTTCAGATCCAGTGGCGCGTGGCTGCCAGAACAGATTTCACAGGCATCACCGTATTGATCCTCAGCCCCGCAGGTGGGACAGGTGCCACGGATGAACCGGTCCGGCAGAAACATCTGATCCCGTTCGCAATAGGCCTGGCGCACGGTACTGACGCGAATGTTTCCGGCCTGACGATTGTTGAGATAGACCTCTTCGGAGAGCAGTCGGTTTTCCGGGCTGTTGGTGGTATAATAATTATCGAATGCAATGTAGAAACCGGTGAAATCGTGCAGATGTTCGGCATGCATCCGTTCGACCAGGGCTTCGGGAGTGATTCCTTCCTGTCGGGCACGAATCATGACCGGCGTGCCATGGGTATCATCGGCGCAGAAATAACGACACTCGTGACCTTGCAATTTTTGAAAACGAACCCAAATATCGGTTTGGATCGTTTCTACGAGATGACCAAGATGGATCTGTCCATTGGCGTAGGGCAGAGCACTGGTGACAAGAATCCGACGCATGATGAACCCGAACCAGGTAAGGTAACAGCCAAAGGGAACCCCAACTTTAGGATATATTGTATCCATTCCCTGGTCTCCGGCAAGTCCCGGACCGTCAGAAAGCAAAAAATTTTTATTGCCTGCCGGTTTGAACCTTATCAAGGTTTCGTAAACGGTCGCATGACGCCCTATTCCGCCTGGAGTCAATTTGACATAATATACATTATGCGACTTTTGTCTGGCACCTCTTGTCTGGCATCTCTCCTGACTCCTGATCCCTGATCATCGTTCCACCGGGAAACCTTCCTGTCGCCACTGTTTGACTCCTCCCATTACCAGATACAGCGGACCGATGCCCTGGGCCTCAAGACGCTGTACAGCCTCGGCAGAACGACGATCCGTATGGCATATCAAGGCCAACGGACGACCGATGCAACGTACCTCTTCCATACGGGCATCCAATTCCGGCAAAGGAATATTGCGCGAGCCGGGCAAGTGACCATTTTCTCCAGAGAAATCGGCGGTATCGCGCACATCCAGCACCACAAGATTGGCACCCCCCTCCAGCATCTCCTTGAGGCGCTGCGTGGTGAGATGGTGATTGCGACTGCGCATCTTTCGGATCCAGCGCGGCAGCAGCATGACCACAGCCAGAAATGCCAAGGCCCACATGCCGGTGCGTACTGCATCGGCACTGCCGGATGCCGCTTCCTTGCCGGCATATCCCAGCCAAGCATAGGCCAATCCGCCCGGTGCCATACACACCAGCGAAGTGATCAGGTAGTGATGCAAACGAATGCGCGTCAATCCAAGCGCATAATTGAGCAGGTTGAATGGAAAAATCGGAACCAGGCGCACAAAGGCCACGAATCGCCATCCCTCCTCTTCCACACCCGCCAACAGACGCGCCGTCATCCCTGCCGATCTCCCGGCCACCCATCCGCCGGCCAGGTAGCGCGCAATCAAAAAAGAGAAACCGGCACCGATAGTGGCACCCAACAGGCTCAATCCACCACCGAGCCAGGGGCCAAAAATCGCACCCCCGGCCAAGGTGAGTACCGATCCAGGCAGAAAAAGCACGGTAGCCAATGCGTACAACCCGACAAACATCGCCATGCCCGCTGTTCCCCATGCCAGCACCCATGTTTCCAGGTGTGCAGGATCCAGCTCTTGTCGATAGTGCATGGCCAAGCCAACCGCCAGGATCAAGATCACTCCGGCAATCCAGCGCATGAGCCTGGGAGTGCGCGCAGCCACGGAGACAGAGGTCGATGCATTCATCAAACAGGCTCCTTCGTTACTCAGTTGTGGTCACGATTGAACTCCGTGTATTCCCCTTCCATCCACAAGGATTTCAGGTCACCACCCGATGGTGTCGTCTCCTTCAGGCGTTGGGCTTCTGTCCCGATGGCCTGAACCTGGGCATCCATTTGCTGGTGAAACCGTATGGACATCTCCCTGGCACCATGTGCCATCCCTTTATAGGCCCCCAGATTGGTGAAATACCACACATCGAAATAGTCCCGTTCGATGGCGCTGACATTATAGAATGCCGACGCCTGCCCCTCATAGAAACCAATCCGTTCTCTGGGCCACAGTTTGGCCAGCCAATCCATGGGATAAGGGGGACGCTCCCCGGCAGAAGGGATCAACCTCCCCTGCCCGCGCAACCCTTTGAGAAGCCTTTCCACACCATAAAGTTTGTCCCAGGTCAAAGAACGTTCGGCATCCAGCTCACGGAAAAATATCGGTCCCACCTCTGCGGGGTGACAATCCGCACAGAGTTCCAGCCAGCGTTTACGTTTGATCTGATTCTCGGCGCTTTCCGGATTGATCTGGCGGATGCCGAATTTCCACACCGCCTTGTCAGCCACCTGATGATTGCCGTCCTTCATATGACAGTAGGCGCAGGTGGGCACAGGATAATTCCCTTTGCTCAACGACTTGCGCCAATCCCACTGTTTGCCCTCCTTCAGGTAGCCTTGACCATGTGCACTGGCGAAAAAGGTCTCATCATCCGGATGGGGCGGCCCGCTGTGGCAGGTGATGCAGGCTTCCGGTCGACGGGCCTCGGCAGCATCGAATCGATGCCGGGTATGGCAGGAGTCGCACTTGGTCGCCACCGAATGGCACTGCAAACAGGATGCGACCTCGGCCTTGGGTTTGTCGGCAAAGTGTTTGGAATCCACAGCCCGTTCCATGGCCAGGGCATGGCTGGGAAAGCCGTATTTTTTCTCCTCTTCCATCTGGGCCAGCCGCTGCGGATGACAGGTTCCGCAGGTTTGCGGGGTGGGTAAACTCATTTTTTGGTGATCATCACCATGGCAGGCCGGACAGAGGACCGGTTCTCTGGCCTGGGCATGACGACTGCCGCGCCAATCCTTGACAATGCCGGGTGTGATCACATCGTGGCACTCCAGGCACGCTTCGCCCGTGAATACGCCCTCCACGCGCTCGCGTTCCGGTTGATGATACGTTCCCGGATCCCAATATTCATGCATGGGATCCGGGTTCCAGTGATCCGCATATTCTCCCGTGCCCCTGGCTGCGGGATCCAGACCGGCCCAGACCAACCACGGCCAGATCAGCAGTGCCACTACCAGGTAATGAGCGGCAATCCGCATATCGCCCCCAGTCGTGTTGGAAGTTCTCCCCAGGTTCCCACCTGGCTGGAATAGTAGACCGCTCCACCAAGCACCACGGCCAGCAACAGGAAAAATCCCGCTGTCCGCCAACGTACGGCGGTTCGGCTGAAATCGGATCGTTGCAGCAGATGTTCCCGATCCTGCCGCAAGGCGGGAAAAACGAGATTGCGCGCATCATGAAAAGCCAGACTGCCCGTGGGACACTCGGTAATACAGCGCCCGCACCCCATGCACTCCGTGGTATCCACCCTGCCCTGATTGGCTGCGCCCATCCGCCAGACCGGAATGGCCATATCGCACACCTTCTCGCACTTTCCGCACTGGATACACAAGTCGGCACGATAATCGATGCGAAACATCCCGACCCTGTTGAGCAATCCGAATGTGGCACCATAGGGACACAAATAGCGGCAGTAGCCCCGATTGCCGATCCAGGGGGAGAGCAGCATGGTGGCGAAATAGGGCAGCACCACCATCATGGCAAAAAAACCGAGATAACCGGAGGTGATGTTGTTGGCTGGACGGGTCATCGCCCACATCGCCCCCAGATAGAGCGCAAACCAGAACCATTTGAGATGACGCAAACGCCAAGCCCATGCGGAACGCGGCACATGGTCCGTGTGACGAAACGGAAAGCCCACCACCTCACGGATGCCGACACATGGACAGTTCCAGCCGCAGATGATTCTGCGCCCGAACAGAAACACGGCGGCCAACACCAGGAAAAAGGTGAGCGTACCCGGACTGTGCAAGGAAGGAAAGGCCGGCAATCCAGCCAGATAACCCGCATGGGGTTCGATGAAGGGATGGCCCCAGGGGATCAGCCACCACAACACCGTCACATTGGCCACCAGAAAAATCAAACGCCGACGGGTATAAGCATTTTTTTCGGCCATGATCCGCCAGATCCCGAAGAGCAGGATGATCACGGGTTCGGTATAACGGTTGAGCCACAAAGGCGTACCGAACCGATAGAGCCAAGCATCATTAAGCCATCCGAGGAAAGCCCAGGCAAAAAAAATCCAAGCGAGCATCTTGACCCACCAGGCATAACGTCCTGCCAAAGATCGCTGCTGGTCTGCTGGCATCAAGCGAATGGGTATGATCCGACGCGATGGGGTACTCACGGTTGGGTTCATGGCTTTCATCCGATCACCAGTGCCGGCGGATATTATCAACCAACTAGTTGAATATAATTCAATCATCTTGTTGATCGCATGTCAAGCCGTTTTTTGTGCTTGCCCGGAATTTCCGGTTCTGGAAACATACAGCCAGCATACTCATGAATCGATCAAAGGGTGGTCAGGGTAAAAATCCATGTCATTTAAACAAGAACTGTTCGACCATCTGGCACGCATTGGCAAGGCTGTGGGTCAGGGGCATCGCTTGGCCATTCTGGAGTATCTCGCCCAGGGGGAACGGAGTGTGGAAGTGTTGGCGCAGTTAAGCGGTTTGTCGGTTGCCAACACCTCGAAACATTTGCAACAGTTGCGCCATGCGGGTCTGGTTCACGCCCGCAAAGAGGGGTTGTATGTCCACTATCGATTGTCGGATCCGGAGATCATCACGTTGCTGGGGGTGATTCGGCGCTTGTCGGAACGTCATCTGGCAGAAGTGGAGACATTGGTCCGCAACTATCTGTTGGCCAAGGATGATATGGAACCGCTTCCACGCACAACGTTACTGGAGCGGATGCGGGAGGGAACCGTGACCGTACTGGATGTGCGACCACACGAGGAGTATCAGGCGGGTCATCTGCCACGTTCCTTTAATATCCCGTTACGGGAGTTGGAGCGGCGCCTGCATGAGTTGCCCCCGGATCGAGAGGTGGTGGCTTATTGTCGAGGCGCTTATTGCGTCCTTTCATTCGAGGCCGTGGCCCGGTTGCGCAAGGAAGGATTTAAGGCCAGACGGTTGGAAGAGGGATTTCCGGAGTGGCAGAAAGCCAATCTTCCAGTGGAACTG
>JAANAU010000054.1 GCA_011089965.1 Magnetococcales bacterium
TGGGAATAACAGCTATCTGGTGGAGGTGACGGCGACCGACCCGGGCAATTTGACCGCAACCCGGACCATCACCGTGACCGTGGCCAATGTCAACGAGGCTCCCTCCATCACCAATAATGCCGCCATTTCGATCAATGAAAACACGACCGCTGTTGCCACTCTGACCAGCAGTGATCCAGAAGGCCAAACCGTGACCTATTCCATTACCGGAGGGGAAGACCGGACCAAATTTGCCCTCAACGGCAGCACACTGTCATTCATCACGGCACCAGACTTTGAATTACCCACTGATGTCGGAGCCAATAACACCTACAGTGTCACGATTACTGCCTCGGATGGCAACCAGACCAGTGCCAAGAGTTTTACGGTCACTGTGAACAATGTCAGTGACTCCGCAGACACGATTTCAGCCAACTCCTCAACAACAGGACGAGTCTCTGTCAATGGTTCTATTGTTGGCACAGTGGATACGGACGGAGATCGTGACTGGTTTGCAGTCACCTTGCAGGCAGGTAGCACATACCGCATTGATCTGATGGGGCAAGCTGGCGGACATGGCACTCTGCGAGATCCCTTTTTGTATATCTATAACAGTGCAAGTGATTTGATTGGTTCTGACGACGATAGTGGTCCTGGCAATTTGAACTCTCGTTATACGCTGACACCATCCAGTTCTGGAACTTACTATCTGGCTGCCGCAGCTTACGATAATAATGCAAACTATACCGGAACCTATACATTACAGGTCACCTGCACCTCTGGTGATCCTTTGGTATTGGATCTCGATCAGGATGGTATTTTATTGACCTCTCCTGAAAATGGCGTGCTGTTTGACATGAATCAGGATGGCCGTCGTGAACAGACCGGTTGGGTTGGATCGGGCGATGGGTTGTTGACCCTGGACCAGAACCGGGATGGGATGATCAACGACATTGGCGAGTTGGTTTCGGAATATCTGCTGCCTGGCAGTGGATCCAGTCTGCAATCCTTGGCTGCCATGGATGAGAATCGTGATGGCCGGGTCGATGGTCAGGATGGGGCGTACAGCCGGTTGCAGGTGTGGCGCGACAGCGATCAGAATGGCATCTCAGGGGCCAACGAGCTGTATGGTCTGGAACAATTGGGTATCCTGTCCCTGGGATTAGCCAGTCAACTACCAGCCACCAACGAAATCGCTGGCAATCGCGTCACTGCGTTGGCCTCATTCGAGAGTGTCAACGGTCAAGTTGGCACGATGGCTGAAGTGATGTTTTCATTCATTCCGGCAGCAGAGCCGCGCATTGACTTGCGTCCCGTGGCGGCGCATGAGGCACCAGCGTCGTTCCAGAAGATGATCTGCGGGAATGATTCAGAGGAGATCCCTGCCATTCTGGACCTCCATGCAGATGGGGACGCAGGATTCACGGCGAATATGGATCATTCCGCCGATCCAGCCGCACACCCTGATCCCTGGAACCAACTCACGCAGACCGCTCCAGTCTGGCATTAAGCGCGGCAGGGATTGCGTCCTTCTGCCAACTGCTTGATGGCATCGCTGTGCAGCCAGAGGGGTTCGGCTTCGGCATCGAACACCTCCACCACTTCCAGCATCTTGTGATCATACTCGCGACGGCCAATCTTGCGCAGATCGAGGTTGCCCATGGCATCTTTGTGCATATGAACCATTTGCAACATCTTGAGCTTGGTCAGATAGAGGGCAAAGGAGTGGTCCGTGGGTCCATAGCCCTTTTTGTAAACCGTTTGACCAATGATGTCGCGAACCTTGCGTGCTGACGAGTAACGGTTCTCGCGTTTATACTCCATCAGGGTCATGACAATGGCCGAAATCTCTTCATCAATCCCTTTGGCGATCTGATGGGGGGGAATCAGCGGACGTTTCTGAAACTCGGCAATGGTATCGGCGATCTTTTCTTTGCGTAACAGATTGAATCCGGGAATGCGGTTGGGATTGATCCCGGTCAGCAACTGGTACATGATCACGCCCAGGCTGTAAAAATCCACGGTAAAATCGGCACTGTTATGCTGGATCAGCTCTGGAGCCATATAGGTGGGCTTGCCCAGGAAATACCCCTTGGCAATTTTCTCCCGCAGATCCTCCAGGGTGCTGGCAATTCCGAAGTCGGATATCTTGATCAGCCCAAACTGGGAGTTGATCAAAATATTGCCGGGTGACAGATCCAGATGGGCAATGCCCCGCGCGCCGGTGGAAAAACGGTAGGTATGGGCGTGATGCAGGGCATTGGCCACCCGGAACAGAATGAAGCCGGCAAACTCATTGGGAACCATCAGGGCCTTGCCGGCAATGATGTTTTTGTTGCTGATGCGATGCAGGGCAATGAACTGTTTCAGATCAAAGCCGTTGACATATTCCATGACAAAGTACAGCTCTTTGCTGTTTCCCTCCTCCATGATATCGGCACCGCGAAATCCCACGATGTTGGGATGACCGTTGAGTTCCGCGATGATCGAGGTCTCCCGGCGAAACCTTTCCAAAGCCTCCATCTGATCCTGACCATGCATGAAGGCCAGATCGCTGCGAATTTTTTTGAGCGCCACCCATTCGGAGGTGCCGAGATTGGTCAACAACCGTGCCTTGTAGACCTCACCCATGCCGCCAGTACCGATTTTGCTGTCCAGTTCATAGGTGATCGAGGATTGAATCCTTTGCCCGGAAATCAGCTTGCATCCGTCATCCGGCGGGGTGATGGAACGGGTGGCAGGTCGGATTGGAGCCGCAATGGTCTCCGGGAGAGTCTCGTCATGGTCAGCCATGAAAAATCCTCGAAGTCATGTCAACGCGAGTATCATGCCGAGGCGGAACTTGACGCTGGTTGGCATGTCGGTCGTGTGATCCTGAAGGTATTCCAGCAAAGCGACTTCATTTGGGTCGTACTGTTGATCACGCTCGATCATGCCAATGAGCCATAAAGCCTCTTTTTCGTCAATGACACCTTCGCCTTCGTCATTATGGAACAGATGCGCTGCCACCGAGTTAATGAAAAATGTTTTCCATGTGTCATCATTGCGTTGGCCAATGGTGGCTTCATTGAGGGCAAACAGGACTTCGATCTCTGCATGCAACACTTCCAAAGGAGTATTTGGACGAGTCTTCTGGATCATGTTATGCAGAATGGCCACTTCCTGATCATCGATGGAGCGATCTTTCAGGATCAACTTCTGCATGGCATTCAATCGATCCAGATCCATTTTGCCTGCGCTGATTTGTTCAGCCGCCAATTGGGCCAACTGACTGGAGGTGTCTTGAGACATGGGTGGTTCCTTCATTGAAAAGAGCTAATATAAGATGAAATAAGGCAACCCGATTGCCCTGTAAACAAGCTTAACGCTCTCGCATGGCATTGTCCATGGACGTAAACCAGGGTCCAAACAGATACCCCAGAATGGTGCGTTTCCCGGTGACAATGGCGCACTGCACACGCATGCCCGGGAGCAGTGGGTGGTGAGTGCCGTCTTGAGCCACGAAATGATTCTGTTCAGTCAGGATGCGTGCCTGATAATAGGGCATACCCTTTTTGTCAATCAGAGAGTCGGGGCTGACATGAATGACCTGACCGGAGAGGGTGTTGAAACCGCTGCTGCCTGGAGACTCCAATCGAATGGAGGCTTTCTGACCCGACACGACGAACCCGATCTCTTGAATCGGCAACTGCGCTTGAATGATCAAAGGGTCGTGTGCTGGAACCAGTTCGATCAAAGGTGCCCCAGGCATGACCACTTCTCCGATGGTGTGGACGTGAATGGTTTTGACCACACCATCTACCGGTGCCTTGAGCACGGTACGGCGCAAGGCATCATCGAGTTTGTCCATCCGCTGGGTTAATTCGCGCAAGGTGCCGGTGATGGTGGCCAGCTCTTTTCCGGTTTCTTCCAGAAAGGCGGTGGGAATGGAGGCCAGTCGTTTCTCTCCCTCCTGGATGGCGGCCTGAAGCCGTTTCTGACGGGCTTCGGTCTCGGCAACCACCCCTTTGAGCCGTGTGGACTCTTTAAGCAGATCCAGATGCTTCATGCGATTGGAGAGATCTTTTTGTAACAGTTTTTCGCTGATATCGATCTGTTCTCCAAGGTGGCGCAACATGGTTTGGCTGGAGTGCATCTGGGAACGGGCCTCTTGCAGCTCCTGTTCCCGTTGCTGATTCCATGCGGTTTGAATGGCCAACTGCTCAACGATTCGTTTCTGGCGGGTGGTGAACAGGGCACGCATCTCTTCCGCCTCACGGGGGGCGAGTTGAAACAACGTTGCCGGGATCTCCAGTCCGGTTCCGGTGCCCGGAGGGGTGCTGAGTTCAGCGCGCAGGCGAAAGGCCTGCATCTCCAGGGTGCTGATGCGGGCCTGGACTTCGCGCACCTCGGACTCATTGCGTACCGCTTCCAGAACGATCAAATCCTGACCTGTCGTGACTGTCTGGCCCTCAAGAATCGGAATGGCGCGGACAATGCCTCCTTCCAGATGTTGCAGACTCTTGATGCGGGTGGATGGGATCACCTCGCCGATGGCAAAACTGACGATATCCAATGTCCCGATCATGGCCCAGGAGAACAATGCGACCACCAAGGCCACGCAGCACCACAAGAACAGACGTGTGCCAGCGGGAAACCGATCCGGATGGGTGGATGCGGTCATGCCGGAATCCGGTTGATCAATAATGGTTTGGGTTTATGGTTCAGATCCAGCACCAGGGAGGCCGCACGCAAGATGTGCGGATCGTGGGTAAAGATCACCAATGTCGTGCCATCCAAAGAGAGCTGTCGCAACAGGCCATACAGAGTGGCCAACCCTTTTGGATCCAGATTCTCCGTAGGTTCGTCCAATATGGCCAGTCGTCCCCGATGAAGCAGGGCGCGGGCCAGAGCCAGACGTTTGCGCAGATCCGGACTCAGGGCAGCACCGCCATCGGTCAACCCGCTCTCCAGACCCTGAGGTGAACCATCCAGCCACGGGGCCAGACCGGCATCGGCAATGGCGCGGCTCAAGGTGGCCACCGGAATCTCCGGATCCAGACGGGTGAGGTTTTCCCGGATCGTACCCTCCAGGAATTCCGGCTCGCGGGGCAGATAGATGAGTTGACTGCGCCACCACCCAGGATCCAATTGGGCGATATCCACCCCGTCGGCCAGAATTTGTCCCCGGTCCGGTTCAGCCACACCGATCAAAAGACGGGCAAGCATGCTTTTGGCCATCCCGTCATCTCCGGAAACCCCCAATACCCCGCCAGGAGGTAATGTGAGTGTAACCGACTCAAACAAAGGCATGGGAGAGTGGGGGGGCCTTTTGGCAAGATCCCGCAACTCCAGACCACCCTGATACGCTTTGAGCGTGGCACCGCCAGACCGCTCGACAGGCATCCCAGCCAACTGTTCCAGGCGGGTCAGGGCCTGTCCGGCCTTGACCAGGCCTTCGTTCAAGGCCATGAGACGCAACAAGGGGGCCATGGCTCGACCAGCCAGGATGTTGGCACCAATCAAGGTTCCAACCTGCAACTCTCCGGCCAGAACCAAACGCGCACCAAAGGCGATGATCATGACCGACAGCAGAGCCTGCACCACCCCCTGGACTCCCTGGGAGATGCCCTGATGGGTTTCAAGATCTCTCTGAAGCGTGTCATGGGAGTGGTGCCTCTCCAGCCAACGATGGCGCATCCATTCCGCGCCACCAAAGGCCCGCACCGTATCGATCCGTTCGGTGATGGCATGGGCCACTGCTTCCTTGCGCAGTGCCTGATCCTGAATTTTTTGCAGTGTGCGTCGGGTGATCCGTTGGCTGATGAGCGTGTGGACAACCAACAATAACAGACAGCCGCAACCGATCAGACCCAACACCGGATGCAAGGCCATGAGTACAGCCAGTGTCACCACAGAGAAGGGGGCATCGAGCATGGCCGCCAGGTTGGGAGCGGAATATGCTGCCCGAATCGTGTGCAAATGACGAGGGATCTCGCGTCGCTGGGCCGAGGGCATGGCCAGCAGGGGATCGGCTTTGGCGGTGGTCAACAGCCCCAACGTGCCATGGGTCAACTCCCGGTCGCGTTGCATACCCACTCCCATGGCCAGTCGCAAGCGGGCATGACGAAATCCCCACTCCAGCAGAATGGCCAGGATCACACCAACGGTCATGGTGATCAACGTGGCATCGACACCGCTCACCACATAGCGATTCAATACCTGAGTGACATACAGCGGTGAGGCCAATGCCAGCAGATTGACCAGCAGAGAGGCAATGCCCAACTCCAGCAGCAGAAGCGGTTGGGCAGCCAGACGGTGCCACAGCTCCTTCATGAAACCCTCCGTGGCATGGTATCAACGGGGAGCGACAGCGGAGGGGTGGGTGAACAACTCCAATTGCAGCTGTCCGGTGCTCTTGAGTAAAGCGATCATGCCGATCAACACATCGATTCGGGCTGCCGCTGCATCGCTTTGGGCATTGATCAGTGAAGTCTCTCCAGAAAGGACATCGAGCAGCGAACGGTTGCCCAGCTTGCGCTCTTCCCGGGCCAACTCCAGGAATCCTTCGGAGATTTCCGCTTGACGCTTCAAAGTGACGGCAATCGCACGCAGGGTGATCAACTCCTGCCAAGCGTTGCGCACCTCCTCTTCGGTACTGTTCAGGGTATCGTTGAGTTGCTGTTCGGCAGCGATCAGCTCCTGGGCATTGGCCTCCACCGCATCCAGAGCGGTCAAGCCCAGATTGAAAGGCATGTTCAGTTTGACACCGGCAGTGGCGATATTCTTGCGGCCTTCAATACCGGCCATGTTGTTCTGCCACTTGTGCTCCATCTCCATGGTCAGAGAGGGGAAATACTTTTCTCCCCGCATCTGGGCCAATTCCACACGGGCCATCTCCAGATCGATGCGGGCAACACGCGCATCGGCATTCTGAATCATGGCGGTCTGGATCGCGGTGACCAGATCCTTGGGTTGCAGACCGGTGAGTTGTTTTTCCAAACCTTCAACAGAGAGGGGGTTTTTCAACTCCCGCTTGAACAACTTGCGAAACTCATTTTCCGCTTTGACGAGTGTCCCCTGGGTACGGATGGTCCGGGTTTCGGCAGCCGCATGCTGGGCCTTGGCCTGCAATACGTCTGTCCCCAAACCGGCACCGGCTGAGAGCAGACTTTTTTCCAGTTGCGTCTGCTCCAGAATATTTTTTTCCGCTTTTTGCGCCAGAAGCAGGGTTTCCCGACTCTTGACCACGTTAAGCGCAGCCTTGGAGGCATCCAGCAACAGGCGAATCCGGGCGGCATCGTGGTTGGCCTGGGCCTTGTCCACGACCTGAGCCGCCTTTTTCACCTTGCTGTTGGTTTTGCCAAAGTCCCACATCAATTGTGAAACTTTCAGGTCAAGTTCCCGGTATTGCAGGGATGTGTCATCGGTCCCTTCCTTGTATTGGCGTTCGCCACCTGTGGAAGCGGCAATGTTCAACTCCGGAAACCACTCCCCCATGGTGACGCGCGCCTGGCGTCTGGCCGCCTCCAGTTTGGCCTGGGTCTTGAGAACCCGCTCGTGATCCGTGGTGACCTCTGCCAACAGTGCAGCCAACCCGTCAAGCTGCGGGGGTGGGATGGGAGAGCGGACCTCTTCTGCCTGCACACTGTTCACCATCCACCAGATACAAACCACAACCATCCAGACAATACACCGGATACGACCAACCTTGCGGGGTGTCATGACCATGGCATCACCCTCGATCCCTGGATTCGCCATCCGCCTTGTCATCCTGTTGATCCGCGTCTTGATCCTTTTCCTCGTCTTCCTCGTCTTCCTTGTCCTCTTCGTCTTCCTTGTCTTTCTTGTCCTCAGAAGCAGTGGTTTCCCCATCCGCAATCAAGGCGGCCACCAGGGATGGTGCGACCGGAGGCGCACTTTCCGGCATCAATGAAATGTCGTGTTCGCGGAAGACCTTCCAGATCAACTCCCACATTTCCGCTTCCAGTTCATCCACCAGACCGTGATCCTTGATCCAGAAAATGGCTTCGTATTTGCCAACCCAGCGGCTCAACAGGTTGATCACCCCGTGGAACTCGGCTTCTGGCATGCGGTCGGCGCGCAGCGTGGATTGCACCATGGCGCGCAGCAACAACTCGCGTACGAGTTGTGGATCGTGTTCCGGAGAAACATGGATCAGCAACACCCGCTCTACCTCCTTGGAGGCGCTGTAGTTGATCACCAGCATCTCCGTGGCTTTGCCGTTCGGAATGCTCAAGATCAATCCCTCGCGGGTACGCAGCCGCATGGTGCGCCAGGTGATGTCGATCAGCTTGGCATCATCATTGGTTCCGATCTTGAGCCAGTCACCCACGGCAAACGGACGCTCCACATTGACCGCAATGCCGGAAAAGATGTTGGCAATATTGGATTGCACGGCCAGGCCGATGATCATGGTGATCAGACCGCTGGTGGCCAGCAGACTGGTGAGTTTTTCATCAAACACGAAGGCCGTAATGCCAAATCCGGCAATGACATAGACCAGAAAGGCGCCAATGTTGCGGATCACCTTGGGAACAGCCTGATGGGCGCGTTGCTCCAGAGGTTCCCAGAGAAACCGTTCCAACGCCATGGTCACCAGCATGCCCGGAATCACCCACCAGAGAATCTGATAGCCAAGCTGGAAATGACTGGTCAGATGGGCAGGAAGCTCCTGATAGGCATAGTCCAAAAAGAGGTTGCCAAACGAGATCAAAAAAATCGGCCAGAAGACCACCCGCAACACCCAGGAGGTGATCTTCCAGAATGGCCCTTGGGTGTTGGCATCGATCCCCAGCGCAAAGATCAATCCGATCATGCCAAAAATGCCCAGATAAATAAAATATTCATAGGGAATGAAATCGCGTGCGGCAAATTCACCCTTGCTGACGATCATGCCCAGATCGATCCGCGAGTATTCCGGCTCTGCCGTGCCAAATCCCACATAGGCGGGTTTGCCCAACGAGCTGGTCAGGAACCGTTCCTGAGAGATCCATGCCTGATCCACCTTCCAACCCACCGTCGGACTCAATACCTGGGGATCGCTCACCATCTTGAGAACGCTTTTCTCTCCCTCCAGCCCCATGCCCAGCACATCCACCACAAACAGCACGTTGTTGCGGTTCAGGCTTTTATGACGGAATGATGTTCCGATGACATGACTGCCGAAAGGCTTTCTGGAATCAAGGTGATCGATATTGAATGTCCCTTTGATCTTGAACAGCTTGAACGACAGATCATCCTTGATGGAGGATTCAACCGGCTCCTTGAGTTCGATAGGTTCTTTGCTGTTGGCAAACTCAATGGCCTCGGGATTGAACTGGCCCCGATAGCGAAACCACAGAAAAAATTCCATGGAAAAGGTGTTGGAGTCCAGGTTCATGTCCGAGATCTCCAGGATCTCGAAGCCGGTATAGACCACATTGGTCTTGTACATGAAGCGGTCATTGACAAAGAGCATGCGCCCTTGCTGCAACTCTTCCAGATAGTTGGTGGTGCCGCTGCGTTGGATCGACTCTTTGATGGGGTGGAGCTGAGTCAGGGCCGAGACCAGGTTTTCACCATTGTAACGCCCCACCAGGATCGGTTTGGTCTTTTTGCCTTGTCCGCCGAACAGGTTGCCATCGGTGATGCTCTGTTTGTCGTTGGCCAACGAAAAGATCGATGAAAGAGCCATGAGAATTTTCTGCCGGTCGCTGTTGGCGGTGATTTGGGCTTCAGGATTCCAGCTTTCGGCAATGGTGTTGAGTATGGTTTGGGTGGTTTCATAGGCATAGGCGCTGATCCAGTCGGCGGTGTTGATGCCGAAGCGGGTGGAAAACAGGGCCTTGAACCGTTGTGCTGCCTCGTTGGCGGTATCGAAAAGCAGCGGGGTGGAGACCAGCATCTGATGGGTGTAATCCGCATTGGCAGGCAGGGTGCCGATGGTATTGTTGAGAATCAAACGGAAGCCGTGCGTGGCCAGAAGATCCGGTCCAAGGAGCAGATTGCGCACCTTGCGATCCCGCGCCTTCTTGATGAACCGGGCCGCATCCACCATGTCCAGCGCCAGGAGAATGGCACTGCCATCCTGACTCTCTTTGATCTCCTTGGCAAACTGCTCCAACGTGGTCTCCCGCTCTGGATCGTTGGCACGCAGGGAGAGTTTTTTGTGGATCTTGGTCCCAAACAGATTATAGATTTTTTCAAAGTTCTCCATCAGGGCCATGGAAGCTGCCGAATCGTCATGAACGATGGTGACGATTTTTTCTCCCACCACGTTACGGGCGTAGTTGCCCAGAAATTGCGCCTGGTTTTCGACGGTCGGAACCATGCGAAAGAGCCAACGGCGCTCTTCCTGATCGGTCAGGTGTTCGGAAGAGAGGGAAATGACCGGGATGTTGGCATTGGCCAACACTGGAGCCATGGCCTTGAGGATCGGTGTGGACCAGCGACCAAAAATAACAGAAGTTTTATTTTGCTCAACAATTTCCTTTGCAGCTTGTTGAGCGGACTCAGGCGTATCAAAACCTGTTTTCTTTTCCAGGATCACTTTGCGCCCTGGCATGCGAGACTGTTGGCCAAATTGTTCGACTGCCAGCTCGGCAGCATTGTACATGGAATCGAGCAATGGATCCGATGCATCGGCGGTGGTGGTGTTTCCAGCCACGGTGATATAGAGTGGCGGCTGGTTGCTGTCAGCGGTCAGTTGCTGTCTGGCAAGGTAGGTTCCGACCAGGGTCAGGATGCAGATGATGCCCAGAAGGAGTAACAGTTTGTTGGTTTTGCGCATATGATTTCTATGGCTGACGGTCGGAGTGGTCCGAGTGGCAATGATGCTTGTGTCAAATCATCTCATGATAGAGAATGCTTGTTTAGAGTTCAATGTGCAAACCTGAATCAGGAGCGACCGGATTGATGAATGTGTACACCACAGATTCAAAAGCGCCATGGGGATTGGGCTGTCTGGTAATGGCCTTGGCACTGAGTGGCTGTACCGCAACTCCTGTGCCAGAGGTTGAGGTCAGGAATGCACCAGAGACCTTGACTGCCATGCAGCGAGGATCCCCGTGTTATTATCGAGGGGCAGTGGAGCATTGTGCGGATTTGAGCGATGCCGATCTGGATGGGGTGCGCGATGACCAGGACCAATGTCCGGCCACACCGCGTGGTGTCGCGGTGGATGCAGTGGGTTGTCCCATGGACAACGACCAAGACAAGGATGGGGTGAAAGATGACCGGGACGAGTGCCCGGATACCCCAACCGGGGCCAGGGTGAATGACGCCGGCTGCTGGGTATTGGAGAATTTACGCTTCCAGTTCAACCAGCATGTACTTGATCCGGCCTCTTATCCGGAGTTGGAGAATGTGGTCGAGGTGTTGAACAATCACCCGGAGCTGCGGTTGGAGATTCAAGGGCATACGGATCACATTGGCTCTGCTGCCTACAATCTGACCCTGTCCAGAAAACGGGCTGGCACGGTCCGGGATTTTCTGGTGGCCCATGGCATTGCGGCCAATCGGCTTGAAGTGGACGGATCGGGTTGGAGCAAGCCGATAGCAGACAATGACAGCGAAGAAGGACGCGCAAAAAATCGACGGGTGGAGTTGAAGCCACTCCCATGATTCATGTCAATCCGCAACATAATGAAGAGGAAATATCATGCTCAAGGTCAATGACTATTTTGGTGGGCAGGTCAAATCGATTGGCTTCCAGAGTGCCACCCTGCCTGCAACGGTTGGGGTGATGGTGCCAGGGGAGTATGAGTTCGGCACCAGCCAGTTGGAAACGATGACCGTGATCAGCGGAACCTTGACCGTCAAACTGCCCGGCAGTGCTGATTGGCAAACCTTCCAACCCTTTGAAAGTTTCCAGGTGCCGGCCAATACCCGTTTTCAGCTCCGGGTTGGCGTGGATACGGCATATCTCTGCACTTACGCCTGAGTCCAGGCACACTCAGAAACCGGTTTCGCGGATCAGCACTTCCAGTGCCAGACGCTGCATCCGCGTCACCAGGTTTTCAGCGCGCTGACTCTTCAGAAAGAGTGTACCGCGCAGCCGGTGGGGTGGAGGTGCGGACAGAGGGTGATCGGGTTGCCACTCGATCCGGTAAAGCGCCGTAGTGGGCAACCAGCGGCCCTGGGTATCGCGTCGGACCGGGAGCGCCCCGCCATGCTGCGTGAACAGATCGCTCTCTTCGAGGGTGAGGGCAGCAGTGGGTGCCATGGTCATGATCTGTCCGGTCATGGATGGCCACTCCCAGGCTTCTGGTGTGAATTCACCCACAGCACCAGGTTTGATCTTGGGAAGATCCACCTCACGGATATAGGCAACTGCATGCCAGGAACGCGAATCAGCCAGTGTTGCGAGCGGTTCACCATGGGCCACCCAGATCCCGCGTTTGATCTCTGGACCAATCTGGGCCACCCATCCGCTCTCTGGAGCGGTCACGGTCAACTGCTCTTTTTGCCGAAACAACTCCTTCTGTCGCGACAACTCGATCTCCAGCTCCTTGTGGATGGTTGGGGAGTGTTTCAACAGAGTGGGGGCGCTGGCGTGAAAATCGATTTTCCAGTTCAACAGGGCAATCCGATGTCTGAGGATCTCCAGTTGGTTCTCCAGATCTTCGGAGACCAGTTGCAATAAGATCGCACCCTTGTTGACCTCTTGTCCTTCCCGGATCCGGATGTCGGCAATCCGGGCGGCAATCGGGGCATGGAGCGTGACGTGCCTTTCCCGTTGCAAAAGTGCCGGTGCCTGAATCGACTCTTGCCAGGGGATGAGGGTGAGTGCAATCAGGCTGGCCAGAATGACCAGAAAAAATACCAGGTTTTTGTTCAAGCGCAGTTGCATCTCAGGTCGCATCCAGGCACGCATCTCTGCCCAGATTGGCCTGACCAGAAACCAGCCGATTTCCACGCTCATGAGAATGATCCCGAGAAGCTTGAAAAAGAGGTGATAAACCGCCAGAGCGATTCCAAGATAGAGAAAAAAACGGTAGATCCAGGTCACCCAGGCGAACAGAATCAAAAAATGGCGTTGATCATACAACCTGGCTTCGGGAAAAGGTGCTTTGACACCCAACAGCCAGGCACGCAGTTTCCAGCGTCCCAGACGACCGGCCCGTTCATGCAGGTTTTCGATCTCCAGCCAGTCCGAAAGCAGATAATAGCCGTCAAAACGCAAGAACGGACTGGTATTGAGGAGCAACGTGGATACCCAGCTGACCGTGGCAATAAAAAACAGGGCATCCTTGGCCGCACCGGACGGCAGTGCTCCCCAAATGATCGAGGCCCAGGCAGTCAGCAGCAATTCAGCCATCATGCCCGCTGCGGCAATGATCAGGCGGGGACGACGTTGGGCCAGTTTCCACACCTCGCTGGTGTCGGTGTACAATACCGGCAAGAGCATCAAAAATGCCACCCCGATGGTGGGAACACGACAGCCGTGACGGGTGGCGGCAAAGGCGTGACCCAATTCATGCACCGCCTTGGTCAACACCATGGCCAGGGTGATGAACACCATCTCCGTGACCAGATCGGTCTCGCTGAAGGTGGCCATGGCCACATCCCATTGCCGGGTAATGAAATAGATCCCCACGATCCCGGCCAACAAACTGACAATCAGAAACGGCGTGGAAAAGAGCCAGTTGACCCAGGGCAAGGCCTTTTTCAGAATACGCTCCGGGTTGAACAGAGGGATGCGGAAAAACAGATAGGCATGCAGGAGATGTTGCCAGCCAGACATGCGTTTGGAGTTGGCCTGATGGAGCAGACGGGCCACGCCCCGTTCCCCCTGAGGGCGCAGCAGATTGGCTCCGAGCAGAAAGTTGACCAACTCCTGGACATCTTCAGCCGTGGTCTCCAGCATGGTTTCATTCGAGACCAGTTCTGCAATGCGCGCAGGTGCTCCCCGTCGCCAGCGACACAAGATCTCAAACTCGCGCCATCCGAGGCGAAAGAATTGATTGGAAACCGGATCCTGCAAGGTCCAGGTGGGAGCGCCATCCCGGGACATGGGACCGGGAAACAGTTGCAGCTCTTCGCGCAATGGCGGTGGGCGTCCGCTATCGGCAGTTGTCTCGTTCACAGCCCCAACCGTTGCCGCAGCAACGCCAGTGGATGACGGAAGAGAAAATAAAACAAGGTTGTTTCCTGACCTTGAATTTTGGCCGTACCGCGCAATCCTATCCCGGGCGGAAGACGCTCTGAAGAGAATTGCGCCTTGATGCCGTAGGCCAATACTCCTTCCATTTCCGTGGCTCCATAAGCAATGCGCGTGACTTTGGCACTCCAGGTGGACAAGGGATCCTGATTGGGATAAAGAGTGACCATGGCACCCGGTTCCATGGCCATGGCATCGCCGACAGGCAGACGAATTTCCAATTCCGCCGCATGGGGATCGGCGATCTCCATCACCCGTTCGCCGATCTGCACCGGTTTGCCCAACCAGGAGTGGACCTCGTTGAACAAGGCAATCCCATCGCGTGGAGCAAAAATCCGCATCCGTTCCAATTGAATGCGTACACCATGCATCTCTGCTTGTTGCTTTTCCAATCCTTTTTCCAGGATGCCCTTGCGGGTTCTGCTCTCGGCATCGGTCACAGCCATTTTGAGGATTTGTCGGTACTCCTCTTCCAGCATGGTCAGGGTACGCTGTTCCACCTCCATGCGGCTTTTGAGCAGCGCATCATCCAGTGTAATCAGTAAATCCCCTTTATTGACCGGTTGGTTGGGGGTGACATGGATCTGATCCACTACCCCTTCCATTGGAGAACGTACCGGCATGGGATCCAAGGCGACCACCGTGGCAGGTGCCAGGGTCGATTGATGGAGCGGCAACCAGAACAGCAACACCACCAACCCGATCAGAACAAAACGTACCCAACTACGTCGGGTGGTGAAAATCTTATACCAGGCCAGGCCACCACATTGGGTGCGCTTGTGGACCAACTCCCAGGCATGGGCATAGGAGTCGGAGAGTTTGGTCAATAGTTTGATTTCCGGTTCGGTCCAGGGCACAGACTTGACCAACAACATCCCCCCTTTGCGCTCTCCCAGTCCGGTGATCAATGGAACCCAAACAGCATGCGTGGGAAACCATTGCTCCCAGGCAGAACCCTCTTCGGCAGGGAGATCGGCGGCTGTGAAAGTCAGCGGTGAGGTGTGTTGTCGCATGGTTTCGGTATTGAGAATCCGGCCCAACCAGGCGATAAAGGGCGCACGGGTGTTCGGTTCCGGAGATCCGGAGACCGCAACCACAGCCCCGGAACCCTTGATACCATGCCGCCACAACACTGCCTGGCGATACGGAGTCATCAGGTGGGTTTCATTGACCACCAGAAAGGCAAAAGCCAGCTCATTCTCGGCAGCAAAGGCCCGTTTGCCCAACTGCAACAAGGCGCTCAATCCAAGAATCAACTTTTCTCCCTGGACAGGCATCAGCGGGTCCGTGAAGGCTGACTTTTCTCTCCCTCCGGGGGAGAGAAGGTGGCAACACCGCTCATGCCGGGCAAAAGATCGCGCGGCTCACCTGTGGGTTCGGCAACGATTTTGACGGTCTGGCTGACCGGATCGGCCTCGGCAGCCAAGCGGATCAGTTGGGCCGGATAATCCTTGCCGGTTTCGTCAATGTGGATCGACAGGCCCATTTTGGGTTTGAGCCAACGCAACCAAAACGAAGGGACAACCATTTCCATCTCCAAATGGCGATGGTCGATGATTTTCATGAGTGCCACACCCGGCGTGACATATTGATGTTCCCGCGCCATCAAGGCCGCCACCTTGCCGACAAACGGTGCCTGGATGCGGCAGCCGCGTTGTCTGGCTTCATGGAGCTTGACTTCGGCTTCGGCCTGGGCCTGTTCCGCGCGGCTGGCATCAGCCTCCATGGTGCCGACGGAGTGAAGTTTGGCCAGTCTCTGCATGACGACATTCTTCTCTTTGGCAGCCTGGAGAGCGGTTTTGGCCTTTTGCAGTTGGGCGTTCAGGGTCGTACAGTCAAAGGCAATCAAAGTGGTGCCAGCAGCAAAGGCATCGCCCTCCTTGACGGAGAGAGTCTGAATCTGGGCATCGATTTGTGCGGCCAGCGTGGTTTGGATCCGAGGAACCAGATACCCGCGAATCTCCGTCAGGGTGCTGGCTTGAGGCATGGGATCTTTGCGTGATGGTGCTTCGGCAGCCACCACCCAGCCGCTGACGGTCATGATACCGGCCAAGGCCAACCCGGAGCCAAACAGGCGTGTGCGTTGGCCCTTGAGTATGCAGGAAACGATCATGGCATTCTTGCCGAGGTTGGTGAGAGAGTAATATGACGATATAAGCAAAAACTACGCCATTACTCGTGGTGATTTTTGACCGTGTGCAGCAGCTCCTGAATCTCGGCCTGCCAGGCTTTGCTGCCATGGGTATTGAGCTGATTGGTCAAACCAGGCATGCCGCGTTCGTGCTTGCCTGCTTCAGTGGCTCCATATCCTTTGATTCCCCGTTGATTTTTGCGTTCTTCGTTCGTGATGGGTGGAGTGGGGATTTGGGCATCCGTTTCGCGCAGGGTGGTGCCAATTTTCAAGTCCAGTTTGCGCGGATTGAAGGGAGCCTGGGGCAGGAGTGGTTCTGCATCATCCTGGAGTGAGGTACTGCTGTCCAACCACGCCTTGAGATCCGGTTCCATCCACGCCTCTGAGTTGGAACGGTCATGAGCTGACAGATCCCTCTCTTCCCAATGAGTGTCATCCGTTGATGGTGTTTGTTCGGGAACCACATCCGTGTGGAGACGGATGTCATCCAGATGATGGATCGAGTCCCGGATCCTGGAAAATTCAAACACCGGGCCAACAACCGGCAAAGAGGGAGGAAGCCGGATCAGTTCGAGATCCTGACCCTGGAAGGAAGAGTCGGACTCGATGGACTGGTTTGAATCCAATAGGGGGGGAGCTTCAGGTTGAGGTTTGGATTCAGGTTGAGGTTTGGATTCAGGTTGAGGTTTGGGAGCCGTGTGGATCGGATCCACAATTGGCTGCTGTCCGGTGGTGGGTTCCGGATCGATTTCCCAGGCAAGCCGGACCGAAGTCGAGGCTCCGAGTTCATCAGTGGCAGTGAGAATGATCTCATAGGTTCCATGCTCTCCCGGACGCGGCAGACCAGAGACCAAAAGCGTTGCCGGATCAAAATGCAGAGATGACGGGAGACCTGTCACGGTATAGGTCAGATCGGGGGAGTCCACATCATGGAAATAGGAGGCCGGATTCAGAGGGAAATGCACAGGAGTCCCTTCCTGACCGTGTGGTGTTGGCAAGGGAGTACCATTCCAGAAAGGAATGTCGTTGACGGGTTGGATGATAATATCGCGGGTGGTCGTGGTGGTGAGTGCCCCGCTCCCTTCACCATTGGAGTTGGAGTCCGTGACCGAGAAGGTCAGGGTGCGGACCGCCAGAGTTGGTTGGTCTCCATTCGTGTTGGTGTAGGTGATGGAGCGCAGGGCGGTTTCGT
>JAANAU010000055.1 GCA_011089965.1 Magnetococcales bacterium
GGTCACCGGCGTTGGCGTCGTCGGCGAGGTCACCGTCGTTGGCGTCGTCGGCGAGGTCACCGTCGTTGGCGTCGTCGGCGAGGTCACCGTCGTTGGTGTGGTCGGCGAGGTCACCGTCGTCGGCGTCGTCGGCGAGGTCACGGTCGTCGGGGTCGTCGGGCTAGTCACCGTCGTCGGGGTCGTCGGCGAAGTCACGGTCGTCGGGGTCGTCGGCGAGGTCACCGTCGTTGGTGTGGTCGGCGAGGTCACCGTCGTCGGCGTCGTCGGCGAGGTCACCGTCGTCGGGGTCGTCGGCGAGGTCACCGTCGTTGGTGTGGTCGGCGAGGTCGCCGTGGTCGGGGTCGTCGGCGAGGTCACCGTCGTCGGGGTCATGGGGCCGGTTTGAGAATCCCCCACATCCCCACCCGCCCCGCCATCCGGTTGGGTTGGCGAGGTCGGACTGACCATGGTCGGTGTTGTCGGCGTGTTGGCAGTCGGCGTGGTCGGCGAGGTCACCGTGGTCGGCGTGGTCGGTGAGGTCGCCGTGGTCGGCGTCGTGGGTCCACTCTGCGGTGCCGCCTGTGGCATCACCGGCTTGGGCAGAGGAGGCGCTGTCGGCAAGGTCGGTGTCGTGGGCGTGGTCGGCGAGGTCGGCGTCGTGGGCGTGGTCGGCATCGTGGGCGTGGTCGGCGAGGTCGGCGACACCATGGCAGCCAGATCACTCTCTTCCCCACCCTCCTCCACGGCCCCTTCCTCAACCGGCATCACACCCGCATCAAAGGTATGCACCACCGGACCATCGGCTTCCGCTACGCCACTCTCGCGCACCTCGGTCCGACTGGTCGTGGAACCAGAGGTCGTCCCTGAACGACTGCTCTCCGTCGTCCCACTCTTCTCCTCCGACACCTCCTCCTCTTCGCTCACCCCTTCCGGCTCTTCAAAAATACCGGTCGCACCATCCACCACATGAGTGCTGCCCATCTGGATCGACCCCAAAGCATACAAATCTTCATAGGTCGTCTCATGTTCGGTGAACTTCGAGGTCTCCGCAGACAGATCCACACTGCGCGTGGTCTGCAATACAGTCATGTCGTCCAGAGTCTGACGAGACTCATCCATGTCATCTGCCGGTTGATTGGCGGAAGGGGTTGCAGTGTTCTCGGCCATGGTCTTCGTCCTCTGTCAGGTGATCTGTCGATCTGAATGCCCTGCTATCGAACAGAAATGTTAACGATTGTCGATACGCTACAAATAAATAAAACATCATTTTTAGCAAAAATCGTGCCAAAAAAGTGGGGGAGAAAAAAATTTACACGCAATCTGTGCAAAATCCTGCAACCACCTGCTTATATATCATGACAAACCTCCCAATCCATCCTGTACCCATACAAATTTTTCTAGCGTATATACCATATCATTTCCTGAATGGGATGCATAGCAAAAAAACATCCCTATAACGTTTGCTACACTTTCTACCGCACATCGGTTTGATTCGGCAACAGAGTCGGGGCCAACCCCTGGAAAAACCGGCCAAAAACCGATCCCTCATCCACACCACGCCGCAGATCCGCCAGCTCGGAACGCGACACATCCCCACTCTTTTGCACCAGACGCGCTGCCACCGGATAGAACCCACCCTTGGGGAAATTATGACCCAACACCGCAGCGTGATTCCGCGCCTCTTCCAGCAATCCCAACCGCTGCGAGGCCAGCACCAGGCTGAACAGCGCCTCTTCGACGAACGGGGTGGACTGAAACTCCGTATTGTTGACCACCTGAGAAAAACGCTGGATGGCGGCAATATACTCTTCGCGATCCAGATAGAACCTTCCCACCACCATCTCCTGCTCGGCCATGCGATTGACGCACAACTTCAACATCCGTTGCGCCTCCCAGGCATAGTCTGACTGGGGAAACCGGGTCATCAGCTCCCGAAAGGCGCTTACCGCCTCCCGGGTACGACTCTGATCCCGGTAGGAATCGGAAATGCGCTGATAATGGGCCAGACCCCGCATATAGAAAGCATAGGCCACATGCCGATGGCGCGGATGCAAACGTATGAAACGCAACGCTGCACTGACCGTCTCTTCATACTCGGCCCGCATATAATGGGCATACATCAGATTGATCTGCGCCCGGGTTGCCCACGGCGAGAACGGGTGCTTCTGGTCCACATCCGAGAACCGGTCGGCAGCGGTCTTGAATCGGTTGTTTTGCAACGCATCCATTCCTTCCATGTACAAGGCTTCCGGAGCCTTGCTCATGGTGGTCTCCGGCGTACTGGAGCAGCCCCCGGCCACCACCATCCATCCAACCAGAAAAAACAACCAAAAACGATTATACATGATCCATTTTCCCAATCTTTGTCGGGTACACACAGCCAAGGGTTGCGGGCGCGCAGAGTTCTTGACAGAATAACGGAAAAACCCTACCGCGCGAAAGCACATCCGCACGTCATCAGCCCATTTCAGCAAAAAAAATGACACCGTTCTCGGTCTGCCACCAAATCGCCCGCAAAAACGGCTCGCCTTTGTTTCTGGTCTCCCGTCTGCTGGGGACCAGGAAACGCCAACTGTTCCTCGCTGCCTATGCCACGATGCGCATCATCGATGATCTGGTGGATGACGCCTTTCTCCCTCTGGACAACGCCCAACGCCATGCCCGGCGCGCAACCACTCTGGAACAGATCGAACGTTGGCGCACCCATGTCCTGACCGCCCTGGATGGTTGCCTGGTTCCGGAACCGGATGCGCCCGATGCGCCGATCTTTCAGGCGCTCATGGTCACGGCAGGTCACAGCAATCTGGGCGCATGGCCCTGGAACGCCCTGGCCGATGCCATGGTCCATGATGTCCAGGAGCAAGAGATCCTCACCTGGGAGGATTTCCGCCATTATTGTGAAGGTGCAACCGTCTCTCCGGCCACCACCTTTGCTTATATTCTGGCCTGCGAGGTTCGCGACGGGCGTTATGTTTTGGATCAACCGCCCGAATTCTGTCGTCAAAGGGTGCACGCCATGGCGATTTTCTGTTATTTGATTCATATGGCACGGGATCTGGCCAAAGATGTCTGCAAGCCTCCTCAGTTGATCACCATTCCGCGCACGGTTCTGGCTGCTTGCGGATTGCAACGCGACACTCTGGGAGCCACTCTTCAATCCGACAAACGCGCCCTGGCCCCTTTGATCGAAGCCCTTCTGGCCGAAGCCCGCACCCTGCTGCCACCCGGCATGGCCGCCATTCAGACTCTCCCCTTGCGTCCTTTGGAACAGATGATCCTCAACCGTCTGCTCAAAAAATATCGCACGCTTTTTGATCAGTTGACCACCGACCCGATGCGTTTCTTGTAAGAGGCTGTTTCGTGATCAGGATCAGGATCAGGATCAGGATCAGGATCAGTCGAGAGTCAATTCACCATGATCAGGGGTCCAGGGGGGTTACCCCCCTGGTGGGGTCCAGGGGTGAAACCCCTGGGATTTTAATCTTTTAATCTTTATATTTTTTAACAAAATTATTTATAAATTTATTTTTTCAAACATTAAAACATTAAAACCCTGGGGGATGAATCCCCCAGACCCCCTCTTTTTTTTCAATCCTTGGATATCCAATGCTTAGCTCAGGAATCACCAAACTGCCTCCAAGACCAGGCAAGGTAAACTTGAACTCCATGTAAAACGCATCCTCACGACCTCCCCAACGTGCGCCACAAACAGGCCATCCGCTCCCATTGAGTCAACTCGGGCCGTATGCGCAACGTGTTGCCACCACAAGCCTCAATCCGATCCAACAGCAACATGCCCCGCTCCATGGCATGGGCCAACTCCAACCGGAACGGATGCCCCACTTCCTCGATCAGTGGCGCCCCGGCAATGAACAACGAACGGGTCTCTTCCACCAGATACAACATCAACCCACCCAACATCGGATTGAACCGCCGCTGCCACACCATCTCCGGCGTGACGCCAAACTGCACCATCTCCGCATCCGGCAAATACAAGGGCAACCCCACCCGCGAACCATGCCCCAGATCACGCCAGAAACCGGTCCACCACAAAGCGGTCCAGAAATGGTCCGAATGACGCAACTTGTCCGCCAATCGCACCTCCGGGGTCGATTCCATTTCGTGATGCAAATGCAACAACAAATGACCCAAAGGGGCCGCGGCAAATCGACAATAATCGGTCAAATCCGCCAATGAACCGTGACGCCGGTTGGTCACATCCATGCGACAGGCGATCAACAACTCCTGCAACGGCCCATCCGGCAATCCGGTCTCCTCCAGGACATAGGCCATGGCCCGCAAAATGGGATGATCGGCCTGCCCGGAACGGGCCTGCTCCAGACGCCGCGCCCAGTCATCGATCAGTTGCAGTTTGTAATCGTCATCACCACCGCGCAACCGGGTAAAATCCCGCGCAGTCCAGGCAAAGGCACACAACACATACCAACACGGACGAATGCGCCGCGACAAGAAACGGGCACACAACGGAGCATCCTCGGCGCGCGTCAGAACAACCTCGCGACAATAGGCAAAATCGTGCGCCAAATGGGCAGGGATGGAGGCCAAAGCTTTCATGGGGGATTATTGTAACCTGAAACACCCCTCAAATAAAGTGCTCGCGCCAGACTGCCAAAGTCTCACCCACCACGGCAAACACCCCGCTGGTCCCAAAATGAAACCACAACCACTCCACAGGCAGATCAGGCCAGCGCGCCATCAGAATCTCCTGCACATCATCACCGGTCTCGCACACCAACAATCCGCCCGCCTGCAAATGATCCGGTGCCTGCCGCAGAATCGGCACCAACAGATCCAACCCGTCCGCACCCGCACTCAAGGCCATGGCCGGCTCCCGGAAATACTCCACCGGCAAACGCGCATAATCTGCACTGGGCACATAGGGCGGATTGGTCACGATCAAATCGTAACGCTCCTTTCCAAGGGCGGCAAACAGATCGGAACGGATCAAACGCAACCGACGTTGCAGGCCGAACCGCTCCCGGTTGATGGCCGCCACCTTCAAAGCCTCTGCCGACAGATCGACGGCATCCACGCGCGCCTTGGGATAGGCCAAGGCCAAGGCAATGGCCAAACATCCACTGCCGGTCCCCAGATCCAGGATGCGCCGCACCCGGGAGGCAGGCAACCAGGGGGTGAATCCCCTGGGATCATCGAGGATGTTTTCAATGCGTGACCTGGGTATCAACACCCGCTCATCCACCACAAAACGATGCCCGGCAAAAAACGCCTCGCCAGTAATATAAGCCGCAGGCTGGCGGTGACCGATGCGGGCGACCAGCAACGCTTCGATCCGTTTCCAGGCATCCACAGGAGGGGCGGGACGCTGACTGGCAGGCAGATCCATGGGCAGGCCAAAGGCATGCAACACCAGATACTCGGATTCTGGGTACGGTTCTTGCATTCCTGTGGCGTAACACAATTCAGCCCCAGCCATTTGACGGGCCACAAAACGGATCCAATCGTTCACACTGCGTGGCTTTGGCTGAGGCTGGACAGGACGATAGCAGACCCCCCCCTCCATGTGACCGGGGGGCGTGGATTTTTTGTCGGAATCGGGTGCGGAATGGTTCATGGCAATAAAAAGATTGGCGCTGCCGGTTGTGACTGCTTGGCACCCGGACAAAATTGACGTACTCTCTCGTTGGATTTTTGACACATCCAATACGGGTCACCAACAGGCCGAGTTGACGACATCATGTACGGAATCATAGGAAAATCCCCTTGTATGCAGAAACTGTTCAAGATGATCGAACGGGTTGCATCCACCTCTTCGACCATCTTGATACAGGGAGAAACCGGCACCGGCAAGGAATTGATCGCCCGCGCCGTACACAACCTCTCTCCCCGCAAGGATCAGCCGCTCATTCCGGTCAACTGCGGCGCCATTCCTGAGGATCTGCTGGAGTCGGAACTGTTCGGCCATGTGCGCGGAGCCTTTACCGGTGCAGCCACCTCCCGGGTCGGACGGTTCGAGTTGGCCAATGGCGGCACTTTGTTTCTGGACGAAATCGGTGACATGAGTCCGAAACTCCAGGTCAAGATGTTGCGCGTTTTGCAGGAAAAGGTGATCGAACCGGTTGGTGGCGTCAAACCGGTCAAGGTGGATGTGCGCGTGATCGCCGCCACCCACAAGGATCTGGAAAAAGAGGTGGCCGAGCGCCGCTTCCGCGAAGATCTGTTCTACCGCCTCAATGTGGTGCCGATCCATGTCCCGCCATTGCGTGAACGCCATGGCGATGTCCTGATGCTCATCAACCACTTCCTGGAACGGGCCATTCGCGTCCACGAGCGGGCACGACTCGCCATTGATCCCGACATCCTGGAGATCTTCCAGAACTATCCCTGGCCCGGCAATGTCCGCGAGTTGGAACACCTGATCGAACGGCTGACCATCCTGTCAGAAGGGAGCGTGGCCATCGACGATCTGCCCCCGAAAATCCACAACTTCATGATCCAGAACGTCCATACCACGGCCAAACGCGATCCGGAAATCAAACACGCCCCCACCAGTGGTGCCCACACCGCACCATTTCCCCCACTGGACAACGATGCCGATTCCGAGACCGACCGGGACAGCGAGGGCGACAGCGATGCCGATGCCTCTGCGGATCCGGAGGCCGTCACCCGCATGCTGGCCGCCTCCACCCAGGATATCCACCAGAAAATCCAACAGGGACTCGACTTCAACGGCGCTGTGGCCTCCTTTGAAAACCAGCTGATCCTCTCGGCCCTGGACAGCACAGGCTGGAACAAGAACAAAGCGGCACGTTTGTTGAATCTCAATCGCACCACACTGGTGGAAAAAATCAAGAAAAAAGGACTGGAACGCCTGGAACGGGCGGATCGGCTCGAACGAATGGAGGAGTAATGTGACCGCACGGGCTTGGCTCACTGCCATTGGCAACAAGGCAGCATTCTGGATCACCCTCGGCAGCCTGCTGACGCTTCTGGCCGCCCCCCACGATGCCCACGCCTTCTTTACGGCCCTGAAATACCGCAGCGAAGATCAAGGCAAACGGGAGATCCTCTCGTTCATGATCCCTGCCGGGGTGTCACGCCCGCACATCCGCATGCTGGATGCCACCACCATGCGGATCCTGGTGCCCGGAGTCCTGGCTCTGCCCAACAACGAGTTGAAACTGGGCAACTCCCGCTGGATCAAAGAGTTCAAAATGACCGACGTGCCGCGCGGCGCTGAAATGGGTCTGCAACTCACTTTGACCCTCAAGGATCCCAACGTCAATTATCGCGATTCGGTGGGCGAGGCCGATCCGATTGAGGGTGCCCTGTACCAGCTCGAATTCGATCCGCCAGTCATCCCATCCAGCTCCGGACCCGCGCAACTGCTGGAAGGTCGCATCCTGGCCGGACGTGACGGAACATTGGTCCTGATCTCCCATACCGGCAACGGTCAACCCCAACCCACACTCGATCTCGGCTCCCATGTGGCCAAATTCGAGTGGCCCGGCGCCACTCTGGCACCGACCTGGCGCACCGTGGCCCCTGCCGGACTGGCGGAAAAGATCACGGCCTATGAGTTCAAAGGCAAAACCGAAGTGGAGATCTCCCTGCACGATTCGGTCAGTCAGGTCAATTTCCTGCACGACCCGGCAGCCGGACTCTACATTGCCTCCATCCGCTCCAAAAGCGGCATTGGCCGTCAGGAAGAGGCGGAAAAACTCCTGACCCAACGCCGCAAGTCCGTGAGCGACAAAAAGCTCACCCCGCTGCGGCGCATTGCCAGCACGGTCTATGAAACGCAACCCGACAACAAAATCCGCCTCAACGAACAGGATATCGACGAACGCCATTTCCTTGATCAGGCCAAATCCGCTGAAAAGGATCGTCAATACATCAAAGCCAGGGGATATGTGGATCGCCTGCTGGAACTCTTTCCCAAAACCAACAACCGGGAATTCCTCGATTTCTACAAACTCGATCTGGCACGCCAGATGGATTGGAAATCAGGCTGGCTGTTGAACGATCTCACCACCCTGATTGCCCGCTATCCCAATACGGCAGAATACCCGGAGCTGCGTCTGGCCCAACTGACGCTCCTGAACCGTTCCGGACAGTTCCAGGAAGCCTCTGCCATTATCCATGATCCCAACCTGCCCAAGGAAAACGCCCAAACCTGGCTGGAACGGGGCCGCACGGTCATGGGATTGATCCAGTCACGCATCGCCCCGGATGAGAGCCTCAAATCGGGCGAAGAGTACCTGAAAAAAGTGATCGAAATGACCCGCGACCAGGGACCAGCCGCAGCCGAGGCCCACTTCCTGCGCGCCCGCATGGCCAAACTCAACGGGGACCACGAGGCCGCCATCCGCATTCTCGATGCTTTGCCGCCCGAACAGGTGGCCCATATCGCCAATCAGCCCGAACCGCTCATGGAGATCGCGGATACCTACTACAAATTCCGGCGCTATCCCGAAGCCGTGCGCTACTATGCCCAGGTATTGAGTCACTACCCGACCCATGCCACGATCACCCCGTGGGCCATGTTGCGCGCTGCCGAATCCCATCGGCAACTGGGACATGTCAACGATGCCACACGGCTGTTTGAACGACTCAAAAAGGATCACGCCACCTCCGATGCCACGGTCTGGGGCAAGATTTTCCTGTTGCAACTGGAAAAAGATCGCGACATCCATGACCGGCTCGAAGAGCTGGCCCAGATCCTTCAGGCCATGTCCCTGCCCCAGGACCAGGCCGATGCGTTCATGAACAGCGTGCGCAAACTGCTGGTCGAAACCAATCGTCACTGGGATGTCAAAAAAACCCTTGACCAGTTGGCTGGCCTCAAAAAAGATCACCCCAAGATCGACAACGAGGTGTGGGAGCGGATCCCGACCTTGCAACAGAAGATGGAACAGAACTTCAAGGATCGCCTCACCCGGCTCGACACCCTGATCCAGGAGATCGCCCTGCCCGAAGCCCTGGCCGAGGCCTACATGACCAAGGCTGAAATGCTCGGCGAGGCCGGACGCCACAAAGAGGTGCTCGAAACCTTGAATCAGCTCATGACCATCAGCTCCCGGGACAACATGGTGGCCCGCGCCCGGGAGATCAAACGGCTCTATCTTCTGGAAGGGATGGCCAGAGCACTGGAGAATGGCCGCCCCGAGTATGCCGCCATTCTGGCCGAAGTCCATGGGGAGGATTGGCGCAACGATCCGTCGTTCATTCCGGCGCGCATCCATCTGGCTGAAGCATTGATGCGCATGGGACTGCATGACGACGCTTTGAAACTGCTCGACGGCATCCAGGGCAACTCCGCTTCCTCCCTGACCCAATTGGCCAATGCCCTGTCCCGGGAAAGCGTGCTGGACCGCACCCCGACAGCAACCGCTGCCGCAGAACCGCCCAAGGATGCCACCACCAAACCCGCTCCCCTGGCCACCAAAGGTGCCAGCGGGCCAAAATCCGCTGCTGTCCCCAAAGGCAGCGCCAACAAAGAGATCCAGACCCGGGATGCAGCCCGGGTCCGCCTGGACGAAGCGGCCCGCCAGATGCGCAAAAAAGATTGGGAAGGGGTGATACTCCTCCTTGACGGCGTGCCCGAAACCCTTTTCAATCCTGCCGACCGCGTGGAACGGTGGCGCATCCTGGCCAAGGCCGAAGCCGGTTTGGAACGGTTTCCCCAGGCGGTTCAGCATATGGAGGATCTGCTGTTCGGACGCCCCATGGGAGATGGCATGGACTACTACTGGTATGCGAGCATCTTGCACCGCTGGAAAGGGGACGACAAGGCCCTGCCCGCCTTTGAGCGTGTAGCCAGAGAGGCTGGCAACAAGGAGATTCAAGCCTTGGCCCGCATCCGCGTGGGCGACATTCTGCAACGCAAAGGCAATCTCAAGGCAGCCAAGGAGCTGTTCTCCAGCGTGCCGACTCTGGCCCCGTCCACCCCCTGGTCCAAGGTCTCGGCGGAAAACGCCTCGCAACTGGGCATGGCCCTGGATGTCAATCCATGACCCCAACCCGCCGTGAAATCCTGTTGATCGGAGGCCGCAACGGTGCGGAACTGTTGCAGTTCATTGCCCAGCTCTCCGAAGCCGGATTGGATACCACCCGCGCCCCGAGCGTGGCTGCGGCCAAGGAACAGCTCTCCCGTGCCCGCTTCAGTCTGGCTGTCGTGGCCATGGAGAGCGGTTCCGACTCTCTGGAGTTGATCCGGGAGTTGACCTTTCTGTTTCGCGGCCTGCCGGTTTTGGCCGTGGCCGTGGCCGTGCGTGGCAGCGTCAGCGAAGCCCGTGAGGTGATCTCTGCCGGGGCCGCGGATTACCTGTTGCTGCCCCTGGACGAGGCCAAGGTGACAGGTCTGATCCACCACTTTGCCGATCAATATTTTGATCCGGAACTGGGGCGCGGACGCCGTTTCATCACCACGGATGAAGGGATGCGCCGCCTGTTGCAACAGGTGCGGCGCGTGGCCCGCTCCATGGCCACGGTGCTGATTCAGGGAGAGAGCGGTACGGGCAAGGAGTTGATCGCCCGCTTTGTCCATCAGGTCTCGGAGCGCAATCAGGGACCATTCATTGCCATCAACTGCGCGGCCTTGCCGGAAAACCTTCTGGAATCGGAACTGTTCGGCCATGCCAAAGGGGCCTTTACCGGCGCTCTGGCGGATCGCAAGGGCAAGTTCCAGCAGGCCAACGGCGGCGCAATCTTTCTGGACGAGATCTCCGAAATGTCGCTCAACCTGCAAGCCAAGCTGCTCCGGGTGTTGCAGGAGCGCGAGGTGGATCCGGTGGGTGGACGCAGTGCCATCCCTCTGGATGTCCGGGTGATCGCCTCCACCAACCGGGATCTCAAATCCTGGGCACAATCCGGTCGATTTCGCGAAGATCTTTATTACCGACTCAATGTCTTTCCGGTCCATCTGCCACCCTTGCGCCAACGCACCAGCGACATCCCACTGCTGGCCGAACACTTCCGCAAACGGTTCATCGAAGAGCTGGGACGCAATGCCATTCCCTTTTCCAGCGCCGCGTTGACCGCTTTGACCCGCTATGGCTGGCCAGGCAATGTCCGCGAGCTGGAAAACGTGATCCATCGTGCCCTGCTGATCGCAGAAGGGACGGAGATCACCCCGCGCGATCTGATGATCGAATGGCCTCCTGTCTCCGATACCCATCTCGACGACGAGGAGGACGAGGAGGAGCTGGATGACGAAGATGGAATCCGGATGACGCGGGATCTGCCCCTGCCCCGTCCGGATCTGGAAAACAACGATCAGATCCGTCTGCCGGTTGGCACCACAGTGCGACAGATGGAAGAGTTCCTGATCCATCGCACCCTGGATGAAGTCAAAGGCAACCGGACCCGGGCTGCCGAACTGTTGGGCATCTCCATTCGCACCTTGCGCAACAAGTTGAACGAGTATGCGGCCCGCTGACTCCTCCCGCCCTCTGACAAGAGGCTGGATGACGGGTCAAGGATGGATCTGGCTGTTGCTCCTCCTCACGCTGGTTGGAGGGTGTACGGATCCGGGCGGAACCGATCCGGTGGTCCAGGCTCTGACCTCCCGGGACAGCTTTCTGGAGCGCATGGAACGGCTGGTGCGTCCACACAGCTACTGGAGCCGCAAGGTGGCAGAGCTGGAAAAAGGGGTCGAAACCGCCCGCAATGGGTTTCAGGCCCGGCATGATGCCTATCGCAGTTCGCTTCTGGCACGCCGCGAGGCCGTGATCCAGGCCGTTCAAGAGGCCAAACAGCGTCACTCCCCCACCGATGAAGCCCGCCAGGAAGCGATCCAGCACCATCGCACTGCCCTGGCCCACAACCGGGATGCAGCCCGCGACGCCGGGCGTCACCTGCGCATCCGCCTGGCTCTGTTGCGCAAGGCACAAGAACAACGGGATCGCTCCCGCTGAACCGCCCCCCTCCCTGATCCCTTGACAGCATGGCCCCGGCACCAAAAACCCGCGCCATCCACCGCTCCATCCAGCATCCGGCGCTATCGGGGATTACAAATCCAATCCCTTCTTCTTGATCAAACGGACATTGTTGGCGCGATAGGTCTCATTGCGCCCGGGATAAACCTCGAACTCGATGTGATCGCCCGGACCTGGCACATGCTCGGGATCAGCCAGCTCCGAAACGTGAATATAAACGCTGTTGCGCTTGCACTTGGCAAAACCATACCCTTTTTCCGGGAAATAGACCGTCACCACCGCATGCTCAATGGCCCCGATCACCAACTGCTCGGCCACATCCGAGGTCTGACCAACATTGTTGATCTCCTCCTGACGCACCACCTGCAAGGCGGTCAATCCCTCGGATTCCGAACCCGAACCTGCGGTAAACTCCACCAGGTCATCCACGCGCACTCCCTGATACTGCACCTCCTGGGGCAGGAAAAAGAAACGCAATATCTTGGCATCCTGATCACGAATGGTGACAAAACCACTGCCATCCTCCAGGCAGCTCTCCACCCGTCCCTGCATCCGACTGCCCAGCACCAACACGGCACAGGCTTGAGGCCGCCCCTCCTTGCCGGGTTTGATGACAAACTGCACATGATCGTTCTCAAACACCGGCACCTGATGAACAACATAAGTCATATGGAAATAAATTTCTTGGTATTCATGATTGTCAGAATAATACTGAATAAATCCAAAACCGCGCTCTTTTTTGAAGGCGGAAACCTTGCCAAAATAGGTTTTGGCAGGCGAGGTCTCCTCCTCGTTCTGACCACGGACCGGCTCAATGGGGGAAGCGGCGATGTATTCGCCAGGTGTGGCCTGCCAATGGATGGCCATCCGCCGCACCGGGATGGCCAGACCACTGATGCGCAAAGGCGGCATCTCCTGGAAATAGTCGCCAAAAGGACGATGCGCCGATTCTCCGGCCCGGGAGCGGATCGTAAAATCCACTCCCATGGCAGAATCCGGGTGATGCAACAAAATGGCATGTCCGCGTGCCTGCTCACACAACAGTCGCGCCACATCACAGGCCACGCCCAGATAATCGATCCGCTTGCCTTCGATCTGGAAAGCATAAGCCTCGCCAGTGGCAATGCCCACGCCACAAGAGAGGCCATGTCCCGGATGCCGCCTGCGCTCTTGCAACCACTCTTGCAGATCAATGGCAGCCTGCACGGCATCAGCCGGATGACGGAATGTACACATCACCCCATTGGCCAGACACTTGACAAACTTGCCGTTGCCTTTGGCCGCATGCTGGATGACAGCCGCATAAAAACCACCATACAGTTCGGCCCATTCACTGGCCGGGCGTCCGTCCTTGTATTGATCCGCGTTGTGAATTTTCGCGCACAGGAAGGTTCTGACCACGGCTTCCAGGCTGCTCTCCCGGGCAGGACTCATGTGCGACGTGCCTTCAAGATGGTCACCGGCTCCATCGGCACATCCGAATGGCCCCGATTGTGGCCGGTCTTGACCGCCGCAATCTTGTCCACGGTCTCCATGCCAGAGACCACGCGACCGAATACGGCATATCCGAAGTCACGCTTGCCATGATTCAAGAAGGCGTTGTCCGCCACATTGATGAAAAATTGCGAGGTGGCGCTGTCCACCACCTGGGTACGTGCCATGGCAATGGTGCCGCGCGCATTCAACAGACCGTTATCGGCTTCGTTTTTGATCGGCGCATTGTTGCGTTTCTCGCGCAGATCCGGGGTCATGCCGCCCCCCTGAATCATGAATCCCGGAATCACCCGATGAAAGATCAAACCATCGTAAAATCCGGCGTCCACATAGCTCAAAAAGTTCTGAACCGAGATGGGGGCTTTGGCTTCGTCCAGTTCCAGGACAATATCGCCGTGATTCGTGGTCAACGTCACCATAGGATGTGCTCCGGTTTTGGGTTTGGTCGAGGTATCGGCGGCACGCGCCGTGCCCACCAACAGGATTGCAAAAAGCATAAAAGTATAAAAAAGTCTCCGGGTCATGGTCAATGGCTCCTCCTGTGTGTGTGGCTTGTGGTGTGAAAGAAAATTTCATGGCCGGTAGTAAATACCGCAATTGCGGCCAGAAGCAAGGTTCCAACTGAGTGGACTTTGCAATTCCGATCATCCCTGTTTATAGTGTCTCGATTAAACACGATCACAAAATCTTCACACGTACGACGATATATTCAATTTTTAACGGCTTTCTGCACAAGGAAGTCCGCGCGTTCAGGAGCGCGAGGATGCGTTCAAATCTCCCATTTCCCGTGGATCTCACGGATGCCCAGCTGGAGGCCATCACGGCCATCCAACAGCACACCACCTATTTATGGAAATCCTTTGTTGCCATTACCGATGACAAAAACAGCTTTTCCTGCCCGATCCGCCAGAGCACCTATCTCAAAATTCGTAAGAACCTCAATACATTATGTGAAGCCGGTTTTTTCGAGTTCAATCTGATCCACGAAACCAGCGGAATGGAAGGGGCTGTGGTCAAGCTGGAGATCACAGAGATCAATCCGAGCTTCAAAGGGTTGATCCGCGCCTGGCCTGAGCAGCTTCCATCCCAGGAGCCGCTCCCGGCCACCCCTGCACGCCCGCGCGCCACCCCATCCACTCAGCCTTTGACCGCCACATCATCTGCATCTGCGGGGGGCGCGCCCAAACCGACCAGGCTGCGTCTGCGCACACCGGATTGGTTGCCACGTTCCGGTTGGCTGTCTGGCGGCAAGCTGCTGTGGATGGCTGGTGTTGGTCTGCTCATCTCCCTGGAGAGTGTCCGCTGGCTGACTGAACCCACCCACGTCTCTGCACCGGTTCAACCCGCATCGGAGACGCGCCTGGCCGCCCTGCCCAAATCGACCACGCCAGCGCCAAAGGTCGAAGCTCCGCCAGCTCCAAAGGTCGAAGCTCCGCCAGCTCCAAAGGTCGAAGCTCCGCCAGCGCCAAAGGTCGAAGCACCCGCAGCCAGCCCAGAGCCTGCTCCTGCTCCTGCGGACCCATTGCCCAAGCCTGCCGTGGTTCCTCCTCCTGTGGAGAGCACCCCCACCCCTGCTCCACCTGCTCCACCCGCTCCCACCGCATCGGTTCCACGCCTGTTTGCGCCGGTGGTTTTTCCCCATCGCACGATTCAATTTCCCAGCGACCCGACCGAGCCGCAGACCCTGCCACCGGCCACTCTTGACCGCTCCACCCATCTGCCGCGTGTGGTGGTGGTGGATCTGCCGAAACTCAATCTGCACTCCAAGCCCTCTTTTCAGGGTCACAGGGTGAAAGAGTTGCGAAAAGGGATGGATCTTCAGGTGCATTGGGGTGAAAACGGCTGGCTGCAAGTCACTGACGCCACCAATACCACGGGCTGGGTCATGGCTTTTGCCACCCGTGACACCTCCACCCATCTGCGCATCACGATCCGGGATACCTTTGCCCCGCCAGCCCCATGAGTTTGACAGGAGCGTTATCCGACATGTCTGCCGCCACTGCCGAGTTGACCGCGCAACTGATCCGCGCCCCCTCCATCACCCCGCTGGATGCCGGGTGTCAGGAGATCGTGGCCCAACGGCTTGCACAGTCCGGATTCACCATTCATCCATTGCGCTTTGGTGCAATCAAGAATCTCTATGCCCGTCGGGGCAGCTCCGGCAAACATCTCTGTCTGGCTGGACATACGGATGTGGTCTCACCTGGCAATCCGGGTCAATGGCAATGCGACCCGTTCGCCGGAACCGTCATCGATGGCCAGCTCATCGGACGGGGTGTGGCTGACATGAAAGGCGGGGTTGCTGCCATGATTGTCGGAGTCGAGCGTTTTTTGCTTGAGCATCCGGAGTTCCACCATTCGATTTCGTTTTTGATTACCGGGGACGAAGAGGGGGAAGCCACGCATGGAACGGTCAAGGTGTTGGAGTGGTTACGGGAACGGGGGGAAAAGATCGACTATTGCCTGGTTGGGGAACCCACCAGCGACCAGCAACTTGGGGATCAGTACAAAAACGGTCGTCGCGGTTCTCTCAATGGTTTGATTCGTTTTCATGGCCGTCAGGGACATGTGGCCCATCCGCATCTGGCGGACAATCCGATCCATCGGGCCATGCCACTGTTGGCCCGACTGACGGCCTGGCGTTTTGACGCAGGCAGTGCTGATTTTCCTCCCAGCTCCTTGCAATTGACCACCATTCATGCCGGAGATGCCACCACCAACAACGTGATCCCGGCCCAACTCAGTGTCGGTTTCAACATCCGTTTCGGCACAGCCAGCACTCCGGAATCGTTGGAACAAGACATCCGCGCCATTCTGGATGAAGATGGCAACTACACGTTGGATCTGGAACTTTCGGGACTCCCCTTTCTAACTCAGCCCGGAGAATTGGCCATCTGTGTGGTGGAGGCCACGGAAGAAATGCTCGGCATCACGCCCCGTCCGTCCACAGGGGGCGGCACTTCCGATGCCCGTTTCATTGCCCGCGACTGTCCTCAAACCCTGGAGTTGGGTCTGGTGGGGCGCACCATCCACAAGGTCAACGAATCCGCTCCGATCACGGATCTGGAAGATTTAAGCCGGGTGTATCAACGGATTCTGGAGAAGTTGTTCAGCAGCGACAAAGTATGATATCCAGCCACGATTCAGCGATCCATTATTATGGGTCCAGGGGGGTTACCCCCCTGGTGGGGTCCAGGGGCGAAGCCCTTGGGACTTTAATCTTTTAAATCTTTTAAACAAAACATATTTATATGTTATATTTTTAAAACATCAAAACATTAAAACATTAAAACATTAAAACATTAAAACCCTGGGGGATGAATCCCCCAGACCCCCTCTTTTTTTTCAATCATTGGATACCTGTTGACGACTCAGGAATCACAACCCGTCCGCCACAACAACCTCTGCCCACACCCCAACGCCACACTTCCGACCATGGCCTGACGCAACCAAACCCGCCCCTGCTCAACCGCTGCCAGCAGCGGCACCCCGACTGCCAACCCACAAGCAATGGCCGTGGCCAATACACAACCTGTCCCGTGAAACCCGGAACCAACCAAACGCTCTCCATGCCAGAATCGGGATCCCGTGCCATACGCCAACCAATCCATCACCCCCTCACCCTCCAAATGCCCCCCCCATA
>JAANAU010000078.1 GCA_011089965.1 Magnetococcales bacterium
TATGATTATCAAAAAGTCCCAGAAGGATAATCCCCCTGGACCCCCGATGATTGGAAACTCAACATTCCAAGATGGTTACGGTTTAAATCAATAATGGCGCATCAAAATCAATGGCCTTGAAATGACCATATTCTTTGACATACATCTCAAACGGCTCCATCAAACGATAAATACGCAAACAATCCTCTTTGTCATCGATTTCCGCCAACAGGCGACGTTCGAGACTCTCCAAGGCCATCTGATCAATCTTGAACTCAAAAACCGATTTCTGAACCCGCTGCCCCATGCTTTCACACGCCTTGGCAACGCGACGCAAACGCCTGCGCCCGGCGGAATTTTCCGTGGACACATCATAGGTAATGATCACCAACATCCCTACCTCACCAAAAACGGCACATAAGAGTCCACATCCCCCCGAATGGTTCGAGCCAGCAAACGGGCCTGCAAGAATGGCAACAGACCAAGCCGGGTGCGGGTGTCCAGTAACGGGTGGGTGATCTCCTCCTGTTTGCGCTCCTGATAGGCAGCCACCACAGTTCGCCTGCCCTCCTCCTGCAACAGGACCGCCCCACCGGTCCGCATCTCAAAATCATCGGCAGAAATCTGTCCCCGATTGATCAAGGTCAGAGCCAACCGATCTGCCAGATAGGGGCGAAACTCCTCCATGAGATCCAGGGCCAGGGATGCCCGCCCTGGCCTGACGCTGTGCAGAAATCCCAATTGCGGATCCAACCCGACACTCTCCAAAGCCGATCGCACATCATTCATCAACATGGCATACAGAAATGACAAAAGAGCATTCAGGCGATCACGAGGCGGTCGCCGGGTTCTGCCATCCATGCGGAACAGATCCCTGGCGTCCGGACGCACCAATTGAGACAGAGCGGCAAAATAACTTTTGGCGGCATTTCCTTCGACACCCAACAACTCATCCAAGGTTGCCACCTGCAACAAAGAGCGCATCGACTCTCCAAGCGCCTCGGCACCCTGGGAAATCAAGTGCGCATCCTCCTCGGCCTTGGCCTCTCTCGCTCCGCGCAACAAAATCTGACGACTGTTGCGAATCTTGCCTGCCACAACAGCCCGGGCGATCTCCAGACGGCCTTTTTCTGGCTGACTGAGCTGATGCTGGGCAATGCGCAGCAATACATTCCCGGAGATCGGCCCTTCCAGACGGGCCTTGAAACGACCATGACCAGAGAGCAACACCAACCCGATGCCATCTTCCGCACAACGATGCATCAACGCCGGAGAAATCATGACATTTCCAAAGGTGACAACCGCTCCCAGGTGATGCAAGGGAACCCGCAAACGCTCCTTGTGCTCCACATCCACCCGTACGGCTTCGTTCTCCAGATGGATATAAGAGTTTGGTGTCATGATGTATAATGTGTTTTCAATTTGCTGCATCGCTCTCATCCATCCCCATCCAGCGCATACAGTGTCGCCCGCAAGCGCTGAAGCGGCTCTTGCGCCGCCATCATCGCCGGTTGACACACCCCTTTCATGGCACACTCCCGACAGCGGGCATCGTTCAATACCGGGGGCAGTTGACCACTCTGGAACAGTTGGCGAATCTCCCCGACCACCCGACATACGGTCTGCCGCAAGGTTTCGGTCATGACCACCTCGCGACGCCGCCGTGACGACAGGTGATAAATGGCCCCTTTGGGCACCTCAAGCCCGGTCATCTCCTCCAGACAGAGGGCCTGCGCCGCAACTTGCAGATCGTCATTCAACCATTTGCGACGCGACCCCTGCTTGTACTCCACAGGATAGGGCACACCGGACAATGAAAACTCCACCACATCGCAACGCCCGATCAGACCCAAACGCTCAGACCAGACCGGCAACGCGCTCTCCACCCGGATCCCATCGCTCCCCAGACGTGTTGCCTCCTCGTCCACCCGCTCATGCCCGGCCTCGCCCCGGCGGGTGTGGACATTCTCCTCGAACTCCCCTTCGAGATGAATCAATCCACAGCGCCGGGGACAGTAGGCAAACTCATTGAGCGCTGATATTGGAATGGCATCCTCCTCCATCATGCGAATCCTGTGTTTTATCAGGATGCAATCTGCATCAGGCGGCCCTCCAGAAAATCCCACCGCCACACCTCCACCCCTTTGGGCAAACGGGTCAGATCGAGTGTCAACTGATAATCGTCATAACGCCGCGCAGGCCCGGCCTGATCTGCCCGACGCTGCAAATGATAGACGCGGCCATTGTCCAACACCATCTGGGCCGGGGCACACCCGAGCATGGCCTGTCGCTTGCGCTGCTCCACATCACCATCCGTGCCCACGTGCTTGAAAACCAGCAGATCCCGACAGGCCATCACCCCCTTGCTGGCAGACCGGTCGTGATCATACATGCCCACCAAAGCCTCCCACAGCAACCCCAGATCCTCTTCGGAAAAGCCGCTCTCTTCGGCCAGATGGGCGCTCACAAACCCCTTGGCTGCATACAGACCATACGGGATCAGACTTTTGCGACCCATGGTGCGCAATTTGTCTTCAGGTTGTTCCTGTTCCCACTTCAGGTAATCTCCGGATCCTTTGGCCCCCTTGACCTCCTCAGCCACGGCCATACGCGTGATGGAGAGATCCAACGGCAGCACAGGATCTACAGAGCGGGCAAACGAAACCTGCACCGCACCCCGCACCTGCCCGGCATTCGGCCCGGTACTCATGACCGCCCCAAAGGTGCGCACATCATAAAAATTCTTACACATCCACTGTCTGGCCTTGAGCACCTTGTCCTTGGAGGCGCCTTTCTTGTCCGCGTCGGTCTTGAATCCACCTCCGGTCTCCTCATGGGAACGGACAATCGGACGGTTCAGATTGGTGGCATGCTCGACAAAAATGGCATGCGGCATCTGATTGCCGCGCGCGGTCTGCACGTAATTGCGCACCCGGCGCTTGATGGCCACATCCGAGACCAGACCGCGCATATCCTCGGGATCAATGCGCGGCGCATTGCCGGCATCCGGATCACCATTGGGATTGCCGTTTTCACAGTCGAACAAAAACAAAAACTCATAACGGTTGGTAATGCTCATCGATCAAAGACTCCTGGTCCGGTTGTCAGTCATTATTTTACTTTACTCTTGAGATTGCGAATCCGACTTCCTGGTGCGCATGAAGGCCAGTTGCTGGTAATAGCCCAGGGCAAACAGGCTCTGCTC
>JAANAU010000016.1 GCA_011089965.1 Magnetococcales bacterium
CTTTTAAATCTTTTAAATCTTTTAAATCTTTTAAATCTTTTAAATCTTTTAAATCTTTTAAATCTTTTAAATCTTTTAAATCTTTTAAATCTTTTAAATCTTTTAAACAAAAATATTTATAAATTATTTTTAAACATGAAAACATTAAAACATGAAAACATTAAAACCCTGGGGGATGAATCCCCCAGACCCCCTCTTTTTTTTCAATCATTGGATATTCATGATCGGCTCAGGAATCACCCAACAGCTTTTCAGAGACATTCCATAGGCGCTCCGGTTTTGGTGCCAGATTATTGGCGTGGCTGGTTGAGAATCTCCGTGGCCATGTCGCGATGCAGACGGGCCATGGCTTGACTCATGGCTTCGGCCAGGGATTCGGCATCGTCAGATTGGGCGGACTGGGTTGCGATGCGGGCATGGCGCGAGGTCAGGAGCTTGCCGGGACCGTTGAACAGGGTCCAGCGGGCATCGAGTGTGACCAAACCGTTTTCGTCCGGTTCAAAACGGTTGATGCTGGTGGCGATCCGGAAGTCGGCACGCTGCTCGGCACGATTGGGCAGAACGGTGATGCGGTCCGAACCCAACAGCACGGACAGATTCTCCACAGCGATCCGTCCCAGATCCTCTTTCAGATCTCCGGCCCACTGGCTCAACCGCTCCAGACGCAAGCGGTTCCCCCCCACCCGGGTCACCATCTCCGGTCGGTTCAGATACTGGGGGATCTCCACGGGTTCCAACTCCACCACCAGATTGGTGGTGCGGGGTTTTTCCACGGGTTTGGTTCCCGGCTCCAGAGCGGTCTGGGCGGTCAGCAGGAAATATCGGGTGGGAGGTGAGGTCGGACCCGGACAGCCGACCAATACCAGAGTGGCACCCAAAAGTGCATACAACAGCCAACCGGAGGTGGTTTTCATGGTTCACGGACTCCATCTTTTTCCTTGCCAAAGAGCAGGGATTCGGGTTTGCGCTCCAGAAGATCGATGAAGCTGCGCACCGAACGGGCCGCAGTGGCCAGTTCGCGCACGGCTTCGACCATGCCATAGTGCAAGGGAGCCTTGGGACCGATCAGCCCGTCCACCTTGATCAGGGTCTCTTCGATCTGTTTCAGGGTGGCGGTGGCGGCTTCACTGGCTCCCCGGACGCCGGTGGCCAGGGGGTCGATTTGCAGGTTGAGATGTTTCAGGAGGTTTTTGGCCTCGTGCAGGGCCGCGGCAGCGGCACGGATCGTCTCCAGGGTTTCGGGGGCATTGGCCGCGCGATTGGTCCCTTTCAAGGTTTCGTGCAGCTCTTTGCTGATCCCTTCCAGGGGCAGGGATTGGATTTTTTCCAAAAATCCGGTCACCGAGGCGGTGATGGTGTCCAGGCTGGTGGGAATGGTCGGCAACTCCGGATAGCGGTTGTCCTGACTGCCCACCAGAGTGAGCGGAGTGGCAGGATGCAGATCCAGCTCGACAAAAAGCTGACCGGTGAGATAACTGCCTGTTTTCAATTGTGCCCGCAGACCGCGCTGCACCAGGGATTGCAGGAACTCCTGGGGTGAGTCCTCCCGTTGGGTTTTGTGACCGCTGGCAGAGATTTCGCTGACCCGTTCCGGCTCGATCTGCACCAAAACCGGAATGCGGAAGGTGGTGGCGGCAAAATCGTATTCCAGGCGGATGTCGGTCACCCTGCCCACCTGGATGCCGCGAAACTCCACCGGCGCTCCCACGCTCAAGCCGCGCACCGAACCTTTGAAATAGAGGACATGGGTCAGTTTCTGGGTATAGGAGCCTTCGGTGACCGCGTTTTCGTTTTTGTACAGGGTGAACCGTTGGTCCTCCCGGGCAGGCCGGTCAGACTCCAGGCTCTCCGGAGTGTTGAAGGTCACGCCACCCATCAGCAGTTTGGTCACCGAGCTGGAGCGCAGCTTGAATCCCGAGGCATCGGCCACCAGATCCACGCCGCTGCTCTCCCAGAAACGGGTGGAGGCGCGAATCATGGCGTTGTACGGGGCTTGAATGAAGATCGGTACGGTGACCCCTTGGAGATCCGGATTGAGTTCATACCCCAACACCTCTCCGACCGGGATGTCGCGAAAATAGACCGGCGAGCCGACATCCAGAGAACCCAGGGCGGGCGCTTCCAGCAGAAAGCGGGTGCCGGAGGCTCCGACCCGCATGGCTGGGGGACTCTCCAGACCGGTGAATGCCTGTTGCGGGGTGCCTTGTCCGGGTTCCATTTCGATATGGGCACCCGAGACCAGGGTGCCCAGACCCGAGATGCCGCGCAGGCTCAGGCGCGGGCGCACCACCCAGAATTTGGCGCCGCTGTTCAGAAAGGGTTCGGTCCCTTTGACCAAAGCAGCCCGGACTTCGACCTGGGAGAAATCGGCGCTGAGGCGCACCGATTCCACGGTGCCCACTTCGACCTCTTTGTGTTTGATGCGGGTTTTGCCAGCTTCGATCCCTTCGGCGCTTTTGAAGGTCAGAAGGAGTGTGGGACCGCTTTCCGACCAGGTTTTGAACACCAGCCAGCCACCGATCAACAAGGCCAGGATCGGGATGGTCCAGATCAGAGGCATGCTGCGGCTGTGGGTGGTGACCGTGGCTGTGGGCAAAGCGGAGAGTTCGTTGGAATTCATGCCGCGCCTCGTTGGTTGGGATGCCAGATCAGTCTGGGATCAAAGGATTGGGCGGCCAGGATGGTCAACACCACCACAGCCGCGAAAAAGCTGGCACCGATGCCGGGTTGGATCGTTGCAATGGCACCGAAATCGACCAGAGCGGTCAGGATCGAGACCAGGAACACGTCCACCATGGACCAGTGGCCAAAGGTTTCCAGCACACGGTACAAGACGGTGCGATCTTTTTGGCGTGTGGTCGAGGCGTGTCGGACCGAGATCAGGAGATGGATCAGGATGCCGATCTTGGCGACCGGCACCACGATGCTGGCCACGAACACCAGCACAGCCAGTGGCCACATGCCGCTTTCGATCAGGTGGATGACGCCGCTCAAGATGGTATCGGGCTGGCCTCGTCCCATTTTGATGACGGTCATCACCGGATAGAGATTGGCGGGAATGTACAGAATGGCAGCACTCCAGAGCAAGGCCCAGGTGCGGGTCAGCGAGGCGGGATGACAGGCATGCAGCCGGGAGTGGCATCGGGGGCAACGGGTCTGTTCCGTGGCTGCGACCGGCAGGGCGCAGACATGACACAGAATGGCCTGGTCCGGGGGGCAGTGGACGGTCACGCTGGGGGCGAGCCGGTTCCAGACCTGTTCGGTATCCAGGGTGGCGCGGGTTGCAGCCATGACCATCACCAGTCCGAAAAAGGCGTACAGAGCCACGCCTGGCATCACGTGTGCCATGGAGGTCAGCTTGACGTAGGCCACGAACAGTCCCAGGGTATAGACTCCCACCATGGCCCAGGGGGTGACGGCCAATACGGTTTTGAACAAAAAGATGCCATGCCGGGGGCGTTGTCCCCGTTGCAGCGGGATCAGCACCTGGCACAAACCGAGCAGCATCAACACCGGGGCCGCCATGCTGGTCACAAACACCAGGAGTGCCAGATCCCACATGTTGACCTGACCCATGGCCAGTACGCCATCCAGCAGGGTATTGCCGATGATGCGACCTCCGAGTTTCAAATGCAGCAGTGGCCAGCCATGGGCAATGGTGCAGAGGATCAGGCCGGTGAGGGCCAGGGCCAGCGGGATCTGCAAGGAGAAGCGTCGGCCCCGTTGCAGCTCGGCCCCGCAGCGGGGACAACAGGCCACCTCGTCCGGCGTCAGGGCGGGCAGACGGCAGGCAGAGGCGCAATCATGGCACAAGGTCCAGTTTGTGTCGGCCTGGAGATCAGGGAATCGGCATTCCATTTGACGTGCTGTTCAACTTATCTATAATGCATGCTTGCAGGATTTTCGTGCCGGATCGGTTCCGGTTCTGAAGCGACTCTTCAACTTAGCAGGAAATCCCCATGACGTCAAAAATCAACCTCCATGCCTGGGATCGAAAAATCGGCATCAAGGCATCCTTGCGGGTTGTTGGTGCCTTGTTGCTGCTGTTGGCGTTGCTGGCAGCGGGCAATCTTTATTATGCCGCCCATTTGAAAAGCGAGGATGCGGCCACCATCAATCTGGCCGGTCGGCAGCGGATGTTGAGTCAGAAGGCCACCAAGGAGTTTTTCATTTATCTGGTGACCGGGGATCGACAGGTCAAAAAGCAGGTGGAGGCCTCTCTGGAGGTTTTTGATCTCACCTTGAAGGCATTGATTCATGGCAGCGAGGCTCCGGCCACCCTCAATCGCGAGCAGGTCACGTATGCGGCCATGCTGGTTCCGACTCCGGAGGTGTTGGCGGATCTTCAGGCCGTGGCCGAGCGGTGGGAGGTGTTTCAGCGCAATGTGCGCTCCGGTCTGGCGGGCAGTGGGGATCTGGAGGCGATCAAGAAGAGTGTCATCGAGGAGAATGTGGCGTTGTTGGGGGCCATGGACAAGGCGGTTTCCCGCATGACCGAGCAGTCTCGTGCCAACCAGGAGAGCGTGACCAATGCATTGCGGATTCTGGTATGGGTCAATCTGGGGTTGGTGTTGTTGAGTCAGTTGTTCCTGGCCTGGCGCAACTGGTCTTTGAACCATCAGATCAACGATTTTTCCAGTCATCTGGAAGAGTATGCCCAGGGCAATCTGGAGGTGGAGTTCAATCGGGGATATGTGGTGGAGTTGGAGTATATTGGCGACAAGTTCAATCTGGTCACCGAGCAGATCACCCGTTCGTTGCGTCAGCAGCGGTTGCAGGCGGAGAGTGTTTTGGCTGTGGTCAACGAGTTGATCCCTTTGCGTCAGCTTTTGGCCGAGGATTCGGCGGGCACGGCGGATCTGTCCAAGCAGGTGTTGCAATTGAATGACAATCTGGATCGTGAGACCCAGCAGTTGAAGGTGAAGATTGACGAGGTCAAGGAGAACATCAACACGGTCAACCATGTGGCCCATGAGTTGTCGAACAATGTGTCATCGATTGCGGCGGCCTCGGAGCAGGCGAGTGTCAATGTCACCACCATGGCCTCTGCGGCGGAGCAGATGACGGCCAATATCGAGAATGTCAACGGCAGTCTGGGTCAGGTGAATCAGGCGGTGAGTACGGTATCGGCTTCGATGTCGCAGCTCAATTCGGCTTTGGGTGCGGTGCGGGAGCGGTGTCAGCAGGCGGATCAGCGGTCGGAGAGGGCCAATCTCAATGCGCGTGCCAGTCTGGCGGTGATGGACAAGCTGGCTGTGGCAGCGGGTGAGATCGGCAAGGTGGTGGGCATGATCAAGACCATTGCCGATCAGACCAACATGTTGGCTTTGAATGCTTCCATTGAGGCCGCAGGTGCGGGTGAGGCGGGCAAGGGGTTTGCCGTGGTGGCCAATGAGGTCAAGGAGTTGGCCCGGCAGACGGCGGATGCCACCCGTTTGATTCATGAGAGGACTCGGGAGATTCAGAACAAGACCCGGGAGGCGGCCAATGGCACCCGGGACATTACGGTTTTGATTCAGCAGATTGCGGAGACCAATCAGGAGATCACCCGTTCGGTGGATGATCAATCCCGTGCTGTGGGCAACATTGCCCAATCCATGCGCAATGTCACTTTGGCTGCGGATGAGGTGACCCGCAATGCGGCGGAGCTGGCATTGGCTTCCCAGGAGGTGGCGCGGGCTGCGGTGGAGGCTGCGGCTGGAACCTCCGAGATTGCCCGTGCTGCTTCCAATGTGGCGGTGGGGGCCAACAATGTGGCTCAGGAGAGCACTGTGGCCCAGGAGCGCACCGGACAGTTGCAGTTGAGTTCCGAAGAGATTTACATCGCATCGGTCAATGTGCAGAAACAGATCTTGCAGGCTTTGGATTTGCAGGAGTTTTTGAGCGGATCGATTCATCATGCCGGCATGTTGACCACGGTGATGCATGAGATCAGCGAGGCGCTCAAGCAGTGGGAGGAGGGTTTTGCTTACAGTTCTGCGGCGTTTGATGTACAGGCGGTCAAGAATGCCCATTTGAAGTGGTTGGGCAAGTTGGAGCATGTGATTCGCGGGCGGGCCAAGTTGCGACCCGAAGAGGTGGCCAGCGGGCGCGAGTGTGCGTTTGGCAAGTGGTATTATTCGGAGGGGACCGAGCGTTTTGGGGCCATTCCGTTGTTTGAGGAGTTGGGGCGGGTGCATTTGCAGGTGCATGAGACGGCCCGTTCGGTGGTGGCCAAGGTGGTCAGACAGGAGAAAGATGCGGCCATTGGGGAAATGGATGAGTTTCAGAAGTTGCGTTTTCAGATGTTTGTGTTGTTGGACAAGTTGTTCATGTCCAGGGAGGCCAATGAGGTGATGCGCATGTTGCGGCAGAAGGCGGGATGAGCGGGGGGCTTACAAGGGTAGAGTTTTTCATATCCTCCTGATTTCAGAGGCTGTCTGGTGATTCCTGAGCCGGGCACATCTATCCAATTATTGAAAAAAAAGAGGGGGTCTGGGGGATTCATCCCCCAGGGTTTTAATGTTTTAATGTTTAAAAAATCATTTATTAATATTTTTGTTAAAAGATTTAAAAGATTTAAAAGATTTAAAAGATTAAAGTCCCAGGGGTTTCACCCCTGGACCCCACCAGGGGGGTAACCCCCCTGGACCCCTGATGATGGTGTGTTGACTCTTGCTGACCTGAGAATCACCTCCTGAATCAACTCGCCACAATTTGAATCTCGTTCACCGAAAGCGTTGAAATTCCGTTCAAGGTGGCAATCGTCACACCAACCGCAGAGCCACTGCCATCCGGGTCATACCGAAGTGCGCGCGTTCTGGTGTCGAAGACGAAACGTTGGCTGCTGGTGGAGGCCCTGCCGGTATTGTTGACGGTGAAACGAGAGGTCTCCAGTCTTCCTGTTCTCAAATTTCCGAAATTGTCACTGATAAAAACCAGTTGATCGCCTTGAGAGCTGCTGAAATCTTGAATGATATCGCCCCCATCAGAGGGTTGGGTAAAGCTGAATTGGTCCGCACCGGTTCCTCCAGAAAGCATATCCTGGCCACTGCCTCCGGCCAATTTGTCGTTACCGTCACCGCCAAACAAGGTGTCTTCCCCGGCTGCACCGAACAATCGATCAGCACCCGCCAGGCCGTGTAACGTGTTGACGCTATTGTTGCCTCGTAAAGTATTCGCCCGGGAATTGCCTCTGCCATCAATCGGAAAAGTTCCGGTCAACGTCAGATTTTCCAGATTGTTCATCAAGGTCCAGGTCACGGAGCTTCTGACCAGATCCGTCCCGGTTGCTGAGCCTTCAGAAATATAATCCCCACTATTGTCAACAATATAAATATCATCCCCGCTCTCTCCATACATGCGATCCGTACCCATGCCACCATCAAGGGTATCATCACCCGCCCCGCCCCACAGGATATCCTTCCCATCGGCACCACTCAGAATGTCATTGCCCTCGCCACCGGTCAGTGTGTTGTTCTGGTTGTTGCCGGTCAAAACGTTGTTGAATGCGTTGCCCATGCCATGGATGGCGCGTGTGCCGATCAGGGTCAGATTTTCAAGGTGACGCCCCAATGTCCAGGAGATGGAACTTCTGACCCAATCGTTTCCGCTACCGGGATTTTCCGTGATTGAATCTTGCAGATTGTCAACAATGTAAATGTCATCGCCTGCATCACCACGCATCTGATCCACGCCAGCACCCCCATCCAGTTCATCATTTCCCTCTCCGCCATTCAGAGTATCATTGCCTCCCCGACCGATCAGATGGTCTGCGCCTTCTGCACCATGGAGCGTATTGATGGCACTGTTACCCGTTATGATATTATCCAGATCGTTTCCTGTGCCATTAATCTCCGAGTTGCCGGTCAGAAGTAAATTGGCGACACCAGCAGGAAGGGTGGTGCTGATGGCACTTTCCAGGGTATCGGTGTTGGCTCCTCCCGTGTCTGGATCCTCTTCGGATCGTGTGGCCTCAAGCGTATAATCTCCCGTGGATGAACCATATCCCTCTGCGGAAAGATAATAAGTACCAGAACGGGTTGCCGTATAAGTGATCAAAGATCCTCTGTTGCCTGCACTGTCATCATCTTTGGTGATTTCAACCCCGGTGGCATCCATCAGACGCAAATAGCAATCCAGTGACGAGGAGGGAGCCGCAACAAGACGGAAAGAATAGGAGTTGCCAGCCGTCAAAGAGAGACTCCACCAGTCCCGATCTCCAGAGAAATTAATGGCGCTGGCTTGGGCTGTTGCATTGATCGTGATGGAAGAATCGGTCGCCGTGGTATCCGTGATCGGATCGCTGGGCAGAATATTGAGCGTGGCTGACAGAAGATACTCACCGGTATTTGAACCATACCCCTGCGCCGAAAGATAATATGTGCCGGAACGGATCGCGGTATGGTTGATCAGTGAGCCTCTGTTGCCGGCACTGTCATCATCTTTTGTGATTTCAACTCCGCTGGCATCCAACAGGCGCAAATAGCAATCCAAGGACGAATTGGTGGACGCGAGCAGGCGAAATGAATAACGATTGCCTTCAGTCAAGGAAATCTGCCACCAGTCTTGATCCCCGGAGCTGTCGATAAAACTGTTATGGGCGATTCCGTCAGGGTTGATCGAGTCTGCTGTCGTCGTGTCGGCCACTATGGAATCTTCCGTTGAGGTGTTGGTGTTACCGCTTCCGACACTCTCGGTCGCCGACAAGGTGTAGCCGCCCGTCGTCCCACTCTCTCGATCTCCTTCAGCCGAAAGATAATATATCCCGGAACGGGTGGGCGTATAGCTTAACAGGGAATTGTCACCATCCCCACTGTCATTATCCGTGAGAATCGCTGTGCCCGTATCATCCAGCAGACGCAAATAACAGTCCAGATGGGATGTTGAAGTGGCTGCGAGACTGAAAGAATAGAGGTTCCCTGCGGTCAAGGAGACACGCCACCAGTCCTGATCTGTCTGGCTTCCGATAATTCCAACGACAGTGGAGCCTGCGCCACTGGTTGACAAAACCGCCGTCGTGGTCATGTTATCTGGTATGGTATCGTTCACCGATGCCGAGAGGGTGTATCCTCCTGTCGAACCATCCACCCCTCGTGCTGAAAGATAATAAGTGCCCGAGGTGGTCGGGGTGTAGGTGATCCGGGCATGGTTGTGGTCATTGCTGTTGACCGCCTCGGCGACCGCAATGCCCGTATCGTTGAACAGTTTCGGTCTTGAGATCAATTCGGAGTCCGGGATGGTGTTCTGGAGGAAGGTATAATTTCCTCCCGCATACATCGAAATGCGCCACCAGTCCTGATCTCCTGCGCTGTCAATGTTGCCGGCAAAGGTCGCACCATCCTGGGACAGCTGCGCCTCGGTGGCGGTTGTGGCGGGAATGGTGTCGATCAGGGAGACATTGAGTTGGTACGCTCCAATGGAGGAGCCAACGCCCTGAGATGACAGATAATAGATGCCTCCGATGGCTGGGGTGAACGTGATGCCTGCATCCCATCCCCCCCCTCCATCGTCGTTGGAGGCCATCAACGTGCCGCTGGCGTTCAACAGTCGGAGATAAGGGTCCACAGTCGAAGAGGGTGCGGCTTGCTGGCGAAATCGGTAGGTGGCGCCGACTGTCAGAGAGATGCGCCACCAGTCCTGGTCGCCTGGAGTATCGATCCTTTCGGATATCCCGCTCCTTCCAGGGATCAAAGTGGATGTCGTTGCCATGGAGTCAAGGATTGTATCGGACATGGTCAGGCACCTTTTCCTTGGGAAGAAGGTTTTTCAGGAAACAGGATGGGATCGAGCTGTCACATCGTACACGGTATTTGGGGTGAATCATCCGATGGAAGCATCACAATCGCCCATACCGGATTTGTGATCGCGGCTCCTGCATAAGGCGGCAGCATGGTCGCACCGTGACTGGCAAACAGATCTCCGGGCATGTAGGGAAGTCCTCCACGCCCTTTGATCACGAAACTGCTCACGTTGTTTCTTCCCGATGCGGAACAACGCTCGTTCATCAGTGCAGAAGCATCGAAGAAATTGACCGGCAAGGTCATCAATCCATCCACGACATTCATGTTCGGGGTGTCCACCGATACCGTGCCTTGCACGCCGAGTACGGAAGAAGCGGTCATGCTGCTGGAAGTGTCTTGCAGCAGGGTGTGGGCCTGAACATGGACATTGCCGCCAGCCCCGCCAAAGGCATTGGCCTGAACATGACTGTGATCCAGGATCAGAAAACGAGGGTCGATGGAAATATTGCCGCCATTGCCATCTCCCCCCCGTACCGAGGTGGAGATGTTTGAGTGACGTAGATGAATCCTGGTATCCACCTCGACCGTAATTCCGCCTCCGCCACCGGTTTCTGCAGATGAGGTCACGGCCGCTTCATTCATGATCAAGGAGTCGTGGGAACGCAACAAGATTGATCCGGCATCGCCAGCATGTTCCGAGGTGGAGTTCGCGGAGATCGTGGCATGGTCAAGATGGGTGTTTTGTTTCACGTCCAAAGAGATATTGCCACCATCTCCGGTTCCAGAGGTCGCCACGCTGATCGCGGCCCCATCGGAGAGTTCCATCGATTCTGCCGTGATGCTCAAGTCTCCCCCACCCCCGGCCCCGGATACGGAAGAGTAGATGCCGCTCGATCCTGGGGGTACGACGCCATCTGCAGCGTATAAAGTGATATGCTCTGGCACTGTGCCTGAAATGAGTACATTCCTGGCGGTGATCTGAAGGTTTCCGGCACGTTCATTTCCGGCACTGGAGACATCGATGCGGGCACCATGGGTCAGGGTCAATTGGTCGGCATTCACGGAAATGGTCCCTGCATGACCATTTCCCTGTGTGGTTGCAATAATCCCGCTTGGATTTCGAATCCTACCATCGATGCCATAACCATCCACGGTGATATTGGATGCGTTGAGACTGATTGTTCCCGCATTGCTGTAATAACTGCCCGTGGAGTTGATTTGAGATCCGGATCGCATATCCAGACTGGTGGCGATGATTTCAATCGTTCCTGCGGAGGTGAGAGGAAAAAAACTGTAGAATGTCCCTGAATTGTTCAATACGGCCACGACACCCTGGGAGGTCAGACGGTTCATTTCAGACGCATCGATTTCTGCGGATCCACTCAAATTTCCTCCGGCCTCCGCAGAAATGTTTCCATTGTCCATCAAGATATCCGGGGCTTCAATCGTGATATTCCCGGCCGTTCCACTCCACATGGCATTCGAGGTGATGCTGGTATTCAAGAAAGAAATCCGTTCGGAGGCGCGCATGACAACATTGCCGGCATCTCCCCGGCTGTCGCTCCAACCTGAGAAAGAGGTGTTTCTTATGCGGATATTATCGGCTTGCAATGTGACATTGCCACCTCTGCCAGTACCATACTTCGCATCCACGATCTCCGATTCCCAGGTGCTTTCGGAATCCGTATAATAGTCGAATGACGTATTTCTTATGGAAATGTTCTTGGCATGAATATTCAGATTTCCCGCATGACCGCTGCCGCCATCTTCGGATATCACACCGATGTTGGAACGGTTGGTTATCTCCACCAGATCAGCCGCCTGGATCGTGATGTTGCCGCCATTTCCTTGAGAACGCGAGGTGATCGAATTGATGGATGCATGATCCATGGTCAAGGATTGAACGTCTATGAGTATGTTTCCGGTACTGCCCAGCTCGGCGTTGGTGACCTGATCATCTCCATCCAACGAATAAGCGAGTGGGTTTGAAATCACATAAATTGTTCCTGAATGCAGAAATCGATCCGCATGGATCGTGATGTTGCCTCCATGACCCTTGCCGTGGGTCGTGGATTTGATTTCGGCATCACCGGTTTCCGACCTGTTCAGAATCAATTCTTTGGCGGTCAGCGCAATGTCTCCCGCATTGCCCGTGTCAAAGGTGTTGGTGATCAGATTGAATTCGGATTGACCGTCTGTATTGATATTCCAAAGACTTTTAGAATTTTCGCTGAGTTCATGAATGGTCAACGTATCACCAGCCCGGATGGAGAGGTTTCCACCAGGACCATGACCCGATGTATTTGTGAGCAGTGCCCCGGAGATCGTCGCGTTGGATTGCGCGTTCAACTCGATGTTCCCGCCACGCATGTCTCCTGTATTGGCACGCATGAGTCCACCATTCAGTACCACATCGCTCCCCTGGATCCTGATGGCGCCTGCCTGGTCTGCGCTGGTGTCGATCAGCGAATTGTTCCAGTCGATGCGTCCGAATGTGGTCAGAGAGGAGGTGTCCGGGCCGGAATCGGTCATGCGTACTTCTCCGCTCGATTTGGTGGCAATGAGATGGACATCATTGCCGAACATTTGCAGTTCCGATCTGTCGGAGGCAATGGCCCCGCCAATCGCGGAAAAAGTGGAACCTGGTGCGCCACCGTTCAAACGACTGCCGTTGAATTCGATGCGGGTTTGCCTGGCATTGAGAAATCCGAAAGCAGACGGATTGACCCGTACCAGGGCACTGGATCGGGCTGGATCCGCATAAAACTTTTCGGTCTCGCCAAATTTCAGATAATCCGCTGTCGTCACATGAAATGAACCGGTCAGATCCAGTTCGGCATTCGGGCCGAAGACGATGCCATTGGGATTCATCAAAAAGAGATTGGCTCCGGGAATGCTGGAGCGGATGGTGCCGTTGATACTGGATGATGTCCCACCTGTCACTCTGCCGATAATGTTTTCAATTTGATTTCCCTGGAAGTCGGCGATTTCTCCCTGGGTCAGGTTGAATCGGGAAAAACTGTGAAACAGATTGGTACCGACTGTGGTGCCATAATCCTGCAAGATGGGGTATACGTTGTTTCTTTTGGAAATATCTCCCGAGAAACTGGATTTCATGGAGCCATCCAGGGCAACACCTCCGGCCGTCAGAGTGCCAAATTGCAGAAGGCTCGCAGTGAAAGCGATTGATTTTAACAATTTGGCATAAACTCTCATCGCACCATCTCCGTTCCTTCGATACGTTGCTTCGGATTGTCACAACCAATTGCCAATCAGAATAAAGGCGGCCCACAAACCGGGGTGCTCCGTGGCCGAGTCGTGAATCATCTGCATTTGAATTTTTCTCAAAGCCATGGCCTTGGATTGATGACCCGTACCGATGTTGCGATAAAATCCGGTCACCAGTTTGGCCGTTGCCGAATCATCCACAAGCCACAGGGATGCCAGTGCGCTGCGCGCACCCGCCTTGATCGCGATACCAGCCAGTCCAAGCGCAGCACGATCATCTCCGACTGCGGTCTGGCAGGCGCTGAGCGTGAGTAATTCCACCGGTTGATTACGGAATGCTTTGTGACCGATCATCTCCTGAAGTCGGTTGAGCGTGATTTTATCGTTGTATGCAAGAATAAAAGTTTTTTCTGGATTGTGATCAAATTGCCCATGCGAAGCGATATGGACAATGGAATAAGGATCGGCCCTGATCGCGCCTACGGCTTCTTGCACGGTGAACGCTTCATCGACGAGGGAACGGCCAGGAAAGATGGTGCTGACCTGATCCACTTCCTTGAGCACATTGGGCAGTTCGGAAAATCCTTCTCCTCCCTTGGATAAGGCATTAATCAGCATGGAGATACGGTTGCGATCCAGTGGGCGTGGTGCGGTCAGGAACATGCTGGGCGTGACGGCCACGGCGAATTTCTCGGCCAGGAAATGCTGTCCATCGTGCAAGGCCGCCAATGGAATGGTCCGTAAAGCCCCGTCTGGAACCACAACAATCGTCTCGATCCCTGCTTTTTCAAGGCTTTCGTACACGGGTGCGACCAGCCAACGATACAATGTCTGGGCATGGGGGAGATATTCTGTGCCATCCATTTCTTCCAATTGACTTCGGAACTCATGGACCTCTTCTTCCAGGGCGGCAGATGAAACAGGAACAACGATCTGCTTCATTCCGGTTGGCAAGGTCAGCAGAATTTCCAGGCGATCCGGTAACGGAATCGGATAGTAGATGACAGTCTGCTGCTGTATTTGTTCAAGAGTGGTCTTTTTTTCCTGTGCAGCGGCAACACATCCGTCCTGGAAGAGATTTTGCAGTTCCGCTGTTTTCAAGGATTCGATGGTATTGCGTGCCTCCAACAACAGTGTCTCTTGACGTTTGGGATCGGACTCCTGGGCGGATTGACGCAACAGCAGGTCTGTCAATTGATAATAAACAGGGCCGATCAATTCCCGGAACGCGTCCTGTCCATCTCGCAGTCCTAAATGAAAATCGAGGCGCACCAGACTCAAGGTTTTCACTGCCTGTCGATACCACGTCTGAGCTTCCAGGAATTGACCCTGTTCTTTGGCCAGACGGCCACGTTGCCACTCCCACAAATAAAGAATTTCCGGTGATCCTGTTGATTTTGCATGGAAAATCGCTTCCCTGGTCAACAGGTCCGCATCTGCCCAACGTCGTTCCTGCTCATAGAGTTTTCCCTGGTATCCCAGGGCATAGGAAAGGGTTTTCCAATCTTTCAGATCCCGTGCCACCTTGGCTGCCTTTTGAAAGAGATCAAAAGCCACCAGGGACATGGGAGGATGATGTCTGATTTTTTGTTGTGCCGTGTCTGCCGCGAGTTTCCCAAGAGAAATCAGGGCGTAGGCCTGTGAATGCGTGGCGGTTTGATTGGGCACTTTCTGCAGGGCTTCGTCCAGGCGTTGACTGGCTTTGACCTTGTCCCGTTGTTTGATCGCACCGTGGACCCGGTTGATGAGAATTTTTCCTTCCAGAATGTCATCACCATTTTGTCTGGCCAACTGAAGGGCATCCTGAAAACTCTGTTCAGCCAGTGCCCAGGAACGTTGCACCAGCAACCCGTTGCCAAGATTGTTCAGCAGTGCGGCCAGCCATGGTGATGGCCGTTCTTTTCTGGCCAAGGAGATGCCTGCTTGCAGCACCTGCACCGACTCATCCACTTGATTCGAGGCCAGCAGGTAGTCTCCCCAGGCCAATGCCGCATGGATGTCGTCTTGCAGGGTGGCGGTGCGGGCAGTCAAGGAGCGCGCTTCCTGCAAATGATGTTCCGCGTCCGGGAATGCCCCCAGTGCCTGAGACGCCATCCCCATGGCAATCAGCAGATCGATGGTCTCTTGAAGGTTTTCACTGTTGCGTGCCTTGTCGATCCGCGTTTTGCCCACTTCCAGGACACGCATATAATTTCCGGAGGCCAGTAACGTCTCCATGTCTTCGATGCGGTCCGATAGAGTCGGATTGCTCCAGGATGACTCCAGAACAGCCAATAACAAACCAAGTGCCATCATGATCGGTCGGAGCATTGTCGGGTTCCTGTTCATCAATCCGTGGCCATGGTCATGCGGAAATGGATGCCATGATCTTGTGCGCCTTCATTGGGTAAATCTGGAATGTCGCGCAAACGATGTGCGAGATAAAGTTCTGCGTTGGATTTTTTGCTGAGGGACCATAACAGACCCATGCCGACACTTGATATCTCTTTTGGCGTTGTGCTGGCCAGCTCCGCTTTGTCTTTCGCGTAACCATGGTCGTAGAAAAGCGCGCCTGTGACTCCTCCATAAGAAGAGAGTTCCTGTATGCCTGGAACAGGCAGGCTCAGCGTGGTCGGTATGCGCCATTCGATGGAGGCCAACGCACCCTGATCACGTCCCAGATAATTCTCCCGATAACCCCGTACCGTATCTGCGCCACCCAGAGAGAATTTTTCCGTTGTCAACATGGGGGAGTCTGTCAGGCGTAGTGCTCCTTTGATCAACACAAGGCTATCCCAGAAATCAGGTAAGGAGTGCAGCCATTGGGTTTGACCCAACCATGCCAGAAAACGGCCATTCGGACTTCCCGGCAACAGGATGGCGCCACAGCAATCGACCCCCTTGGAAAACTCAGAATGAATGGCCAGTGCATGACCGGTTCCGCGAACAATCCATTCCTGTCCCAGGTGAATCGTTGCCACTTCGGAGCGGCCCTGTGTGGTGCCTGAAGTGAAATCAAACGGCTCCCCAAGCAAGGAGGAACGACTGGAGCGACGTTGTACACCCAAGCTGGCCGCCAGTTCCTGGTTTGGTTTTTTAATCAAGGGATGGGTCAGGGTCATCCCGTAATTTTCGCTGCGACTGATGATATCCAGTGCGGCAAATGGTTCGGCAATGACGGAACTGGTCGTCCTTGATCGGAAGAGGGTCAAGCTGGTATCGTCAGGAAATAATGGGATTTCATAAGATATTGAATAGTCGTTGATTCCTTGGGAGTTTCCGTAACTTAAAGTCAATTTGTCATCCCGGCCAAACAGGCTGCGTGTTCCAAGCGCAATATCTGTTTTTTCTGCCCCCAGGTTTGGAGAGTTGTGATTGTGATGGCTTATTTTGGCAAAATAGGGAGATTCTTCTTCGATTTCAAGATCAAGAGCGGCTTCACCAGTCTTGAGTTCAGGACGCAATTCAGATTTGATGCTGCGAATCATTTCCCTCTGACGCAACAATTGCAATCGACTTTCCAGTTCATGGATATTCAGGGGGGATTTTAGTTGGTATGAAATATAATCATTCAAAAAATCTGTATTCAGTGCCTTGTTCCCGCTGATGTTGATCTTGGTCAATTGTCCTTCGACTACCTCAAGAACAAGTTGCCCATCCGTTATATCCTGATCTTTCATCACCAGTCCTGAGGTGACATATCCATGCTTAATGTAAAGGCGTGTCAATTGGTCGCGCAGTTCAAATAATTCATCTACGCTGACGGCGCGATTTGTGTATGGAGTTGTGATTTCTTGAATCATGGAGTCAGGAAAAACCGACCCGTTGAGAACCTTGATATTTCTGATAATCATTTCTTCTTGGGTGGCGAGATTGCCTTGATCTTGATTGTGGTGCGGTACAGGAGGCAAGAGAAATGGTGCGTCGGTTGGAACTTTGTGTTTCAATGGAGGAGGTTCATTTTTTTCTGTGCAATAGGCGGACGTCTGGAACAACAAAAGCCCGATTGACTGCAAGACGAGTAAAAATCTAATAGGATTTTTTTTCTTAAGAGATGAGCGTGACATCATGGTTTCCAGCTTTTTTCCCAATAGATGTTTGTATATGATGCCTTTCGGGCAAAAAGGCCCACTCAACGGCTAAGCGTGGGGTTTTGCCCCACACCCTCCCCGCTGTGCTGAACACATTGGCCAGCAATCTTAAACGTCACCTTCACATCCCATCCGTGCCAGAGGATTGATGTTGTCCGGCAGGCACGATGTCACTGCTGGCAGAGATTGGACCAACTGGTCAAACGCTGTCAAGATCTTTCTTGAATTTTCAATTTTGTCAGTAAAATAATGACATAACAAGAATTCGTGTCACAGGGATCCGACTGCTCGGATTGCCCTTGACTGATGCTGGCAAAGGCTGCAATCCAGAATGATAAAAATTATTATGTTTGAATGTGTGATTTGTTTTAAATATTAAAATCCTGGGGGATGAATCCCCCAGACCCCCTCTTTTCTTTCAATAGTTGGATATCGTTCAGGGACTGTCCGGATGCAATGCCTGCTCCCAGGCGCGAATGGCGGTGATCAACGGATCAAGGGCCGCAGCAAAATCGTCCAGCTCCCGTGTGACCCCGGCTCCGGAGTGACGCAGGGCTGTTTCCAGGGTTTGGGCACAGGCAAAGAGTTCCCGTGCGGAGAGGTTGCCTGCCATTCCCTTGATCGAATGGACCCGTCGGATCGCCTCTTCCAGATCCTGGGCCGTCAGGAGCGCACGAATCTCTGCTGCGGCCTGCATCTGGCTGTCGGCGAAATCGTTCAGAATGCGTCGCAGCAAGGCCGGTTTGTGGTTGATCCGATCCATCAGCTCGACAAAATCGATCAGGGTGGCCAGTGTCGGCGGGGCCGGGTGCGGGCTGGATGTTGCCACGGGTGCAAGAGGTGTCGTGATCCAGCGGTGCAAGGCGGCATACAACAGTGCCTTGTCAATGGGTTTGGTCAGATGGTCGTTCATGCCTGCTTCCAGGCTTTTCTCCCGATCCCCGCTCAGGGCATGGGCGCTCATGGCCAGAATGGGCAGCGTTTGCCAACGGGGATCTGTCCGCACCATGCGGGTGGCTGTATACCCATCCATTTCCGGCATCTGAATGTCCATCAGGATCAGATCAAATTTTTTCTGTTCCAGCAGACGGAGTACCTCCAGACCGTTGTGGGCACACTCCACCACCAGACCGACACTTTTGAGCAGTTCTTCGGCCACCAGCCGATTGATGGCATTGTCTTCGGCCAGCAGCACCCGTGCCCCGGCCAGTTGACCAACCGGTTGGGGCAAGGCGGGCAGCGGGGCAGAGGGGATGATGCTCTCCTCCTGGCTCCGACCCAGAATCACCTCAAACCAGAACAGACTCCCCTGCCCTGCTCTGCTTTCCACGCCAATGTGTCCGCCCATCTGTTCGCTCAACCGTTTGCAGATGGCCAGACCCAAGCCGGTCCCGCCGAATTTGCGTGCCGTACCGGTTTCGGCCTGGCTGAACGGTTTGAACAGCATGGCTTGTTGTTCCGGGGTGATGCCGATCCCTTGGTCCTGAACCCCGAAGTGCAGGCGGATGCGCTCTTGATTCTGTTCGACCACAGCCACGTTGACCCGCACCTGGCCGCGTTCCGTGAACTTGATGGCATTGCCAACCAGATTGAACAGCACCTGTTGCAGACGCAACGGATCGCCCAGCAGGGTGCCGGTCAACTCGGGAGCGGGTTCAATCCGCAATTGCACCTCTTTGGCGATGGTGGTCGAGGAGAACAGATCCTGTAAATTGTCCAACAGATCCTGCAACCGAAACGCCACCCGTTCCAGGACCATCCCTCCCTGTTCGATTTTGGAGAGGTCCAGAATGTCATTGATCAACTGCAACAGGGTGCGTGATGAGGATTGTGCTTTGATCAGATAGTTGCGGGTGGTTGCAGGGATATCGTGTTGCAGTGCCAGATCGATCAACCCCATCACTCCGTTCATGGGGGTGCGGATTTCGTGGCTCATGTTGGCCAGAAAGGCGCTTTTGGCCCGATTGGCGCTGTCTGCCTGGATGCGTGCCCGTTTCAGTTCCTGTGCCACCAGCATGATGCTGATCAACAGGCCGGTCAGAACGCAGACATAGCTTGTTTTTTTCAACAAATGGGACAGATCGAACAGGGAATCGTACAGTCGGGTCGAGGTGGACATGAAGAGCGCCTCACTCAAAAAGGAGACGATCAACGCCAGAATCAACCAGTGGTGAAAATCATCGGTTCGCCAGAGGCCGCGTCGCAGAAAGCCGATCAGGGCAATCAGGAACAACAGGGCCGGGATCAACTCTTGCGGTCTGGAGAGTGGGAGTTCCGGATGGATGGCGCGCGGCAGGGGGATTTGGGTGAAAAAGAGAAAATTGAGCAGCGTGAAGCTGGCGATGGCCAAAAAGACCCAGCGTGGATCCAGGTGGTGTTGTTGGGGGGCGTGTCGGGTCAGAAGCCAGCTCAGGCACAGCAACATGGCCAGAAAGATGCGTGCCGAGATCCAGCTCCAGGGGATCAGCACCATGTATTCGGATGGCATGGCGCGGATGAAGAGTTCGGAGGAGACGATGGTATGGTAGAGATCGAGCAGTGACGTGCCGAGAAAGCCGGAGCCGATCAGCAGGAACAGGTCATCCCGTTCGGCAAAGTAGCGCATCAGGGCCAGAATGCCCACCATGAGGGCCAGGACCGTGGCCACGGATTCGAGGATGGTATGGAGTTGGGTGGAGCTGGTCCAGGTGGAATGCCGGGCCAGCAGATAGCCGCTGGTCAGAACCAGTGCGGTCAGCAGGTATTGCATGCCGCGAAAGGTGGCACGGTCTGGGATGGTCATGGTCGGTTTGATTTGGCAGGGCGTGGACGACGTTTGGACAGATGATCGACCGTGGATACAATACTTAAAATCAGCAGCCAGGACAACAGCATGGTGATGAGCACGTGACTGAAGAAGTGGGCGCCTTTGAGCATCTGGTAGCTGCCCATGATCCAGCCCAGGCTCAATCCGAATCCCAGGCCGAGTTTGCGCCAGAGTGGATTGCGAAAGACGAAGAACAGCATCATGAAGGCAAAGCCGCCCGAGGGGTGACCTGCCGGCCAGCATTTGCCGGGGCGCACCTCCGGGAAGTCGGATGGTTGGGATGCAAACAGTGGCAGATGGGGCAATTGGCCGCCATACCGTTCCAGCGACCAGGGGCAATGGACATTGGTGATGTTTTTCAGGCCGGAGATGGCACCGGGTACGATGGTCAGGCCAAGCGCCAGGAGGATCAACCCTCGTCGTGTGGTCATGGTCAGGTTGAATTTCCAGGTCCAGATCAGGGTGATGATGATGGCAATGCCAATGATGAGAATGGCCCGTTTGGTCCAGGTATAGAAGAGTTTGCGGGTGAGGGGATCGTCTTTGTCGATCCACCAGTGACCCGCATCGAAGCGGTAGAAGTGGTCCTGGATCCACAGATCCAGTGTGGTGGTTTCGGCCACGATCACGACCAGGATCAGCAGCGTCAGGGTCCAGAGGACTGAGCGTTTGAGGGTCATGGAATCCTCGGTTGAGTCGGGAGTGGTTTGAAAAAGTTTACAAGAAAATCATGCATGGATATCATCCGGAAATTTCGTGACAGGGTCAATGAAAACGGGGTTGAATGCAGATCATGAATTCGATAAAATGAAAATTTATGACGGCCATGTTATTATGGAATCCATTGGTGTGGGTTTCATCTGGTCAAATCACTTGGAATGGCAGGAGAAGCTCCGATGAAAAAAATGTTTGGTCTGGCCATGCTGGTTGTTGCCTGTGTGGCGATGCCGATTGGTACGGGATGGACCAGTGCGGCGGATGACAAGGCCTGGGTTGCGGACTGCATCATGGACAATGCCAACGAGGGACAGTCGCCGAAAGTGGTGGAGACCTATTGCAAGTGCATGGTGGAACTGATGCCGGAAAATACCAATCAGACCGTTTCCCAGTGGGAAAAGACGCACCGGAAAGAAGAGGCGGTTTGTTCGGCCAAGGCGGGTTGGAAGGATTGATCGACCAGGAGTTGATCCCTGGATCAAACCAGGGGTCATCCCCATCCGGATGGTGGACATGCGGGACATGCGGGACATGCGGGACATGCGGGACATGCGGGACATCGTGTTCTCGTGGAGGCGGTTTGGTGATTCCTGAGCCGAGTATGAATATCCAATGATTGAAAAAAAAGAGGGGGTCTGGGGGATTCATCCCCCAGGGTTTTAATGTTTTAATGTTTAAAAATATAATATTTTTTTTAAATCTTTTAAATCTTTTAAATCTTTTAAATCTTTTAAATCTTTTAAATCTTTTAAATCTTTTAAATCTTTAAAAGATTAAAGTCCCAGGGGTTTCACCCCTGGACCCCACCAGGGGGGTAACCCCCCTGGACCCCTGATGATGGTGTATTCCTCCCGGCAGAATGACTTATCGCAACCACTGATCCAACCGCTTCTGATGCATGATGTGAGCCGTCTGATAAAAGGCAATGGTGTCAAACAACATGGACTCATCTGCCACCGCAAGCAGCTCCTGCGACTCCCGCCCCGGTCCTCGGGTGAATCGATAAAAACGTGCAGATTGCTGCGGAGTCAATACAGACAACCGATCCCCGACAATCAACCCCAACTTCTGATACGTACCAATAAAAGCACGTCGCAACGCCAGATCGCTCCGCAACAGATCCTGACCAAAAAATCGACTCGTATAACTCCAACCCAATAACCCCAATACCGTCGGAGTGACATCAATCTGACTCATCAACCCCGTCTCCATCCGCGGAACCACATGACGCGGCGCGTAAATCATCAACGGAATATGATACCGGAACACCGGCAAATCGCTCTTCCCGGCACTGGAAGCACAATGATCCGCCACAATCACAAACAAGGTGTCGTCAAACCAGGGACGACTCCTGGCCTGTTGCAAAAACGCCCCAATGGCCCAATCGGTATATTTGACCCCACCAGCCCGCCCGCCAGGAGAAGGAATGTCAATGCGACCCGCCGGATAGGTGAAAGGCCGATGATTGGAAGTGGTCATGACAAAATGATAAAACGGTTTGCCAACTGCATGCGCACCATCCGCCTCCACCAATACACGCCGGAACAGATCCTCATCTGCCACCCCCCAGATGTTCTCATGGGTGATTTCATGACTGGCCAGCCGGGTCCGATCCACCACATCAAATCCATTATGGCTAAAAAAATAATTCATATTGTCAAAATAACCATAACCCCCATAGATAAACTTCGTATCATACCCTCGCTCCCGGAACAGAAATCCGGATGAAAAGAGATTTTCATTGTTGGGACGCTTGACCTTGCTGCGACCTGGCGTCGGCGGAATGGAGAGCACCAGACTCTCCATGCCCCGATCCGTACGGTTTCCGGTGGCATACAGATTGGTGAAGGTGAGCGATTCTTGGGCCAGTTGATCCAGATGCGGGGTCAAACCTGCGGTATTGCCAAACAATGCCATGAATTCCGCACTCAACGATTCAATGGTCAACTGAATGACATTCAAACGTTTTTCCGGTCCTGGATGTTGGATGCGCCGGGCAATATCCAAAGGATCACCATCCGGTATGGATTCACTCCCCGGATTCATTGACAACAACTCTCTGACACGTGCCGCAGCCTTGGCTTCCGGATGCTGGGGATAGAAACGCTCATACTCCAACTTGTTGTGCCAAAAGGCCGTAAAAAGAGCATAAATACCGTTTTTGGCCAACTCGTTGTGAAAACGGTTGCCAGAGTGCTCCGCAAACCTGGCATCCACAGTCACAAAAGCCAATACAGGCAAGGCAAGCAATACACTGCCTTGAATCGCACGCTGCCGAAAGGTCGTGACCGCCTGCCAGGAGGATTGCATCCAAGACAAACGCCAGATCCACCAGAAGATCATGACCGTCATGACCAAAATGGCAAACAGAAGTGTCGGCACCGGATAGGATTGGCGGATGTTGCCGATCACTTCCTGGGTGTAGACCAGATAATCCACGGCAATGAAATTGAAACGAACCCCGAACTCATCCCAGAAGATCCATTCCGCCACTCCGTTGAAGAGCAATACATAAATGCTGGAGAAAAATACAATATTGTATAGAGTTTTATTGAGTGTACCGGCAAAAAAACGGTCAGGAGTGACCGTCAGATAAACAACAAAAAGCGAAATAAAATAAAATAATGTAATAACATCGTAAAATAAACCGATTGAGAGGATGCGCAGCCATGGCCAGAAAGACCACTCCAAAAAGTCCATGGCATGCAGAGCCAACGCCAGTCGGGTACCCAGCGCGATCACAAGGAACAAAACGGCAAACAGCACCAGGCCACCCCAGCGTGTGGCCAGCCAACGGTTGATCCCACCCGGATGCCCCCGGGCTGTGATCGATGAATTCATGATTCCTCAGGATCCGGTGGGGCGGGCTGTTTTTCACGATAATTACACCCCTCGGTGGCGCACAGATGCTCGACACCATACCGTTTGGTGGTTTTTTCCGTGATGAAAGGAGCGCCACACCCGGGGCACGGGAGTGACAATGGTTTGTTCCAGATGGCGTTTTTACATTTCGGATAGCCGGAACACGAGTAGAAGATCTTGCCGCGCCGCGATTTTTTCTCCAGGAATGTCCCCTTTTTGCACATGGGGCACTGGACGCCGGTATCCACGGGTTTGTCCAAAGGCTGGATGTTGCGACAGTCGGGATAGCCGGAACATGCGAGATATTTGCCGAAGCGTCCCTCTTTGATCAACATGGGTTTGGCGCACTTGTCGCAATTCTGATCCGAAACCTCTGGTGGGGCTGCCACCTTTTCCTCTTCCCCCTCTTTTTTCAGGTTTTGCGTAAAGCGGCACTCCGGATAGTTGGAACAGGCGAGAAAACGCCCGAAACGTCCCAGCTTGATGAACAAAGGCTGTTCACACTCTGGACATTTCTGATCCGTGGCTTCGGTGGTGATGTCCGAGCGTTTGGTGGTGCTCTCTTTGTCGGTGATCTGATTTTTGAAAGGGGTCCAAAAGGTGTCCAGCAACGGGATCCACGCCTGCTCTCCCCTGGATACGGCATCCAGATCGTCCTCCAGGTGGGCCGTGAAGTGGTAATCGACATATTTTTCAAAGTGTTCCACCAGGAAACGATTGACCACCTCCCCCACATCTTCCGGGAAGAACTTGCGCTGATCCAGTTTCACATAGCCGCGCTCCTGAAGCGTGGACATGGTGGGGGCATAGGTGGAGGGGCGACCGATGCCATAGCTTTCCAGGATTTTGACCAGAGAGGCTTCGGTGTAGCGCGGCGGGGGTTCGGTGAAGTGCTGCTGGGGCGTGATGGCGCGCATGTGGATCGGATCGCCGCTCTCCAACGGGGGGAGCATGGTATCGGACTCGTCTTCGTTGCGCTCCTGCTCCGGGGTGGCATCGACCCCTTCACTGTACACATCCATGAAACCCGGAAAGGCGATGGAGGAACCGGTGGCCCGGAACAGATAAGTCGCCTTGAGATCAGGAGTGCCGACCGAAAGCGTGGCAGCCACCTGATCGATCTGGGCCGAAGCCATCTGACAGGCCACAGTCCGCTTCCAGATCAGCTCATACAACCGGAAGCCATCCCGATCCAGGCTTTTGCGCAACCGTTCCGGAATCAGGGTGGGGTCTGTGGGTCGGATCGCCTCATGGGCTTCCTGGGCATTCTTGGCCGAGGATTTGTATTTGCGCGCACTTTTGGGCAGATGGTCTGGACCGTAACGCTCCTTGATGAGCTGACGCATGATCTGTACCGCTTCATTGGAGAGTTGCACCGAGTCGGTACGCATGTAGGTGATCAGACCCACGGTCTCCTGGCTGCCGTCCGGAGCCGTGATTTCCACCCCTTCGTACAGTTTCTGGGCCACCATCATGGTCTGACGGGCCGAAAAACCGAGTTTGCGCGACGCCTCTTGCTGCAAAGTCGAGGTGATGAACGGTGGTGCCGGATTGCGGGTCAACCGTTTTTTCTCGATGCCAGCGACAAAGAGCGGCTGGTTCTCCACGGCTTGCAGCAACTGCTGCGCCCGGGTTTCATTCTGGATATCAAAGCGGTTGAGTTTTTTCCCTTCTGCGGCGACCAGACGTGCCCGAAAGGGTCGGGCTTCGTTCGGATCGGCCTGACGTGCCACTTCGGCGGTCAGGCTCCAGTATTCGCGGGTTTTGAAGGCGCGAATTTCGTTTTCCCGTTCGCAGATCAGACGCAAAGCCACGGACTGCACCCGCCCGGCTGACAGGCCGCGCCGCACCTTTTTCCACAAAAGCGGGCTTAGGTTGAACCCCACCAGATAGTCCAGGGCGCGGCGTGCCTGTTGGGCATTGACCAGGTTCATGTCAATGTCACGGGGATGGGCTACGGCTTCCAGGATCGCCTTTTTGGTGATTTCATGGAACACCACCCGTTTGCAGGGAATTTTGGCAATCTCCTTGTGGGAGCCAAGGGTCTCCAGGACATGCCAGGAGATCGCCTCCCCTTCCCGATCCGGGTCTGTGGCCAGCAGCAACAGGTCCGCCCCTTTGGCTGCTTTGGTCAATTCAGCCACATGTTTGGTCGAGTCGCTGGAGATCTCGTAGCGCATGGCGAACTGCTCGTTCGGATCCACCGAACCATCCTTGGAGGGCAGATCCCGGATGTGGCCATAGGTGGCGGCAACGGCATACTCTTTGCCGAGAAATTTTTGGATGGTCTTGGCCTTGGCCGGAGACTCCACGATAACGAGAATGGTCATGAATACAAACAATGCGCTGGGGTGGACGAAACGAAAGCAGTAAGATGCGTGAAAGCGCGTCCCAAGTCAATTGGCGTTACTGCAAGAGTGCCTCCTGTAATGATTCGGCCTCCAGCACCCGGGCCATCCAGATTTGCAGGGTCGCAAGTTCGGCATCCGCGATCCTGGCCTGGATCGGATCCGGTAGCGGGCCGAAACGCTGTTGCAACAACTGCAACAGGTCAGCAGCATGCGTGAAAGCCGGACTGGTGTCAAATCTGTCTGACCGTATAGCTGCCACCCGGCAGGCGTTGGATCAATCCGGAGAGTTCCAGTTGCAACAGGATGCGGGCCAGAGTGGTGACGGTCATCCGGCTCAACCGGGCCAGTTCGTCTTCGCGGGAGGTGCCGTTGTGGATCAGGGTCAGGATGGCGGCGGTCTGATCGGGCAGATCGTGGGTTTGGGCCGCAGAGGGCATGACCGGGAGAGACGGTGGGGACCATTGCAAAGCCTGGAGCAGATCGGAGATCCCTTCGAGGAGGCAGGCGCCCTGGCGCAGCAGGGCGTGGGTGCCTCGGGTGTTGGGGTCATTGGGTGCGCCCGGGACGGCGAACACCTCGCGTCCCTGATCCAGGGCCATGTGGGCTGTGAGCAGTGAGCCTGACTTTTCTGGCGCTTCGACGATCACCACACCCTGTGCCAGAGCGGCCAGGATGCGCGCCCGGGCGGGAAAGGCCCAGGGCACGGGCAGCAGACCGAGGGGGGCTTCGCTGATCAGACAACCGTGGGTTGCGATCTGTTGCTGGAGTTTCCGGTGCGGGCGCGGGTGGACGATGTCGATGCCGGTGGCCAGCACGGCGATGGTTGCTCCCTGGTGTTCCAGGGCGCTCATGTGGGCAGCGGCATCGATGCCGGCAGAGAGTCCGCTGATCGTGACCATGCCGATGGCGCTCATTTCCCGGGCCAGTTGGGCGGCAAAGGTGAGGCCGCGCGGTGTGGCCTGTCGGGTGCCGGTGATGGTGATCCGCCACTCCCGGTGCAACAGGGTGCAATCCCCGATGGCAAAGAGTGCCGGGGGTGGATCGTGAAGGGTTGTCAGCGAGGCCGGGTAGTCCGGGGTGCCAGGCATCAGCATCTGTCCGCCCAGGTCATGCAGGCGTTGCAGTTCCTGGATCATGGGGGGGGCCGGAACGGCGCGTCGGAACCCTTCGATGGCCTGCAACACCGGACCATGGATCGACGGAATGGCGGCGAGCTGGGAGCGTTTGGCCTGGAGAATGGCGGTCGGATGGCCCAGGTGTTGAATCAGGCGTCCGACGGTGGCAGCCCCAATGCCTGGAGAGCGTATCAGGCGCAACCAGTCGATGTGCAGATCGTCCGGCATGAAAGGGGGGTCAGCGTCCGATGACCGGCTCTTTTCCCTGAATGAGACGTTGGATATTGGCCCGATGACGCCAGAAGACCAGCAGGGCGATTGCGCTGTGGGTGGCCAGGGCCAGTTTGGGCGCAGGCAGCCACAGCAGGCTGAGCGGACCGATCAGAAAGGCGGTCAGGGCCGAGAGTGAGGAGATTTTCACCAGTTTGGCCATGCCGAGCCAGGTGATGATCATGATCAGACCTGCCACAGGCGTCCATGCGAGCAGTGCGCCGAGCGCCACGGCCACCCCTTTGCCGCCTTTGAATTTCAAGTAGACTGGATACAGGTGGCCCAGAAACACGGCCACCACGCAACCGGCGGTCCAGGGTGAGTCGGCTCCGAGCCATGCCATGGCCCCTCCCGTGACCACCGCCCCTTTGCCCATATCCAAAGCCAGGGCAATGGCGCCGGCGCGGCGTCCGGCCACCCGCAAGACGTTGGTGGCACCGATGTTGCCGCTTCCCTGGGTGCGGATGTCGCCGACTCCGATCCATTGGCCGACCAGCAGTCCAAACGGGATGGCACCCACCAGGTAGGCGGCGATCAGCAGGATGAGTTCGATGGTATTCATGGTGTGGTGCGCGGTTTGGTTGGGGTGGCGCTGCGGGTCGGGAGTTGATTCTGGTTCCACAATTGCACCACCACGCCTGGTTGGTTGAGCAGCTGCTCCATCTCCTGGGCATTTTTCTGGGCCAGTCCCTTCATGGCGCCGGTGGCCAGTTCGCTGGAGGCAGGGGTGGTGATCGGAAAGTGGTTTTCAGTGGTCCATTTGTTGAGGATTTTTTGTTCCTGGGCCATGGCCTGATCCAGGGCTGCCGGGAACAGGGTGGTGGCGGCTTTTTGGATCGTCTCCTGGTGCTGAGGGGGCAGCCCATGGAACCAGTTGAGATTCACGGCAAAGATGGTCCAGCCGTGCAGGTGTCGGGTGTGGTGGAATGCTGTGGCATTGGCGTTGGCAAAGGCGGTGCGGTTGAGCAACTCCGGGGTGGCGGCAATGCCCTGGATCCAGGCAGCGTGGATCGCTTCGGAGAGGTCGGCTGCCGGCAGGATCGACGGGTGCACGCCCAGGGCGTGGTGCAGTTCCAGCATCCAGGGGTCGTTGGGCACGCGGGTGGTCAGGCCGTTCCATGTGGGCGGTTTCCCGCTCGGGGCCGGGCGGAAGTTCAGGAGGCCGTAAAAGCCGTAGGAGGCATAACCCAGGACCAGCAGATTTTTGCTTTTGGCGTATTCCCGCAGGGCGTGATCCAGCGGGGAGTCGAACAGGGTGCGCAACTGTTCCGGACGGGTGAAGAGCAGCGGTGTGGCCAGGGCGCGGAAGGCCGGCAGGTGGCGGGCCAGGGTGAGGGTGGCGAAGAATCCCCCTTCCAGGTTGCCTTGGGACAGTTCTTGCAGGGCTTGTTCTTCGGATCCTTTTTTGCCATTGGCAAACAGTTCCGGGCGGAGTTGTTTGTTGGAGTTCTCTTCGACGGTGCGGGCCAGACGGGTGAGGAGTTGCACATAGCTGACATCTCCTTTGTGGATGGCAGCCAGGCGCATGGGGATGGCATCGGTCGCGGGTTGGGGTTCGGCCTGGACAGGATGGACCAGCATCAGCACCAGAAGCAGGAGCCAGGAGTAGCGCATGGTGGTGTTTCTCTCGCAGTCAGGAAAAAAAAGGGGGAGTTGCTTGCAAAATCGGATGTTTTTTTTTATTTTCCCTGTATGTCCCGAGTCAGGATACAGGGTGGCAACTCTTTTGAGCAAGGGGGTGTGACGGATGTCCAGATCATTGAACAAGGTGCAACTGATTGGCAATCTGGGTGCGGATCCGGAGGTACGTTTCACCCAGGATGGCAAGCCGGTTGCTTCGTTGCGGGTGGCCACTTCCGAGAGTTGGCGTGATGCCCAGGGGCAGACCCAGGAGAAGACCGAGTGGCATCGGGTGGTGGCTTTCGGGCGTTTGGCCGAGATTATTCAGCAGTATTTGCGCAAGGGGAGCAAGGTTTATGTCGAGGGGCAGTTGCAGACCCGCAAATGGGTGGATAATCAGAATCAGGAGCGTTATACCACCGAGGTGGTGCTCAATCCGTATGCCGGGCAATTGTTGATGTTGGATCGTGCTTCGGGTGGGGGGGGTGCGTCTGCGTATGGGGGGGGTGCGCCTGCGTATGGCAATGCGGGTTATGCTTCTGCTCCGGAGTCATCGATGTCTGATTATCGGCAGTCACCCATGGTGCCGCCGCCCATGGGTGCACCTGCACCTGCACCCATGGCACCGCCTCCGCCACCCCCGACCCCGCGTCCGGGTGCTCATCCGCCGTTGGATGATTTTGCCCAGGCTCCCAATTTTGATGATGACATTCCGTTTTGATACCCCACGATTACGGGTCCAGGGGGTTTAACCCCCTGGTGGGGTCCAGGGGTGAAACCCCTGGGACTTTTAATCTTTTAATCTTTTCATCTTTTAAACAAAAAATATCATAAAATTATTTTTTTAAATATTAAAAACATGAAAACCCTGGGGGATGAATCCCCCAGACCCCCTCTTTTTTTCAATCATTTGGATATACAAGCAGTCGTTTATCAATGATCACGGAAGGTCTTGGAAGGTTTATGAACGAACACTATATTGCCGTAGGTCTGATGTCCGGCACCTCTGCGGATGGAATCGATGCCGTGCTGGTGCGTACCGATGGCATGACACCACCACGGGTGCTGGCCGAGCTTGAAATGCCCTTTGCCGATGATCTGCACCAGCGGATTCTGGCCTTGTACCAAACAGGGACAGATGAACTGGAACGTCTGGGCCGGTTGCATCGCGAACTGGGCGAACGGTTTGCCGAAGCGGCACTGGCCGTGGCACGACAGGGTGGACTCTCCATGGAACGGGTCGATGTGATCGGCAGTCATGGTCAAACCGTACGTCATCGTCCGCCCTTTTTCACCTGGCAAATCGGAGATCCGTTCATCATCGCTGCCCGCACCGGAGTCACCACGGTCGCCGACTTCCGACCCGCCGATCTGGCCCAGGGAGGAGAAGGGGCGCCTCTGGCGCCCCTGTTTCACCAGGTGTTGTTCGGACGCCCTGGTCAACGGGTGGCTGTGGTGAATCTGGGCGGCATTGCCAATGTCACTGCCCTGCCCGGCCATCCGGAACACCCGTTGGTGGCTGGCGATATCGGACCGGCCAATTCGCTGATCGATCTGTTGGCCACCCGTCTGGGCAATGGTCAACGCACCATGGATCACCATGGCACTGCCGCAGACCAGGGCACGGTGGATCGTGCGGTCCTGGCCGAACTGCTGGATCATCCCTATCTGCAACGCCCCTTTCCCAAGTCCACAGGCCGTGAGGAGTTTGGTGCGGAGTTTTTGCATACGTTGCTGACCCGTCATCCCCACCTGAACGGCGTGGACGGTCTGGCCACATTGACCCAGTTCACAGCGCAAATCGTGGCCGATGGCTGCATGGGTCTTCTTCCCCCTGCCCCCAACCGGGTGATTCTGTGCGGAGGTGGCGCACGCAACCGGTCGCTGGTGGCACGGTTGCAACGCTGTCTGCCGCCGGGTGTGCGCATCTCGGATGCCGAAGATCTGGGTGTCAATGCCGCCACTTTGGAAGCCCAGGCGTTTGCCTGGTTTGCCGTGCGTACCTTGAAAGGTCTGCCCTCCTCGCTGCCACAGGCAACAGGCGCACGCATTCCGGCGATCCTCGGCTCGATCCATCCGGTTGCCCCGTGTCGTGCCTTGTAACGGCTTTTCCGGTCTGTCATGCAACGTTTTTTCCTGTGGATCATGGTCGGGATCACGGTGATGCTGCTGATTCTGGTGGCCCACAATGAGTCCGATCATCTGGAGATCACCCGTCACCGCATCGGACCGGTTGGATCCGGTCGGCCTGGTGTGCGCATCGCACAGATAAGCGATCTGCATATCCTGGGTGCTGCCGACGTGGAAGAGCAGGTGTTGGAGCGTGTGCGGGCCGAAGATCCGGATCTGATCGTCTTGACCGGGGACATGGTGGATCACCGGGAGAAGCGGTATTCATTGTGGCGCTTTCTTGACCAGTTGCCGCTGCGTGCCCGCAAGGTGGCGGTTCCGGGCAATTGGGAATACTGGGCCAGGATCAAAATGGAGAAGTTGCGGCGTCACTATGAACAGCACGGGGTGACGCTGTTGATCAACGAGACCATGTGGTTCGGACAGGAGGGACATGACCGACTGTTGATCGTGGGACTGGATGATGAACGCCATGGTCAGCCCGATTGGCAGCAGGCCATGCAGAACCATGCAGAGTGGGATGGAGCTGTATTGGTGTTGGCGCACAATCCGGTGACCCTGGTCAATCTGCATTCGGTGGTACGCAACGAACGGTTGATGTTGGCCGGTCATACCCACGGTGGACAGATTCTGCTCTTCGGGCGGTGGTGGCAGCGGGAACAGCCGTGTCGGGCTGGCTGGTGTCCGGATTCACCATCACGGACCTATGTGACGCGGGGCATTGGCACCATCGGCATTCCGCTGCGCATCGGCTCCAGGCCAGAGCTGGCCCTGTTCGAGTGGCGCTGGTGAGGCGTTACCGGAGTTGTTGATGGTTGTCAGGGGGAGAAGCTCCCCCTGGATGGTGCATCATCGTCACCTTTGGGCAACGATCCGTTCGGCCACCCGTTCGGCCATGGTCAGGGTGTAATCGAGCAGGGAGTCGTCGTGCGCCAGGGAGACGAAGGCGGCTTCAAAGGCGCTGGGTGCCAGATAGACCCCTTCGGTCAACATGCCATGGAACCATTGATTGAATCTTTGGAGATGGCATTGGGAGGCTTCGGTGAAGTTGGTGACCTGTTTGGCTTCGGTGAAGAAGAGGCCGAACATGGAGCCGACACAGGTGGTCACACAGGGGATGCCGAACACGGTCATCACCTGGGTCAACCCTTTGACCAGGTAGCGGGTGCGGGTGTTCAGGGTCGCGTAGGCACCAGGGGCATCCAGCAGTTCCAGGGTGGCCAGACCGGCGGCCACGGCCAACGGGTTGCCGGAGAGTGTACCGGCCTGATAGACCGGACCTGCCGGAGCAATCTGTTCCATCAGGTGGCGTGGACCGCCATAGGCTCCGACCGGCAATCCCCCACCGATCACCTTGCCCAGTGTGGTCAGATCCGGGCGGATGTTGTACAGAGTCTGGGCGCCTCCCCGGTCCACGCGCAAGCCGGTCATCACCTCATCAAAGATCAGCAGTGTTCCGTGGGTATCGCACACCCGGCGCAGCCCTTCCAGGAAACCGGGCAGTGGCAACACGCATCCCATGTTGCCTGCCACCGGTTCCACGATGATGGCGGCGATCTCGTCGCCCCGCAGATCAAACATCGCTTCGACGGCTTCCAGGTCGTTGAAGGGCAGGACCAGGGTATCTTTGGCTGTGGCGCGGGTGATGCCGGGTGAGGTTGGGACGCCAAAGGTGGCAGCTCCGGAGCCGGCAGCCACCAGCAAGCCATCGGCATGTCCGTGATAGCACCCTTCAAACTTGACCAAAAGATCCCGTTGTGTGGCGGCCCGTGCCAGGCGGACGGCGCTCATCACGGCTTCGGTGCCGGAGTTGACCAGGCGTATCATTTCCATGCCGGGAAAGCGGGCGATGATGCGTTCGGCCAGTTGAATTTCCCGTTCGGTGGGTGCGCCGAAGGAGCATCCTTGTTCTGCGGCCAGACGGATGGCTTCCAACACGTGTGGATGGGCATGTCCCACGATCAGCGGTCCCCAGGAGCCGACGTAATCGACGTACTCTTTGCCATCCACGTCGGTAATCATGCCCCCTTTGCCAGAGCGGATGAACGGGGGAGTTCCGCCCACGGATTTGAAGGCGCGCACCGGGCTGTTGACGCCGCCAGGAATCACTCTTCTGGCTCTTTCAAACAATTCCAAGGATCGTGACATGGAAAAATCTCCGTGAGTCAATAGACAACCATCAGGGGTCCAGGGGGGTTACCCCCCTGGTGGGGTCCAGGGGTGAAACCCCTGGGACTTTAAATCTTTTAAATCTTTTAAATCTTTTAAATCTTTTAAATCTTTTAAACAAAAAATATTTAAAAATTTGTTTTTTTTAAAACATGAAAACATGAAAACATGAAAACCCTGGGGGATGAATCCCCCAGACCCCCTCTTTTTTTTCAATCCTTTGGGCCGTTCCCCGGATTGCGGTCAGGGTCCGGTCTGCTCTGCTCTCCGGGCGTCACCACCAGGATCGCATGAGTGCCAAGCGGCTTCCACACCTTGCGATCCAGTTGATCATAAACCTTGAAAAACCATAATCCAGGAGCCATTTTCCCGGAAATGGTGCCCACGGCAGCATACATGGGTAAAGGCTCATCCCGGGTTACCTGAATCGGAGGATAATCCAACCGCGTGGTCAGATTGCCCTCCTGATCCAAAATGTCCACCTTGAAATGATGCTCACCACCCACCACCAAAACCAAATCCAAAACAAAAAAACCAGAAACCCCCTGAGATCCGGAACGCAACGCCTTGACCACCGACGCAGGTTGCATGGCCTCGCCCTTTTGAACCATTTTATCGGAAAAATAACCGTTTGCAATGTAGGCTGGTTGTCGATAGGAACGGGTGCGTGGCTTGGTGGCCGACTCCGCAAAGCTGCTTGTCATAAAAAATATAAACAAAATCCATAATATTGTCCCGCGATTCATGATTGGCTACTCCTCGCCCAGACTGGCCAGCAAAGCGGCCTGATGATGAGCGGTCAGGGTGGTGATCATTTCATGCAGATCCCCGGCCATGACCTGATCGAGTTTGTGCAACGTGAGATTGACCCGATGATCGGTAACCCGGTTTTGCGGGAAATTATAGGTGCGAATCCGCTCGGAACGATCCCCGGAACCAACCTGATCACGCCGATCCTTGGCCCGCTCGTGATCGGCAGCCCGCTGCTCCATGTCAAGCAGACGCGCCTTGAGAACTTTCATGGCCTGCGCCTTGTTTTTGTGCTGGGACTTTTCATCCTGACAGGTGACGGTGATGCCAGTGGGCAGATGGGTGATGCGCACCGCCGAATCCGTGGTGTTGACGCTCTGACCGCCCGGACCCGAAGAACGAAAGACATCAATGCGCAGATCATCCCGTTCGTTGATGGCCACCTCCACCTCATCCGCCTCTGGAAGTACGGCCACCGTGCAGGCCGAAGTGTGGATCCGACCACCCGCTTCGGTGACCGGCACACGCTGCACCCGATGCACGCCGGATTCAAACTTGAAGGCTGACCAGGCCCCTTTGCCGGAAATCATGACGATCACCTCCTTGAAACCGCCCAACGGTGTCGGACTGCTGGAGAGAGGCTCGACGCGCCAGCGGTTCTGTTCGGAATAACGACCATACATGCGCAACAGATCAGCGGCAAACAGAGCAGCCTCTTCACCGCCTGTGCCGGCCCGAACCTCCAGAATGACATTGCGTCCTTCATGGGGATCCTTGGGAGCCAACAGCAGTTGCAGTTCGGGAATTTTCCCTTCCAGCCTGGTTTTGAGCTGATCCAACTCTTCACGCACCAGCCGTTTCATCTCGGGTTCGCTGTCGGCATCGTCCAGCATGGCTTCGGTGGTGTGAATTTCCGCTTCCAGAGCCAGATAACCCATCCAGGCTTCGACCAAAGGGTCGAGATCCGCATACTCTTTGCTCAAACGGGCGTATTCGGCACTGTCGTCGCGGGTGACGGCCTGACCCAACAAAGCAGCCAGCTCGGCATGACGCCGCCGCATGGTGTCGAATTTGCGCAGGAACGAATGGCTCATGCCGTCACGTCTCATCCAGTTGAAACAGTTGTCGCACTGCATCCACATAGAGCGCACCATCCGGCTCGGCAGCCAGGATCTTCAAGCGACTCAACGGGGTATGCAAAAGTTTATTGACCAGCAAACGGCCCAATTGTTCCACCCGTTTGTGCTCTTCCGGGGTCAATCCGGACCAGCCCGCCACTGCCTTGGCCACCTCCTGATCGCGCACAGCCTCGAAACGGGCACGCAGGGCAGTCAATACCGGAGTCAGCTCCAGAGTTTCCAGCCAGCGCAGAAAATCATCGCTGCGCTGGATCAGGATCCCTTCGGCAGCATGCACCTCACGGCCCCGGTCTTTGAGGTTATTGTCAACGATGCGGGTCAGATCATCAATGTCGTATAAATAAGCGTTATCCAGATCGGCAATCGTCGGATCCAGATCGCGGGGTACGGCGATATCAATGAGAAACTGTGGACGCTGACGCCGTTTTTTGAGGGCAGCACGGATCATGGGTGCAGTCACCACATGGGCAGTGGCACCGGTGGAAGAGAGAATGATATCCGCCTTGTCCAAATGGTGTTCGATCTCGTGCAGACCAAAGGCAACACCGCCAAAATTTTCTGCCAACGCCACAGCGCGGGACAAGGTGCGATTGGCCACCAGAATGGAAACCCCCTGGGTGACGAGATGGCGTGCGGCCAGTTCACACATCTCACCGGCACCAATCAGCAGACAGCGGCAGCCGCGCAGATCCCCGAAGATGCGTTGCGCCAGTGAGACGGCTGCCGAGGCGATGGAGACCGGATTGCGGGCAATGCCGGTTTCGTTGCGCACCTGTTTGGCAGCATGAAAGGCGTGCTGGAAGAATTTGTCCAACACCGGTCCCAGGGTTCCGGTTTCGTTGGCCAATTGATAGGCCTGTTTCATTTGTCCGAGGATCTGGGCTTCGCCGACCACCAGCGAGTCAAGGCTGGCGGCAACGCGAAAACCGTGACGCACGGCATCGTGTGCGTTCAAGCAGTAGAGATGCGCTTCCAGGAGCTTCGGGTCGATCCCGCGAGCCTCTGCCAGCCAGGTGGCCAGGTTTTGACCGATCTGTTCGGCGTGACGATCGGCACCATAGATTTCAACCCGGTTGCAGGTGGAAAGCAGGGCCACTTCCTGTGCGATGGAGGCGGCATGCAGCTCTTGCAGCATGCGTGGCAGCTCCTCGTTGACAAAGGCCAGACGTTCCCGAATGGCCACGGGTGCGGTTTTGTGACTCAAGCCGACAATGACGATCTTCATGGAGTGGTGCCGATTCCGGATCCGGGCGTTGCGCTTGGGGTCGGTGGAGGTCCGCGTCTTTTAGCCGCAACGGGGGATCGTAGCAGCAATGATGGCAAAAGGCCATCCTTTCAGCGTCAAACCCGGATCTGAATGCTTTTTTTTCCCGCCTGCCATTGCCTTGCGTCCCGGTTCCGGAGTAAACTAATGATTCATGACCGTCGGGGTGTGGCGCAGCCTGGTAGCGCATCGGCTTTGGGTGCCGAGGGCCGGAGGTTCGAATCCTCTCGCCCCGACCATGTTTCTTGTTGTTTTCCCTCCGGAGTATCCTTTGTTTTTGCGCGCTCGTAGCTCAATGGATAGAGCATCGGCCTTCTAAGCCGGTGGTTGCAGGTTCGACCCCTGCCGGGCGCACCAATGCCATCTGGATGCTTTGCACATCACCCCAAACCCATGTACCAATCCTTCTGGCATGGATATTATTTTTATTATTTTTAATAATAAAAATATATTTTGTGCTTTATATGGGAGTATTTCATGGTTTACTGTACCAGATTGAGCAGATACCGTCCATAACTGTTTTTCTTTAATGGTTCTGCAAGTGCATGCAACTGTTCTGCTGTGATCCAGCCTTGGCGATAGGCGATCTCTTCAGGGCAGGAGACTTGCAGGCTTTGGCGTTTTTGCAAGGTGGCGATGAAACTGGCTGCATCCAGCAGGCTGTCGTGGGTGCCTGTATCCAGCCAGGCATAACCTCGCCCCATGGTTTCGACGTGGAGTTGACCCAGTTCAAGATATTGTTTGTTGATATCCGTTATTTCAAGCTCGCCACGGGTTGACGGTTGGATATGGACAGCCATGTTGCATACCTGCTGATCGTAGAAATAGAGACCAGTGATGGCAAAATTGCTTTTTGGCTGTTTCGGTTTCTCTTCAACGCTGATGGCATTATGATGGGCGTCGAATTCCACCACGCCATAGCGTTCCGGATCTTGCACATGATAGGCGAAGACCGTGGCGCCAGAAAGACGTTTGTTGGCGTTTTGTAACAGTTGGCCCAGACTGTTCCCATAAAAAATATTATCCCCAAGAACCAAGGCGCTGGGGTTGTTGCCTATAAAGTGTTTGCCAATGATAAAGGCCTGTGCGACACCGTCTGGACTGGGTTGCACGGCATATTGGATGTTCATGCCCCAGCGTGTTCCGTCACCCAGCAATTCGGCGAAACGATGTGCATCTTGCGGGGTACTGATGAGCAGGATGTCTTGAATACCACTCAGCATCAATGTGCTGAGCGGATAATAGATCATCGGTTTATCATAAACGGGCATGAGTTGTTTGCTGACGGCTTGTGTCACGGGGTAGAGTCGACTGCCGGAGCCTCCAGCCAGGACAATACCTTTACGTTTCATGTGTTTTTCCTCATCATCAAGGGTTGGTTTGGTGATGTGCGTGGAGCGGGAGAATGCGCCATGATCAGGGGTCCAGGGGGGTTACCCCCCTGGTGGGGTCCAGGGGTGAAACCCCTGGGACTTTTAATCTTTTAATCTTTTAATCTTTTAATCTTTTAATCTTTTTAAATAAAAAATATTAATTAATTATTTATCTTTTAAACATGAAAACCCTGGGGGATGAATCCCCCAGACCCCCTCTTTTTTTTTAATCATGGGATGATCATGCTCGGCTGGGGAATCAAAAGTATTTTTATCCCGCATCTCCATACTGCTTGGTTACCCAGGCGCGATATGCACCGCTTTGCACATTTTGTACCCATTCAGGATTGCTGAGATACCATTGAACAGTCTTGCGAATGCCGGTCTCAAAGGTTTCCATCGGTTTCCAACCCAACGCATGTTCCATTTTGCGCGCATTGATGGCATAACGACGATCATGGCCAGGACGATCCGCGACAAAGATGATCTGCCTCTTGTAGCTGCAACCATCAGGTTTGGGACGCAACGCGTCCAAAAGTGCGCACAGGGTATGCACGATCTCAAGGTTGGTTTTTTCGCTCCATCCACCAATATTGTAAGTTTCGCCCGGTTCTCCTGCTTCCAGAACCCGACGTATTGCACGGCAATGGTCTTTCACATAGAGCCAGTCACGCACCTGCATTCCATCCCCATACACTGGCAAAGTTTTTCCAGCCAGAGCATTGACAATCATGAGGGGAATCAGTTTTTCCGGGAAGTGGTATGGGCCATAATTGTTGCTGCAATTGGTTGTCAATACAGGTATTCCATAGGTATGATGCCAGGCGCGTACCAGATGATCACTGGCCGCTTTGCTGGCACTGTAAGGGCTGTTTGGTTCGTAACGGTTGGTTTCGGTAAATGCCGGGTCAGAGGGTGACAGAGATCCATACACCTCATCTGTCGAAATCTGCAAAAAACGAAACTCTTTCCTGTTTGCAGAAGAGAGACCATGCCAATAGCTGCGCACGGTCTCAAGCAGGTTGTAGGTGCCAACGATGTTGGTCTGAATGAAATCGCCCGGACCATGTATGGAACGATCCACATGGCTCTCCGCAGCAAAATTGAGCACTGCCCGGGGTGTATACCGGGTCAATAGCTGTTCGACGCGGTTTCGGTCACCAATGTCACCGTGTACAAAGGTGTGACCGGGATGTTCCCGCAAGGGAGCCAAGGTTTCAAGGTTGCCGGCGTAGGTGAGTTTGTCAAGATTGACCACAGGTTCATCCGTGACACCACACCAGTCCAAAACAAAATTCCCTCCAATGAATCCGGCACCACCGGTTACCAAGATCGTCATGATTCCAATACACCAGTATCAGGGGTCCAGGGGTGAACCCTGGGGGATGAATCCCCCAGACCCCTTCTTTTTCTTCAATCATTGGATATGGATGTCCGGCTCAGGAGCCACCGGACAACCTCTGAATTTTAAAACTCACCCGAACAACGGTGCCAAACGATCCCGATGGGCCATGATCCAACCATGAATGTCCAACAACGTCTGCTCCACACGACGTTGCGGACGCCAACCGCTCTCCCGGGTGATCTGATCGTGATTGCTGACATAATATGGAATATCAAAATCCTGCGTCACCGGATCGGAAGCGATGGGTACGGTCTGCCCGGTGATGCGCTGACACCAGTCGGTCAACTCCTGCAAACTGCATGAGATCTCTGCCCCTCCCCCCACATTGCGCACCAGTCCGGAATAACGGGTCAAATCCGCCATCTGCACCCGCAACAGATCATACAGATCATCCACATGCAACAAATCACGCACCTGGCGACCCGTCCCCCCGAACCCGATGTAACGCAACGGCAAACCAAAACAGTGCCGGGCCATCCACAACACCACCACCCCCTGATCCACCTTGCCCAACTGCCAAGGCCCGGTCAAAATGCCGCACCGGTTGATGATGACGGACAACCCGTACATGGCACGATACTCTTCGATCAACAACTCGGAAGCAAGCTTGGTGGCACCATAAATGGAACGACTGCCCGCCAACGGAAACCCCTCGTCAATCCCCGCCTCAGACCACCCGATCCCGGCCTGCCCCGGGGCCACCACCAGACGGCTTCCCTGCTCCTTTAAAGGAATGGCACGCAGACCGGCAATCGGATAAACCCGACTGGTGGAAAGAAAAATGATCGCACTCCCATGCTGACGGGCCAACTCCAGACAATGCATCGTCCCAGCCAGATTGGTCTGAAGCACATATGCGGGAGAGCCGCCATACCCTGCCTGAACGCTCGGCTCTGCGGAACACTCCAGAATCAGATCCACCGGCCCGACCGCTGCCAGATCCTCCGGACAACGGATATCCCCATGACAAAACAGAACACCGCCCTGTTTGAGACGCTCCAAAGCCAACTCCGAACCGCGCCGCTTCAGATTGTCCAAAGCGATCACCTCAACCCAAGCCAGATCCCGCTTCAAGGCCAATGCCAGATTGGAACCGACAAAACCGGCTCCACCGGTCACAAGAATTCTTTTGAACGCATTCAACGAGAACGCTCCCCATGCCAGGAGAGGATGGTATCCAACAAACGCGCCGGTCCGAATTGAACATCCCACGCCTGCGCAGCGGATTGGGCGCGGACCGCCAGCGTGTCGAAATGATACAAAGCCGTGATGATCGCCTGCAAAATGGTCTCCACATTGGAAAAATCCGATGGATCGTCATACACGATGCCGCAGGAACCAAACTGATGCACCAGATTGGCCAACGTGGTGCGCGACGGAACCACCAGGGGAATGGCATTGGCAATGGCCTCGCTGGCCACCGCCGAATAGGTGGAGACAAACACATCCCGCCAATAAGGACAAATGACCAGATCCGCACGCTCCAGCAGTTGACTCCAGAGCTGAGGATCTGCCGTGCGTTCATCAAGAATCAAACGCGAATCCGTGGCAGCCAGAAGATGCAATGCCTGCTGCTGCTCGGAACAGGAGCCGGGATCACCGTTGTGAACCAGAATATTCACATCCGCTTGCAGACTCAAAAGCTGCCGCACCAACTCCGGAACCAAGGCATACCCCTTGGAAACCCGCTGATGCCCCAGAAAAGCCACCGTGATGGGCCGCTTGCCACTGCGCGAACGACGTGAGGTGATGGCCGGATTGGCCAACGGCAGGGTATGCACGGGAAAGTCTAACAGTTTCTCATAGATGGCCGATGATTGGGCATCAAAGGTGGTCAGCTTCAACCAGGAATCATCTTCCCGGGTGAGCTGTTTGCGCACCGTATAACGCAACAATACCGGTCGCGGATCACCCTGATGGGTCAATTCCATACCATGAACCCCCTCTTTGGGGTGCATGCCGGCATACAATCCAAACTCCACGATCACCGTGGGACGCTGCTCAATGGGCATGGACTGGACCCAACGCAACAATCCCATGAACTGTCCAGGTCCAGCCGTATTGAAAAAGATCACATCCTCGCGTCCCACACCATGCAACCGGGAAAGATCTTCATGGGTGATCTGGGCGACAAAATCAAAATCCCCCAACCAGCCGCACAACGGATCCTGGTCATACGTGGCATAAGTGTGACAACGAAACCAGGGATGGGCTTGCAATTCACTCTGCAAAGCGGCATCGACCATACTGTAGGCCAATACCGCTGCCGGTATGTTGCGGTGTCTGGCTCCATTCACCAGATGTCGACAGGAGGTTGCATTGTGTCCCAGATTGGTTTGCAGGGCAGCATCGGCAAAGACGAGGTTCATGGAGTGGACCGTTTCGATCAGAAAGGTTGAACATTCGATCTTGGATTGTCGCATGCTTGCATTAAGCCGAAAAGGGGCATTGATTTTGCAGTTGCAAAGATTATGGGGAGTCAGAAAATCGCTTGACATAAGATAACAATGTGTATAGAAAAGTCGGTTTATGCCACATTTGCACGTGTGGCAGGCTGGTTTGGACACGGACATCACAGTTTCGGACCGGGAATTGCATGAGATGTTGGCCCGAATCGAGACGATGGCAGGTACATATCAACGGCTTGAATTTAAAGTGGAAAAAGAGATCATGCTGCATTCATCCCTCAGTTTGCGCGGCACCTTGACGGCCTTGATGGTCTGGATGGCCTGTAGCAGTGCCCATGCGAGCACGGGCGCATCCGGCTCTCCAGACCTGCTGCAACGGATGCTCAAAGGCGAAGAACGTGGGGATGCACCGGCATCATTACTTGACCCGACCATAGACAAACGTGGCAATGCATCTCAACTCCCCTCGACGCCGGTGCGGCTGGCCTCGCTGGTGCCCATGCAGACCGTGGTCGAACCGCAACGCAATGCCTCGAAAACCCGGGTGGTGATCGAGAGGATCCGGCGGGATGACACCTATGGGGCACTGATGCAGCGTCAAAACATCCCCGCCAAGATCGTCAAACTTTTTGCACTCAAAGCCAAACCGCTGTTTGATCTCAAGCAGCGTCTCAAGACCGACACTCCGGTCAAGCTCACCTTCAATGCCAACAATCAATTGATCGGATTTGGTTATCCGGTGGATCGGGAGATGACGCTGCACATCACCATGGATGAGCAGCAACGGATTCAGGCCTCTTTGGAAAAGAACCGTCAGCCGCTACCCGTACCGATGGCCAATGAAGAGGGAAAAAAAGAGGAGCGTCCGGCAGCGGTTGCAGAACAACGGGATTCCGAGAACAACACCCGTCAGGACGAGATCGTTGTGGATGACGACAGCGGATCAGACGACGATGATGTGGCCTCGAATCCACCGATGGCCGATGCCGTATCCCGGGAGTTTGCCGGATTGGCTGTGACCACCCGTGAGGTGACCATTCGTCCGGGGGATTCCCTGGGCGAGCTGTTGTCCCGGCGGCGCATTCCCAATCTGACCGCCTTGCAGCTCTCCAAGGCAGCGCGTCCGGTATATGATCTGGCGCGGCAGCTCACGCCGGGCAAGACCGTGACCTTGTCGTTCGCTCCGAACGGCAATCTGGTGGGCATGATGTATCCGGTGGACCGGGAGCGTACCTTCTGGATCACCAGCCGCGACGGCAAGAATTTTACGGCCAAGTTTGAAAAGAAGATGCTGGATGTACGTCTGGAGTCGATTGACGGCACGGTGCGCAACGAGCGGTCGCTGTTTGTGGCGGCCAACCGGGCCGGGTTGTCGCGCAATCTGGCCATCAAGCTGGCGGGTTTGTTTGAGTGGGACATTGACTTTGCCCGGGATTTGCAGCCTGGGGATCACTTTACCATTGTCCAGGAGGGATTGTTCTACAAGGGCAAGCGGGTGCGTGACGGAGATATCGTGGCTGCCGAATTCACCAACCGGGGCAATCTGTTCCGCGCCGTGCGTTATATCGATCCGAGCGGTCGGGTCGGATATTTTGACAAAGACGGCAACAACGTGCGCAAGATGTTCATTCGTGCGCCGATGGACTACACCCAGGTCTCTTCACATTTTTCCAGCAACCGGCGTCATCCGGTATTTGGTTTTGACCGTGCCCACAAGGGGGTGGATTATGCCGCACCCCAGGGAACGCCGGTCCGTGTGGCCGGGGATGGTGTGGTGGATTCCATTGGCAACCAGGGCGGATATGGCAACATGATCGTGGTGCGTCACAGCCCGAAATTCTCCACGGCGTATGCCCATCTCAGCAGCTTTGCCAGTGGTTTGCGTCAAGGCGAGCGGGTGCGTCAGGGTGAAGTGATCGGACGGGTTGGCTCCACGGGCATCTCCACAGGTCCACATTTGCATTATGAGGTACGGATCAACGGCGAGCAGGTCAATCCGTTTACCGTGCAACTTCCTTCCAGCGGACCGGTGGAAAAGAGATTTTTGACCGATTTCCGCAATCAGAGCAATCAGCTTCTGGCGTTGCTCAAAAAGAGAAAGAGTGGTGATGTGACCCATCTGGCCGCTCTTTCTTTGACGCAACGCACCTCCCAATCCCGGTAATACCAAAGCACATTGACTCCATCTGCTGCCTGGACCGTTCGTTCGCTGTTGGCCTGGAGCACCCCGTGGTTGAGCCGACGGGGTGTGGAGGCTTCCCGTCTGGATGGTGAGTTGTTGCTTGCCAAGGCGCTTGATCTGCGCCGCATTGACCTGTTCATGGATCCGGATCGCCCTTTGAACGCTGTGGAACTGGCAGTGTTCAAGGGGTTGTTGCTGCGGCGTGCGGCGCGTGAGCCGGTGGCCCATTTGTTGGGGGTACGGGAGTTCTGGGGGTTGGAACTCTTGTCCAGTGCAGACGCTTTGATTCCCCGCCCTGAGAGTGAGCTGTTGGTGGAGGCGGTGTTGGGTTGTTTTTCAGACCGGCAACAGCCTGTACAGATCTTTGAGCCGTGTGTGGGCAGCGGTGCGGTGTCATGCGCTTTGATGCGGGAGTATCCGGCAGCGTGCGGGGTGGGTGGAGATCTCTCTCTGGCAGCGTTGGCTGTGGCTGCCCGCAATCTCCAGCGCATAGGTTGTGCGGGACGGATGGGGTTGTTTGCCGGGGATCTGGATGGGTGTTTGGCCTCCGAGGTACGGTTTGACGTGATTGTGGTCAATCCCCCTTATATCCCACGGTGGGAAATGGCTGATTTGCAGCCCGAGGTGCGGGATTGGGAGCCGCGTTTGGCCCTGGATGGCGGTTTGGACGGTTTGGAGATTCTCAGGCGTCTGCCAGGTTTGGTTCAGACCCGGTTGCGTTCAGAGGGTGTGGCTGCCATTGAGGTGGGGCATGATCAGGGGGAGCGGGTGGCTGGGATGTTCCGGTCGTCTGGATTTGCCGAGGTTTCCATCCTCAACGATTATCATCGCATCCCCCGGGTTGTTCTGATCCGGAATCCTGTGATTCCATAATGAAAAACAATTGGAACGATTGATCGTTATATTATTGGCTTAGATCATTAATAAAACAATTTTTATTTCATGGTCTTTTTCAGACCTTTCATCTGGTCAGCACCTGACACCACGGAGTGCATAAAAATTTTGTAAAATACACCTCATTGCATTCATTGGCATGGCAATGGCAGAGAGATTGGGCTATCATGGCAATCTGGTGGTCTCCTGTTTGCGAAGGGGTGACGTGGATGGGACGCAATCTTTATTTATTGACGCGCAATCTGGCGCTGGTTTTGGGTGTGATCTGTCTGATCATCTTCATGCAGCCGTTGCTCAAATATGCCGAATCCTCCAACTGGCCGCGCACAGAGGGGATCATCGTGCATTCGGGCATGAAGCAGGACGGGGCGATGTTTTTCAATCTTCTGCCGTTGTATCGGGTAGAGATCGTTTATCGGTTCAAATCCGGAGAGAGTGAATTTCTGGGTACGCAACTCGATTCGGATCCGCAGGCCACGTTGTTTTTGTTTGAGCGGTTTGCCCGGGTCACGGTGGAGCGTTATCCGGTCGGCAAGACCGTGGAGACCTATTACAATCCCAGCAATCCGTCGGAAGCGTTCATTTCGCGCACCGTGTTGCCTGGCATCAGTTTTTTCTGGGCCATTGGGGCTTGTGTGATTTTTCTGGCCACAGCCATCATCATTTGGAACAAGATTCTGATCGAAGACACAATCAACAAGACTTTCAGTCGTTCCTTGCGTCCCAATGGGCGTGATCCCAAAGAGATTTTTGAAGGCAACTATCCCAAGGCGGTTTACAATCCGCCCACTCAGAGTCGACGGGGCACGGCAACGGAGCGTTGACCATGAGGTTGTTTGGTTTTTGATAGGGTCAGGGTCAGGGTCAGGATCAGGACTGGTCGAAAATCAATGCACCATGATCAGGGCACCATGATCAGGGGTCCAGGGGGGTTACCCCCCTGGTGGGGTCCAGGGGTGAAACCCCTGGGACTTTAATCTTTTAAATCTTTTAAATCTTTTAAACAAAAAATATTTATAAAATATTTTAAATTGTTTTGAATTATTTTTTTAAACATTAAAACCCTGGGGGATGAATCCCCCAGGCCCCCTCTTTTTTTTCAATCATGGGATACCTCTTACGGTACATACCCCAGAAAGTTGACCAGCCGTGCTTCAACGGCGTCTACCGGTTCATTCAGGAAACGAGCATATGCGGTGACCTGATCGCGCCCCAATGCGTCGGCACGGAAATAACGGGCCGCGGGATGGGCCAGATAGAAGCCGCACACCGAAGCTCCCGGATGCATGGCAAAACTTTCGGTGAGCTGCATGCCGATCTTGGATTCCACCTGCAACAGATCAAAAATCGCCCTCTTCTGGGCATGATCCGGACAGGCCGGATACCCGGGAGCTGGACGAATCCCCTGGTAACGCTCGGCAATCAGAGCCGCATTGTCACAAGACTCCTCCGGGACATACCCCCATACCTTGGTGCGTATCTGCTGATGCAACCGCTCGGCAAAGGCTTCGGCCAGCCGGTCGGCCAATGCCTTGTAGAGAATCGCCTGATAATCATCCCCTGCCGCCTCCAGACGGGCCGTGACCGCATCCAGACCCAGTCCGGCAGTCACGGCGAACAGCCCCACCGTATCGGTCACACCACTGCTTTGTGGTGCCACGAAATCAGCCAAAGAGTATCTGGGTTGCTCCGCACCCCCCTCCCCCTGCTGCCGCAACATCCAGAAACGGGCCAAAGGTGTGGTCATGGCCGGATCGGCAAAAAGGGCAATCTGCTCCGAATCCACGGAACAGGCCGGAAACAGTCCGCATATGCCAGCCGCCCGCACCTCGCGTCGAACCAGAAGCTGCTCCAAAAGCCGTTGGGCATCCTCGAACACCCGTTGGGCTTCCGCTCCCCGTTCGGGGTGACGCAACAGCTCCGGATAACGACCCGGCAGATTCCAGACCTGGAAAAACGGGGTCCAGTCGATGAACGGGATCAACTCTCCCAACGACTGATCCGGCAACACCCAGATGCCATACCCCTGGGCCGGAGCGGGCAAGGCTTCCTGCCACGCGCAAACGTGCTGCCGCTGTCGCGCTGCGTCCAAAGACAATACCGGACGCTGCGTTTTTTTCTGAAGATATTGGGTACGCAACGTCTCCTGCTGGGTGCGCAGTTGGGTGATCAGACTGTCGCGCTTGTCCGGATGCATCAGTTGGGCAGCCACCGAGGCGGCTTGCGAGGCGTCCCGGGCCTGGATCACCGCTCCGGAGTAGTTGGGGGCGATCTTGATGGCGGCATGCAACGGAGAGGTGGTGGCACCGCCCACCAGCAGAGGAATGGTCATGCCGCGCCGCTCCATCTCGCTGGCCACCAGAGCCATCTGCTCCAGAGACGGAGTGATCAGTCCGGACAACCCCACCATGTCCACCCCAAGGGTGATGGCCTGATCCAGGATCGCCTCCCCCGGAACCATCACCCCGGCATCGATCACCTCGAAGTGGTTGCATTGCAGCACCACCTTGACGATGTTCTTGCCGATGTCATGCACATCCCCCTTGACCGTGGCCAGCAGGATCCGGCCTTTGGAGGATGCGCTGCCTTTGCCTCCTTTGGCCTTGGCCTCTTCGATGTGGGGGGTCAGCCAGGCCACGGCCTTTTTCATCACCCGGGCACTTTTGACCACCTGGGGCAGAAACATCTGACCGGCACCGAACAGCTCCCCGACCCGATTCATGCCGGCCATCAACGGCCCCTCCACGATGGCCAACGGGTCGTCAACCGCCAGTCGTGCCTCTTCCACATCGGCCTCGATGAAACTGTCCAACCCTTTGACCATGGCATGCATCAACCGTTCGTGCACAGGCCAAGAGCGCCACGCTTCCTGGCCACGTTCGGTCTGACCGCCGGACTGCTCTTTCAACCCTTCAGCCAGCTCCAGAATGCGCTCGGCAGCATCGGCACGACGGGCCAACACCAGATCCTCGATCCGGGTGCGCACCTCCGGGTTGATTTCGGAATGGATGGCGAGTTGACCGGCATTGACAATCCCCATGTCCAATCCGGCGGCAATGGCATGATAGAGAAAGACCGCATGCATGGCCTCGCGGATGGCGTCATTGCCCCGGAAGGCAAACGAGACATTGCTCACCCCGCCACTGGTCAATACACCGGGCATCGCGCTCTTGATGTGGCGCACCGCGTCGATGAAATCCACGGCATAGCGGTCATGGGCCGGAATGCCGGTGCCCACGGCAAAGATGTTGGGATCAAAGATGATCTCTTCGGGTCGGAATCCGGCCTGTCCGGTCAACAGGTCATGGGCGCGCTGACAGATGGAGATGCGACGCTCCAGGGTGTCGGCCTGCCCCACCTCGTCAAAGGCCATCACCACCACGGCAGCCCCATAACGTTTGGTCAGGCGCGCCTGATGCAGAAACGCCTCTTCTCCCTCTTTGAGGCTCAGGGAGTTGACAATGCCCCGTCCTTGCAGACACTGCAATCCTGCCTCGATCACCTCCCAGCGCGAGGAGTCGATCATCACCGGCACCCGGCTGATGTCCGGCTCGGCGGCCATGCGGTTGAGAAAACGACGCATGGCTTCCGGGGCATCCAGCATGGGGTCATCCATGTTGACATCGATGATCTGGGCGCCATCCTCCACCTGCTGACGGGCCACCTCGACGGCAGCATCATCGTTGCCTTCGCGGATCATGCGGGCAAACTTGCGGGAACCGGCCACATTGGTCCGCTCGCCCACATTGATGAACAAACTCTCCCTGGCACCGATCTCCAGAGGCTCCAGCCCGGAGAGCCGACACCGGCGGCTCTGCTCCGGAGCGATCCGGGGGGGCAGACCGGCCACGGCAGCGTCGATGGCACGGATGAATGCAGGTGTGGTGCCGCAACACCCGCCGACGATATTCACCAGTCCGGCCTGGGCAAAGCCGCGCAGCACGGCGGCCATGGCCTCCGGGGTTTCGTCATAGCCCCCCAGTTCGTTCGGCAGGCCGGCATTGGGATGGATGGAGATCAAGGCTGAGGAGGTCCGCGCCAGATTGACCAGATGGGGACGCAACTGTTCGGCACCCAATGCGCAGTTCAAACCGATGCTGACCGGATTGGCGTGGGAGGTGGCATGGACGAATCCTTCCATGGTCTGACCCGACAACAGCCGGCCCGAACGATCCGAAATGGTTCCGGAGATCATGATCGGCAGCGGATCAGCACGGCTTGCATTGAAGGTCAGTATGGCAAACAGGGCGGCTTTGCAGTTCAAGGCATCGAATACGGTTTCCACCATCAACGCATCCACGCCCCCGTCCACCAGGCCGCGCAACGCCGTATCGTACACGGCCACCAGCTCTTCAAAGGTGACGTTGCGCATGCCGGGTTGGTTGACATCCGGAGAGATCGAGGCCGTACGATTGGTTGGACCCAGAATGCCGATGGCATAACGCGGGCGCTCCGGGGTTTGGGCTGAAACCTGATCAACGGCACGACGGGCCAAACGGGCAGCGGCCAGATTGATTTCATAGGTCAGATCCTCCATGCCGTAGTCGCCCAGGGAGATGGCATTGGCATTGAAGGAGTTGGTTTCGATCAGATCGGCTCCGGCCTCCAGATAGGCGGTATGGATGGCGTGGATGACATCGGGCCGGGTCAGGCAGAGCAGATCGTTGTTGCCTTTCAGCTCTTTGGGGTGGTGGGCGAAGCGTTGGCCGCGAAAATCGGCTTCGTGCAATCCGTAACCTTGGATCATGGTCCCCATGGCCCCGTCCAGGACCAGGATGCGTTCTTGCAACGATGAGACGAGGTGTGCAGCCATAATGGATTCCTTTTTTGATTTTTTACCGAGCCGGACCTTGTGAAAAATGGATCTTTCTAGCATGATAAACCGATCACCGCCAGTGCCCAGTGAGGGAGAACGGCGCGGATGATGTCCGGGCGCGTCTGATCATGCAGACCAACAGCCTACGCACCGGACACCAACAAGGCTCGTGGCGCGTGGCCAGGGCATTCCAAAGCGGGTCAAAGGAGGTCGATGGCATGGGGGTTTCGCGACTGTTCGCGGCGGCATTGCTGCTGACTCTATCCTGGGCGATTCCGGATGCGGAAGGGTCGTCCTACAAGGAAGTGTACAAGAGTGGCCGATTTACGGTGCGCAAGGTCGAAGGGGCTTGCAAACTGGAGATCCTGTTGGCCAAAAACGAACGGGATCATCAAGCGATTCTGGCATTGTTCCCCTCTGAAGAGTATTATGGTGAGTTGTTCACAGAGCGGGAAAAAATGGGTTTGGCGCGTGACAAGGTGTTGATCGGCTTTGACAACGGCAAGCCGCGCAGCATTCCTTTTGTGCCGGATGCCGATGCCAAGGACAGTTATTGGCGTTGGCAATACCTGGAAGACACCCAGGAGCTGTTGGGGCAGATCCAGAAACGTGGCGAGATGCGGGTCAGCTTCTCCAATGGCACCAAAACCTTTGAATATGCGGTGCCTCTCAAGGGCAGCGGCAAGGCTGTGGCAGCCTTGCGCAGTTGTCGTTGATCCTCGCAAGGAGGGGGGAAGGTGTCACACCCCCCACTGGGTGCGATAGGCCTGAATGGCGTGCAGGTGGTTGGTGTGTTCCGGTTGGTTGGCCAGCAGATCGATCAGATCCTGCAACCCGGCAATGGCAATGACTGGCACCTGATAGGTGGTTTGGATCTCCTGGGTGGCGCTGGTTGAGCCGAGACCCCGTTCCTGGCGATCCAGGGCGATCACCACGCCGGCCAGTTGTGCCCGGGCGGCCTGAATCAGGGTGACCGATTCCCGGATCGAGGTGCCCGCACTGATCACATCATCGATGATCATGACTCTTCCTTGCAGCGGAGCACCGATCAGGGTGCCGCCTTCTCCATGATCCTTGGTCTCCTTGCGATTGTAGGCAAACGGGATGGTGCGGTTGTGGTCCCGGCTCAGGGCCACGGCAGTTGTGGCTGCCAGGGTGATCCCTTTGTACGCCGGTCCGAACAGCATATCGAACGGGATTTGGCTCTGCATCAATGTGGCGGCATAGAAACTGCCCAGGCGGGAGAGTCGTTCCCCGTCGTGGAACAGTCCGGCATTGAAAAAATAGGGGCTGGTGCGGCCAGCCTTGGTTTGAAACGTGCCAAAGCGCAACACTTGGCAATCGATGGCAAACCGCAAGAATGCGGTGGCAGTTGAGTTGGTCATGGGTGGTTCATCCCGGGGTTGAGGGTGCATGGAAATGGTGGAGTGTACGACATGAGTCAGGGAACCTCCAAGGGGGTCTTTTTGGGATTGGCCTTGTTGATCGCCAATGGTTGGGCGCAGTATCTGTTATGGTTTGGCAATCAGGGGTTGGTCCGTTGGCGTCAGACCGAAAAGGAGTTGATGGTGGTGCGTACCGAGGTCAACGAGGTGGAGGGACGCATTCAGGAGTTGAAGGAGGAGATCCGGTTGTTGGAAAAAGATCCGGCAGCAGTCGAAGGTGTGGCGCGGCGTGATCTGGGATTGGTTTATCCAGACGAAATTATTTTTATTGTTCCGAAAAAGTGAGATGTTTTATTATTGAAAAAAAAGAGGGGGGTCTGGGGGATTCATCCCCCAGGGTTTTAATGTTTGAAGATTTTAAAATAAAAAATTATAAAATAGTTTATGTTTAAAAGATAAAAGATAAATGATAAAAGATACAAAGTCCCAGGGGTTTCACCCCTGGACCCTACCAGGGGGGTAACCCCCCTGGACCCCTGATGTTGTCCTCCTCTCCAGGTTGGTGTATCTCAAATCCGTCGCCCGATCCAAACAACCCGTCCCGCAATCTCCACATGATCCAACTCGGACAGAGCCACGCGCCTGTTTTTGTAAGCCGGATTGTCATGACCGATCTGTACCAAACCATCCAAGGTGTTTTGAAATCTCTTGGGCAGCATGAATCCGTCACTGTGTACGATATAAATCCCATCTCCAGCAAATCGATTGATCGTGCGATCAAACCATACCCAATCCCCATCCCGCAACAAAGGCTCCATCCCATCCCCACGCACGGATAACCCGACATACCCCTCAATCTCACCCATCCATGACCGTGGCTGTAACCCCTCGGGTGCCTGGAAATGACGTTCCGAACCCTCATCAACCCTCCCGGTACGAAAAGAGACCACCCGCTCCGCCCCCTCCCCGGTCAATAACCAGGAGATGGAAACGTCACTTTTTTGAGCGATTTTCATCAACGTGGCCGTGGTGGGCGAGGCGTTGCGCAACAAACCATACATGGTGGCCTTGGCAATGCCGAAACGTGCTGCCCACACAAACGGAGCTTCCTGACCAATGATGCGCATCAAACGCTGATTGAAACCTGGAATGGGTTGCTTGCGATGCATGAGAGACTCCTTTGTATGAAATACCGAACTGGATATTAATAATTTAAATTTCAATAATTAATTTATTCAAGGGCTGTGCATGATTATAAATAATCCATAATGCCGTGCAAGGGTATTTTTTATTTCTTTTCGCTTGACAAACTGGAAATTAAATTCGAGTATGCGGAGGAGTGCAATTATTGAAAACCGAACTGACCAGGTGGAGAGGAGAGCATGGCCGCACGTAAACGCAAACAATCGCAACCATCCATGACCGTGGCAGATCTGCACGCTGCCAATCAAGTTTTGGGGGAGATCGCCCAACTGCAACGCAGCCTCCATGCCATTGAGGCAGATATGCATGCCAGCATTGATAAGATCAAACAGAGCGCCCTGGCCTTTGCCGCACCCCGTCGTGCCCGTCTGGCCCGTCTGGCCCGCGGACTTTCAGCCTTTGCCGAAACCCACAAGGAGAGTCTGTTTGCCAAACGGCGCGGGGTGGAGTTGGCATGCGGAGCCTTGGGATTCCGCCGCTCCAGCAGGCTCAAACCACAGGGGCGCGGCAGTTGGGATCAGGTGCTGGACCGGATCAAAGAGCTGGGGGCAACCGAGGCGTTGCGCATTCGCGAGGATGTCAATCGCGAAGCATTGCGCGGCTGGCCGGATGCCCGTTTGCAAGAGGTTGGGGTGAATCGGGTGGAACAGGATCTGTTCTGGTATGAGGTCAAATTGGATCTTTTGCATCACAGGCTCCCCCGGATGGGAGACAACGTCAACAGCGTGGAGACAACAGGATGAATGACAACGGCTTGGAGTTGATTTTGAAGGAGGAACTGCCCGACTCATTGGCTGAGATCGCCGAGGTGATCGGTCGGGAGGGGGCGTTGCAACTGGTGGATGCCTGTGGGGGGACGCGCATTTTCGTGCCGCGCAAGCTGCGGGTGCAACACAAACTGGTGACTTTGTTGGGGTATGAACAGGCGCGGCGTCTGTCGCACCATTTTGGCGGCGAAACCCTGACCGTGGTGCGGGCTGCCGAACTGTTGCGTCGTCGTCGCAATCGGGAGATTGTGCGACGCTATGATGCAGGTGACGGTGTGCGGCAACTGGCACGGGATCACGCTCTGACCGAACGACAGATCTATTCGATCCTCTCGTGCGTGGCCTGAAAACAAACGCCCCGTGCCGGATGAAACGGCGGAAACGGGGCGTTTTGATTTTGTTTCATAACACCTTTTTCAAGGATTGATCGATGCGTTTGGACATGGCGGAGATTTCGCTGATCACCCGGTCGATGTCACCGGCCAGATCCCGGGCCACCCGTGCCGTGCTTTTCACTTCCCCGGCCACCACGGCGAACCCCTTGCCGAATTCACCGGCGCGGGAGGCTTGAATGCCGGCATTGATGGCCAGAACCTCCAGTTCATTGGAGATTTTTTCGATGCCGTGCAAGGTTTTGGAGACATCCCGGGTGTTGCGGTCGATCTCCTGACGCACGCTGGCCAGATCGGCAAAGACCTGATGGTTGGCCTGACCGCGCTGCTCGCTGAACACCTTGTAGAGCATCACCATGACAGCACCTGGAATCACCCCGGTGTGCCCCACGGCATCATGGATCACACGGGTGGTATCCGGTGAACCGGAACAGTCGACCACCAGATCGGGTTTGAAATTCTTCAGGGCAACCTCGGGTTTGGTGAGGGTTTTGATGCCCAGTTTTTTGGCCATGGCCATGCCCGGTGCAGCAGAGTCCGGATCGGCCACGAAGAGGATTTCCACGCTTTTGTTGTGGGAAAAGAGTTCCAGGATTTCGCATCCATCCTTGCCGGCACCCATGATGCCGATTTTTTTGCCATGTTCACTGGTTGCCATGATTGCTTCACCTTGTGGTGTCGAGTCGCCATTACGATCAAGACGCGGTTTTGATTACGGGTCCGACTGCCTGCCGTCTGTCATTCAACATAACAAAGATTCCCGCTCAAGTAACGGGGTTTATTGTCAAAGCGTTGCAATTCCTGCTGGAAGGACAGACCGTTTCGTTGCAGCCTTTCATGTTTTTATATGTCGTAATTTTCTGTAGGATCATCAATGATTTGCGCAACAAGCAGGCACTTTAACCACTCCATTTCCCCCTGGATCGGTCATGATGGCTTCAGAGTACGATCAAAATGATGAAGACGTGACAAGCCAATTTACCAAAAAAATGCCAGCACGTCAAGCATGGCCGCCGCAGAGTTCCGCTTCCCTGGCAGAGACGCGCATGGAGCAGGTGGTGGGTTCGTTGGCAGGAGCGCAGCGCGAGCAGTTGGTCAGTCATCTGCTGGATCTCTATTTGAAGCTGCATCGTGAGGCTGTGGAGGCGGTGGCAGGCAGTGATCTGGCCCCATTGGCACGGGTGGATGCTTTGTCCCGTTTGTCTCAGGCTTTGGATCGGACTTTGCGCGCCTTGAGCAAGGCCAGTCCGGAGTTGTCTCGTTTGGCGGTGGCCAAATGGGTTTTGGAGCGTCAGGCCGCGTTCATCAAAACGCGCTTTCCTTGTCATCTGGAGGCCTTTGTCGAGATCCTGGAGCCGTTCGGTGCCGAGTTGGTCCGTGAGACCAGCAAGGGTTGCGGCTATTGAGTGCCAACCAAGAGGATGTTTGGCAAGAGGGGGTTGTGGATTCTTCTCTCCATGGTTATAAAATAAATTTTATAATTATTTGATTTTGTTTGTGTTATGGAAACAACAAGCCCTGCGCTTCATGAATAATGCCGAAATGAATCAATCATGGTGTCTTCTGTTCATAATTTTTTTACCTGTGTTGGATTCAACTTGACATGATCAAACCGAATTCATTAACATCCTATTAAAATGGTAACTGCTCATCCTGTTCTTGGTAGTATTTTCTGTCATGGTCGTCTTGCCTGAAAGAACTCGACATGCGCAAACGATATGCTTTTGTTAAATTTATCATGGTTTTTATGTTGTTTTTTTATCTTGCTGCATGCGCGCAGGTCAAAGTGTATAAAGATAATGATGTTGTGGAGGAGTATTCTGTCTGGTTTGTCAAAACGATTCCTTCTGACTTTCATGCATTGGCCTTGGCGCGCCAAGGTTTTGGAGTGTTTGTTTCCGGAAATGAATTTGTGGTTGGCGCCTTGGATGAAAAACGTATCTATGTGCAAGATATGGAATCATGTAAAGTGATCACATTTGTGGAAGATGAGCGTCAGTTGGACGCGATCCAGAAGCAGTTGTGTGCAATGAATCATTCTCTAGGTGAAATTTGTATCGTTTCCCATCAGACAAGAAGGAAGAAATGTCCATGAAAAGCAAGATTTTATTTTTGACAATGCCAGTGATCGGATTGTCCCTTGTTGGATGTGCCAATACAATACCGCAGGCCCCTTTGGTGTACACTTCCAAAGTGGTGTTTGGGGTTGATGTCAATACGGCGAATGCGACCGAGCAAACCCCAAGCATCAATATCGGCGTGAAGACGATTGATGCAGCCTATGTGCCAGTGGCTGTTGCGAAAAATAACAAGAATGATGATTCAACCAAGCCTGCGCGATTTGATGATGTCGTTTTGTTGACTGGCAAGTCAGATAAAGATGATCCTAATGGAGGAAATGATAAAAAATTAGGAGATGCCTATTCCGTGTTTGGATCGTTCGAGGGCAAGACTGCTGTATCCAGCGCATCTACCGATTTTGAGATGGGTAAAGTCTTTTCCACCGGAATTGCTGCCCAAACCCTGGCAACGGCTGTCAAGAAGCAGGCGAGTAAAAAAGTCCTCATGAAATGCTTTGAGGCCGTGGAGAGCGCGACCGGAAGTGAGAAAACGAAATTAATCACAGCCTGTGAAAACTTGGCAATAGCTGAAAAAGTTCTTGCTGAAGCAGAGAATAAACCGGCATCAGGAGCACCGGGAGCACCGGGAGCACCGGGAGCACCGGGAGCACCGGGAGCACCGGGAGCACCGGGATCTGCGACTCCGAAACCACCAGCACCAAAAAAGTGAACATCTATCAATACTAAGTAGATTCAATGTCTGGCGGCCCGGATCAATTTTTTTCTTTGGTGTGGTGTTGACCAGATCATACAGTCAGGGTGGTGCAAATGCAGGTGATTTGCACCACCCTTTTTTATTGCCCGTTCGGGCGACCTCTCCTGGCTTCTGGCCAACTCTCCGAAAACCATCTAGAATGACGGATTGTCACACCTCTGCAAGCTCTGTTGCGGCTGTTGTTTTGGTATTCGGCGGGCTGTGTGTGTTGAATTGAAATCTTACAGGATCAATGGGGATCTGAATCATGTCTTTTGTGGACAAACTCTCGATCTCTGGCTTCAAATCCATCCGGGAACTCAAAGACTTTGAGATCAACAATCTGAACGTGATGATCGGAGCCAATGGTGCAGGCAAGAGCAATTTGATCGGTGTGTTTCGTTTGCTCAAAGAGATGTACGAGCAACGGTTGCAGCTGTTTGTGCAACAACAAGGGGGTCCGGATGCCTTGTTGCACTTTGGGCGCGAAACGACGGACCAGTTGCGTGCCGAGTTCCATTTTGGCCATAACAGTTACGATTTCGATCTGGTGCCAACATTAGACAACAGACTGATATTTCGACAAGAAACCAGCAGATTCAAAGGGTTTTTCTATTCCACGACGCCGTCTCCCGTTCTTCTTGGGAGTGGTCATGTGGAATCGAAATTGGAAGATGCCCAGGATGGATATTCTCCTTATGTAAGAGCTGCGGTCAAAAACTGGCATGTGTATCATTTCCATGATACCAGTGAAAAAGCCAAGGTCAAACAACGCCATCCGACCCATGACAATCTGTGTCTGAAGGGGGATGCGGCCAATCTGGCGGCCTATCTGCGCATGTTGCATGATCAGCATGTCCACGCCTACCAATCCATTGTCTCAACCATACGGTTGGTCGCCCCCTTTTTTGGGGATTTTGTCCATCGACGAGGGAATCCGGAGACCGTGGAATTGGAATGGACCCAACAGGGGCAATCCGATACCCCTTTCAAAGCGCATGTGCTTTCAGATGGCACTTTGCGTTTCATCTGTTTGGCGACACTGTTTTTGCAACCGGTCGCATTGTTGCCTCATACCATCCTGATCGATGAACCGGAATTGGGTCTGCACCCCTATGCCATTTCGGTACTCGCGGACATTTTCAAGCAGGTGGCGGAAAACAGACAACTGATTGTTTCCACGCAATCTGTGGAGTTGGTCAACGAATTGGAACCTGAAGATGTGGTCGTCGTGGACCAGGAAAACGGGGCTTCCACTTTTCGACGTCTCGGCCATGAGGAACTCGTCGGATGGTTGCAGGAGTACGCCTTGGGAGAGCTTTGGAAACGGAACATTCTTGGCGGGAGACCCTGAAATGGTGCGTGTGGTGGTCTTTGCCGAGGGACAAACGGAAGAGAAATTCATCAAGCAGTTGGTTGCACCGGCTTTTTGGCCCTCCATGATTTATCTGGAACCGCGATTATTGAAAACATCTCAAAACAGCAAAGGTGGGGCGGTCAGTTTTGAGCGACTGAAATTTTATGTCAGCAATACGCTCAAAGAAACCAATGCCCCAACTCTTGCCACGTTTCTGGATCTGTATGCTTTGGATACTGACTTTCCTGCCTATGCAGAAGTCAGAAGCATGACCGGTCTCTACCAAAAAGTTCATCGTCTGGAAACCGCATTGTCACAGGCCATTGTCGAGCAGGTTGGTTGCCAACCTCACCGGTTCATTCCTCATATTCAACCCCACGAATTTGAAGGACTGCTCTTTTCCGATGTGGCCGCTTTGTGTGCAACCGAACCCGGGTGGCGTTCTCAACAGTCGGAATTGACAGACATTTACCATCAATTTCAAAACCCGGAACATATCAATGGTGAATATGAGAGCAGACCATCCATGCGGCTTGAGAGGATTCTTCGTCCGAAATACAAGAAAACACGTCATGGTCCGCTGGCAGCTGAACAGGTCACTCTGGAAGTCATGGAACAGCAGTGCCCGCACTTTCGCGGATGGTTGGAACGGTTGAGGTCTTTAGTTTAGATGTTTGTTATAGTTATTATTATATTTATACTTTTTATCCAGAAGGAGCTGTTCGGGAATTGGCCATGCCTTGGTTGGTGCCATTATTATTGATTATATTATTGACTCCGGTCTGGGCTGCCGCGCCGTTGCCTCGTGCTGACACCTCCGAGGGGGTGGCGGTAGAGGTGCGGGGTGCGGTGGATCTGCAACTGGCCCAAGAGGGGAAACAGATCCCGCTGCTGGTACAACAGGAGTTGATCCGGGGGGATATCATCACCACGGCAGACGATGGTCGGGCAGCGATTCTGTTCAGCGATCAGTCCCAGATCAAGATCAATCAGAACTCCACCGTACAGATCGGCCTTGCGCCGGAGAGCCGCAACAACAACCCGCTGTTGAAACTGTTCAAGGGTGAGGTGTGGAACACCCATCCCAAGGGTCCACCCCCTCCTTTGCGCATTCAGACGCCGGTGGCCACGGCTTCGATTCAGGGGACCAAATGGTTTTTATCCGTGGCAGCAGACGGAGCCACCCATGTGACGGTTCAGCATGGACAGATCCGACTTGAAAACAGTGTTGGATTCGTGCTGGTGGAAGCGGGTCAGGGGGCAGAGGCCAGGCAGGGCCAGGCACCTGTATTGATCCGGCTCGTCCGTTCGGAGGAGCGGAGTCAATGGCTCTATTTCGTGCCGGAGTCGATCCGGTTTTTGCAGGTGGATGCCCGGGCTGACCCCCAACTGGCCACGATTGCCCACCAGATGCGTTTGGGAGCCTGGCAGAACGCCATGAGCGCGTTGACCGCTCTGCCGGACACGCAACGGAACACGCCGCTGGGACAGGCTCTGGAAGGGGTGGCGCTGACCCATGACAACCGTCTGGAAGTCGCCTTGCTGCACATACGGAAGGCGCGTCAGCAGTGGCCGGACGCAGCGGTTCTGGCTGCCACGGAGATGCACACCCGGATGGTGGTTGGCGATCTGACGGCTGCCCGTCAACTGGGAGAGTCGGCCAGAGAGCGTCATCCCCGCGACCCGATGATTGCCACGCTGCTCAAGGATCTGTACCTCCTGAAAGGGGATCTGGCGGCTGCCGATCAGCTGACCGCTGCCATGCTGGAGCAGCTTCCGGATCATCCTCTGACCCTGTTGGATCGGGCCGGTTATCTGGTGCATGCGGACCAAGGCGATGCAGAGGCTTTGCAACTGCTGTTGAAAGGTCGGCAATGGGCACCTTTTGATCCGGACCTGGCCATTGCCCTGGGAGCGTTGCAACGCCGCATGGGGGAGTATGCGGACAGCCATCGCACCTTTGCCGCACTCCTGGAGCAGAGGGTGCAACGTCCGGAATTCTATTATCATTACGGTCTGCTGGCCAGTCAGACCCGTCAGTTGCCTTTGGCCCATCAACTGTTCGTGGCTGCCCGAACGTTGCAAAGTCAGATCACCGCCTTGCCGGGTGACGGGATCGTGCTCCTGAAACAGGGCAGGATCAAAGAGGCGTTGCAGCGTTTGCAGGAAGCGGTGATCGTGCAACCCGACAGTGGGGAAAATCATCTGTATCTGGCTGTGGCCTTTTACCAGTCCGGTCAGTTGGAGGCGGCGTTCGGCGCGTTGGAAACCGCCATCCGGCTCGATCCCAATGATCCGACTCCGCATCTGCTGCGCGCCATGATCCACAATGATCGCAACGAACCTTATTTGGCATTGCAGGCGGCCAGGCAGGCTGAACCGTTGTTGCCCAGGCGCAAGCGAGGCAGTCTGGATCTGATTCAGGTGACCCGGCAGGGGTTGTCCAATGTGGGTGCTGCCTTGCGGGCTTTGGGTCTGGATTATTGGAGTTACAAGAAGGCCCAGGATGTCTTGCATGTGGATCCGTATGATCCGGACAGCCATTTTTTTCTTGGCACTGTCCATGCCAATCTGAGCAATCCGATCAGCGGGCAGAGCGAATTTGCCCAGGGGATTTTGATGGATCCTTCTGCCATGGTGGATCCCAACCGGCATGCCCCGCTGATCCGGCAACAGAACCATTATCTGACCACATCCTTGCAACTCGGGCATGAGGCCGATGGCATGGCCAACGTGGAGACGTTGAAGGCGAGCGGTGGATTGGAGGTGGCTTCTGGTCTGGAGTATCTGGTGCAGATCCGGCGCAGTGACCAGAGCTATTATCCGGGTGCCAACCCCTCGCCCATCGGGTTGAAGGAGAATGGACGTTATGATGGTCATGATCTGGTTCTGTTGCTGGGGCTGCATCCGGACTATGCCAACGATCTCTATCTGCGGGCGATCCTCAATCGCGGGGAGCTGAATGAAGATCAATATTCCGGCAAATTGGCGTTGCCGTATATAGTGTTCACTCCTGGACTGGAGAAAACCACCCGTCATGTCCAATGGGAGCTGGGTGGTCATCGGCGTTTGGATCCATTGTCGCATCTGTTGTTCCGGGGTTATCACCGCTCTCAGGAGTCGGTGGAGCTGGGAACCGGTTTTCTGGATCCGTTTGACCGTTATGGTGCCCAGCTCAATCGTTTGTGGTTTTTCACCGGCAATCGGCGTGACACGGCCCACCACTCCCGGTTTGACCTGGAAGAGCAGGGTGTGCAGCTGAAACATCTTTTGACTCTGGGTGCCCATCAACTGGCCTACGGGATGGATTTTCTCACCCGTTCCCTGACTGCTGCCGATCAGGCGCAACTGTTGGCCTTGCCTGGACCTGGACAGGTGGAGGTCCAGACAGTGCTGCATCAGGTGGGGTTGAACCTGCATGTGCGTGACCGCTGGCAGTGGAGTCCCGAGTGGCTGGCAGAGTTGGGCATGGCATGGCAACGCAACCGCTTGACCCCTGATCTGACCATGAATCCTTTGGCTGCCAGTTTGGCTCCTGCCGTGAATTGGCAGAGCGATGATGCGTTGCGTTGGCAACCGCGCCTTGGGTTGGTGTACACCCCGAACCGTCAGGATACCTGGCGACTGGCCTGGCAGGAGAACCGGTTTCCTCGGGATGTGCCGGTTGCGGGCATTCTGGCCGAGAGTGGTCAGTTGGAGATGGATGGCATGGCCTTGCGGGAGGGGATCGGTCCATTGGAAAACCTGGATGTGGCGGGTTTGATTCCGTTTGAGCCGACCACGCTCGGTTTGGACACCCGGTATCGGGATCTGTCACTGCGTTGGGAGCGGGAGTGGAGCGGTGATCTGTTTCATTTTTCTCATGTCGGGCTGCAAGATATCGTGGGTGTTGGCCGTTTGGGTCTGTTGCTCAACGCGGTCAACTACATCCCGCATCCGCGCATTGGATTTCAGGTTTCCCACCTGTGGGCCGGACAGGTGGAGTACGAGCAGGATCCGTTTGCATTGGATCTGATGTCCCGACAGTATATCCAAAGCAAGGTGACGTATGTGGATCCTGACCGTTTTCGGGCAGTTCTCTGGCACGAACATGTGACCAAAGCGCGCAGCCATTACCCGTCTGTCGGTGCGTTGGATGGCCATGATCGGGTCAATCTCAAGCTCTCCTGGGAGGATCCATCACAGAGGTACGGGCTGGATTTTTTCTGGTTCAATCTGTTGAATGACCGTCAGAATCTGCCGGGTTTGTCACTGGATGACCGTTTCGTGCATGTGAAATTTTCACTGCATTATTGATTATTTGGCGGTCATGGTCCAGACCCCGTCCCAGGTTTCGGGTGGGTGTGCCAGCAACCGGTTGCAACGGGTGTGCAAGAGGCGGGTTGGTCCATCTTCGGGAGCGCGTTGGAGGATCTGTTCCAGAATCCCTGCTGCGTGCTCCCAATCCCCGGCGCGATAGGCGGTCACGGCCCGGGCGTAGTGCGACTCCAGCCAGGAGAACTCCCCGGAGGCTGTACCGCAGGTGATCAATTGATAGATCTTGACCGGTTGATTTTTCCCTTTGACCCGCACCATGTCCAACTCCCGACAGATGAACCGGGCATCGAGCTGCTCACGGGTGGTGGCACTGATGATGATGTGCACCCCGTACTCTTTGGTCAATCCTTCCAGTCGCGAGGCCAGATTCACGTTGTCGCCGATGACGGTATAGTCGAAACGCTGTCTGGATCCCATGTTGCCCACCACCACCTCGCCGGTGTGGATGCCGATGCCGATCTGAATGCCGGAGGTTGCCGATGGCCAGGAGGTGAGGAAATGGTGATTCACCGCAGGGAGCGCCTCCACCATGGCCAGGGCGGCCAGACAGGCGGACCGGGCGTGATGGGGATCGTCCAGAGGTGCGCCGAACAGCGCCATGATGGCATCTCCGATATATTTGTCGATCATGCCCTGATGGGTCAGGACCGGTGCGGTCATGGCATTCAGATAGTGGTTCAGGAAGGTCACCAGCGCCTCAGGGCCAGGCAATGCTTCGGAGAGACCCGTAAACCCTCGAATGTCGGAAAACAGCACCGAGATCTCTTTGACCTCTCCGCCCAGTCGGACCAGCTCTGGTTGGCGCAGCAGTCGTTCCACCAGTGCGGGTGCGATGTAATTTCCAAAAATTTTTTTCAATACCTTTTTCTTGCGCAGCGTGGTGACATGGCCATGCAGGCTCCAGCCCATGGTCCCCAGGGTCAGCAGGGTGATCGGAAAGCCCACGGTACACAGGATGCGATATTGGACAAACAGCGTATAAATTCCCGCACTGACCATCATCAAAAAACCGACAAACAGGATCAAAACCAGGCCAGGGTGGTTGGCGGCCCACTCTCCGCGCAGCGTGACCAGCCAGATCCACAGCACTGGCACGATCCAGGGTCCGGGGGACCAGTTGCGCAGCGGATTCGGGTTCAGGATGGTCTCGAAGAGGTGGCCATGGATTTCGACGCCGTGCATGCGTTGGCCATCGAACCGGAAAAACGGGGTTGGAAAGCTGTCCGTGCCACTGCCCAGGGCCACGGGGATATTGTTCATGTGACCCACCAGAACCACCTTGTTCTGGAAATATCCTTTGGGCAGATCGGTATGCCAGTTCAGGGCCTGGTAATAGGAGACCGCAGGCAGGGTGCCCATTGGACCGTGATAGTCGATCAGGCTGCTGACCCGGGATGGGTTGGGAGAGATGAGCGATGCAAACAGCTGTCCAAGGGAGATGCGTCCTTCCATCTGATCCGGATAGGTGCGGATCACCCCGTCTCCATCCGGCAGAAAGATGGCTGCTCCGGTGGCATGGGCGGCATGGCGCAACAGGGGGGTTGGTTCCAGCCAGGAGGCTTCCACATGGGTTGGGCGATGGGTTTGGGCGATGCCGCTTGCCAGGATCACGGGAACCGATTCCTGCATGGCCGCAGCCAGTTGTTGGTCTTCGGTGGGATCCTTGGCGGGTTTGGCAAAAATTACGTCAAAGAAGATGAGGCGTGCGCCGGCTAGGTTCAGGGTTTTGATCAGGCGTGCATGCAGGGATCTGGGCCAGGGCCAGGCATGGCCCAGTTCGGTGCTGGAGGCTTCGTCGATGGCCACGATCACTACCTGACCCGAAACCGGAGTGGCACCCCGCAACCAGAAAAGTCCGTCATGCATCCAGTATTCCAGTTGGCGTATGGGGGCGCTTTCTGCGCTCATCCACCAGATTCCCCAACCCAACCAGGCCAGACAGAGGCTGATCAGCAGGGTGCGGATCAATGGCGCATGGGTCATGTGAGTCGTTGCAAACGGCTGATGAAGAATCCATCCATGGCGTGCATGCCCGGATCGAAACGACAATCTCCGCAGGGTGTGATGGCGTTGTCCGGCATGAACGGTGTGGAGGGTGGGATCGGCAGGCGTTGCCAGTTCGGGTGGTGGTGCAGAAAGCGGTTGATCTGTTCCACCCCTTCTTCCGGCTCCACAGAGCAGACCGCATAGACCAGGGTGCCTCCCGGCAGCAGGTGGCGGGCGACATTGTCGAGCATGAGTTGTTGCAATGCGGCCATGCGGGTTGGGTCTGCGGGTTGGCGTCGCCATTTGATTTCCGGATGGCGTCGGATCACCCCGGTGCCTGTGCAGGGCAGATCGGCCAGGATTTTGTGAAACTGTCGTTCTCCCAGCACTGTTTCCCGGGTGGCATCGCCGTGGAGTGTGGTGACGCGCGTTGCCCCCAGACGGTGCAGATTGGTTTGCAGTCGTTGCAGGCGTCCGGCATGGAGATCGACTGCCAGGATATTGGCCTGATTGTGGGTGAGATCGGCCAGTTGGGCGCTTTTGCCTCCTGGAGCTGCGCACAGGTCGAGAATTTCTTCTCCGGGTTGGGGGGTGAGCAGCCAGGCAGGCCATTGGGCAGCGGCATCCTGGACTGCAAACCATCCTTCCTGGTAGCCAGGCAGGTTCTCCACGGTTCCGGTTTTGGAGATCATGATGCCGTGTGGGGTATGGGGGTGGGGTTGGGCATGGGGGGTCAGCGCGGTCAACAGGGAGTTGCGGTCGGTTTTGAGACTGTTGATGCGCAGTGTCAGGGGTGGAGGGGTGTTATTGGCGATCAATCGTTGGGTTGTGGTTTCGAATCCGTGTTCCTGACACCAGCGATTGACCATCCATTCCGGGTGGGAGTGGCGCAGGGCCAGTTGGGAGATGGGGTCGGTGATGGTTGTCAGCAGTTCTTCCGGGTTGCGATTCACGGCCTGGCGCAACAGGGCATTGACGAATCCGGCTTTGGGGTGTTCGGGTGAGTTTTTGACCAGTTCCACGGCCTGGTGGATGGCGGCACGGGTTGGAATGCGCAAGAACATGGCCTGATAGAGTGCCGTGCGCAGGACTGCGTGCAAAAAGTGTCGTCCTTTGGGGAGTGGGCGGGTCAGACATGATTTCAGCACGGCATCGAGCAGGGTCAAATGGCGTATGGTTCCGGCAGTGATTTCCAGAGTCAGGGCGCGGTCTCGTGGGTCCAGTTCGGTCAGCTGGTGTTCATCCAGCATCAAGGCCAATCCGTCGCGTGTCACCCGCATGACGGCCTCGACTGCCAGGCGACGTGCAAGAGATGGTTTGATTCCCATGGTATCCAAGAGTGATACGTCAACATTAGGGGTCCAGGGGGGTTACCCCCCTGGTGGGGTCCAGGGGCAAAGCCCCTGGGACTTTAATCTTTTATTTTTTTTAAACATAAAATATTTAATAATTTTTTATGTTTAAAACATAAAACATTAAAACCCTGGGGGATGAATCCCCCAGACCCCCTCTTTTTTTTCAATCCTTTGTGCTCATGCGCTGGCATTGGCGCGTAACGTCCGGATCACATGCGCATAATCGGGCTGGGAAAAGACCGCGGAACCGGCCACGAAGAGATTCGCACCAGCCTTGGCTGCGGCTCCGATATTGTCCGGTTTGATGCCCCCATCCACCTCGATATGCACGTTCAATCCCCGTTCGTCGATCATGCGCCGCAAGGAACGGATCTTGTTCAATGCCTGGGGAATGAACGATTGACCCCCGAAACCAGGATTGACGCTCATCACCACCACCATGTCCACCAGATGCAGAACATTGGACAGATTGCACAACGGTGTGGCCGGATTGAGCGCCACACCCACCCGACACCCTGACTCACGCACCAGATTCAAGGTGCGGTCCAAATGCAACGTGGCCTCGGCATGAACCGTAAGAATGGCTGCTCCGGCCTGAATATAGGCCGGAACATAAACATCCACCGGGGAGATCATCAAATGAACATCCAGAGGCCTGGTGGCAACCCTGGCAATGGCCTGAACCACCAGAGGACCAATGGTCAGGTTGGGCACGAAATGACCATCCATCACATCCACATGGATCAGATCCGCACCTGCCTGCTCCACGGCGCGGATCTCCTCACCCAAACGGGCAAAATCGGCAGAGAGAATCGAAGGGGCGATCTGAATCATCGGGAGTGAACCATCCTTTGCAAACGGGTGATCCGTTCCGCCATGGGCGGATGGGTGGAAAAGAGTCCCGCCACCAAACCTCCGGCAAGCGGGGAGACGATGAACAGGTGGGCCGTGGCCGGATGGTCCGCAGCCCCCTGCAATGGGATCTGCCGACTGCCTCGATCCAGTTTGTGCAGGGCAGATGCCAGCCATAAAGGATTGCCGCACAAATGGGCACCCCCTTCATCCGCATCGTATTCCCGTGCCCGTGATACCGCCATCTGAATCAACATGGCAGCCATGGGGGCAACGATCAGCATCACGATTTCACCGATGAAACCCCGTCCGGAATCCCCCTCTTCATCAGATCGGGAGGAGGAGAAGAGTCCGGCAAAGTTGGCGACCGTGGTGATGGCCCCGGCCAATGTGGCGGTGACCGTGCCGATCAGGATGTCGCGATGCTGGACATGGGCCAGTTCATGGGCCATCACTCCGGCCAGCTCCTCCCGTGTCAGGATGTGCAGAATCCCGGTGGTGGCTGCAACGGCGGCATGCTCCGGATCACGTCCAGTGGCAAAGGCATTGGGAGAGGGATCGTCGATGATATAGACACGGGGCATGGGCAGATTGCCTCGACGTGCCAACTCCTGCACGATGCCATACAACTCCGGAGCCTGGCCTGGTCCCACCTCAATGGCGTTGTACATGGAGAGAATGGCCTGATCCGAGTTCCACCAGGCCCAGAAATTCATCCCGGCAGCCAGCAGCAATGCCACCATCATCCCTTCCCGTCCGCCCATGACCTGACCGATTCCGAGGAACAGACCGGTCAACAGCGTCATCAACAGCAGAAATCGCAGATGGTTCATAAGCCACTCTCCTGTCTGAAATCGATGAAGGGGACTATGCAATAGATAGTCTTTGTGCCCGGGAAGTTCAAGGGTGGAGAAGGAATGATTCCAGGAAAACAGAAGTGTGATTTATTGAATACAGGTATCCAACGATTGAAAAAAAGAGGGGGTCTGGGGGATTCATCTCCCAGGGTTTTAATGTTTTCATGTTTTCATGTTAAAAAATAATTTATTAATATTTTTGTTAAAAGATTTAAAAGATTTAAAAGATTAAAGTCCCAGGGGTTTCACCCCTGGACCCCACCAGGGGGGTAACCCCCCTGGACCCCTGATCATGGGTATTCTCTCATGATTGCAATCCATTCCGCCCCTTGCTATTTGCCAATGCAAAACGTGGCAAAAATACGATCCAGCAACTCGTCGTGCGTCACCTCACCACTCAACTCTCCCAACGCCGCCAACGCTGCACGTACCGGTAATGCAACAGCTTCCGCAGGTTTGCCATGCACCATCCACGCTTCACACTCTGCCAACGCATGCACAGCCCGCTCCAACGCCTCCTTCTGACGCACCGCCATCACCAGAGCACCTGCCCCCTCCAACGAAACCGGCATCATCCGCGCCACCATCAACCGCTCCAACCCCTCAAAACCCATACCCGTCACAGCCGATACCTGTACCGCTTCCACCCCGGTCAGTACAGGCAACTCCCCAATCCCCAGATCGATCTTGTTCCAAACCGCAATCACCAACCCGTCCGGCATCCCGGTCAACAACTCCTGATCGGCAGCAGTCAGCCCCTGTTGGGCATCCATGACCAAAAGAATACCGTCGGCCTGCGTCAACTGTGCGCGTGTCACCGCAATCCCTTCGGCCTCCACCGGTTCATCCGTCACACGCAATCCAGCGGTATCGGTCAAAATCACCGGCATGCCAGCCAATTCCACCTGGCTCTCAATGCAATCGCGGGTGGTTCCAGGATGAGGAGCCACCAACGCCCGTTTGCGACCCAACATCCGGTTGAACAGACTCGACTTGCCCACATTGGGACGCCCGGCGATCACCCAATGAAATCCATCCTGCAACCGGATTCCCTGTTGGGCACTGCGCAACAACCCCCCCAGATCGGTCAAAACCGTGCTGACCGCCCGCAACAATCCCCCATCCGACCAGGGAGCAATATCCTCATCCGCAAAATCCAGTCCAGCCTCCAGATGCGCCAGAATCTCCAACACCCCGTGGCGCGCCTGACCAATGCGCATGGATAAGGTTCCGTCCAACTGACGCACCGCCTCGCGGGCAGCACGTGGTGTTGCCGAGTGGATCAAGGCAGCCACGGCTTCGGCCTGGGTCAGATCCATTTTGTTGTTCAAAAAGGCGCGTCGGGTGAATTCCCCGGGTTGGGCCGGACGGAAGCCGCATTGACGCAACTGTTCCAATACGGCGTGTGCCACCACAGGTGAGCCGTGCAGTTGCAACTCCACCACCTCTTCACCCGTATAAGAGTGGGGTGCTGGAAAAAAAACCACCATGGCCTGATCCAGCACCTCCCCCTCGGCCAGCAGATTCAAACGTCGCAAGAGGCGCGGAGTGAAGCTCTCCCTTTGGACGGCCTGACCATCCGGACGCTGCAACATGGGGAGTACACGTTGCAGCGCATCATCTCCGCTCACCCGGATCACCGCCAGCGCCGAGGTGCCGGGGGGAGTGGCCAGGGCAGCAATCGGCGTCCCGTCCAACTCCGCACCACGCACGATCATGACCTTATTTGGACTCCATTTTCATGATGTAACCCTGCTGGGCAATCGACAGCACATTGTTGACCAGCCAATAAAGCACCAAACCTGCCGGAAATGAAAGAAACATCACCGTAAAGATCACCGGCAGAAACAGCATCACCTTGGCCTGTACCGGATCTGCCGGAGCCGGGTTCATTTTGGTCTGGATGAACATGGTCGCCCCCATCAAAAGTGGCAACACATAATAGGGATCCATCACCGACAGATCATCGATCCACAAAATCCAGGGGGCCTGACGCATCTCCACCGACAGGAACAACACCTTGTACAACGCAAAAAAGACCGGAATCTGCACCACTATCGGCAAACACCCGCCCAGCGGGTTGACCTTGTTTTCCTGGTACATGCGCATGGTTTCCTGTTGCAGCATGGCCTTGTCATGGGCATAGAGCTTTTTCAACTCCTCCATTTTGGGTGCAAGCTTCTTCATGGCATTCATCGAGCGGTAGCTCTTGGTGGCCAGCGGGAAGAAAAGCAGTTTGATGATCACGGTCAGCATGATGATCGCCATGCCGTAGTTGTGGAGAAAGTCATTGAAAAACAACAAAATCTCCACAAGCGGCACAGCCAGGAAATGAAACCAGCCATAATCCATGGCCCGTTCCAGTTTGAAAGCGCTTGCTTCCAGGGTGCGCACCTCTTTGGGTCCGATATACAGTTGGGTGGAGCGTTCCAGAGAGGCGCCGGCAGCCAGTTCCTGTTTGGCGGACACCATGCCGATGCGGTGGGTGGGTTCGTCGTAATCGAAATAGAATTTCTTCATGCCGGTCTGATCCGGCACCACGGCGGCCAGGAAATATTTGTCGCTGTAACCGGCCCATCCCTCCTGGGCATTGATGCGCTGATCCTGTTTTTTCAGCTCTTCATAGGGATGTTGCACGCGCATGTTGTCCAGATATCCCATGGGGCCTTCAAAATCCGAAACAGCCATGGCCTGCTGTTCCGTGAGTTTTGGCTCGATGCGGGCAAAATGCGAAAAGTGAAACAGGGTGAGGGGTTTGTCTGTGGCATTGACCACGCGGTCTGTGGTCTGGATCAGGTAGGAACCGGGTTGAAATATGAATTTTTTCTCAAATTTCAAACCTTTGCCGTTATCCCATACCAGGGTCAGAGGGGCATTCGGTCCGATGGGACCGCTGCCGACCCGGTTCCACAGGGTTTTGCGGTTGGGCAGTTCCACCCCCACTTCGCCCAAAAATCCGCTCTCCTCAAAGAAAAGATTGGGGCCAGAGGCGGACATGAATTCAATCGGTTTGCCCGCTGGAGGCAACTGATCAAAATGTTTCAACAGTTTCACCTGGCTGATGGTGGCGCCCAGATTGGAGATCTGGCCGTGCAGCACGTTATTGGTGAACTCGAACTGTTGTTCCTTTGGGTTGTCACTGTCCTGGATGCGAGCCTGGGCATGCTGGGGGGGTGGGGGTTGGGCCGGGGTTTGCTCCTGAGTTGTTTTCTGTTCAGGGGTGGCATTTTCCTGGACGGATTGCTCCACAGCGGTTGGTGGTGGGGCGAAATAGATTTCGGAGATGGTCTGATAGACCACCAGCAGGACGAACGACAAGGTGATGGCCAGGAGATTGCGCTGGTCCATGGCAGATATCCTAAAGAGTGTGTGTGTGATAGGGGATTGAAAAATAAAAAATGATCTTCACGGGACCGGATCCAGACCACCCGGATGCCACGGGTGACATCGGCTCAACCGTCGCAACATGAGCCACCCTCCTTTCCAAGCCCCATGCCGGGTAATGGCTTCGGCAGCATAGTGGGAACAACTCGGATAAAAACGGCAACTCATCGGCAACAAAGGCGCAATCACCCATTGATACAAACGGATGATGCCGAGCAGGAGATGACGCATGAATCACTCCCATCCGCACGGCGGAAATGCCGGGCAAGCAGATCACGCAGATTGCAACTCAAGGCTTCGTTGACCGTCTGCCCGGCCAGAGGTTTGGCAATGACCACACAATCCAGTCCCGGGGTGAGCCTGCCTTGATGCACTCGGAAGGTCTCCCGTATGACCCGTTTCACACGGTTGCGTTGTACGGCATTGCCGACCTTTTTGCTGACCGTCACACCAAGTCGCACTGCGGATTGTGCGGTCTGGAACGTCAAGACCACAAAAAAAGCCGAGGATCCGCGTCGTCCACGGGACGAAACCAGTTGGAACTCCCGCGCATTCCGCAGCCGGGCTGACTTTGGAAACCGAAAATCCGCGCGTGGGGTTGAGGTCATGGAATCAGTTTGCGACGTCCCTTGGCGCGGCGACGGGAGAGCACGGCGCGTCCATCGTGAGTAGCCATGCGCGCACGAAATCCATGGGTGCGATTGCGGCGGATTTTGCTGGGCTGAAAGGGTCTTTTCACGGTGCTGCATCCTTTTTGGACATGAATTGGTTTGGAATGAACCAGTCATTATCCGTTTTTTTTCACGTTTGGTCAAGCACTCCAATTCAGGGGGGTGTCATTTGACGTTCGTCAGGAGAGGCTGTTTGGTGATTCCTGAGCCATTTCCAGGTATCCAATGATTGAAAAAAAAGAGGTGGTCTGGGGGATTCATCCCCCAGGGTTTCAATATTTTCATGGTTCCATGGTTAAAAAAAATAACTTGTAAATATTTTTTGTTTGAAAGGATTTAAAAGATTAAAGTCCCAGGGGTTTCACCCCTGGACCCGTGATGGCAGGTCCGTTCGTCTGGCAGCTCGCGCGGCATGCCATGTCATCACCCCGGATCAGGTGGATTGATTTCAAGAAGGAGTCCTGATGATGCTCCCTTGCGTGAATCCATGGGTTTGGTTTAATGTAACCTGTTGTTTCAGGCAAATTGAATGTGGTCTGAAGCACCGCTCTGTCATTATATAAGAAGGAGTATCCATTGATGCATGTCAGCTTCCGTATCCGTCAACTGACCTTGGCTGCAACCCTGGCCTTCTCTTTGACCACGATCACCCCGACCCCGGCGGTTGCCGATGGGGGGGCTGTGGCTGCTGCCGTGGGTGCGGCGTTTGCCGGTCTGATCATCGGTTCGGCCACAGAACACCAACTGCATGCCACGCATCCGGTGTATGCCTATCCGACCGTGGTGCAACCGGTGGCTTCGGCTGCCATGGCTCCGGTCACATTGGCCCGGGTGGCTCCGGTAACGGTCAGCTATACCGTGCCCACCGTGTTGTATGCCGCACCTGTGGTGCATGCGGCTCCGGCTTCTGTCATCTACATCCCGGTGGCTTCCAGGTAAGCGATCCAGCATGAGCATTGCCATTGTCACCGGATCTGCTGGATTGATTGGTGCGGAGACGGTTCGTTTCCTGTCGGCCAAGGGGTTGACCGTACACGGCATCGACAACAATATGCGCCGCACCTTTTTTGGTGCCCGGGCCTGCACGGATTGGGCGCGGCAGCAGCTGGAACAGCAGATTCCAGGATATTGCCATCACGCCCTGGACATCCGCGACACGGTTGCCATTCCGCAGCTTTTTGCCCGGTATGGCGCGGATATTCAACTGATCGTCCATGCCGCTGCCCAACCCTCCCACGATTGGGCAGCACTGGATCCGACCGTGGATTTCACCATCAACGCCAATGGCACCCTGAACCTGCTGGAGGCCATGCGTCACCACGCACCGCAGGCGGTGTTCATTCACTGTAGCACCAACAAGGTCTATGGTGATCAACCCAACCGGCTCCCCCTGATTGAGTTGCCCAGCCGCTGGGAGCTGGATCCTGCCCATCCCTGGGCCGCAGATGGCATTGATGAAACCCTCTCCATCGATCATTGCACCCACAGCCTGTTCGGGGTCTCCAAGGTGGCCGGGGATCTGCTGGTGCAGGAGTATGGACGCTATTTCGGACTGCGCACCGGCAGTTTTCGCGGCGGTTGTCTCACCGGTCCCGGTCACTCTGGTGCCCCCTTGCATGGGTTTTTGTCCTATCTGATGCAGTGCGCCGTCACCGGGACGCCCTACACGGTGTTGGGTTACAAAGGCAAACAGGTGCGCGACAACATCCATGCTTATGATCTGGTCAACGCATTTTGGCATTTTTTTCAGACGCCGAAAGTGGCAGCGGTCTACAATATTGGCGGCTCACGTCACTCCAACTGTTCCATGCTCGAAGCCATTTCCCTGTGCGAAGAGCTGACCGGACGCCCCATGTGCTGGAACTATCAGGAACAAAACCGCATCGGCGATCACATCTGGTGGATCAGCAGCGTCAACCGCTTCCGTCAGGATTTTCCCCAGTGGGAATACACCTATGACATCCGCGCCATCCTGACCGAAATCCGCGATGCTTTGCAAGAGAGGGTTTTGGGGAGGTCGTTCTGAAGATCAGGGCCTTTTGATCAGATCGTACAACAGCGTGAGTTCGCGATGATCCGGCGTCAGGTCAAACGATTCAGCCGGGATGTCCAACTGGACCAGGAAAAGGATTGCATCCAACCCTTCCGGACGTTGGCGGATGCCTGAGAGGTGTATCTGTCGGGAGTGAAGACGCCATGATCAGGGGTCCAGGGGGGTTACCCCCCTGGTGGGGTCCAGGGGCAAGGCCCCTGGGACTTTAATCCTTTAAATCCTTGAAACAAAAACACTTATAAATTATTTTTTAAACATGAAAACAACTTTGGACGAATGCGCCATGCCTCAATATTTTTTTGTGGTGCCTTGTATTGACCTTGATGGACGACTCTATTTATAAAATATTTTATGGATGCATAATCATTATCCACAACAAACAGGAGAAAAGCATGTCTGAAATCGACAAGCCGACGACCGGTCAATGTCCCGTGATGCATGGTGGGAACACGAATGCAGGTCTGACGTCCATGGCGTGGTGGCCCAAGGCGTTGAATCTCGACATCCTGCATCAGCACGATACCAAGACCAACCCGATGGGACCGGGTTTCAACTATCGTGAGGTGGTCAAGACGCTCGACATCCAGGCTCTCAAGAAGGATCTGAACGCCCTCATGACCGACAGTCAGGGGTGGTGGCCGGCGGATTGGGGGCACTATGGCGGTCTGATGATCCGGATGGCATGGCATGCCGCAGGCACCTACCGCATTGCCGATGGACGTGGAGGGGCGGGAACGGGCAATCAGCGTTTTGCACCTCTGAATTCCTGGCCCGACAATGCCAACCTGGACAAAGCGCGTCGTCTGCTGTGGCCGATCAAGAAGAAGTACGGCAACAAGATCAGTTGGGCCGATCTGATCATCCTGGCCGGAACCATGGCCTACGACTCCATGGGACTCAAGACGTTCGGCTTTGTCTTTGGTCGTGAAGATATCTGGCATCCGGAGAAGGATATTTATTGGGGTTCCGAAAGGGAGTGGCTGGCTCCCAGTGGCGGCGATGGAAGCCGTTATTCCGGCGAGCGCGATCTGGAAAATCCTCTGGCTGCCGTGATGATGGGTCTGATCTACGTCAACCCGGAGGGCGTGGACGGCAAACCCGATCCGCTGAAGACCGCCCGCGACATGCGCGTGACGTTTGGCCGCATGGCAATGAACGACGAGGAGACCGTCGCCTTGACTGCGGGTGGTCACACCGTCGGCAAGGCGCACGGTAACGGAAGCGCGGCCAACCTGGGACCAGCGCCGGAAGGGGCCGCACTTGAAGAACAGGGGTTGGGCTGGATGAACCACACCAGTCGGGGGATTGGCCGGGATAGCGTGACCAGCGGCATCGAAGGGGCCTGGACCACCCATCCCACCCGGTGGGACAATGGATATTTCAATTTGCTTTTCGGCTATGACTGGTGGTTGCAAAAGTCGCCTGCCGGAGCCTGGCAGTGGGAACCGGTAAATATCAAGGAAGAGGATATGCCGCCTGATGTCGAGGATCCGTCGATTCGGTGCAAGCCGATCATGACCGACGCGGACATGGCGCTGAAATTTGATCCGGAATTCCGCAAGATTGCGGAACGGTTCCACAAGGATCCCGCCTGCTTTTCGGAAGTCTTTGCGCGTGCCTGGTTCAAGCTGACTCACCGCGACATGGGGCCAAGATCCCGATACATCGGCCCGGATGCGCCGCAAGAGGATTTGATCTGGCAAGATCCGATTCCCGCGGGCCGCAAGGATTACGACGTATCTGCCGTGAAGGCGCGCATTGCGGCCAGTGGTCTGAGCATCCAGGAAATGGTGACGACTGCCTGGGACAGCGCCCGTACTTTTCGCGGATCGGACTATCGTGGCGGAGCCAACGGCGCGCGTATTCGTCTTGCCCCGCAGAAAGATTGGGAAGGCAATGAACCGATGCGGCTGTCGAAGGTTCTGACCGTGCTGGAAAAAATCGCTGCCGAAACCGGGGCCAGCGTGGCGGATGTGATCGTGTTGGCTGGCAACCTCGGCGTTGAACAGGCGGCCAGGGCGGCAGGTTTCGAGGTGATTGTTCCCTTCGCGCCTGGACGTGGCGATGCCAGCCAGGAACAGACGGATGTGCCATCGTTTGCGGTATTGGAGCCTTTGGCGGACGGATTCCGCAACTGGATGAAGAAGGATTATGTGGTCAGTGCCGAGGAGTTGCTCCTGGACCGTGCCCAGTTGATGCGTTTGACCGCGCATGAAATGACCGTCCTGGCAGGTGGCATGCGGGTGTTGAACATCAATCACGGTGCCACGCGGCATGGCGTGTTCACAGACCGTGTTGGCGCATTAACCACTGACTTTTTTGTCAACCTCACAGACATGGCCTATGCATGGAAGCCTGCGGGCAAGAACCTGTATGAGATTTATGACCGTAAGACCGGAGCGGTCAAGTGGACGGCTACGCGGGCGGATCTTGTTTTCGGGTCCAATTCAATTCTGCGCGCTTATGCCGAGGTCTACGCCCAGGACGACAACCAGGAGAAGTTCGTTCACGACTTTGTGGCGGCCTGGACCAAGGTCATGAACGCGGATCGCTTCGATCTCGCGTGATTTTGATGAAATGGCGCTCGGGTATGGCGGCATTGGATCCGTACCCGAGTGCCGAAAAAACGAACAGGGGAGTAACCGCCAATTTCTCCACAGGGTTCCCGGCTTTGGCTGCATGATGCACGATACCCCCACCGGTTCACTTTTTCCAGGAGGGTGTCGAGATGGAGCATCGGATGCGGATGCGTCGGTACGGCAAGGCATATTGGCTGGGCCACATTGTGGCGTGCGATCAGGATGGAGTTTTTGATACGTTTTGGTAGGGTCATGTATTTTTCCACGTTTCCAAAGCATGCAGTGCCCGTTTGGCCATCAGCGGTTTGCGGTCGATTTTGCGGCATCGGTCGGTGAGGGGTGGCAGCAGGCCGAAGGTGATGTTCATGGGTTGGAAAGCGTCCGGGTTGCCGGCGGTGACGTGGCGCAGCAAGGCGCCGTGGGCGGTTTCTGCCGGGGGGGTGGGCGGCAGTGAGCCGTGTTGGATCTGGTGGGCGGCAAACAGGCCGGCCAGCAAACCACAGGCTGCTGACTCCACATATCCTTCCACGCCTGTGATCTGACCGGCCATGAAGATCTCCGGTCGGTTTTTGATGCGCAAATGGTCATCCAGAACCTTGGGGCCATTGATATAGGTGTTGCGATGAATGGCCCCCAGTCGGGCAAATTCCGCCTGTTCCAGGCCGGGAATGGTACGGAAGATCCGTTTCTGTTCTGGCCAGGTCAATTTGGTTTGGAATCCCACCAGATTCCACAAGGTGCCCAGGGTGTTGTCCTGTCGCAGTTGCACCACGGCATGGGGGGTGGTGTTGTTTTGATGTGGATTGTTCAGTCCGACAGGTTTCATGGGTCCGAAACGCAAGGTGTCCACTCCGCGTGCTGCCATCACTTCGATGGGCAGGCACCCCTCGAAGAAGATGGGTTTTTCAAACGGGCGACAGGGCACCTGTTCGGCCTGGAGCAAGGCGGCGATGAAGGTGTGGTACTGTTCGGCGGTCAGTGGGCAATTGATATAATCATCTCCCCCTTTGTTGTAGCGGGATTGACGAAAGGCTTGATTGAAATCAATCGATTCCAGGGTGACAATCGGGGCCAGGGAGTCATAGAAATAGAGCTGATCCGTACCCACCAGCGGGGCGAGTTGGGCGGCCAGGCCATCCGAGGTCAAGGGGCCGGTGGCGATCAGGGTGCAGCCTGATTCCGGGATGCTGGTGATCTCTTCACGGATCAGGGTGATGTTGGGGTGGCGGGTCAGACGGTTGGTGATCCATTGGGCAAAGCCGGTGCGATCTGCGGCCAATGCGCCTCCTGCGGGGGTGCGGTTGGCATCTGCTGCGGCCAGAATCAGGCTGTCGAGTTGGCGCATCTCCTGGTGCAGCAGGCCCACGGCATTGTGTTGCCAGTCATCGGCGCGCAGGGAGTTTGAGCAGACCAGTTCGGCGCACAGGTCTGTGGTATGGGCAGGGGAAAAGCGGTGCGGACGCATTTCATACAGTTGGACCGTCACCCCGCGCTGGGCCAGTTGCCAGGCAGCCTCGGATCCAGCCAACCCTGCTCCAATGATGCGGACCATGGATCTCATCCTCCCTGAAATTGAGTGATGCATAAAACTATTGAAAAAAAGAGGGGGTCTGGGGGATTCATCCCCCAGGGTTTTAATGTTTTCATGTTTTCAATGTTTAGAAAAAAAACAAATTTTAAATATTTTTTGTTTAAAAGATTAAAAGATTAAAAAATTAAAGTCCCAGGGGCGTTGCCCCTGGACCCCACCAGGGGGGTAACCCCCCTGGACCCCTGATAGGTTGTCTTGAACTCCTGTTTTGATCAAAACCTCCGTCTTGGCCTCGGAATCCCTACCCCGCGCCGCGCCGTGATCACGGTTTCACGCTTGCGAATGGTCCCGGTGGGAATCTCTTTGAGAAAACGAGAAACAATCACCGGCTCCAACCGCTGAAACATGCGTCGTACCCGGGCGTGACTCAAAAACAATCGTTCCCTGGCCCGGGTCATGCCCACATAAGTCAAACGCCGCTCCTCTTCCACAGCCGCCTGACCCCCTTCATCCACCGCCATTTTATGGGGCAATAACCCCTCCTCCAAACCCACCAGAAATACCACCGGAAACTCCAAACCCTTGGCAGCATGCAAGGTGGAAATCACCACCCGACTGACCCCATCCTCCCGTTGTTCGGTGCCGGGAGGATCGGCCTCCAACGCAGCCCGTTCCAGAAAAGCCCCCAGATCATCCACCTGGGACAAAAACACCCGCAACTCCCGCAGATTCTCCCGCATATCGGCGCGTCGTTCCTCCAACTCCAACGCCTCCATGTAACCCGACTCCTCCAACAGTCGATCCAAAACCTCAACCGGATGAGCCACTTCCAACAATGCATGCGCCCGATCCACCAGATCAACAAATTTCTGCAACTGCCCCAAAGCCGCCGGACCCAACCCCCTGGTCTCCAACACACGCCGTGCCCCGTCCATCAAGGAACCACCGGCAGCAGCCCTCTGGATCTCCTCCAATGCCTTTGGCCCCAGTTTGCGACTCGGGACATTGATGATGCGATCAAACGCCAGATCATCCCGCATGGAATGGGCCAGACGCAAATAACTGACCGCATCCTTGATTTCCGCCCGATCCATGAAACGCAAACCACCGCTCACACGATACGGTATGCCGAATTCATGAAACGCCTGCTCAAACAGTCGGGTTTGACTGGAGGTGCGCACCAGAACCGCCATATCGTGAAATGATTGGCCCGGAACCAGGCGCATGATCTCCCGGGTCACATAACGGGCCTCATCTTCGCCATCCTCGGCCACATACAGTTCCAGCAGGGCGCCTTCCTGTCCGGAGGTCCACAAGGTCTTGCCCTTGCGTCCGATATTGTGATCGATCAAACCACCGGAGGCCCGCAGGATGTTGCCGGACGAGCGATAGTTCTGCTCCAGCCGGATCACGCGGGCATTCGGGAAATCCTCCTCGAATTTCAAGATATTGTCCAAACGGGCACCGCGCCAGCTATAGATCAGTTGATCGTCATCCCCCACCACGCACAACGCACCATCCACAGCCAGCCGACGCATCCAGTCGTATTGCACCTTGTTGGCATCCTGATACTCATCCACCAACAGGTGACGAAACCGACGCTGATATCCGGTCAGCAGTTCGGGAGCGCGATCCCAGAGTTTCAGGCAGTTGGAGAGCAGATCGCCAAAATCCATGGCATTCATGCGGCGCAACTCATCCTGATAGGCGGCATAGAAATCGCTGAGGCGTTGCAGCTCACGGGAGGAACGCAGACGGGTGGTGGCCAGATCTTCCGGTCCCAGACCGTCATCCTTCCAGCGTCCAATCGAGGAGGCCAGACGCTTGTAGGTCCAATAGGGATCGACAAATCCCATCTGTTCGCTCAGTCGTTTGATCAGTCGTTGCTGGTCGCCCGAGTCGAGAATGACAAAGTTGGGATCGAATCCCAACACCTCGGCATGGGTGCGCAGGAATCGTGCCCCCATGCCGTGAAAGGTGCCGATCCACATGCGTCGGGCCACCGATTCATCCATGCGCAACAGTTCGGTGATGCGGGTGCGCATTTCCAAAGCGGCCTTGTTGGTGAAGGTCACAGCCATGATCTCCCCCACCCCGGCCTCGCCCTGATGGATCAAGCGGGCCAGACGGCGTGTCAACACCCGGGTTTTCCCGGATCCGGCCCCGGCCAGCACCATCAAGGCCGTATCCGTGGCCAGCACGGCCTGTTGTTGTGGTTCGTTGAGGTTGTCCAGCAGATTCAACGGATTCATTTTTCACCCGCTACAAACCGGTTATGTCTCATCGGCTTCAACCGATAGATATGGCAAGCGCCTTTGCTCTCTCTTTGGAATAAATAACACCTATTCAACTCGTGCGCCAAGGATCTTGAGCCATGATGATCGTCACATCTCCTGCTGCCGTTGTTCCCGCATCTGCCAACCGTGCCGAGGTTTCCGTTGCGCGTGACGGGTCAGCGCCCGGATTCGGAGCGGATTATCGTTTGGATTTTTCCAATGAGGGGTTGGCCTTGGCCAACAGTGCCACCGGCATTGCCGAATCCAAGATGCGCAATGTTTTGACGCGGATTTTGCTGGAAAATCTGTTTGGCATGGAGGCCGGTTCCAACCCGCACAAACCGGATACCACCCAAGAGGAGATGGTGCGCGAAGTGGTGGCCGAACCGATTCTTACCGAGCAGTTGCAACGCATGGCCAGTCTGGCGGTCACAGCCTGAGAGGCTGTTGGGTGATTCCTGAGCCGGGCATGAATATCCAATGATTGAAAGAAAAGAGGGGGTCTGGGGGATTCATCCCCCAGGGTTTTAATGGTTTATTAAAAAAATAAAGTCCAATAAATTTCACCCCTAGCCCCCTGATGCAGGTGTAAGGACTCTTTACGAATTATATCAGAATCACCAGACAACCTTTGGCGAAATTCGGTACAACTCAAGGTGGTTTTGAACTTCTGGGCTGCTTGGCAACTCCAAGGATTGGAAAAAGCTTTTGAGATACGTTTCGTAAAGTTATTAAATAAATAAATTTTAAAGAATGTCCTGTTTATTGCCTTTGGCCTTGGCAACCCATTTTGCGATGGTCGGTTCGTTGCGATCCTCGAACTTTTGAATAAGCATGTCATATTGTTCAATGGCTGGCTGCGGCATGCCAAGCTTGTAAAGAGCGACGCCCTTGTAGAACATGGCCCTGGCCACCAGCTCTGCGATGGTCGGTTCGTCATGATCCTGAAATTTCTGAATGAGCCTGTCATAGGATTCGATGGCTGCCTGGGACATGCCAAGTTCGCCAAGTGTGGCACCCTTGTTGAACATGGCCCA
>JAANAU010000079.1 GCA_011089965.1 Magnetococcales bacterium
CACCACCCGCGCCGTATCCAGATCCCCATTGCCTCCCTGCCTGGAAACAGCCATCCGACCACCCCACACAGACAACCCCAACCGGGGCAGAACGACCTCGCGCCCCACCGTCACCGCCGAATCACCGGTTGCCACCGGAGCAAAGGCCCATGGCTGCACGGTCAGCAAAACCGGAGAAGCATGCAGACGGACCAGACTCAACAGAGCACCCGCATGGATGGGACGGACAAAGGTATCCGCAGCCCGGATCTCCACCACTCCGGTAACCGGTGCCACACCCAGTTGACTGGCAATACGCGGGATCCGCTCCGCACCAAAGGTGGATGCAGCAGCCAGGATATGGGTATACTCCCCGGCCATGGAGACCACCCCATGGGCCAGATCCTCCACCGGCACCCCCCCCTCCCCGGTGGCCGGAAGTCCACACCAGATCACCTCCCGGATCCCCTCCAGAACAGCCAATGGCGCAGCCTGCTCTTGAGTGGCCACACCAGCAATAAATAAAGTAATGTCGTCACCAAGCTGTCGGGCCGCACCCACCAACCGGGCCGCACCAGCCACAAGATCGACCGCCTGCCCATCGATCAGGATCAGGATGGACACAACAGCAACCCGCGCGCCTGCAATTGGGTCAGCAATTCAGACACATCCCGAACCCGAACCCCTGGTGGTCTGGTTCTGGCCGGCAACACGGCCAACCTCTCCAGATCGCTCGACCACTCCACACCCAGCTCATGGGCGGAAACCACCTCCACCGGCTTGGAACGGGTGCGCATGATGGCCGGAAGAGTGGCATAACGCGGGGTATTGATGCGCGGATCCACCGTGATCACCCCTGGCAGAGGCAACCACCACTGCTCCTGTCCGCCTTCCACCTCGCGGGTCACGCCCATCTGACCAGACCCGTAGTCATACGCCAAAGCCGTGGCAAAAGCGATCTGCCCCCACCCCAACAGACCAGCCAACAGAATCCCCACCTGTCCCTGATCCTGATCAACGGCCTGGCGTCCGGTCAAAACCAGTGCCACATCCTCCCGCGCCAACCAGGCTGCCAGGGCGCGCGCCGTAGGCAATGGATCCACCGGATCCGGGGCATCGATCCGGATCGCCCGATCCGCACCCATGGCCAAGGCAGTACGCAAACTCCCCTCCCACGCTGCCGGTCCAACCGCCACCACACTCACAACCTGGACCACACCCGCTTCACGCAGTTCCAGGGCCGCTTCCAGGGCATTGTCATCCATGGGATTGGCCAGCCAGCGTACATCGTCGATCTCAACACCCAGGCCATCGGCACGCGCCCGCACCGGCATGGCCGGATCCGGCACCTGCTTGATTGCCACCACCACATTCATTGCGCAGCCAAGGCTTCGACAATGGCAAACAGCCGCTCATGACTCCCCTGATCGTGACGACCGGGAGTGACCCGATAGCGCCCGTTGATCACCAGAGTCGGCGTACTGCTCACCCCGAAAGCCTGCGAACGCATACGCCCCTGGGCAATTTTGCTCTGCACCCCGAACGATTGCATATGGTTCTGGAAGGCCACCGAATCCATTTTCAGACCTTCGGCAATGAAGGCCAGCTCCTGGGGAGAGTCGATATTGATGTGATCGGTGAAGTGGGCATTGAAGATCGCATGTTTCATCTCCTTTTCCCGTCCCAGGAACTGCCCGGCATAAAAAGCGCGCAGGGGCTGATCCGACTGTTGCGAAAAGGCAATCGGCAGACTCTGGATATCCAGCCGCTCCTGCATCCGCCTGGTCCACTCCTCCATGGCCGGATGGAGCTTGACACAATGGGGACACTTGAAATTGAACACCTCCACCACCTCAGGCTTGGAGCCGGTGACCGGAACCGGTGGGGAGATGACCTCATAATGCTCCCCGACCTTGGGCACAAACGGTGCCGCCACCCCTTGGCCTGCCACCAGACCCAGCCACACCACCAGCAGCCAAATCCATCCACGCCGGATCATGCCTGGGCCTCCACGATCTCAAAGGTCGATTTGATGGCCGCCGTCCTGCTCAACATGGCAGAAGCGGAACAATATTTCTCCTCGGAGAGCTGAATGGCCCGTTCCACGGCCTTGGAAGGGATATCCTTGCCCGTGACCACATAGTGCAGTGTGATCTCCAGATAGACCTTGGGATCGGTTTCCGCCCGCACCCCCTGTATGTCAACCTGACAATCGGTCACCACATGCCTGCCTTTGCGCAGGATGGTCAAGACATCAATGCTGGCGCATCCGCCCAGTCCGATCAGCAGCAACTCCATGGGGCGCACCCCCATGTTGCGTCCTCCCACCTCAACGCTGCCATCCATGACCACCGGGTGACCGGAACCAGACTCGCCAACCATTTGTATGCCATCAATCAGCTTGACGCGCGCTGTGACTTTCCCCATACGGCTCTCCTTGGTAAAGTGAAACACAATCCAGACCGATCCATGGTGCAGGTCGTCGGCCCTTTTGGCAAGATGTCATGACAATCATGACATCACCGCACCCCATCTCTTGCACACTTTCGAGGCAAAAAAAATGGAAGAACTGGCCACAAAAAGCAAGGCCGCGCAACTGGAAGCTTTGCTGACCGGTCGCGAAGGGGAACGCCATGCCGTCATCCTTCAGGACTTCCCGGATCCGGATGCCATTGCTTGTGGTTTCGCCTATCAACTCATTGCCATGGAACACGGCATCCAGACTGACTTGATCTACGGCGGACGCATCAGCCATCAGGAAAACATCGCCCTGATCAATCTGCTGGAGGTGCGCGTCACGGAATGGACCGACAAGGAGTTTCCTGCAAACCATTATCATGGAACAGTCTTTGTCGATAACCAGGGCACAACCAGCAATCTGGTGGATCGGCTGGAACATGCCGGCATTCCGGTTCTGGCTGTGGTGGATCATCACGACCACCAGGCCCGACTCAATGCCCCGCTCTTTACCGACATCCGCCCGGTAGGGGCTTGTGCATCGATCTTTGCCCACTATCTGGCCGAAGGATTGGTGCCGTTGCGCCCTTCCAAGACCGAACATCGCCGTCTGGCTACGGCGCTCATGCATGGCATCGTCAGCGAAACCGGCTCCATGATACATGCCCAACCTTTCG
>JAANAU010000056.1 GCA_011089965.1 Magnetococcales bacterium
GCTGTCGGTCTCAATCCAAGCCCAGGTGCCGTGAAAAAGATGCTCGTCTGAGGCATCAAATCAAAGAATCGTGAATTTGTAGTGCCACTCGCCAAAAAATAGCCTCGCAAGCTATTGATATATAAATTGATTTTTTATAGCATGTTAAACCTGGGTTAATATTTTTGTTTAAAGATTTAAAGGATTTAAGTCCCAGGGGTTTCACCCCTGGACCCCACCAGGGGGGGTAACCCCCCTGGACCCATGATGATGGTGCCTTTTCAACCATTTTTCCCATCCCTGCCAACCGCCCCCTTGTTTCCTGGTCTGACCATAGCCATCTGATGGTCAACCCTCCTCGCACCGACAAGGAAACCCAACCATGCAACAAGAACGCCTGACCACCAAATCCCAGGAGGCTTTGCAACAGGCCATTGGTCTGGCTGCCAGCAAACGTCATCAACGCCTGGAACCGGAACACCTGTTCAGCATATTGCTGACACAAAAAGAGGGAATGATCCGACCCATTCTCGAAAAGATGGGCATACCCGCAGGCCGGTTGCAAACCGAACTGACGCGACTGGTGGATCGCTTTCCCCGAGTGGAAGGGAGCGGTGCGGATCAGGTGCTGTTTTCGCGTCGACTTCAAGGGGTGTGGGCCGAGGCGGACAATGCCGCACGCACACTGCGCGACAGCTATGTCTCGACAGAACATTTCCTGTTGGCCATGTGCAAGGAACCGGAAGGAGAACTGGCCCCACTGCTCCAGAAATACGGCATCAACCCGGAAAGCGTACAACGCGCCCTGAGCGAACTGACCGGCAACCGCCGGGTCACCTCGGAAGAACCGGAAGGATCGTTCCAGGCTTTGGAAAAATATGGCCGCGACTTGACCGAATTGGCACAACGGGGTGAACTGGATCCGGTGATTGGCCGGGATGACGAGATCCGACGCGCCATTCAGGTGCTGTCGCGCCGAACCAAAAACAATCCGGTCCTGATCGGCGAAGCGGGTGTGGGCAAAACCGCCATTGTCGAAGGATTGGCCTTGCGCGTGGTGCGCGGCGATGTTCCGGACTCTCTCAAAGGGGTGCGCTTTGTGACGCTGGACATGGGCGCCCTGATCGCTGGCGCCAAATATCGCGGCGAGTTTGAAGAACGATTGAAAGCGGTGTTGCATGAGGTGTGTGCCGCCAATGGCCGTATCGTTCTGTTCATCGATGAGATGCATACGTTGGTGGGAGCCGGACGCACGGACGGAGCCATGGACGCCTCCAATCTCCTCAAACCGGCCCTGGCACGGGGCGACCTGCACTGCATCGGTGCCACCACTCTGGATGAATACCGCAAACATGTGGAAAAAGATCCAGCCCTGGCCCGCAGGTTTCAACCGGTTCTGGTGGGCGAACCAGGGCTGGAAGATGCCATATCGATTTTGCGCGGCCTCAAGGAACGGTACGAGTTGCACCACGGGGTGCGCATCACGGACGGGGCAATCGTCGCTGCGGTCACTTTGTCGGATCGGTATATCATGGACCGTTTTCTGCCGGACAAGGCGATTGACCTGGTGGATGAGGCCGCAGCCCGCATCCGCATGGAGATCACCTCCAAACCCCAAACCATCGATGAGCTGGATCGGCACATCCTGCAACTGGAGATCGAACGGGCCGCCCTGGCCAAAGAGAACGACCCGGTGGCACGCGCCCGTCTGGCCGATCTGGAACGGGATCTGGCCAATGACAAGGAACGCTCATCCGCCCTGACCGCCCGCTGGCAACAGGAAAAGGCACACATCGAATCAGGCCGCAAATTGCAGGAAGAGCTGGAAAAAGGACGCCAGGAGCTGGTCGAGGCCGAACGACGCGGAGATCTGAGCCGGGCCGGAGAACTGAAATATGGCATTCTGCCCGCTTTGATGCAGCGCCTGGAACAGACTGCGGCTGCCAACGATCCGGAACGACTGTTGCGCGAAGAGGTGGGAGAAGAGGAGATCGCTGCCGTGGTGGCCCGTTGGACCGGCATTCCGGTGGCACGCATGCTGGAAGGGGAACGGGAAAAACTGTTGGCCATGGAGAGCCGCCTGGCTGCGCGGGTCGTGGGCCAGGAGGAGGCGTTGTCAGCCGTGGCGCGGGCAGTGCGACGGGGACGGGCCGGTTTGGGAGATCCCCAACGTCCCATGGGATCGTTTCTGTTCCTGGGGCCGACCGGCGTGGGCAAGACCGAATTGACCAAAGCGTTGGCTGGCTTTCTGTTTGACGATGATCGCGCCATGACCCGGTTGGACATGTCGGAGTATATGGAAAAACATGCGGTGGCCCGGTTGATCGGCGCACCGCCGGGTTATGTGGGATTTGAAGAGGGCGGACAGTTGACCGAAGCGGTACGACGGCGTCCGTATGGCGTGGTGTTGCTGGACGAGATCGAAAAAGCCCATCCGGATGTCTTCAATGTATTGTTGCAGATCCTGGAAGATGGACGGTTGACCGATTCCCAAGGCCGGGTGGTCAATTTCAAGAATTCGGTGATCATTCTGACCTCGAATCTTGGTTCAACCCATCTGTTGACCGGAGATGCCCAGGCCCGCAACCGGGTGATGACCGAGTTGCAACGCACCTTCAAGCCCGAATTTCTCAACCGGTTGGATGAAATCATATTTTTCAACAGGTTGCAACCCGAATGGATGGAATCGATTGTCCAAATCCAACTGGAGCGGATTCAGCAGGCTTTGACGCGACAAAGAATCACTTTGCAACTGACCCCGGCAGCCCGGCAATGGCTGGCACGACAGGGATACGACCCCCACTATGGCGCCCGCCCCCTGAAACGGCTCATGCAGCGTCAGTTGCAGGATCCCCTGGCCGAAGCGTTGCTGGCAGGCCGCTGTCATCCGGGTTCTGTCATGCAGGCAGACGCGGATGCCGATGGGATCAAATGGTCTTGAGGAGTCCAACCCGTCATGGTAAAATCGGATTGAATTTTTAATAAAAAAGAAGGGGTCTGGGGAATTCTTTCCCCAGGGTTTTGATTTTTCTTTTTGACTCTCTGTTCAAAAAATAGAATATTAATTTTTATTTTTTGAAGATCAAAACATAAAACATCAAAACCCTGGGGGATGAATCCCCCAGCCCCCCTCTTTTTTTTCAATGGTTGCAATCTCTCCTGCGCGGATGATCGCATGCTCATCGAATTCAGCGTTACCAACTACCTCTCCTTTTGCGAACGCCAGACGCTGAACCTGACAGCCAGTGGCAACTATCGGGAACACCCGGAAAACACCTTTGCCACCGGCCTGCCGCGCATGCCGAAGCTTTTGAAATCCACCGTCATCTATGGACCGAACGCCTCGGGCAAAAGCAACCTGATCCGGGCGGCTTTGTTCATGTGGGATTTTGTCCTCAACTCTTCCAAAGGACAGGAGGGGGATGTCATCGATGTGCAACCATTTCTGATGCACAACAAGAACATCCAGTCTCCGAGCACTTTCGAGATGATCTTCATCGAAGAGGAGGTGCGCTATCAATACGGTTTTTCCGTTACCCGGGAACGGGTCACCCATGAATGGCTGATCGCCTACCCCAGCGGTCGTCCGCAACGTTGGTTTGAACGGTATCTGGATACGGAGTCGGGCAAGGAGGTATGGAATCTTCACAAAAAATACCTGGTCGGCAACCGGGAGGTATGGCGCGATGCCACCCGCAAGAATGCCTTGTTCCTGTCCACGGCCATTCAACTGAACAGCGCGGTACTGCGTCCGGTGTTTGACTGGTTTGACAAGCGGTTGCGGGTGTTCCGTCCCCACATGGAGATCAGCAAGGAGTATTCGGCCTCGCTGTGCAAGGATCCTGACGGTCGTTTGAAGGTATTGAAATTTCTGAATCAGGCCGACATGGATATCGAAGGGATCCGTCTGGAGAGTCGCACCGTGGGGGATCTGGGCATGGACGATCTCCCCCCGGAGGTGCGTGCGGCCTTGCAAAAAGAGATGTCCGGAACTCTGGTCACGGAAATCCGTTTTGAACGGGCCATGGCCGATACGGGCAAGCCGGTGTTGTTGCCCTGGGAGGCCGAATCACGCGGCACCCAGAAACTCTTTGCTTTGGCCTGGCCCTGGATGAACATTCTGGGTCAGGGTCGGATTCTGTTCATGGATGAGATGGATACCAGTCTGCACCATCTGCTGGTCAAGTTTCTGTTTCAACTGATCCACGATCCCACCACCAATCCCCAACGGGCGCAATTGATCAGCACCACCCATGATACGGCCCTGCTGAATCCCGATGCATTTCGACGCGACCAGTTCTGGATGATGGAAAAGAGCGGAGACCGGTGCAGTGAACTTTATCCGGTGTCGGATTTTGACATTGCATCCGGGGAATCGTTGCAGCGGCGCTATCTGGAAGGACAGTTCGGTGCCATCCCCACCTTGAAAAGGTTCAAGGAGTTGTGAGCGGGCCAGCCAAAACCACCCTGATCCGAACTCCCGTTCATGCCATCCGGGAGCGTACCGACACTTCCCTGGAACGCTCCGGCCCCAAACGCACCATGGGCAACCGTCGGCACCTGTTGCTGGCACCTGCCGTGACCCTTCCTTATTTTCAAAAGATGCGGGCAGCACTGGAGTTGGAGTCGCTCGTGGTCATGGCTGCTCTCGATGCACCCCATCAACTGGTGCGCACAACCCAGAGCCAACTGCGTCAGGCCGGTCCCTTTCAGCGCATCGAGTGTGTTTTGGAGTGGCACGATATGGAAGCCGTGACGTGCCGTGAGACCTGGGAAACGTACGAAAAAAAACTGCTGGAGCAGACCGGCGTGCGTCCGTGTTTGCTGAGGTGTTATCCGGTGTTTGAGATTTGGTTGTGGCTTCATTTTGCGCCCCTTGATGCCATCTGTACCGATGCCACCCGGATCCGCCAGCAAGTCAATGACTGGTTGACCACCCTGCCCCCAGCCGACCTCTACACCCAAACCGCCCCCTTGCTGCCCGCAGCCATCACCCGCGCCCAGGAGTTGACCCGCCACCACCTTGCCACCACCCCGGATTCACGCTGGCAGGATACTCCGGGAACGCAGTTGCATGAACTGGTCTTGTTTTGGTACAAACTGGCCAGAAAAAAATTCACCGGGCAGGACTCTTGATCAAAGGCTGTCTGGTGCCTGAGCCGAGCATGAAGATCCAATTATTGAAAAAAAAGAGGGGGTCTGGGGGATTCATCCCCCAGGGTTTTAATGTTTTAATGCATTAATGTTTATTAAATATTTTTGTTTTAAAAAATTTAAATAATTTAAAAGATTTAAAAGATTAAAGTCCCAGGGGTTTCACCCCTGGACCCCACCAGGGGGGTAACCCCCCTGGACCCCTAACCAGAGCGAATCAACATAAACTACTGCCCTGGACGCTGACGCTCCGACGGCACCTTTGCTGGCACCGGCTTCTGGGGAGGAGAATGTGAACGGTCGGATGTTGGCTTCTGAACAGGTCTGTGCACCTCACCCCGTCGCAACGCCGGATCACGCGACTCCTGATTGGGAACAGCACGCTGAAGCTGACGCGACTGCTTGTTGGTCTGCTCCTCTGACGACTTGATGGATGAAACCGAATCCACTTTGATCTTGTCCAGGAAACGGATCTCTTCAAATGTGCGTCCAAGAGATTTACTGGTAAAATTTTTCATCACAGTGCCCTGACTCCAGGCCACACCATCCCCCTCCTTGACCCGTGAAGTCGGAACCGCCAGCCAGTTGCCTGTGGGACCACCCACCTGAATGTAAGTGTAACCGCCGGATTGCAACACGACATGCGCCTTGCCCTTGCCCGGGGGAAGGGCCACAGGAGGTGAACCGGAACGAATCCGATCCACAAACAATATCATGGGAAAAGTGTGATTGAGCGCCGTACTGCGGTAGTTCTGACGCACAGTGGCCTGCTCCCAATGCACCTGCTCACCGGGTTTGGGCTTGAACGGATTGGTGGCCAACCAATAACGTTCTCCATCGGCCTCGACCTGAATAAAGGTGTAAGGACCGCCCTGTCGGCCTTCCAATATCTTGCCGGTCTGAGGCAGCCGCGCTGGCGGGGTCGGCACGACCGCCCCTGGTGCTGCGCCGGTTGCCGGGGCATGGGATTGCGTCACCAACGTCGATTTTTCAACTGCCGGAGCTTTTTTCTCTTCGCTTTTGGAACAGCCTGCCAACCACACGCATACCACCACCAGCCCGGCCATCCACCCCCACATGCCCCTGGCTGGCGCGTTCACGGTTTGCCTCCTCCTGAACCTTTCATCTCGGCACCCTCTTTGTCAGACAGGGATTTCTCCTTGACCGCACCCTTTTTGTCCGCCATCAGAAGTTGCAAACGAAAACGACTGCTTTCCGGAGGCGGCTTGACAAAGACCAGTTGAAACGGTGTCTCCTTGCCCGGCATCATGCGGCTCATTTTCAACCGCTTCTCTTCGCCCTGCAAACCAACCATGGTGCGCAGCGCATTTTCACTGCTCTCATCAAGCACCTTGTCATCGATCACCCGCCCGGGATACCCCACGACAGCACCCGTCTCCTGCCCCATCTCATCCAACAACGCCACCCGAATGCCAGGAACGGTATGCACCATGCGGCTGGTATTGACCAACGAACCGGACACCACCAACACCAATCCATGTGGATAACGACGCCACTCCCCTTGAGCCTCGGTGATGCGAAAATCGCTGAACCAGTCAAAACGTCGATAAGTCCACCAGTCGGTCAGCGTCACCCCCCCCAGACAAAGTGTCAGCAGCAACAATACCGCAATGGCCCACAGCTTGCGCGCTCCCGGACCAGCGGGCTGCTCTGGAACATCCTCCTCGTCATCGTCGCCATAGGTTTCATCACTATCCACTGTCGGCTCCACTCTGATGAAAGTCTCTTGCTTTGGCTCCGGCTTGACCGGAGGTGGGGGCGGAGGAGGCGGCGGAGGCGGAGGAGGCGGAGGAGGCGGAGGAGGTGCGGCAGCCGCTGCGGCAGCCGCAGCCTTGGCTTCCTGAGCCAACCTGGCCAACTCCAACTCGCGCTTCGTCGGTTTGCCCAACGCCAGACGATTCATGGAGCTGACCACCGTGGTCTCGGCCTCTTCTGCTTCCTGCGGAGGTAAAGGTGTGGGCATGGGACGCGGCACAACCACCGGAGAAACCTCCCCATCCAACAAAGGCTCTTCCTCCTCCTCGTCTTCTTCCTCCTCAACCCGCAGATAGGTGGCAATCAGACCGGATTGCCCTCCCGTCAACCCGCTCTCCTCCTCCACATCGTCAAAGAATCCATCCATGGCCTCGGCAGCATCCAGCACATCTGGTGCCCGCATGGGATCCGGCCTGGAAGGGCGCGTTTGCAGAAGCTCCTCCTCCTCAGCCTCGGCCAACTGCTCTCCGAACAGATCATCGACCTGGATCTCATCCAGTCCGTCCAGACCGTCATCCACTTCCCCATCGCCCAACGGCAAGTCGTCGCCATCCGCACGCTCAACCGCGGTCTCATCATCCGCAGAAAAGGCGGCCAAGGCATTCAATGCCTCATCATCCGTCAATACGACAGAAACGGATTGGGCCGGAGGCGGCACAGTCGGAGTCGGCAGTGCAGAAGACACAGGCGGGACAACACTCTCCTTGCGTGTGGCCTCACCTCCCTCTTTGCCCTCTTCCGGCCTGCTCCCCTCGCTCCCTTTGGCGGTACGACCCCCCTTGGGCGGAGGCTGAAAAAAAACCGCCTGACACTGCGAACACTTCAGCTTGCGTCCCGAAGGTCGCAAAATGTCGTCATCCACATCAAACTGGGCACGACAACTCTCGCATTGAACAATCACGTCCCGACTCCACTCGGTCAAGCGGCCTGACACGGTTTCATGCAGGCACTATACCGGAATTCACCCCAACGAAACAACACAACCCGTTCACCTTCCATCCACAATACCGAAAAACCGACACAACGCCCCGCTGTCTTGAGATCCCGGCTCAGACACGTTAACATGAACGTTTGGCGGCGCGACCGCTACGGACTCTCCATACGTTCCACCCGACGGTTCCATGATCGAATTCCACCAAGTCACGCTGCGCTATCCAACCGGATACGAAGCCTTGAAACAGGTCTCTTTTTTTCTGCCCAAAGGATCGTTTCATTTTTTGACCGGTCACTCCGGAGCTGGCAAAAGTTCCATATTGCGGCTGATCTACCGTGCCACCCTGCCCAGTGAAGGAGAGGTGTTCGTGGAGGGCCGCAACATCGCCCAATTGACCCGCAAACAACTGCCTGCACTCAGACGGGGGATCGGGGTCATTTTCCAGGATTTCAAGCTGCTGTATGACCGTTCGGTGTTCGACAACGTGGCCCTGGCCATGGAGGTGGCCAACCAGGATCCAACACGCATTGCCGGACAGGTGAGACGAGCCTTGCAAAATGTCGGCCTGCTTGAACGGATGCATCACAATCCGATTGCGCTCTCCGGTGGAGAGCAGCAACGTCTGGCCATTGCCCGGGCCACGGTGAATCGTCCTCCGGTGGTGATCGCCGATGAACCGACCGGCAACCTGGACAAAGAGATGGGCCGACACATTTTGTCGCTGTTCGACACCTTGCATCAACAGGGAACCACTGTACTGGTGGCCACACATGATCTGGATCTGGCCGATCAGACCGGTCATCCACGCCTGGAGATGCGTGACGGCACTCTGCTGAACCCTCGCAGCGGTCACAGGAACTGAAAACATGAACGTTCGTCGCTCACCAGCCACAACCGGTCAACCTGTCGGGGAACCACAGGTGACCCGGAACTTTCATCTGCGTGCGCTGCTGCGGGCCTGGCGTCCGTTTGGTGACAAATCCTTGTCACACTGGACCACCACCATCGTCATCGCATTGGCTCTGACCATTCATGGTGCCTTTGCCCTGATCCTGGTCAATGCCAACAGCGCCTTGAGTCACTGGGAAGAGGCCAATCTGGTCACGGTCTTCATGCAGCGCAACGTGGAGCGGGAATCACTGATTCAGGTGGGCAAGACGATTCAAAACCAACCGGATGTCAGTGGTGTGACCATCATCACCCCCAAGGAGGCGGCGCAACGCCTGAAACAGATGCTGGGTGCCGAAGCGGCTCTGCTGGATGAGTTGGATGAAAACCCGTTGCCGTACTCTTTGGAATTTCACGTCACACGCCCGGAGCGTACCCGCATCCCTGCACTCGCCCAGGAGATCCGCTCCCTGAACGGGGTGGATGCGGTCTCTTATGACCAGGAGTGGGCGCAACGATTGAGTCGTGTGGTGGATGTGCTGCGTTTTCTGGGAAACTCCGTCTCCTTTCTGTTGCTGCTGGCTGTGGCGCTGATCGTCTCCAACACCATCAAGCTCACCATCATCGCCCGCCGCGATGAGGTGGAGATCATGCGTTTTCTGGGTGCGGACGATGGCTTCATACGCGCGCCCTTTGTTTACGAAGGGGTGCTGCAAGGAGTGCTGGGCGCAGCCCTGGCACTGGTGCTGGTCGGACTGCTGCATGGGGGGGCACAAGATCAACTGCGTCATCTGGGCCAGGATTTCGGCATCACCCTGCATTGGATGTTTCTGCCCTGGACCCAGTTGCTGCTGTTGGTCGGGTTGGGGGCATTTCTCGGATTGGCCGGGGCATTGTTTGCGGTCAGCCGCTTTTTGCAAGAATGAGGACTTGCCTTTCTCAAACTTCAGATGGAAAATGACAACCCACCGTTGCTCCCAATTCACACCGACAAAAGGTCTGCCAGCATGTCAGAAATCGGAGAGATCCCAAGAGATTTGCACTACAGCCAGGAACACGAATGGGCGCGTTCGCTGGGTGAAGAGGTGGAGATCGGCATCACGGCCTATGCAGCCAATGCCCTGGGCGACGTGGTCTTTGTGGAACTGCCCAGGTTGGGGGCGCGTCTGGAACAGAATCAACCATTCGGTGTGGTGGAGTCGGTCAAGTCGGTATCGGATCTGTTTGCACCGGTTTCCGGAGTGGTGACCGCCATCAATCGCACCCTGGAAGGGGCACCGGAACTGGTCAACTCCGCTCCCTACACCCAGGGATGGATGGTGCGCATACGGCCAGACCAACCGGATGCCCTCCACACCCTGCTCACCCCGGATGGCTACCGCACCATGCTGGAGTCATCCACCCACTGAACAATCCTCGGTCACACCCGCCAAACAGCAACAAACAGGGTTGACCCGGATTCGGAAATGGCTTACTCTTGATCAGATCCATGCAGCAGAATGGGCGGTTAGCTCAGGGGGAGAGCACTACCTTGACACGGTAGGGGTCATAGGTTCAAATCCTATACTGCCCACCATTTGTTTTTGCCTTGTACGACGGGCGGTTGACGGTGTTTCCAGTCAACCGCCCGTTTCGTTTTCAGGAACCTGACGTGACCGAAGCGTGACCACGATCCAAGACCGCCACTGCCGCCCGAACATTCTCAGGGACCAGATGAGCTATGCACGGCGGCATACCGCTTATCAATGACGGCCCCGACAAGCTGGCACGACGGACAAATAATGGTTTCGTTAGCGTTCATTATGCTGGTTTACAGCCTCTTCCAGCATCGATCAAGGGCGGTCAGAACAGTCGAAGCCCAATGCCCGCCAGCTTGGTGTAGCGATCACCCTGCCAAAATTCAAGCAAGTGGCCAACCGTGAGCAAATAAACGCTATCACAAAATCTGATAATGCGTTCAGTGTGTGGGGATCACAACAAATTGATATACAACCGCTTGCTCTCTGTGATATTTTTCTGATATTCTGGTGCTGGACGGCTGCCAAGGTACCCGACCATCATTTTGAAATTCAAGAAAATGGCTCCTTGAGAGCAGGAAAAGAGTATCCAAGATCAGGGATGGGAGTTGGGGAGATAATGCATTAACTCAAGAGATTGATTGACAGTAAATTACTCTATAAATACAGAATCCACTTGATAAATTTAATGAAATAATTAATTTAAAACAACAAAACACGAAAACTTTCAGGACAGAACGCGCTGGCAGACATGCAGAGGCCGTGGCGAAAAACCAAACCTCCCGGCGGAGGAAGGAGATCTTGGGCTGAATGTGCATAGGCGGTTGGAGATGAGGCAGGATCTCAAAAGGCCAATGGAGGAAAAACGGTGAAGATCAAACATCTGCGTGCGCTTTCGTTTCTGGCCTTGATCGCATGGGGCAATGCCGAGGCAGCAACTCCGAGATGTGCCAATCCGATTTCCGATCTGACATGGACTGGGAGCGGGAGCAAAAGCTTTCAGTTTCATGCATTGACCTTCACAGATGCCGATCTGGATGTTTTGAGATATACCGCCAGTCAGGCCGACGGTCTGGCCTTGCCATCGTGGTTGTCATTCAATCCATCCACCAGAACCTTTTCCGGCAATCCGCCGACAGGTGTCACCAAATTGCAATTGCGGGTGATTGCCAATGATGGTACGGGAAATCGGGCCTCATGTGGTTTTGCTTTGAATATTACCAATGCCAATGACATACCAACCGTGCGCGAGGCGATTACGGACAAGAGTTGGAGGCGTGGCAGCGCCCAGTCTTTCCAGTTCGCATCGACAACCTTCCGGGATCGAGACTCTGATCGTCTGACCTACACGGCGCGCCAGGCCAACGGTTCAGCCTTGCCAAGCTGGCTGCGTTTCTCGTCGAGCACCCGGACCTTCTCCGGCACGCCTCCGGCCTATGCCAGTACCCTGACCATCCAGGTAACGGCGAACGATGGACGAGGCGGAACGGTGAGTGATTCCTTCGTGATTGCCTTCACTAACCGGGCGCCGGTGGCTGCAAACGATTCATTGAGCGTTACTCCGGGCCAGGCCATCACGGACAGCCTGACAGCCACCGACGCAGACCGGAATCCTCTGACATATCGGGTTGTGGGCAATCCGGCCAAGGGACAGGTAAATCTGAACGCCTCCACCGGGGCATTCACCTATACGCCGAACAGTGGCGCTACGGGAACGGATACCTTCACTTTCCGGGCGAACGATGGCCGTGTGGACTCCAATTTGGCCACGGTGACAGTGACTTTCCTGAAAAATAATCATGATCCGGTGGCATCGGCCGGGACGCTGACGGTGAATCGGGATACGGCTGGAACTGGGACGTTGCAGGCCACGGATGCGGATGCAGGGGATGCTTTAATATACCGGATCGTGGCGAATGGCACGAAGGGTACGGTGACGATCACGAACGCCTCGACGGGTGAATATCGCTACACTCCGAACAGTGGAGCCACGGGAACGGATACGTTCACCTTCAAGGCCAATGACGGCACGGATGATTCCAACGTGGCGACAATGGCGGTGACCATTCGAGAAGGACCGGCGCAGGAGATCACCAACAGCCTGGGGATGACGTTCAAGCTGATTCCGGCTGGGACGTTCACGATGGGGGCGACGGCGAGAGATGTGAGTGCGAGTTCATGGTACAGCGGTGCGACTCCTCAACATCAGGTGACGATCAGCCGTGCCTTTTACATGCAGACGACGGAGATCACGCAGGGCCAGTGGCGAGCGGTGATGGGGAACAGTCCGTCGCATTTTTCGAGTTGCGGGGACACCTGTCCGGTTGAGACTGTTTCCTGGAATGATCTGCAAACCTTCATCACGACGTTGAATGCCCGGAATGATGGGACGTATCGTTTGCCGACGGAGGCAGAATGGGAGTATGCGGCACGAGCCGGGACGACAACGGCGTATTCGTTTGGGGACAGTGAGAGTTCTCTTGGGAACCATGGTTGGTCTTACAACAACTCATCCGATTGGACTCATCCCGTGGCCCAGAAATTGCCGAACCCATGGGGATTGTATGATATGCACGGGAACGTGTGGGAGTGGGTTCAAGATTGGTACCGATCTTTCGCATCGATATCAGTGACGGATCCACAAGGACCATCATCAGGTTCCGTCCGGGTCGTTCGGGGCGGCAGCGGGACCAACAACCCAGTCTTCCTCCGCTCCGCCGGTCGCCGCGAGTACGGCCCGGACCATCGCGGCTACTTCTTGGGTGCCCGCGTTCTTCTGATTGTGCCATGATCGGAGTAAGTGAGGTTTACCCATCCTCCCCCCCAATTTGGAGTTTGATGGATGTACACCATCAGCATTCATGAAGCCCAGACCCAATTGGACCGTTTCGTTGACCAGGCGGCAGCAGGTGAGGAGATTGTCATTTCGCGTGCAGGCAAACCTGTTGCTCGTTTGATGCCATTGGTATCTCATTTCATCGACACATCCCAAGGAGAGTATCATGACCATATCGGTTCGGTTGGATCCCGTACTGGGAGAACAGGTGAGTCACGAAGCAAAGCGGCTGGGCATGACCAGATCGGCCTTTGTCAAAGAGACCTTGGAACGTGCATTGGGATATAAGAACCCATTGCAACTTCTGGATGAAATTTGTAGTGGCACACCCATGGGTGATCCTCACGCCTCAGAGAATGTGTCCGAAAAATTCAAGGCAAAGCTGCGTGAAAAGCATTCTTATTGATGCTGGTCCACTGATCGCCTTGTTTGCACGAGATGACCGGCATTACCAGCGCATTCGCGCTCTGGTGCATGAAGTTTCTGAACATGGTGTACGGTTGCTGACTACTTGGCCGTGCGTTGTGGAAGCCAGTTATCTTCTGAAACCACCCCAGCGCTTTGAATTGCTGCAATGGATAGAACGGCAAGGCGTTTTCGTCCACTCATTCGAGACCTATCACCTGGGAAGAATGGCGCAATGGATGCGCCGTTACACGGAAGATGGCAAACGCGAGATGGATCTTGCTGACGCCTCCCTGGTCTGGTTAGCCGATGAAATGAATTTGACCGATATTCTGACCTTGGACATTGCTGATTTCTCCCGCTACCGTCTTCCTGACGGTCGAGCGTTTCGTTTATTGTAGGGGGGTGAGTTTCGGAAGTTTGACTGGTTCAAGTCAACTCCTCAGCCACTTTCCCAGACCGATACGTAGAATTGCCCTTTTGAAATTTAACCTCCGTCCAGTATACTTGGTTGCAAATTTTCCAAGGGATTGGGAGGACGTGACCGAGACGTGACGGAGAATTGTTTGGAATGCCACATTAAAATCATATCCAGTCACGTTCGTACAGTCCAAAGGCCGCGAATGATTGGACGGGATTGGCCTGGATCGGATAGAGTATCCTGAAGTTGCCAATCCACCAGGAGATATCCCCATGAACCACGCCATTCCATTCGATACGCTTGCCTTTGTGAAGGAATTGGAAGGTGCCGGAGTGCCTCCTGCCCAGGCTGAAGCCCAGGTGAAGGTTCTGGCCACGGTCATGCGCCAGATGGATGCCCGTATGGATGATTTCACGGCCAAACGCGACAAACAGACGGCAGAGAAATTCGATACCCTGGCGGACCGCAATGAACAGCAGGTGAAAAGCCGCCTGAATGGCCTGGCCACCAGTCAGGAACTGGCCGTTGTGGAAGCCAATCTCCGCAAGGATATGGCCGCCATTGAAGCCAACCTGAAGCGGGACATCAAGGAATTGGACACCAAAATGGAAACCCGGCTCAAGGAAATGGAACTCCGCATGGTGATCAAGATGGGTGCCATGTTCCTTGCTGCATTCGGTCTGTTGCGTCTCTGGCCCATCCCGGTTCAATACGTGCCTCCCATCCCTGCCGTCCAGGAAATGCGCCTGCCCACCCCTCCACCCGCGCCCCCGGTCTCCCCATCTCCCCGTTGAAAATACCATCCTTGCCCACCTGCACCCAGGAGTCCCATGCAACGGGTTGCCGTGCCTTCCCCGCCTATGGTTCCGGTTCGGCAGGGAGCAAAATCAAGCCTGAATTTTCAGATGTGATGGTCGGGTGGAATCCTGATATGCTGGGGGCGTTATCAATCCACACCTGAGAGAATCACCATGACCAGCCTCGCATTTGACACCTTGCGATACAGCAAACGCTTGAAGGAAGTCGGCGTACCCGAACCCCAGGCAGATGTTCAGGCCGAACTGCTGGCGGAAGCCTTGGCGGAACGTCTGGCTTCCAAAGAGGATCTGGCCAAACTGAATGCGGACCTCACGCAAAACGTTGCCATTGTGGAAGCCAATCTCAAGCGGGACATCAAGGAGCTGGAGGTCAAGGCAGAAACACGGCTGAAGGAGGTGGAAGCCAATCTCAAGCGGGACATCAAGGAACTGGACGCCAAAATCGAAGCCACCAAGGCTGAACTCAAGCGGGATATCGAAGCCACCAAGGCTGATCTCAAACGGGATATCGAAGCCACCAAGGCTGATCTCAAACGGGATATCGAAGCCACCAAGGCTGAACTCAAGCGGGATATCGAAGCCACCAAGGCTGAACTCAAGCTGGAGATCGCCAAGGTGGAAACCAAAATCGAAGCCACCAAAGTGGAAACCATCAAATGGACAGCAGGCATGTTCGCGGCACAAACGGCGTTGATCCTCGGCGCAATGTTTGCCATGATGAAAGGATCCCAACCTCCAGTGCCAAAGTATCAGACACCTCCAGCCCAGGAGATGCGCATCCCTGCCGCTCCAACACCCCCAGCGCCATCCAAGTGATACCTGAGCAGCGCGGGCACCAGGCTCCGGCTGTTCTTGACTGTTGTGAACAGATACAAATATAACTCTTTAGAAAATTCTGGCCGACACAGCTATTATCTATTAAACCAAAACCAGTTTGGAATGTGTCATTTGTTTTGTTGGGGCGTTGCCCCAACCCCCACCAAGGGCTTTGCCCTTGGATCCCACCAGGGGCCATTGGCCCCTGGACCCTCTTGACATAAACGACGCATCCCAAAATGGGTACGGTTCAAGCACTGAAACTTTGCATGATGACGATTCACTCCAGCAAATGGACCCAGGAACGTTTGACCACCCCGATCTCCGCAGCATTCATAAACTCTCCAAGCTGTGAATGAAAATAATTATAATAATTGCAGCCATTACACTCGTTACCACGTTGCACTTCAATGCACTGTTGTTCCGGCGGGGCATGCGGGCCAGCCACCAGCCAGCACACCGCTTCTTCGAGACCAGGGACCGGACAGACACCATTCTCCTTTGCACGGCCATCCCCAGGATGACGACCACAGCGGATGACCTCCCAGCATTTTTTCATGGATCTGTCTTGAATTCAGTCTGTGGTACGGGATGCGCCTTGGCATGAAGCAACCAGGCTCCATCCACAGGATTGCAGATCCAGTAGCCAGGTTCCTGCCTGGATTGCTCTTTGGCCTGAAACATGAGCGTATCCGCTTGTTTAACCCAGGTTTAACATGCTATAAAAAATCAATTTAGATATCAATAGCTTGCGAGGCTATTTTTTGGCGAGTGGCACTACAAATTCACGATTCTTTGATTTGATGCCTCAGACGAGCATCTTT
>JAANAU010000002.1 GCA_011089965.1 Magnetococcales bacterium
GCTGTCGGTCTCAATCCAAGCCCAGGTGCCGTGAAAAAGATGCTCGTCTGAGGCATCAAATCAAAGAATCGTGAATTTGTAGTGCCACTCGCCAAAAAATAGCCTCGCAAGCTATTGATATCTAAATTGATTTTTTATAGCATGTTAAACCTGGGTTAGGGGGGGCCAGGGGCCAATGGCCCCTGGTGGGATCCAAGGGCAACGCCCTTGGTGGGGTTTGGGGCAACGCCCCAACAAAACAAATTCCACATTCCAAATGGTTTTGGTTTAAACAGCACCCATTTCGGGATGCGTAGTGTATGTCAAGGGAGTCCAGGGGCCAATGGCCCCTGGTGGGATCCAAGGGCAACGCCCTTGGTGGGGTTTGGGGCAACGCCCCAACAAAACAAATTCCACATCCCAAAATGGTTCTGTTTAGAAAAAAAAAGCCTCTGGAACAACTCCAGAGGCGAGGCGATACAGCCACTTCCGATACCTGGTCATACCTGCATGCGACGCGCACTCATCACGGTATTTTTCAACAGCATGGCAATGGTCATTGGTCCAACCCCACCTGGAGATGGGGTAATATACCCAGCCCGCTGTACTGCCGATGCAAAATCCACATCCCCACATAATGATCCGTCAGGCAAACGATTGGTCCCCACATCAATCACCACAGCCCCTTCCCGTATCCAGTCTCCAGAAATCATTTTCGGTTTGCCGACAGCCGCTACCAATATATCTGCCGCACGTACCAATCCAGGCAAATCGACACTGCGTGAATGACACATCGTCACTGTGGCATGCGCTGCAAGCATCAACATGGCCATAGGCTTGCCGACAATATTGGATCGTCCGACCACAACCACATGTTTGGATTTGGGATCGATCCCTTCCACCCGCAACAACTCCATCACCCCGAACGGTGTACACGGCACAAACAATGGCGCTCCAATCGCCAGCATGCCCACATTGTAGGGATGAAAGCCGTCTACATCTTTTTCGGGTGCAATCGCTTCAATCACGGCCCGTTCGGAAATGTGATCTGGCAGAGGCAACTGCGTGAGAATCCCATGCACGGTTGGATCCGCGTTAAGCTTTTTGATCACCTCCAGCAGTGCAGCCTCGGAAATATCACCTGGCAGTTCATGATGAAACGAAGCCATCCCTGCCGCCTCACAGGCCTGTCGCTTCATACGCACATAGACTTTGGAGGCCGGATCATCCCCCACAATGATCACCGCCAATCCAGGTACACGACCCTGTTGTTCCCGCATCCATTGAACCTCAACGCGCAAGGACTCACGAATCTCTGCTGCAATCCGCTTGCCGTCAATCACATGTGCCATGAACCGACCTCCCAATGAGCATTGATAGAATCCATATCTTCATCCATGATAGCAAAATATCCCTCTCATCGCGACCGAATTTCCTTGCCAGCTCTTTTTTTTCATTCTACGCTCTACCAAAGCTTCGTGCAAAAATTGATATTTGTTTCCTGCATGACCGTTTGGGGATTTCAGTTTGTTTTGTTGGGGCGTTGCCCCAAACCCCACCAAGGGCGTTGCCCTTGGATCCCACCAGGGGCCATTGGCCCCTGGACCCCCTTGACATAAACGACGCATCCCAAAATGGGTGCGGTTTAAACAAAACTGTTCTTAATTTTTTAAACATGAAAAACATTGAAACCCTGGGGGATGAATCCCCCAGACCCCCTCTTTTCTTTCAATCATTGGATAGATGTGCTCGGCTCGGGAATCACCAAACAGCCTCTCAGAAGGCCAGATGCGAGGGCAACTTGCGACGTGAATCTCTTCCATACTGCAACCATCACAGGAAAGCATTGGGTGGCAACAACCATCCAACAAAGAAGATCACAAACCAAACTGGTTCCGGATAAAAGACCAGGAGGATCAATCCACAAAACACTCCCTTTTTCAACACTTGACAACAACCCATTCCCGGTTCAAGGAATAACACCATCAGATGACCTGGCTCCATAGCATCCTGATCGGCATCACCCTGTTTGCCACCGTGATCCAGACCTGGCATCATCCAGTGCTGACCACAGCATTGTTGACAATCACCCTGATTGCCCAAGCCCGCCTGACTCCTCACCCCAATGACAAACGGGCCATGTTGGCTGCTGCACTCTTGGGAACTCCCGCAGAAGCCATCAGCGTTCATCTGGGAGAGTGGACCTATCATGCTCCAAACCTGATTCTGGGCCTTCCGATCTGGATCCCTTTGATCTGGGCCAACCTTTTTCCATTGTACCGTCGCTTGGGACGCCTGCTGCACCCATGGATCTTTGGGAATGAGCAATTCAAGAAAAAAGTGTATATAACTTTAAGCATATTAATAATACTATACGGATATGCAACGCTCACACTGATGCACAAGACCCCGATCATCCATCTGCTCTACTCCGGCTTTCTGATCGCCATGGCTGGTTTCTGGCGCTCCAGCATGGATCTGCTGCTTTTTGTGATCGGCGCTTCACTCGGCACACTGGGAGAATACACCTGCGTGCAACTCGGATATTGGCACTATTACAATCCCTACTTCCAACAGGCAGGCATCGACATCACCCTGGCCATGGACTGGGGCTTGAGCACGGTCATCATCCATCGCATCGCCGAATCAACCTCTTCACATCACCACACATGAACCATGTATCCCATACTTGCCCACTGGGGTGATATCACCCTGCACACATACGGGTTTGTCATGATGATCACCCTCTTCGTGATCTACTTCATGGTGGTACGCGCCTCGGATGGCACCCTGCTCAACCAGGAGCAGATCGGCAACATCAGCCTGCTGGTGGTCTTTTCCATTTGGTTTGGGGGAGCCATTCTGCACACACTCATCACTGGTGAACTCTCCTGGCACGCTTTTCAGACCAACCTCAGCATGAAAGGCATCCAACAGGTCAACACCCTGGCCATCGGCAGCTTCTTCACAATCACGCTTTGGGGCTATTGTGTGTGGCAACGCCTGCCCTTTTGGCAAGTCGCGGATCTGCTCGTACCTTATTTCGTCATGGGATATGGTCTGCAACGCACTTTCGGATGTTTCTCTGCCGGTTGCTGTCATGGAATCCCCACGGATCTGCCCTGGGGCGTACTCCTGGCCCCATCACCGTGGGGCGGTCCAATCTGGCCAGGACCGGTCCATCCAACCCAACTCTACATGGGCATCCCGCTCCTGCTGGCCAGTCGCTGGCTGCTCAGCCAACGGGCCAAACTCAAACCATATCCAGGCAGCCTCACCGGCCTGAGCATGATGCTTTTGTTCGGGATCAATTTCCTCGTCACCTTCTGGCGCGCGGATGTGCAAACACCGATTTTCCTGCTCGGAATGAGCAGATATCAATGGGGATCTCTCCTGTTGACCCTGGTGGGAGTCGGCATCCGCTTCGGAGCGCAACTCATCCAGAGGTCAGGGTTTTGGAGTTCTCGATATAGCGATTGAACAGTTCCAGATTGAAACTCTTTTTGTATTTCTTCTTCATGGCCCGAAAGAAATCACACTGCATGCAATCCCGTTTCTTGCGAGTGGCCAAGGCTTCACAGGTATTGAGCCGCTCTTCTGGTGCCATTGTGCCGACAATGAAAATACATGCCCGCCCCCCATTGCGTCCGCCCAGAAATCCATCTGCCAGCTCAAACGTCGCGACCGGACAAGTGCCCAATTTGGACTCCTTGACCCCACCGGGTTCCCGGCCACATTGATTCTTCTCCCAGCAATTCTTCATACCGATTCTCCCATGCAAATCCACCCACACCCTCGGGTTCAATGCAGTTCGCATGCCAGGGTTACGCTTTTGTTATCTTATTGAATTGCAATCCAATATCTCATTATCCCTCAGGGATTGTCAATCATTCATTTTCACGATTGCGAAACATTTCAATCTGATACAGAAAAAACACATAAAATCAGTAAATTAACCGCTGCAATCTCTCTTGACAAAAGCAACTTTTCTTGCACCCGTCACAATTCATCATGAACTCTTGACCCATGCCATTCGCGATTTACAATCATGTCTCTTGGTTTCAGAGGCTGTGTGGTGATTCCTGAGCCGAGCACAACGACCCAATTATTGAAAGAAAAGAGGGGGTCTGGGGGATTCATCCCCCAGGGTTTTAAGATTTTCGTATTTTGTGTTTCAACAAACAATTTATCAATATTTTTTGTTTGAAGATTAAAAGTCCCAGGGGTTTCACCCCTGGACCCCACCAGGGGTGAAACCCCCCTGGACCCCTGATGATGGTGCATCTCCCTCGGCACCATGAGAATCACACAACATCCTGTAAGAGCCACCCGAAAAAAATGACTCATTCCAGACTGATTTCATACAGAAAAACACCATGAAACGATTGATCCGGATCATCTCGACCAATGACCCACCCTTCACCCCCATGACCTTCACCCGCCAACCTGTGGTCCAACGGTTCTGGTATGGTGGACTGTTGATCGGCCTGATCGGCTTTGCCTTGGGATTTGCACTCTGGATGTGGCAACACGGCACGCTGAACATCCAGGGCGACTATTTCTTCTGGAAGCACGAACACGCCCGATTGCAAATTGCCGGATTTCTGGGATCCTTTCTGCTCGGCTTCGCACTGCAATCCGGACCGCATGTCACCGGTGGCAAGCCCCCTGAATCCCGATATTTACTGTGGCTGTGCCATCTGTTGTGGACAGGTGTGGCCATCACATTTCTGCCCGCCCCCTGGTCAACCATTGGCCAGATCATGATCTCCGTGACCTATGCTGGCGCTGGTTTGTTCCTGTTGCAGGTGACACGCGCCGGCAATCCGCGTCTGCGTTTACCACGCGGCTATCCATTGGCTGCGGGCATGACCCTGATGAGCCTGTCACCCTGGTTGCCACTGGATGAACCGGCCATTGCCCTCTATCTGCTCTGGTGCGGACCGGTCACCATGGCCCTGGTCGCTGCCCAGCAACTGATCCAGAACGTGATCGGAGGCCAATGGCTCCAGGATCGACCTGCGATCCATTTCATCAGCAGCCTGATTCTGGCCTGGGGCAGCTCGGCCCTGGCAGCTTTCACCCCAGTGGGTTCATGGCAACTGAGCGGGTTGTTCTGGCTGACAACGCTCATGCTGCTTCTGCATGGCACAGGCTTCATACCTGCTGCCTGGCGTTTGGGTTGGAAATCGATCAACGTCACCCTCTCCCTGGGCTTTGCCCACGCCATTATCTGCGCGCTGTGGCTGATCCTGGCAGATGGTCATCTGGATGTGGCGGTCCATCTGTTGGGTGCAGCCTTTCTGACCACGTTGATTATTGGAGTCACCGTGCGCGTGGCCGGATTCTTCTCTGCGGGTGCCGTCCTGTCAGACCATGTCACCTCTCTGCTGTTGGGGGGCTGGGCCATCATTGCCTGGGTACGTGCGTTCTCACCGGTTTGGCCCATGGATGAGATCTGGACCGCCTGGATCAGCGTCGGTGGAGCACTCATTCTGGGCCTCTGGGGGGTGCGCACCGGCCATCGGTTGATGCAGATCCGCACTCTGGTTCCCGTGGCACTGGGTGGCACAAAAGACGCAACAAACCCGTAAACAGCAACAACCCCCCCGCCCAAATGGCTGCGGCAATGCGCAACTCCACGACTGTTGGACGATAGGCAACCCACTCGCCAAGCGGGGTGGGTTGCAAGCCAGGCACAATCAATCCCACCCCTTTTTCCACAAACAGGGCGACAAAAAGCAGCATGGCCATGCCGAGCACCACACCCGGACGACGACGCCAGGGTCGTACCACCAGCACCATGGCAGCCATCCCCTGCACCCCCACAGAACCGATCATCCACAAGGTCAAACCCGATTTCCCTTCCCATCCCAGATACAACATGCCTGCCCCATGACCATGGGCTGTGGGGTGATAAAACAACACAAACCACTCGGAAATTCCCATGAACAGATAGATGACCAATGCTCCGGTCATCACACCTGTCAACAGACGACCCGCAGCTTCCGGCATACGCCAGGTGCCGACTTTGGCCAGAATCCAACCGGTCACGAGCAACCATGCGCAGCCGGAAACCAAAGCCGATGCAATGAAACGCGGGGCCAACAATCCAGTGTTCCACATGGGCCGCGCCGGCAATCCGGCCAACAAAAACGCGGTGACCGTATGAATGGACAGCCCCAGCAGAGTGGCCACCACAAACCAGAACAGCCGGTGCCGGGACAGGGGGGCGCTCTTCCGATGGCCACGACCATGGCCGATCAACAGTCCGACATTCACACCCAGATACGCCGTCAATACCAGCAAATCCCACGCCATGATCGAAGCCGGGAAATTGGGGGTTCCCAGCCAGGGCAAGGCATGCCAGACACGCAACGGTTGCCCCAGATCCACCCAGACAAACATCAAGGCCATACTCACCGCTGTGACGGAGAGCGCCTCACCGATCACCACAGCGGACCGACAGGCATGGATGCCCAGCCAATAGGCCGGAATCACCAACACCACAGCAGAAGCGGCAACCCCAACCAGAAACACGAACTGACCGATATACAGTCCCCAGGAGAGTTGATCGCTCATCCCGGTGACCACCAGTCCCAAACGCCACTGCTCGTGCCAAGCCCAGCCACCCTGCACGACTGCAAACGACAACACAACCACCCAGATCCTCAAAGCGAAACGCAGGATCACAGAACGGACAGGACGGGTATCAGACATCGGTGAAGTACCAGGTTTGCGGGTCGGTATGGAGTTCTTCCTTCAACCGGAAGATGGTTTTGTGTTCCAGAATATGACGCAGTTCTCCCCCGGGATCGAGCAGATCGCCGAAGATGCGCGCACCAGACGGACATGCCTCCTGACAGGCAGGCATCCTTCCCTGCCGGGTGCGCTGGATGCACCAGGTACACTTTTCCATCACGCCGACCGGTCGCGGACGATTGCCCAGATAGCTCGTTTCAGGTGTGATGTGCGCGGCAGAAAGATGGGGCTTCTGCCAGTTGAAGCGACGCGCCCAATAAGGACATGCTGCCGCACAATAGCGACAACCGATGCACCAATCATAATCGATCACCACAATGCCATCCGGCTCGCGCCAGGTCGCCTCCACCGGACAGGCACGCACGCAAGCCGGATCGGCACACTGCTGACACTGCACGGGCAGAAACCAGCTTCCCGGTGGCATGGGGGTATGGGCATCATATTCAACCTCTCCCGACTCCAACGTGCGTACCCCTGGAGGCATGGCCAACACCCGGACATTCCCGCTGCCCTGCATGGAGACATTATTCTCCTGGCGACATGCCGTGACACAATGACGCAGCCCTTTGCATTTGGAGAGATTCACGGCAAAACCAAACCGCACACCGGTCACAGGAGGAGGATCCTGACACCGAATCCGCACCCCATGTTCCCGCTCTGCCCGGCGTTCGATCCGGTGCAGAACCTCCTGAATCTCGGTACGGCTCATGCGCCGGTAATGGGTTTGGAGCAGCGTTTCCAGGGTGTCGGCGACCGCACCTTCCGGATCGGCCAGTGCCATCAACGGTGCCGCACTCACGGTTGTCACGGCCACGCCTGCGCCTTGCAACCAGCGACGACGGGACGGATCGAGCAAGGTTTCCGGGGTCTGACTCATGGGTGACTCCGCAGGGATTGGACCGGCAAAGGGTGCATCGGAGGAGGGCGCCAGGCCGGATCATGCGCCTCATGACAGGCAGGACAGTGCAACAACTTGCGCGCGCCGCGCCACGACTCCATCCGTTTGCCATGGATTCCGGAACGCCAGGATGTGATCTGCACCGGGTGACAATCCGCGCACAACTGCCAAGCCGCATCATAGGGCAGGGGACGACCAGAACGGGTTTTCAGCTCACCGGGCTGTTCTGCGCGATGGCAATCCAGACACCACAAATCCCCCTGGCCATGCTGCATGCGCAGCCGGTCATGGGGTGCTGCCAAAGCGCGTCGGGTACGTTCCGGGTTGCGCCAGGCGTGGCAGCCTTGGCATTCAGATTTGGCGGCTGTTGGACCGGCCAGATGCACGCCCACTTCACTGCCGGCCACGCCCCAATGGCTCAGACACACAACCATGCCGCCAGCCAGCAACCAGACAATCTTGCGCACTGTGTCAGGACTCCTTATTCTCGACCATCAAAGGGAATGGGGTATGGTATCCGGGCTGTCGGTCTGATATCATGCCATAGAGGTGATAGAATGACCACTTTTTGATCTGGAGGTTTGCATCATGGCCATGCTGCGGAAACTGGGAGTTGCTTTGGGTTGGATGGGGATGTTGATGATCTCCGGAACGCTTTGGGCGTCAGACACCCCTCCTGCCGAAAGCGAGCGTCCACCTCTCAAGCATGTCCCATCTGCCAATTGCGGGGAGTGTCACCAAGAGATTTATGCCCAATGGCAGGGTTCGATGCATGCCAAAAGCACGGCATTGACCGATCCGATTCACGGTGCAGTCTATCGCATGGAAGCTGGAGATCCTTCCGAGGAGGGGGTGACGCACAAGGTGACCGGGACATTTCCGGTCTGTTTGCAATGCCACGCACCGATTGCAGCCCGTGACAAGACCACCAAGCTGGATGCCAAGCCGATGTACTCCGAGGGGGTGAACTGTGTAGCCTGCCACACCATGACGGCCTTCAAGGGGGTGCTCAACGAGGAGGGCAAACCCCAACTGGGGGCTGGGGCTTATGAATACTCCAAAGACAGCCTGATCGGTCCGGAGGGGGCATTCAACGGCAAGCAACCCGTCGTGGCACCAGGTGGCGGCAAGGAGCCGAAGGTCAACGCCTTTCCGCACCGTGCCAAATCGGAATTGTTCAAGAGTTCCGACATCTGTCTGGGGTGTCATCAACTGATGGTCAATCCCCAAAAAGTGCCGGTTTGCACCATTGGCGATCAACTCCTGGGCAAGGAGGTGGTGGAGACCAAGGTCAAGGGCAAGGTGGTCAAGGAGAGCCGCGAGGTGGTGGCACCCACCTGTCAATCCTGTCACATGCCGGTACTCAACGGATTTGCCAGCCATGAGATCCTTGGCGGGCATGATCCGGAAAAGGTGCGCAAATCCATTGCCTTGAATGTCGGAGCCAAGGAGAGTGGCGGCAAGGTTGAAGCCACGGTGATCCTGAAAAACACCCTGTTGCACACCATGCCCAGCAGTGCGCCGTTTCGCAATCTGGTCTTGAAGGTGACGGCGCTCAACGACAAGGGAGAGGTCATCTGGAGCAACTTCAAGGAGAATCCGGACAAGGAGGATCCGCAAGCCTTCATGATTTTAAAGCTCCTCAACAACGACAATCAGCCGGTCATGCCGCCCCAGGCCACCAAACTGGGTCCAGACAGTCGTCTGAAGCCAGGGGAGCGGCGTGTATTGAACTATGCCATTCCGGCTGCCGGGGTCAAGACCGTGCGGGCTGAGCTGTTTTACAATCTGATCACCAGACCCATGGCTGAAAAGATCGGAGACAAATTGCCGGAAGATCTGAAAAAACCGGCTTTGGTGGGACGTTCAGAGGCAGTATTGTAATCCGGAATCCGTGTGAGGGGTCTGATCAACTCCTATCACGGGATGTGTCGTTTTTATTAAAGGGGTCCAGGGGCCATTGGCCCCTGGTGGGATCCAAGGGCAACGCCCTTGGTGGGGTTTGGGGCAACACCCCAACAAAACAAATTCCACATTCCAAACTGATTTTGGTTTAAAAGAGTCATCCAACTCTCCCCATCCTGATCCTCTGAATCCCAACGTTTCCATCCAACAAAAAAGGCGTGACCCCGAACAGAGTCACGCCTTGAATTGCACCGAACTGACGTTGATTTCAGCGTCGTGCGGCCTTGGTGGCATACTGCTGTTTACCGTATTTCTGCATGAACCGCTCCACACGCCCTGCCGTATCGACGAGCTTGTGCTTGCCGGTATAGAAGGGGTGGCACTCGGAACAGACGCCCAAGGTCAGGTCCGAGCCGGTGGAACGGGTCTGCATCACGTGACCGCAACCGATACAGGTATAGGTCACGTCCTTGTACTGCGGATGGATGTCATTTTTCATGGTTGTCATTCCTTGACCGTCAATTGTTCATGCTGGAGAAAAATTCCGCATTATTCTTCGTGGCCTTGATTTTGTCCAGGAGAAAAGCCATGGAGTCTTGCGGACCCATGGGCAACAGGATGCGACGCAGCACCCAGAGTTTGCTCAAATCATCTTTATCGATCAGGAGTTCCTCCTTGCGGGTGCCGGATTTGGCGATGTCGATGGCCGGGAAGATGCGCCGTTCCACCAGTTTGCGATCCAGACTCACCTCCATGTTGCCGGTCCCCTTGAACTCTTCAAAGATGACCTCGTCCATGCGGGAGCCGGTTTCGACCAGGGCCGTGGCAATGATGGTGAGGGAACCGCCCTCTTCGATATTGCGTGCTGCACCAAAGAATCGTTTGGGGCGTTGCAAGGCATTGGCATCGATACCGCCGGAGAGCACCTTGCCAGAAGAGGGGGCCACGGTATTATACGCCCGGGCCAGACGGGTGATGGAGTCCAGCAGGATCACCACGTCCCGTTTGTGCTCAACCAGCCGTTTGGCCTTTTCGATGACCATTTCCGCCACCTGGACATGACGTGTGGCCGGTTCATCGAAGGTGGAAGAGACCACTTCGCCCTTGACCGACCGTTTCATATCCGTGACCTCTTCAGGCCGCTCGTCGATGAGCAGCACTTGCAGGATCACCTCGGGATGGTTCTCGGCAATGGCGTGGGCAATGCTTTGCATGAGCATGGTCTTGCCGGTACGGGGCTGGGCCACGATCAGGCCGCGCTGACCTTTACCAATGGGGCAGAGCAGATCAATCACCCGCGTGCCGGCATCCTTGTTGGATGAGGAGTCGGACAGCTCCATGACCAGACGTTTGTCCGGATAGAGCGGGGTCAGATTGTCGAAATTGATTTTGTTGCGCGCTTTGATGGGATCTTCGTAATTGATCTTTTCGACCCGCAAGAGGGCAAAATAGCGTTCGCTCTCCTTGGGTGAGCGGATCTGCCCTTCCACCACATCACCGGTACGGAGTCCGAAGCGTCGGATCTGGGAAGGTGAGACGTAGATATCATCCGGACCCGGGAGATAGTTGGTATCCGGGGCGCGCAGAAAGCCAAAGCCATCCTGCAACACCTCCAGCACCCCTTCGGCATAGATCTGCGCGTTGTTGTGGGTACTTTCGGCCTTGAGGATGGCATAGATCAGCTCTTGTTTGCGCATGCCCATCAGCCCTTCCACATTGAGGGCCGAGGCCATTTCCGACAGAGTCGTGACCGGCAAGGCTTTGAGATCTTTCAGGTGTGTGATGGGGGGTCGTTCGGACTTTGCGGCGGTTGGGGGCGCATCAGAGGGATCGCGGCGCGCTGTGGGAGGCGGCAGGGTGTCGTCTTCTCCCGGAAAAGGGGGATGCGCCAGATCCGTCGGGTCGGCCTGAGATTCAAGTGGGGGATGTATACGTTTTTTTGGCATGCTAGGAAAGCTGTCTGGTAGTGAGTCAAAGTCACGCGCGTTCATGCCCGTCGTTTCACAAAAGGAGCGGAAGGGCATGCACGCACGGCCATGGGATTGCTCGGAATTTCGTTACCCATGCGCACCAGGCCAAGCCGTGCGGTCATGGAGTCGGGATGATGGATCTGATCGGGTTTCGGGAGATGATGCGGTTCGGAGCGATCCACGATCTGCGCATGATCTGCGCACATTCTGCGCACATTCTGCGCACATTCTGCGCACATTCTGCACACGTTCTGCACACGTTCCGTCACGTGCCGTTTCACTTCGTTGCAGGTCGATTTGCGTTAATTTATGCCGATACTTTGTGGAAGTCAACCAGAAAATCCACAGGAAGTTGAAAAATGGTCAGCATCCGACAAAAAGCGACGCCAGCGGTCTGGCCAGGCGTGCTGTTGGGCGGTTGGACGGTGCTGGATCTCCTGCCAGATGCGGGCCACCCGGGCGGGCAACTGCTCGGGCGGGCAGCGGTTATCGATGATCCAGTCGGCCAATTGACATTTTTTCTCTTCCGGGAGCTGTTGGGCAATGATCTGTTGTCTGGTATGCAGGTCGAGACCAGGACGGGAAGCGAGACGTTGTTCCTGCAAGGTGCCACAGGCGACCACGAGTACGGCATCGCACAGAGATTCGGCATGGGTTTCGTACAGCAGGGGGATCTCCAGGGCAGCGACCGCACCAGTCGGGGAGGGGAGGCGGGTCACCCAATCCGCCAGGGTTGAGGCCATGCTGGCAAAGACCCGGGGATGGATCAGGGCTTCGAGCTGGCGCAGCCGTTCGGGATCGGCAAAGACCCGTTGCGCCAACAGCGTGCGATTCAGGGTGCCATCGGCATGCAGCAGATCGGCACCGAACCGTGCCGTGACCTGATGCAGGGCAGGGGAGCCGGGTTGAAGTGCAGCTTTGGCCATGTGATCGGCATCCAAGGTCAATGCACCCAGGTCGCCCAGCAGGCGGGTGACTGTGGATTTGCCACAGCCGATGGAGCCGGTGACACCGAGTACAAACACGCGCGCTTCCGTTCAGAAGAGAACCAACGGGCGGCCCAGATACCAACTGTAGACCATCGGGCCAAAATGGAGATATCCCCAGGCACCCAACGCCAGGTAGGGACCGAACGGAATGGGCAGGGTACGATCCCGACCCGAAAGTGCAATCCAGAGCAGGCCCACCACGCTGCCGATCACGGCAGCGGCAAAGATGGTAAAGGGCAAAGCCTTCCAGCCGAGCCAGGCACCCAGCATGGCTGTCAGTTTGACATCGCCCAAACCCATCCCCTCCTTGCCGGTGATGCGCTGGAACAGCCAGCCGAACAGCCACAAGCCTCCTCCACCGGCGATCACGCCGATCCAGGCATCCTGCCAGTGGGCCATGGGCGGGTTGAAACCGGGGATCCAGGTACAGATCAATCCGAGGGCAATGCCCGGCAAGGTGATGACATCGGGCAGGATATAGTGATACAGATCGATCACGGTCAGGGTGATCAGGGCATAGCCAAGGATGGTCAGGGCAATGCCGGTTTGATTGATGCCAAAGTGGTGCAAGGTGGCAACGGTCAACAGGGCGGCAGTGAACTCGACCAGTGGATAGACCAATGAGATCCGCTCCTGACAGTGGCGGCAACGTCCCCCCAGGATCAACCAACTGAGGATCGGGATCAGGTCATACCAGGCAATCCGCTGTTGGCATTTGGGGCAGTGGGAGGGGGTGACGACCACATTCTCTTCCGCCGGAATCCGATGAATGCACACATTGAGGAAACTGCCCCATACGGCACCGATCAGCATCAGCAAGGCCATAAGATCCCAGGTGGTGGTCATGATTGCTCCTTGGTCCATGAGAGGTTTCCGGATACGTTACAGGATGACAGAGGATCTTGACAATACCGTTCAATCCAGGGGGGCATTCAACAGGCACTATGAAAACCGTATTGCGATTCATGATCAGGCTTGCACTGCTGTTTCTTTTTCTCAACGTCTGGTGGACGGCAGACGGCAACAGTGCCGAACTGGTGCCAACCACAGCCAACCGTGTCCATTTTTTTGCTCTGGGTGATCAGGGAACCGGGGATCAACGCCAGAAACAGGTGGCTCGCGCCATGGAGCAGGTGGCGACAGGGAGCCATGGTGTGGATTTTGTATTATTGCTTGGGGACAATTTCTATCCGGATGGCGTCAACTCCACCACGGATCCCCAATGGTCCACGGCCTTTGAGGCCATCTATCAGGGGAAGTGGCTTGCACAGACCCCATTTCTGGCCATTCTGGGCAATCACGATCACCGTGGATCGGTTGCGGCTCAGATCGCCTATGGTCAAAGGCGCCTGGGCAGCGGTCGCTGGCGCATGCAGGCACGTCAGGAGTGGATGGATCTGGGATCGACCAGCGCAGGTCAGCCATTGCTGCGTCTGGTATTGCTGGATGCAGAGTTGCCGATTGCAATGCAGGCGGATTTTCTCCGACAAAGCCTTGCGCAGGGCACTCCCCTCTGGCGCGTGGTGGCAACGCATGTCCCCCTGGACTCCAGCGGTCGGCATGGCAGCCAGGCGGAACGGCTGGAGAAACTGTTGCCTGTGATGCAAGAGATGCAGATCGATCTCCATCTGGCCGGACATGATCATCATCAGGAGTTGATCCGACAACCCGGCAAGCCGGTGCAGGTGATCTCAGGAGCCGGGGGACGCGCCTTGTATCGGGTCGGGCAACGGTTGCCCGGCTCTCGATTCACCTCCGCAGGGCAACACGGTTTTGTCCACCTGGAACTGACATCCACGCAGCTTGTGATCACCTTTTATGATGACCAGGCCAGACGTTTGCATCAGGAGCAGGTGCGCAGAAGCGGGCCGTGAAAATTCGGATTGGCTGCATTTCTCCGCACTGAGCGGCTGTTTGGTGATTCCTGAGCCGAGCAGGAATATCCAATTATTGAAAAAAAAAGAGGGGGTCTGGGGGATTCATCCCCCAGGGTTTTCATGTTTTCATGTTTAAACCAAAACCATTTTGGAATGTGTCATTTGTTTTGTTGGGGCGTTGCCCTTGGATCCCACCAGGGGCCATTGGCCCCTGGACCCCCTTGACATAAACGACGCATCCCGAAATGGGTGCGGTTTAAAAGGATTTAAAGGATTAAAATCCCAGGAGTTTCACCCCTGGACCCCTGACACACTCACAACTTCCCATAATATCCCTCTTTGAGGGCATCGTAGAGATTGGCTGCGGTGTGAATCTCGCCGTCATATTCCACCTGTTCATCTCCGCGCAACTCCACGGTCTCGCCGTTTTCCAACGTGAACCGATAGGTGGTGTTGGCCAGATCCTGATTCTTGACCAGCACCCCCTGAAAGGCTTCAGGATTGAACCGGAAGGTGGTACACCCTTTCAAGCCACTGTCATAGGCTTGCAGATAGATCTCCTTGAAACGGTCAAAAGGAAAATCAGTCGGTACATTGATGGTCTTGGAGATCGAAGAATCGATCCACTTCTGGGCTGCGGCCTGGATCTCCACATGCTGCTCCGGAGCAATGGCGCTGGCGTCCATGAAGTTGGCAGGCAGTCGTGCCCGTTCATCCTCGGCAAACGGATCGGCCAGAGGATTGATCAGAGCACGATACACCAGAAGCTCATATGACAACACATCCACCTTCTCTTTGGTCTTGCGACCGGCCACAATGACGTTGCGCGAGTATTTATGGGAAAAGCTCGGTTCAATGCCGTTCGAGCAGTTGTTGCCCAACGACAGGGCAATGGTGCCAGTCGGTGCTATCGAGGTGTGATGGGTGAAACGGCACCCCAGATCCGCAATGCGCTGACGCAATTCGGCGGGAAACCGGGCCAGATAGTGGCTGTAATTGGCCAACAACACCCGACCCGGCACCTGATCGCCCAACCGGAAACCATCCTCACGCAGACGGGGACGCCTGGCCAGCAGGATCTCGTCAATGGTGAACAGCTCCTCCAGCAATGGGGCCGATCCCTTCTCCTGCGCCAGCTCCACCCCGGTCTCCCAGCCGACGATGGCCATTTCACGGGCCACCTGTTCGGTGAAACGCACCGAGGCGGCATCCCCATAGGTCATGTTCAGCATGATGATGGCCGAACCCAACCCCATGAACCCCATGCCATGCCGCCGCTTGCGGGCGATCTCTGCGGCTTGCGGGGCCAATGGCAGACCATGGATCTCCACCACATTGTCCAGCATGCGGGTGAACACCCGCACCACGGACCGGAACCGGGGCCAGTCAAAATCGGCCTCACGGGTAAATGGACGCTGCACAAAACAGGTCAGATTGATCGAACCCAACAAACAGGCGCCATGCGGTGGCAACGGCTGCTCTCCGCACGGATTGGTGGCGCGGATCTCTTCGCAGAACCAGTTGTTGTTCATCTCATTGACCTTGTCGATCAGGATGAAACCCGGTTCCGCATAATCATAGGTCGAACTCATGATCAGATCCCACAACCGCCGGGCCGGCAGACGCCGATAGACCCGACAGGCCACCTCACCCTGTGCATTGAGCCGATAAGGTGGGGTGGTCACCGGCCAATGGCGATAGACGATCTGCACATTGGGATCTTGCAGCTCACTCGGATTGGCCGGGAATACCAGATCCCAGTCCGCATTGCCTTTGACCGCTTCGATGAACGGAGTGGTGATCAGACAGGAGAGATTGAACTGCCGCAACCGTCCATCTTCCCGTTTGGCCCGGATGAAATCCAGCACATCCGGATGGGAGATGTCGAAGGTGGCCATCTGCGCGCCACGTCGACCACCTGCCGATGAGACGGTCTTGCACATGGAGTCAAAAATATCCATGAACGACAACGGTCCCGAGGTGCTGGAGCCGGCTCCGGCCACATATGCCCCGCGCGGACGCAAAGTGGAAAACTCATACCCGATGCCGCAACCGGCCTTCAGGGTCAAACCCGCCTCACGCACCATGTCAAGGATCTCGACCATCGAATCCCCAACCGTTCCGGAGACCGTGCAGTTGATGGTGCTGGTGGCCGGTTTGTGCGCCCCGGCTCCGGCATTCGAGATGATCCGGCCTCCCGGGATCGCCCCCTGACGCAGGGCATTCAGAAACTCCTGCTCCCAGTACGAGCGGATCTCAGGTTTTTCAACACTGGCCAGTGTGAGCGCCACGCGCCGCCAGGTATCCTCCAGATTCTGATCCACCGGCACACCCACGGCACTTTTCAGGCGATATTTGCTGTCCCAGATCGCCATGGCTGCGGGTTGAAGTTTTATTTCATTCGGTTCTTTCGATGATTCCATATTTTTCATGTCTGCGCCGCCATCTGGTTGCAACACGATAAGAATATTTTACTAATCCCATTGATTAAATTTCAGGACCGCATGACAGTAGCATCGATTGCCTGCCGTGGAAAGGATGAACGCATGCCGCGCGGCCTGCCAACCTGATGCCATGCGCAAAAAAACTTGCAAAGCAACCAATTTTTGATTGCATTCAGACGGATTGATGTTACCATACATTAATTGAATTACTCAACTGCTGCCCCATTTTGATGCATGCTTATGGCACCCACGTGGAAAGGAGATCAATCACCATGGACAGATTCCGATGGGTCACCCCGATATTGGTTTTTCTGTCGTTCTGGATGGTCTGGTCGGCCCAGGAGGTTTGTGCCGGTCCGGTCAACATCACCAGGGAGATGGCCAAATTCACGGTGCAGCATGGCAAGCAGCAGGTGACGGTCACGCGCAATCAGGATACCCGGGCTGTGATCGAGGCGGATTTTGCCAAGATCTCACGCAACTGTCCACCGTTTTGCATTCAACCCCATGTGGCTGCTCCCGGGGTGGAGACCATTGGGGAGTTGGAGTTGATTCGGTTCATGACCGATGAAGTCAACAAGGGGATCGGTCTGTTGATCGATGCCCGCACTCCGGATTGGCATGCCCAGGGAGTGATTCCCGGATCGATCAACATCCCCTATTCCGAGATCACGCCGTCATTGGGTGCCAATGCCTTGGAGATCGAGAACGCTTTGAAGCGGGTGGGGGCCACGCCCACGGCTGGGGGAGGTTGGGACTATTCCAAGGCCAAGCGGCTGGCCATCTGGTGCAATGGTCCCTGGTGCGGTCAATCTCATGCGGCCATTGCGGGGTTGTTGGAACTCAAATATCCGGCGGACAAAATTCTCTATTATCGCGGGGGCATGCAGATGTGGAAGCTGTTCGGTCTGACGGTCGTGCCTCCGGCAGAGGACAAGTGATCCACGGCTGCCAATCTTTTAAATTGAAAAACATTAAAACCCTGGGGGATGAATCCCCCAGACCCCTCTCTTTTCTTTCAATAATTGGATAATCATGCTCGACTCAGGAATCACCAATACAGCCTCTTATAACCCTTCTTTCCCGAAGGGGGTCAGGAGAAGGGAAGCAGGTTGACCCGGTGACTCGGGGTATGGTGCGAATACATGTGCACATCCCCTGGATCTCCCCAAACCCGGCAAATGGTTACCACAACTCCACAGCCCCTTCTTCCTGAAGGCGCGGATCACGCAACCCCCCGGGCAGTTGCAACTTGCGACGCTCTCCTTCCCGCAGTTCCAGACACGGATAGCGGGCATACATCTTTTCCAGGGATTCGATCACCCGTTCCTCGGGTGAAAAGATGCGCACAGCCCAGGCCAACTCCCACAGACGCCAATACTCCTGACGACAGGAGAGTTGACGCCGCCGGGATTCACCTGTGGTGGCACATCGGGATTCCAGGTTGAGCAACTCCCGGGAGAGTTGATCGATGGCATCGGATTGTGCGATCAGATGTTCGGCAGCACGGGCTTTGGGTTCACGATCTTTCATGGATTGAACGGTCTGCTGCAAGGCGTAGCGAATGGCAGGTCCATAGGGAGAAGCGGACAGACGCGGGTCAGCACTGGCATCCTGAATGGCCTTGCGTGCATCGATGAACCGTTCCAGACCAATGTTGCCGAACACCTCGCACAAGGGATGAAACATGCCGGATTCGGCCAGCTCCATCATCACCCGGATGGCTGGATCGCCATGCATGGTGGTGGGCAACACCCCTTCGAGACTTTTGCCGCACACGATATCATAACGCAACGAGCCATCTCCGCGCATGAGCGGAGCCAGCTCCGCCGGTATCATCTCTCCGTTCTCTTCCCGGGATTTCTCCATGGTTCCGCCCTCCTTTTTTCGAGGCCACACTTTAGTTAAACCGCACCCATTTCGGGATGCGTCGTTTATGTCAAGGGGGTCCAGGGGCCATTGGCCCCTGGTGGGATCCAAGGGCAACGCCCTTGGTGGGGTTTGGGGCAACGCCCCAACAAAACAAATTCCACATTCCAAAATGGTTTTGGTTTAAAAGATAAAAAAATCAAGAACAGCTTTCGCCCCTGCCTGGACCCACCAGGGGGGGGAGCCCCCCCCTGGATCCTTGGATCCTTGCGTGAAAACTCCTGGCTGCGCAAGGGACTCACCCTCAAATCATCTGACCCGCCACATGCTCGGTCAAATCGGCCAACATGTTGGCATAACTGCCCAACTCGTTGTCATACCAACCATACACCATCACCTGCGTGACCGGCGCCTCCAGAATATGCCGGGGCAAGGTTGCCAAAGTCTCCAGGATCTCCGGAGAAAGACCCGGCACCCGGTCGAGATTGAGCCGAATGAAGGCTGTACGGGTATGGGTCTCCTGACCTTCGATCACCGCTGCTGCCCTGGGAAAACCGATCATGTCAGACGATACATTCTGCTCTTCGGTATAACCCAGATAGTTGCGATAGGCCCCCCGTGCCGCATCCCGATAAATGCTGTTGATGTCAATACGGTTGATCGGACGATCACGACTTTCGGATTGCAGATTCAAGGTGAGAATGGTCAAGGAACCGGTGGTCGTGGGCACACGCACCGATTCGGCCATGAAACCAACATCCCCCATTTCCGGAATCACCAGACGCAACGCCTTGGCTGCACCGGTGGTGGTCAGAATGATGTTGTTCTGAATGCTGCGGCTTTTGCGCAGATCCTTGGCTCCTGCCAAAGGCACGGCATCCAACACCGACTGACTGCTGGTGGAAGCATGCACCGTGACCATGGAAGCCGACAACAAACGATCCACACCAAAATGGTCGATGATCGGCTTCATCATGAAAGCCAAACAGGTGGTGGTACACGAAGCAGCGGAAATGAGCGCATGCCGGGACGGATCGTAGGCCGAATCATTGATCCCCATCACCGTGGTCACGGCATCTTCCGGCATGGCCAGTCCCTGGCTTTTGATCTTGAAGGGTGCGGACAAAAGCACCTTGGTGGCCCCGGCCACCAGATGACCACGCAACGCCCCGTCCGGGGTGTCGGGAGAGCGGGTCGGATCCATGAAAACACCCGTGCAATCCACCACCAACGGCACATCATGTTCGCGCCAGCCGATCTCTTTGGGATTGCGTCCGCTGCGCAGGAATTGCACCGGCACACCATCGATGGTCATGGTTCCGGCAGCATCGTCCAGGTTTTCGATCACCCGGGTGCCGCGCACACCGTGCAGATAATGGGTCAAACGACCATACGTGCTGTCCTTTTCGACCGTTTCGGCCAGATCCTGAAAACTGGTGCCCACTTCGCGTCCCAGGTTGACCACAATCCCGGAAAAACGTTTGCGCGCCACATGGGTCCACAGGGAGAGTTTGCCAATGCGGCCCATGCCGTTGATACCCAATTTCATAACCGATTCTCCTGATGAAAGTAACTCTGAGGGTGCCTGTTTCCTCATTCACACCGCTCACAAACCCGTATCACCGGCCAGAACCGTGGTGACCGGATGCCAACCCTTATAAAGCAATCCCCGATTGCCGTCGATGCTGATGGCATCCCCATAACGGATGGTTTGCCCTTCCACCTCACACAGCCTGGCATTTTCGCGGATCAACAGCGACTCACACCCCACCACACAGGTCTTTTCCATGCGCGCAGCCACAATGGCCGCATGGGAGGTCTGACCGCCACGTGCGGTCAACAAGCCATCGGCCCGGGAGATCTCCCGGATATCCTCAGGCACCGTATCATAGCGGATCAGGATCAAAGATGCATCCGGATCCTCGGTGCGCATGCGCAAAATCTCTTCCATGCTGAACACCGCCACTCCGCACAACACCCCGCCGCTGGCCCCGATCCCCTGGGCGAGCAGACTGGCATGCAGCTCCGGGGTGTCGTGGAAGGCCGCCCGCACCGCATTGCGCCCTTTGGCTGTGATCATATCCCGGGTTTGCAGGAAGAAGAGATTCTCCACACCTGGTCCGTCGAAGGTGAACTCCATCTCCTGATGGTTCCATCCCCTTTCGAGGATCAACCTTCTGGCTGCGCAACGCAAGGCATCGTAGATTTCCGGGAACCGACTTTCCAGACAGGTTTCCGGGTCACGCCGGTCATAACGGCACTGTTCCCGGGAGATGGCATCGGTTGAGACCAGGCCTCCCACGATATCCTCCCCCTGATCGCCGGTGGCGTAATCCCCCCACAACACCACCCGATCCAGCTTGCGATGGGGATGGGCGGTGAAAAAAACCCCGGAACCGGATTGGCCGTGCAGATTGCCATACACCATGCGTTGCAACACCACAGCCGTACCCCAGTCATCGGCAATATTCATGATGCGGCGATACTCTCTGGCCTTGGGCAGGTTCCAGGAGTCCATCACCAGATGGATGGCTGCCTGAAGCTGCTCCCAGGGGTCATCCGGGATCTCAATGCCAATCCTGAGGGCGGCACGTCGGTACTCTTTGGCCAGATCGGCCATCTGTTCGGCGGTGAATTCCCGTTTTTTCCGGACATTGCACCGCTGTTTGGCGCGCCGCATCAGGTCGGTGAACAGATGGCGCGGCACATCAAACGTCATGCTCCACGACTGCACGAAGCGCCGGTAATTGTCCCAGGCAAAAAAGGAGCTGCCAGACCAGGAGGCCAACCCTTCGACAATGGCGGTGTTGATCCCCACGTTGTGAATGGTCTGCATCATGCCGGGCATGGAGATCAGGGCACCACTGCGTACCGACAACAGCAACGGATGACGCGCACACCCGAACTTCAATCCGGTCTCCTCTTCGATGGCCGCCACCTGCCCGCGCAGCCGCAGGTTGAAATCCTCGCCTGCCAAGGCATAGGTGCGCACCACCTCCCGGCAACGAAAATATTCGGTGGTGGTGATCACGCCGTCCGGGACCGGCAACCCCATGGCTGCCAACTCGGTCAGATTGAACCCCTTGTTGCCCAGATGAATCAGATCCCGTACCCGGGGATCGGGTTCATGGATGGCACAGAAGAGCTTGGCCGGATCATAGGTCATCAACTGGTTCATCATGGCGGGCGGGAGTTTACCCTCCTGCCGGGCCAGAATGCGCAAGATCCGGGCGATGAAGCGGTCGAATGCCTGGAGACCGAAGGATTCGGCGATCAGATCCCGCATGAACGCCTCGGTGATCCGCTCCAGAGTCGCGGCATCATCCCCGTCTTTGAGGGTGGCATAACGGGAGACCAGGGCTGACCCGGGGAGCATGGGCACGATCACCCCGAGGTTTTCCCGATGATGGATCACATAGTAGCCATGGATGATCTCCTTGATCCCTTCGGAGAAGTTGCGGAAAATATCCAGGTACTGGTGAAAGGAGAACTGATTCAGCTCTAAAAAACGCATCAACACGGCACGCAGATTCTCCAAACGCCGCGAGGAGATCCCATCCAGCTCCAGAGCGCGCAGGTAAAACTGCATATATTTATCGATGCGGAAAAAGGCGGCCCGGGTGATGAACCCTTCCGGGATCCGGTCCACCAGCCGTTCCAGATGGACGTTGGCCAGATCCTCCAGGCGGAACAGCAGCGACAAGGCATCGAATTTGCGTTCCTGGTAACGTCCATAGACCGAGGGGATATCCACGGCAATGTGGCGTTTCTGATAGATCTCTTCCAGTGCCGGAAAGGTTTCACGGCTCAGGATCACCTGTTTGAGCGCCTCCATGGCCGACAGCAGGGCATTCAGACGGTTGTCATCACGCAGTTCGCCGGTCTCCAGCACGTCGATCAACGGCTCCATGCCATGGATGCCTGCGTCCCGCGTACGCACCACCTGCTCCAGAACCCCATGCCGACTGGGATGGTATTTCCGATCCAGCAGACGATAGAGCCGGATCAGCAACAACACCCGACGCCGATCCACCTCCTTGCCCTCGGCAACCGAGGGCAACTCCTCTTCGATGGCGGTCAACGAGAGGGTCAACAGCGCGCCCGGCTCTTCGATGCCCAGCACCGCAAACAGCCGTCGGGTCACCAGATGCACCCCGTCATACCAGGGACCGGGGATCTGAATGGTCTCCAGAATCGGCGTGGCCACCAGTCCTGCCAGATGGCGGATTTCTCCCCTGTACCAGAAGTTCAGGATCTCTTCGACCAGATCCACCATCAGGTTGGTACTCTCCACGTGACACGCTTTGCGCACGAAATGGATCAGTCGATCCTGGCGCTGGGAGAGTTCATCCAGTTCGGTGGAGACATCGCGCAGCTCCCCTTCCGCACCGATTTCGTTGTAATAGACCGGCAGCATCCGGGCAAACTGTTTGACGAGATTGAAAACCGGTGCCACCGGACCGTTGAGCAGTCGGGTGATCTCTTTCTGGAACAGATCGGTGTCGCGGATCAATGTGCCGGAGAGTTTCAGGTTGATGATCAACGCGGACAGCAGCGTGGAACACCATTTGGGATTGAGATTGATCAGGTTGAGCCAGACCCGGATGTTGTTCAGATGGGCCGGATTGCAGATCGGTTGCCAGTCGCTTCCCATGCCGGTGACCGTGCGATACTGGAAACCAAAGCGCACGGCCTGTTCCAGAAAGGCCTCCACCAGACGGCTGTTATCCCGTTTGAACACCTCCAGTCCCAATGCTTCGATGCACTGCAAGGCGGTCAACGGATATTTGACCACATTGACCTTGAGAAAGGCGAAGGTGCGCAAAAACGCATCGCGCAACTCCTCGTAACTCTGTTGCAACGCCACCAGGTGGGCCAACACCCGGTTGATCTCGCGCAACGTCTCCTCGTGGATGATCGACAGGCCATCGGTTTCCAGAATATGGAACAGAAAACGCAACTTGCGGCTTTCGGCCAACTGTTCGGAGTCGGCGGAGTGCTCAACCTTGGCCGGGAGTCGGCCCAAGGCATTGGCTGCCTCGCGATAGCCGCGCACAATGTCCAGATAGGAAGGGAGCAGCGCCAGACGGTGCAGGATCTCCAAAGCGGGCACAGACTCGGACAGCAGGCGCAGCTCTTCCTTGGCAACGCGCAGGGTGCGATGGGAGATGGTGTCGCACTCATGGTGACCGCGCACCGTGTACCAGATCGGATCGGCCTGATCGAGCCACAGATCGTATGTCGCGCGCAGGGATGAAAACTCCAATTGCAGGCAGGCGGTCAGATCCAGTGGAAACGGCTGACCAGCCGCGCGACACCGCTCCAGCAGGGTGTTCAGGATGCGGCGCGGCGGGTGATGGCTCTGCACCAGCAGCAACAGCCGCTCTGTGGGCAGAGCGGCCAAACGGGCCAGCATCTGATTCCAGGCCGCAGCATGTTCGGAGAGCCGTTCTGGGGGCAACAGGTTGGCCCATTTGTCAAGGCAGGCGGTCAGACCATCCAAAGCGTTCCGGACCAGCACCGGTTTGTTGACCTCATCCAGGGCCTGGAAAAAAAACTCCCCAAACAGCATGAAACACTCCGCAGCACGGGCATGGGGGGTGTAGCGCACCGCATTCTTGAGGGCGAATCCTTTCAACTCCGGCAGAATCAGCAACCAGTTGCGATACGGATGGTTCAACTCCAACAGCAACCGTTCCAGATCCTTGAGAATGCCGGCCAACCCCTGCACCACCTCCAGAAGCGGGCCATGTTTGGGATCGATCACGACCTTGGGTACGGCAGTGACCGCCAGATTGGCACGCAAAGCGTCTGATTCGGGCCAGATCTGGCCTGGATCCTGTTTCAAGGTCATGTCAGCCTCCGAAAGCGGATGCGGATGAAAACGAAGAACGGGAATTTCCTTTTCATAGTGGCACCGAGTTTGGCATACTCCCCCCTTGTGACCGGGGTTTGGGGTCATCAGGCATGGTCGTTACGGGTTTGCAGGCACAACCCAGTGCGAGCATATTGAATTCTTCTTGCAATCACAACGCGCAACCCGGACTTTCGGTGTCAGGCCATGCCACGAATTCGCATCAGTGAGACCGTCCCGTTCACGCCGGAACAGATGTATACCCTGGTGGTTGATGTCGAGCGTTATCCGGATTTTCTGCCCTGGTGTGCCGCCACCCGGGTCTGGGATCGCACGCCCACCCAGTTCATGGCGGAAATGACCGTCTCTTTCAAAGGGATCCGGGAGAGTTTTCGCACGTTGGACATCGTGGATCCGGGCAAAAGGATCGAGATCAATCTGCGGGATGGACCCTTCAAGTATCTGGCGAGCATCTGGACCTTCACCCCGGCGGGCACGGGGACACGGGTCGATTTTTTCATCGACTTCAGCTTTCAGAGCCGCATGAAGGAGATGATCATGGGACCGGTCTTTTCCGAAGCCTCCCGCCGCATGCTGGACGCCTTCAAGGCGCGCGCCGGCATCATCTATCGTCAACCGGCAACCTAGGCAAGAGTCACGCATGGCCCGACACACCTCCACCACCCTGGTTCCATTCACCCCTGAACAGATGTACACTTTGGTTACGGACATGGACCGTTATCCAGAGTTCATCCCCTGGATCGTCAAGGCGCGCAAATACGATGAGCGCAACGACCGGTTCATGTCAGAGATGACCTTTGCCTTCAAAGGATTGCGTGAGACCTTCTACACCGAAGACCACATTGTGCCCAATGAACGCATCACCATTCAACTGGTTTCGGGTCCGTTTCGCGATCTGGAGAGCGAATGGCGGTTCACCCCTGCCGAAGGAGGGTCACGGATCGATTTCTTCATCAGTTTTTCATTCAAAAACCGCCTGTTGGATCTGACTCTCGGACCGCTGTTCGGCGAGGCTTCCAAACGGATGGTGGATGCTTTCAAACAACGAGCCACGGAGATTTATCGTCAATGAATCGTCTTAACGGATGTACACGTGCAACCTGGAAGTTGGCTGGCGCTCTTTGCGTGTGGCTGCTGGCTCCGATGCTGGTGCAGGCTGCCGAACCGGTTGCCAAGGTCGGCTCCTGGGTGCTCACCCTGGAAGAGGTGGATCGGGCACTGGCCGCCAAAATCCACGAGATGCGCGAAAACAAGGTGCGCGAGATGGTGTTGGAGCAGATTTTGACCATCAAGGGAGCCGAGGAGAAGGTTCCGGCAGACCAGGTGGTGGAAAAGCTGATGGGCAAGGTGCCTGAGCCGACGGCTGCCGAGGTCAAGGCCTTCATCGAAAAGAACAAGGATCAGCTCCCCAACAATGGGGAAGGGTTGGATGAGCAGATCAAGGAGCATCTGTCCGATGAGGCCAGAAAGGATGCCGAAGGCAAGGTGCTGGCCAAGCTGTTGCAGCAATATGCTCCGGAGATTCTGCTGAAGGCACCCCGTTTCACGGTGACCGGACCCGAGGATCTGGCCAAAGGGGAGAGCAAGGCCCCGGTGACCATTGTGGAGTTTTCCGATTTCGAGTGTCCCTATTGTCGGCGTGCCCAGGCGGTCTTGAAAAAGGTTCAGGAGGCGTATGGCAACAAGGTGCGCTTCGTGTTCCGTCACTATCCGCTCCCGTTCCACACCAAGGCTCCGAAAGCCTCTGAAGCGGCCCAGTGTGCAGCAGACCAGGGCAAGTTCTGGCCCATGCACGATCTCCTCTTTGAAGACAAGAGCGGCCTGGAGGTGGCAGACCTGAAAAAAGCAGCCAAAACCGTGGGTTTGGATCAGGCGGCCTTTGACGCTTGTCTGGACAGCGGCAAACATGGCGCCCGGGTCACGGCTGACCTGACCGAAGGCAAAAAACTGGGTGTGACCGGCACTCCCACCTTCTTCATCAACGGGGTGCGCGTGGTGGGTGCCCAACCCTTCGAGAAGTTCAAGAGCGTCATTGACGATGAATTGAAAGAGAAAGAGAAGAAATGACCAGATTGCAACCGGAGCCATCGGGAGGGCAGAGCCGGCCTGATCGCTCCGGTTGCATGGTTTTTTGGATCCTGTTGTATGGCACCGGTTGTCTGTTGTTTGCGCTGTATTCTCTCGGATGGCCGGTGGCAGCAGGACGGGAGTATTGGGTTTATCTGGAACACTATTACGGCATCATCTCCAGCAACACCCTTTTCCGTCCGGTTGGCGCTTCCTACCTGTTGGGTTGGATGAGCCAGCTATCCGTGAGCTGGACAGACTGGATCATGGGGTTGGCCTATCTGCTCCACCTGACTGCCGTATACCATATTGCCGCCCCGCTGTTCGGCGGTGCGGTTGCGCGCGCAGTCACCCTTTTACTTTTATTGGACATTTCGGTTCTTTCCACGTTTCATTTACTGGACGGGGATCCTTTTCTGGCTTTGACCGTATCGGTCTGGTGTGCCGGAGCGGTACGACTGCGGCATACCAATCAACCGACCGTGCTCTTTTTGTTGGGATTGGCTGTTATCCTGCCGGTGTTGATGCGTCAAACGGCCATTCTGCTCCTGTTGTGGTTGTTGTTTCCGATGGTGCAATCCGGATGGAGCCGGAACCCTGTGAAACGTTTTGGTTACCTGGCAATCGGAGCGGTGACCGGATTGATGCTGCTATGCACCTACAACGCGTTTCATTTTGGTCAATTCATCGTCACAGGGAGTGGGGGCATCTACATCCCGGCCTTTCATGTGTTCCGCCATGCCCCGAAATTCTCCATGGAGTATGGTCCGAAGAATCAGCAGTTGCTGCAACGGATTCAGAGTGAGTTGTTGACCCAGCCCGAGTATACCAGTCGCGGCATCACTCTGGACGATTTTTTGCAAAACAGTCTGGATACCCGTAAATTCAGCGATCTGAACTATCTGGAACATGTGCAACCCGGTTCGGTTTCTGGCGCGGCCTGGGAATCCATTCAAGCCAGACCGATTCTCTTCATCAAATCTCTGTTCAGCATGACCTGGCGCATGTATACGGGCACGCACATCGGCACACTGCCCATGCCTTTGGTCCAACCTGCGGATGGGGATCGTGCAAAGGCAAGCGACGCGCTCTTGGCGACACCATCCGGAAGTGCAGCCAAAATTCCCGACTCTTCGGTGGCTTCCCGCGTTGAAAATCACCGTCTGATGGCAGATGTCTTTCCCCCACATCAGGGGGATCCTGAAGAGGTCGGGCGCACGGTGGCGCGCATCAGCACCGCTCTGGTCAGACCTGGCCATTATCATGCAGCATATCTTGTTAAATATTTCATTGCCGACATTCTGCCGCCCATGTTGTTTTTCTTGTTGGCATGCTTTTTGTTAATCTTGCAATGGCACCACGAAACGGTTCGTTTGCTGTTGACGTTTCTGTTTCCGGCTGTTTTGTTGATTTTTGGTTCCGGGATCCTGCATCAATTACCAGCTTATCGTGCCCCTTTTGATTTTTTGATTGTTCTGGGTGCCGTGGTCGGGTTGAAGGGGGTAGGGGAGATGATATGGAAACCGTCCTGATTACCGGAGGCGCTGGCGCCATCGGACAAAACTTATGCCGCACCTTATTGAGTGCGGGCAAGCGCGTGATCGTACTGGATGATCTCTCTTCGGGGCATCTCCACCTCATGCCTGCGGGTGTGGAGTTCGTGCAGGGTTCGATTCAAAATGATGCCGATCTCAGACAGCTTTTCGGTGGCTACAGAATCGATTATCTTTTTCATTTGGCCGCTTTGTTTGCCAATCAGAATTCGGTGGATCACCCACAGAAGGATCTGGATGTCAATGCCCTTGGTTTGATCAAAGTTCTGCAATATGCTGTAGAGTTCAGAGTGCGAAAACTGCTTTACACCTCGTCTTCTTGTGTGTACGGCAATCACCCGCACATGCTGGAGGATGACCCTTGCATTCTTTACTCCTGGGAGACCCCGTATGCCATCACCAAGTATATTGGTGAGCAGTATTGTCGCTTCTGGAGTCACCATCACGGATTGAACACGGTCATTGTTCGGTTGTTCAACTCGTATGGACCGGGTGATTTGCCGGGTCGGTTTCGCAGTGTGGTTCCCAATTTCATGCAATTGGCTGTGGATGGGGAGCCATTACCGATTTTGGGCAGTGGAGATGAAATCCGGGATTTCAATTATGTAGAGGACACGGTACAAGGGATCATCAAGGCCATGTACAGTGATACGGCACCTGCGGAGGTATTCAATCTGGCCAGCGGACGTGGAACGCGCATTCTTGATTTGGCTGAGGAGATGTTTCGGGTTTGTGGTTGTGAACCCAAGTTGGAATTCCGCCCCCGGCGTTCCTGGGATCAGGTGACGCGGCGTGTAGGGATCATCGACAAGGCGGTTCGTCAACTTCATTATGAGCCGACCACTCTGTTGTCGGATGGTTTACGCATGACCCATCGTTGGTTTTTGGAACATGTGGTCACATCCGTCAATCCATGAATTCTATTTAAACCATGAAAAACACACCATAATCAGGGGTCCAGGGGGGTTACCCCCCTGGTGGGGTCCAGGGGCGAAGCCCTTGGTGGGGTCCAGGGGCGAAGCCCCTGGGACTTTAAATCTTTTAAATCTTTTAAATCTTTTAAACAAAAATATTTAATAATTATTTTTTTAAACATGAAAACATGAAAACATGAAAACATGAAAACATGAAAACCCTGGGGGATGAATCCCCCAGACCCCCTCTTTTTTTTCAATCATTGGATACCTGTAAATGGCTCAGGAATCACCAAACACACGCTGAGGCCCACTATGAATGATGCACACGTTTGGGACAATGTCTGGAACGATGACCGAAATCATGAAGACTGGAACTACCTGTCCCATATCATCCATGAAACAGTGGATCTGGTGTTGCAACGGGAATTTCATGCACACCAACCTGCGGTGCTGTTGGCTGAGGCCGGATGTGGCTCTGGCCGCATCTCCATCCGTCTGGGCCACTCCCGACAAGCACACGTGATCTTCCTGGATTTTTCCGCAGTATCCGTGCGCCATTTACAAACACGTCTGCATCGGGCAGCCATGCCGGGCTGGGTGATTCAAGGGGATCTGTTTCAAATCCCACTCCAGGATGAAAGCCTGGACCTCATCTGGAATGCCGGAGTGCTGGAACATTTTGTCGGCGACCGACAACGTGCTGCCGTGGCCGAAATGTTGCGGGTACTCAAACCCGAAGGCATACTCGTCACTCTGAACCCTTATGCCGGCTCCGTGTTGCATACCCTGGGCAAGGCGTGCGTGGAACAGGTCACAACCTATCCATACGGCGAAGAGTTCCCAATCCATACCCTGGAACATCACATCACAGCATTGGGTGCCACCCTGGCCGAACAGGAGTATTCCATAGGGTTCGTCGCACTGTTTGTGGGGGTCTTCAAACGGCTGATGATCATGCCGGGGTTGTCTTTTTTCCGTTATGTCTACCGGTTTGTGGATGCGGTCTTTTGTACGGCATGCCGGATTCCGATCCTTGCCAAAGGTCTGCGACGCGCCGATTTATGGTTGGCACGCCATCTGGGCGGCTATCTGCTGGTGACCGTGGCACGCAAATCGAACCGGGAAATCAACGAAAAGATGACGGTTTCGGCTGCCCAAAAGCCAGATTCAAATAACCCATAATGGTTTGAAAAATCCGAATTGAGCTGGGACTCTTTTTCTGGTCGTACCGCAACAACAAAGGCACCTCGGCAAAACGAGCATCCGGACGCACCGCAGGAATCCGCAACAACAAATTGGCCATGCAGGAAAACCCCTTGCCCGCCACAGGCCGCCCCTGGAAATGACGATACAAATCCCGGATCAGATCAATACGATAAGCCCGAAAAAAGATGGAATAATCGGTGACGTGAATCAAACCCACCCGGCTGCGCATCAGCCAGGAGGCCAAATGACTCAACCAGGCCCGATAACCGGCTCCGATCATCCCCCCCCCTGACCGGAAACGCGAAGCGATCACCACATCCGCATCCTCAATGCGTTCAATCAAATCAATGATGAGATAAGGATTCATCGTATTGTCTGAATCGATGGTGACCACCACATCATCAGGACCGGTGGCAGTCTCCAACACATGAGCGAAACCGGTATTGAACACCTCTGCCACACCGCGATTCTTCTCGAAATGGATATAGTGAATCGGCAACTCATCCAAAAACGATTGCACCACAAACCGGGTATGGTCACGACTGCCATCATTGATGATCACCAGTCGACAATCCCAATGCTGCAACCGAATGATCCTCTGAAACCGATGCAACAACTGCTCCAACCCTTCCTCCTCGTTGTAACAGGGAAAGATGACGTGAATGCACCGTCTGGCGGGATCATTGTCAATATTCGTCATGATGTTTTCCTTCTGGATTCAAATGCCGTGATCAACATGAGGAAGGTAAGAAAATTCTTGACCAGTTGCCAGAAATCCGCCCAACTGCGTATTTTTTTCAAGTAGGAAAGCACAAAACGTGGACGCATGTAAAATCGACGATACAAGGTACGCAATTGATCAAATAACTGTTCCTTGGTGTAGAATTCGCTCCAGATCAAAGGTTCAAAATCGGCCTTGGGATGCAGGGCAAAGTCACGCCAATAGTCATGGGGCAACAGACCGCTTTCCAAACCTTCCTTGTAGAGGGGAGTATCCGGATAGGGGGTGAAGACAGCGGCCTGGATGTAATCGGTCTCCAAAGAGAGGGCAAAACGGATGGTCTCTTCGGTCTCCCTGGGGGATTCGCCTGGCAGACCGATCATGATGTTGGACGACACCTCGATGCCTGCCTGGCGGGTCAGGGCCAAGGCGCGACGGATGGATTCGAGATTGGTGCCCTTGGCAATGCGTTTCAAGACCTGGGGATTGCCGGACTCGACCCCAAAATGGACGCGGGTGCAACCTGCCTGCCTGGCTTTTGCCAACACCTCCTCATCGATCTGATTGACACGCCCTCGGAAATTCCAACGGATTTTCACCCCCTCCTGAAGGATCCGTTCGGAAAAGGCCAGGACATGTTTGCGATGGATATTAAACAGATCATCGACGAAAAAGAATTCTTCAATGCCAAGGGAGATGCAGTCGTGTATTTCCGCCATCAGATTGTCCAGGGAGCGGATCCGGTAATTTTTAATGTTGACGTAACAATATTTGCATTTGTAGGGACACCCCCGTGTTGCCAGAATATTGGTGGTCAATCCCTGACTGCCGAGGATGCAACGATGCTTGAGATACGAAACCATGCGCCGATCCGGGAATGGCAGAGCATCCAGATTCTGGACAAAAGGCATGCCGTGATCCACATGGAGGTTGCCATTGGCCAGTTTGACGCTGACGCCCGGGATGCCGACCGGCGGCTGCCGGTTCAGGAGTTGTTCCACCAGGAGGGGAAAGGTCTCTTCTGCTTCGCCAGCCACGGCCACATCGATGTCGGGACTACAGCGCAACGTCTCTTCCGGATAGATGCTGGGGTGGAAGCCACCGAACACCACCTGACAGTTGGGTGCCACCCGTTTGGCGATGCGGGCCACATCCACCCCATCCACCATGGTAAAGGAGTAGACCGAGATGCCGACGATATCGGGTTGCATCTCCTCGATGGCGGCCATGAGATCGTTTTCCGTCAACGAGTCGGCGATGGCATCCAGGATGCGGATGTTGAGGTTGGGGTGGTGTGCCAGGGTGCTGCTGGCCAGGTAAAGCAGGCCCAGAGGAGGATATTTGCCCATGCGATCCCGGCCCAATTCGCGCGGCACAGCCCCTTGAATCATCTTCTGATCAGGCGGATTGATCAACAAAATTTTGGACATATCGTTATCCCTGGATTGATTGGGAAGCTCTTTTGTGATGCCCGGAGGTCATCCAGATCACCCCATTCCCATAAAACCGTTCTGTCGCAAGGCCTCGTAGAGGATGATGGCCACGCTTTGGGCCAGATTGAGGCTGCGGGTTTGGGGCAGCATGGGGATGCGGATGTGATGCGGGGCGCAGTGGTTGAGGATCGGCTCTGGCAGTCCGCTCCCTTCGGATCCGAACAGGAGCCAGGAGGCGGGCGAAAAGGGATAATCCACATGCCGCACCCTGGCTTTGGTCGTGGCCGCGATCAACAGGGCATCTGCCGGGAGATTTTGCAAGAAGTGTTCCCAATCGTGCCAACGTTGCACGGTGACCCACTCCCGATAATCCATGCCTGCACGCCGCACACCGGCTGAATCCAGACGAAACCCCAAAGGTCCGATCAGATGCAACCCGGCCCCGGTGGCTGCACAGGTACGCAGGATGGCCCCGGTGTTTTGGGGGATTTCCGGTTGGTGCAGGACAATGCGCAGGCTCTCCATGACACCCACCCTCAGGATGGCATCTTTTCCGATGTTCCAAATGAAAACGGCTGCCTTGAGGGCAGCCGTTTGAACATTCTGGCTCCCCGGCCCGGACTCGAACCAGGGACAAGCTGGTTAACAGCCAGCTGCTCTACCGACTGAGCTACCGGGGAATGAGCTGAACATCATAGGGGAGATGGAATGGGCAGTCAAGAAGATTTTTAAAAAATGTCACATGAAAAATGCACCTGACTCGTCGTCGCGCAGCGCCAGCAAGGCCGAAGTATCCAACAAAAAACGCCTCATAGGTTATACTTGTATTCGCCATGACGATCTGCCAGCAGGCGTGCCGTTCCACCTCCCTGACCACTGCCGCGAAAAGTCGCAATAGCTCCAGTAAGTTGTTTGCTGGATTCTGCCGAGAAACCTGGCCTGTTGATCCGCACCGACAGGCCGGAAAGGTTTTCATATTTTAAAATAAAATCCATCATTTCACCTGCATCCTGCTCTGGCAGACCAGACCCCTTCCGAATCGATTCATGCGGATTCATAAGCTTCTCTCCCAACGGGTGGACAACACATCCTGTCTGTAAGTTTACCCAAAAATGGCCGAATTGACAATATCGAACAGATCCAACAAAAATGGCACACATATTGCTTTGAATTATATTGTCGTCAGTCAATCCGGCTGACCACATCTCCAACTCAATTCCTTTCTCCTGCTTGATCTTGAGGAGTGCTTGCCATGGATCTGCTCAATGCTGCCGGTTTGCTGATTCAACGGGCCGTGCAAAACGCCACCCAACTGCAACAGCAAAATCGCGAAAAAGAAACCAAAACATCGACTGTGGGCCCGGTGCGCGACAAGAGTGGTGCCACACTGGGGGATCCGGTCACGCCGCAGGTGCGCTCGTCGGCCTATCGGGTGACCCTGTCCGCTGCTGCCCAGCAACGCCTGGTCACCCCGGCAGCCTGATGCCTGGATCAAAAGGCCGCTCCGGCAAGAATTGCCCGTACTGCCTGAGTACCCGCAACTTTTGCCGACAACGACCAGGCTCATGACTGCACCTGCCCCAATCCGGATGCTCCTGGTCCAGGGGTTTCGCGGCTTCTTCACCCTGGCCGGGATCTGGTCTGTGGTGGCCATGGTCGCCTGGCTGGCGTGGCTGACCGGTTGGCTGCCGGCTGTGACCACCCCATGGCCAGCCAGCCAGGCCCATGGCCATGAGATGATGTTCGGCTTTGTCGGGGCTGCGGCAGCCGGCTTTCTGCTCTCCGCCACCCCGGTCTGGTCCAAAACCCCGCCGCTCACAGGCACTCCCCTCACCGTGCTGGTGATTGCCTGGCTGGCAGGCCGGATGGCAGCCGCAGGCTTTGGCTACCTGACCCCCTGGATCCAAACCCTGGCCGACACCCTGTTCTGGAGCGGTCTGCTCATCTTTCTGACCCCGACATTATGGTTCACCGGCAACCCGGTGCACCGCATCTTTCCCATCCTGGTGGGACTGATGGCCCTGGGGGATTGGCTCATGCATCTGGAAGCCGTGGGTTGGCACTCCACCGCCTCCGAAGGATTGATGCTGGGGGTCAATGCCATTGTCTTCTTTCTGGCCATGACCGGGGGTCACATCATGCCGATGTTCACCCGGGACGCCCTGCGCGCCCGTGGGGAAGAGACCCCATTCCCCATTTCGCCCGCTCTGGAAATCCTCGGCGTCACCACCCTGACCGCCCTGGTCGCAGCCGATCTGTTTTTCCCCTCAACCAACGCTGCGGGCTGGATTTTTCTGGCTGCCGGCCTGGTCCAGGGGGTGCGCCTGTCGCGATGGCACGGTCACAAAACCTTTTCCACCCCATTGCTGTGGGTGTTGCATTTGGGGTATCTTTGGCTGGTGGTCGGCCTGCTGTTGCGTGCCCTGGCCCAACTGACCGATCTGGTCAACCCCTCGGCAGCCCTGCATGCCGTCACCATCGGCGCCATGGGGCTGTTCACCCTGGGTATCATGGCACGGGTCGCATTGATGCATACAGGCCGCGCGCTGCACCTCCATGCCGCCACCCTGACCACGGCCTTCCTGCTCATGACCGCCGCCGCTGTCACCCGTGTGTTCGGCACGACCTGGGCGGGTTCAGAGGCACTCCTGCCATCCGGGGGGTTGTGGATTGGCGCTTATCTGCTATTCTGCTGGCTCTTCGTGCCCATCCTGTCCACACCGCGACCGGATGGCCAGGCCGGTTGAAAACCGTTGCGGGGTATTTACAGGTCATGAGCGATCCGGTCTACTACAAGGTTTTGGGTGCCAACGGGGCGTGCTGTCATGGGGGAACCGGACGCTGGAGCATGGATGGCTCCTGGATGCCCCCGGTCTATGGCGGTCTGGCCCCGTGCGTACGGGGCTATCACCTCTGCCGCCCCACGGATCTGGTCGAATGGCTGGGTCCGGAGATCTGGATCGCCGAAGGCCAGGGCCGTTCGTTCATCAATGGCCAGTACCTGATCTTTGAACGGGCGCGGGTGGTGCAACGCCTGGAAGCCTGGACACCTGCCGCAGCGCGCACCTTTGCCGTGGCCTGCGCCGAACGGACCCTGGGCATCATCGAAACAGCCCGACCCGACACCCCCTCCGTGGCCACCGCACTCAACGTGGCCCGCTCCCTGACCCCGGATGCCGAAAAGGTGGAACCGGTCACCCGCTCGGCCACCGCCATGTGGCACCTGGCGCGTCAACTCGATGGCGCAACACGGGATGCAGTGCTGTCGATCTATGGCGCGCTGGCGTGGCGCAACCCGGGCATGGCAGCCTGGGCCGCAGCCGGATCAGCCCGCTCTGCCCACGCTGCCCACACCTGGGAGCAGACCATGTCTACAGGAACCACCCAGGGACTCCACCCCAGAGAGGCCGAACGCCTTGCCAATGCCGCCTCCTCCGCTGCCATGCAGGCCGAACGCTCCTGGCAAACCAGCCAACTGATGGCCATACTCCAGAGCACCTCCTGATCACTCGTCGGCAAAACGGAGCGCAATCTCCCGGAAACCCTCCTGAACCTGCATGAATCCATCCACCAGGTCCGGATCAAAATGGCCCCCCTTGCCGGCCACAATGATCTCGACCCCCTGGGCATGGGACATGGCCGGCTTGTAGACCCGATGGCTGATCAAGGCATCATACACATCGGCAATGGCCATCAAACGCCCGGACAGAGGGATCGCCTCCCCGACCAGACCGTGCGGATAACCGCTGCCATCCCATTTCTCATGGTGGGACAAGGCGATTTCAGCAGCCACATGCAAATAGGCATCGGCCCCCAACGTGCGCAGCGCCACCTTCAGGGCATTGGCACCCAGGGTGGTATGGAGCTTCATCTGCGTGAACTCCTCGACCGTCAAACGGCCTGGTTTCAAGAGGATCCCATCCGGGACACCCACCTTGCCCACATCATGCAACGGTGCGGATTTGAACAACAAATCGATCATGCCCGGCATGCGCAATTCGGCAAATCGTGGCTGCGTCTGCATCTGTTCAGCCAACAAACGCACATAATGCTTGGTGCGCACGATATGGGCGCCGGTCTCCGGATCCCGCGCTTCGGCCAAAGCCGCCAGCACCTGAATGGTGACATCCTGGGTCTGCTCCAAGACCCGGGTCCGCTCCTTCACCAGCTCCTCCAGACGGTATTTGTGACGCAGCAACTCCAACTGGCTGCGCACCCGGGAGCGCACCAGCACCGGATTGATCGGCTTGGTGATGAAATCCACCCCCCCGACCGTCAAACCGCGCATCTCGCTCTCTTCATCCTGCAAGGCAGTGATGAACAGCACCGGAATCGCCCAGGTCGCCGGATTGGCCTTGAGCTTCAGACACACCTCAAAACCATCCATGCCCGGCATCATCACATCCAGAATGATCAGATCCGGCGGACTGGAACCAATGGCCAACTCCAGGGCTTTGGCACCGTTTTTGGCGGCAATCACCGCGCCGATCTCACGCAAGGTCTCCACGAGAATTTGCAGATTCTCCGGTGCATCGTCCACAATCAGGATTTTTGGTTTGCTGTCGCGCATCAACCCTGCTCCCTCAAGGTGCCAATGGTGTGCTGCAATGCCATGATCTGCTCCAGGGCACGGTCGGTGTCAAACTCCTCCAGGCTGCGTGCCAACGCCTCTCCCAAAGGCTCCAGAGGGGTGGCGCGCACCAGTTCAGCAAACCGTACCATCTCCTCCAGAACCCGTCCCAGATCTTCGTCCAGACCGACCCGCATGGCAGCCAGCAGCTCCAGCAACCGGGGCAGATCCAGAGGTTGGGCCAACTCTTCCGGGATGCTCTCCGACTGTTCCGAATCCTGCCAGGCGTTCAGGGTGGTCAAGACACTCTGCAACGCCTCCTCCAGTGGCGGCAATGACCCCAACGCCTCGTCACACTCCAAAGCCTCAACCTGACGCCACGCCTGCTCGATCCTGGCAGCCACCCTTTGCAACGCCTCCATTCCCAAAGTGGCGGCATTGCCCTTGAGGGTATGCACCAACCGGATCGCCTCGTCAAGCCGCTCCTGCTTAAGCTCCTGGCGCAAGGCAGCCATGAACGCGGCATTTTCCGTACGAAACCGATGCAGCAAACGCCGGTACAGCCTCTGATTCCCCTCCAGACGCCGGAGGGCGGACACCCCATCGATCCCGGGGAGATCCGGCACCATGCACGCCGCATCCAGAACCGGCAGCTCTGCGATCTCCTCCACATCCACCGGTTCACGGGGGGCGATCCAGGTGCAAAGCGCCTCATAGAGCAGATGGGGATCTATCGGCTTGGCCAGATGATCCTGCATCCCGGAAGCCAGGGATTTCTCCCGATCCCCCACCAGGGCATTGGCCGTCATGGCCACAATCGGCGGTTGCTGCGCACAACCCGGCAGAGCGCGCAGTCGTCGCGCCGTCTCCAGACCATCCATGCCCGGCATCTGGATGTCCATCAAAACCAGGTCAAAGGGACGCTCCTGCACCAGATGCAACCCTTCCTGACCCGTGGAGGCCATCACGACCCTCACTCCGACCCGCTGCAACAACTCCCAGGCCACCTCCTGGTTGATGCGATTGTCCTCGATCAACAACACCTCGGCCCCGCGTATCGCGGCCAGCCGCTCCTGCATCCGTTCCCCCACCAGACCCAGGCCCCGCGCCTTCGGATGGCAGATCTGGCCACACGCCTCCAGCAGCGCCTCCAGCAACATCGAAGGATTGAACGGTTTCAATAGGTGCGCAGCAAAGCCGCTGACACTGGCCAGATCCAGCAATCCTTCATGGGCATGGGCCGTCACCAGGATCAGGTCCGGTTGCCGGGAGAGATCCGACAGGGCACGGATGCGACGCGCCGTCTCCAAACCATCCATGTCCGGCATCCGGTAATCCAGCAACACCATGCCAAACGGTTCTTCCCGACTCTCCCGGCTGGCAACGATCCGGGCCAAGGCATCGGAACCGCTCTCCACCAGCGTGACCCGCATGCCAAACGACTCCAGCATCACGCCCAACACCTCCCGTGCCGTGGCATTGTCATCCACCACCAGCACCCGCACCCCGGCCAACGCATGGTTGCTGGTCGGTTGAACCTCTTCGGGAATCGGGGTCAAAGGGATCTCAAACCAGAAAACCGTCCCAACACCGGGTTGGCTGGCCACCTGGATCTCCCCGCCCATCAACCCCACCAGCCGCTGACTGATGACCAGCCCCAGTCCACTCCCGCCGAACCGGCGCGTGGTCGAGGCATCGGCCTGGCTGAAGGGACGAAACAGCCGTTCCATCTGTTCGGGATGAATCCCGATGCCGGTATCACGCACCTCAAAACGAAGCCAGATCCGTTCCGGTTCGACCCGACATGGCTCCACTTTCAACACCACCTCACCCGAAGTGGTGAACTTGACCGCATTCACCATGAGATTGGTCAAGACCTGTCCCAGACGCAGCGGATCTCCGACCAGTCGACGCGGAATCTCCCCATGGATGTGATACAAAAGCTCCAGCTCTCGCCCCTCTTTGCGCACTGCCGCAATGCCGGCCACATTGCCCACCACCTCCTCCAGAACAAAGGGGGTGCGCTCCAGCTCCAGCCGTTCCGCCTCCAGCTTGGAAAAATCCAGAATGTCGTTGATGATCCCCAGCAGAGTGCGCCCTGCTGCCGTCACCTTGGCAGCATAGTTGTCCTGACGGGCATTCAGACCGCTCTCTTGCAACATGATGGAAAAGTTGATCACCGCATTCAAAGGGGTACGGATTTCATGGCTCATGTTGGCCAAAAATTCCGATTTGGCGCGGTTGGCGTTTTCGGCCACCTGACGGGCCTGGACCAGCTCTGCGGTGCGCTCGGCCACCCGTTCTTCGAGGGCCTCCTGATGGGCGCGCAGGGTGTTGGTCTGGCAGTCAAAGGCTTCGGCCAGAATCTCCAGTTCATCCCCGGTACCCACCGGCGCGCACCGTCCTCTGGTATCTCCGGTGCTCACCCGCTGGCACAGGGTCAGAATCGGATCGGCAATACTTTTGCCCAGACGTTCGGCCACCAGCCAGGCCAGATACAAAAACAACAACCCCAATGAGCCAAAACGCCACAGCGCCTGACGGACCGAAGCCTGGTGAATCGAGGCAGGCAGACCCAGACGCAGATCCAGATCCAGACGGCCCAGCCAGGGGGTGTCGTTCTCCAGGGACTCCACGCGGATCACGATCTGCGGCTGATCCGGCTGGGTGCGAAAGGCAAACAACACCCCGCGTTCATCCAGAATCTCCAACGCAAACAGATCACTCTCCAGCATCATCCGTTGCAGAATGGCCTGGAGATCAAACTCCACCGCCACGGCCCCTTGCGTTGTTTTATAATAGTCGATGGGGGCCACCACCAGCAGGGTCCGGTCCGGATCCGTAATCGACAGGCTGGTCGTACCCATGGTCAGGGTCTGGCGCAACTGGGGCATGTCCGGATCGTGCGGCCCGTTTTTGCCATGCAAAAAAAGCGGACGGCCATCAAAGTCCACCAGAGTCAAAGAGAGTACGTCGCGATGACGGGCGAAATCCTCCACGGCCTGGGGCAGATGACCACGCCGCGCATCGGGGTCGATCAGGCTGTTGACAATGAAATGGTTGCCGGTCAGGGCGCGGATGGTTTCCATCAGATAGGAGATGCGCTCTTCCAGACGCAGCATCTCCCGCATGGCGAGCTGACGCAGGGCGTGACGGCTCTCCTCTTCGAGATGGTACTGAAGCTGCCAGCCCACCAGGATGGTCGAGATCCCGACCACCAGCACGAACAGCGAACCGATGCGCCAACGCAACCGGCGTTTGAGACTTTTCTGGCCAACAACAGGCTTCATGGCACAACTTCCAGGGGCACAATGGCACCGCCAGGATCAAAACGCGCCAGAAAATAGTCCGACCGCTCCAAGGCATCATGATGGGCCGGGACAAAGGGCAGTCGGTAATTCTTGATCAGACCGGCATGAAACGGAATCCGTTCCAAGGCATCCCGCACCGCTGCCCGCTCCGTGGTTCCGGCCTGACGGATGGCAACAGCCAACAAATGGATCAGGTCATACGCATGGGCCATGCCGGTCTGCGGCAGATGCACCTCCTCAGGATCCTGATCAAACAGCTCCCGGTAACGTTCCTGAAACGCCTGAGCGCGGGACCGTTCCAGCTTGCTCAGGGCAAAGGTGTGCAAAAAAGAGGGATGCAATACAGCAGGCAAACCACGGGTCTTCTCAAAAAACTGACCACCCGTGATGCCCCAGTGGGAAATGACCGGCAGATCCATGCGATGTTCAGCCACGGCCCGCAACCAACCCGCCCCCTCATCGGCATTCAGCACCCACAGCGCCACATCCGGACGGCTGACGCGCAACGCCTCCATGTGTCCGCCCCAGTCGCTTTCACCGCGATTGACCCAATCCACCAGCACCGGCACCCGATTCTTCTCGCGCAGCCGCTCTTGGAGATAGGGCAGAATGCTGCGTCCCCAAAGGGTGTTTTCCAGGATCAGGGCCACACTCGTCCCCTGCTCCAATGCCTTGTCCACCAGGAAAGGACCGGCATAACGATCATTGGCCGACAGACGAAAAACATGACTGGCCACTTGCGTATCCTGTTCCACGATGTCTGCACCCGCTGCCCAGGCAATCAGCAAGGGAATCTTCAAGGAGTTGGCCCAGGCGGTCTGCCCTTTGACCACGGTGCTGTGCATCCCGCCGATCACAGCCACCACCGAATGGTCCGCAGCCAACACCCGCAGATTCTCCTCACCGCGTCCGGGTATGGCCATGTTGTCACGGGCGCGCAACACCAACTTGCGTCCCAACACCCCGCCCGCCCGGTTGATCTCTTCAATCGCCACCATGGCACCACGCTTGATCGAACGCCCTCCCATGGTCCCGGACAGGGACAAATCCGTATCCAGACCGATCACGATGTCCGAGATGCTGTTCTGGCCCATCTGCCACAACTGCAACAACTCTTCGGTCTTGGAGAGCAGATCCGAACCGATGCTCTCTTCAAACTGAAACGGCAAATGGCGCAAACGGGTGGCAAAGCGGTGCCGTTCGGCTGCACTCAAACGGTTGACCCGCACCCCGGCAGCCTGGATCTGCTCCAGAAGCCTCTGCTCCTGCCGACCGGTCTCTTCCCGTTGCAGCGGGGTGATGGCACGCGCAGCCTGCATCAATCGGGTCTGTTCCCCATCGCTCAACGCGGCGAATGTTTTGGCACTGGCCATCATGACATAGGCCAGATAGGCGTGGTCGCTCATGGTCAGATGGCTTTGCACCTGATGGATCCCCATGGCAACAATGGCGGCCAGCGGATTCTCCTGGGCATCCACCACCCCATCGGCCAATGCCTGCCGGGTTTCCCGGAACTCAATGGCCAGAGGTTTGGCACCCAGATCTTGAAACTGCTCCTGAATCAGGCGACTTTTCATCACCCGCACCTTGAGACCCTCCAGATCCTCGGGCCGGTACAACGGGCGGTTGGCCGTGAATTGTTTGAAACCGTTGCCCAAAAAGGTCAATCCCACCAGATCGAACGCCCGCAGTTTGGCGAGCAGCAGTTGTCCCGGCTCCCCATCCAGCAGCCGATAAAGCAGCTCAGGCGTCGGAAAATAGAACGGCAGATCCGGATACTGCATGGCAGGCAGAAACAGGCTCATTTTGGCCGTGGGCACCAACACCAGATCCAACGCTCCGCTGCGTGCCTTCTCCACCATCTCCAGGTCATTGCCCAGACTCCCTTCGGGAAAGACCTCGATGCGCACGTTCCCTTTGGTGGCCTCGGCAAAGGCCGCTGCAAACTGGTCGGCAGCCATGCCCAGAGCGCTTGCCCTGGGCATGTTGTGACCCAACCGCAACACCACCCCATGCTCGGGCGAGGGCGCAGCAACGGGCAGCTGCGCAAAATGCAGCGCCGGCCACCAGCTCCAGCCGACCAGGGCGCAAAGCAGCAAACCGATCAAGGGTGAGACAAAACGTTTCATGCCAGTTTGTGTGATGTTAGAGGCTGTTTGGTGATTCCTGAGCCGAGCACAATGATCCAATTATTGAAAAAAAAGAGGGGGTCTGGGGGATTCATCCCCCAGTGTTTTCATGTTTTCATGTTTTCATGTTTAAAAAATAATTTAAAAAATAATTTATTAATATTTTTGTTTAAAAGATTTAAAAGATCTGGACTTTAGAGTCTCAGCATTGTTTGTAAATACTTACAGCCATTAATGCGACATGATGTCCGCATCTATATTGCAATAATCGAGCATTCAACCTTTGAAGGCGGTACTCTGGAAACAGGATCCACCTGATTCCAGGAGTACCGCCATGGACAGCAAAGGATGTAGCACCATCCCCTGCGCCCTATTCGATTGGATCACATTTCTCACCCAATCGCTACCCCTCCGGTCTGTGCCGACCTTCATCGAATTGTTGGTCGGAACCATGCTCACCCAGTCTGGATTTGTTGTCCAGTCTGGTTCGGTCATTGACTTGGGGCGACACTGGACGACCTATTTCAAATGGCTCCAACACGGCAAATGGTCCTGGCTTGCCTTGGCCAGGCAAATGGCGAGGTTGGTTGCCAAGTGGTTCTTGTGTGAAACATGCTACTTAGCCATTGATGACACACTGGTTTTCCGTTCCTCGACCAAGGCTCCAGACAGCAAGATTCATCATCAGCACGCCAAGAAGACCAACAGACCAACTTTCGTGCGGGGACAGGGATGGGTCTCTCTTGCCGTCATAGTGGGCGATGATCTCCGACACTGCGCCATTCCCATCCTGTCACGTTTGATCCGTGCCATCGGCAATACACCAAAACTCACCATTGCCAAAACCTTGCTGCGCGCTACCGATGATATTTTTCAGAACGTTACCCTTCTGTTGGACGCATGGTTCATGCGTGCCACCTTGGTGCTTTTTGCTGTAAAATCAGGCATGCACGTCATAGGGCAAGTGCGCAAAGATACAGCAATCTACGAATTTCCCTCTCCAAGACCCGTTGGAAAACGGGGACGACCAAGAACATATGGCGACAAAATCACCCAGGAACATATTGAATCCATAAAAGAAACAAACACGGTCCTATGGCTTTACGGAAAAAAACAAACCGTCCGCTATCGTAGCGTAATCGCCATGGCCCGCTTCCTCAAAGGGATGGCAGTTCGGGTCGTCTGGACTTGTTTCCTGGACGACAAAGGAAACTCCAGTATCCCAAGGCTGTTGATCGCTACCAACACCCAACTCACTCCAGAAGCAGTCATCATTGGGTATGCCAGACGCTGGAGCATTGAACCCATGTTCGGGCAAACCAAAAACGGATGGGGTTGGAAAGAAACATGGCAGCAGTCCAGACAAGTCCTTCACCGGTGGGTTCATATCCTCTTTGCCGCCTACGCACTTCTACAACTCCTGACCATCTTGGGTGGGGATCTGGTCAGACAGCTTGCAAATTTCACCCCTTGGCGTGTCAACCGTACCGTCACTGCTGGCTTGGTGCGAACTGGCCTCCAGAAAGTTTTTTCCCATATCCGGGTTCGTGACTGGTGGGATCCGAAGTCTCAGAAATTCATGCCCCCAAACGGCATCCTGCTGACCGGTTGAGACTCCACATAGCGCAACACGGCCAAGAATCAAGCCTTTTCCCCTTGTATGCCATCCTTTCCATGAGTCCTCCTATCTTGGACAGCAGGGGTGCGCCTCTAAAGTCCAGATTCTGGACTACTCACGCATTGAATCCGGACGTTTCAACCTGCACGACATCCCGTTTTCACCGGCGGCTTTGGTGGAAGAGATCACCAATCTGATGCGCATCTCTGCCGAACAGAAAGGGTTGCAACTGCTGGCCCAGATTGCGCCCGAGACCCATCTGACCATCCTGGGGGATGATGGACGGGTGCGGCAGATTCTGATCAATCTGATTGGCAATGCCATCAAGTTCACGGATCAGGGCCACATCCAAGTCACCCTGGCTTTGCACCCGGAGCAGCCAGACCAACTCTTGTTTCAGGTGGCCGATACCGGAATCGGCATGACCTCCGAGTTTCAGAAACGGCTGTTTGAACGCTTCTCGCAGGCGGAAACCGGAACAGGACGGCGTTATGGCGGGACCGGTCTGGGTCTGTCGATCACGCGCAAGCTGTTGGAAATGATGCAAGGATCCATCCGGGTGGAGAGCCAACCCCACAAAGGGAGTCGTTTCAGTTTCACACTGCCGATCCGGCAGGCAAACACCATCACCATGCCTGGTCGCAATTCAATCCACTCCAGAAATATCGCCCGTCATCTCCAGATATTGCTGGTCGAGGATTGTCTGGAAAATCAGATCCTGTTTCAGATCTATCTGGAATCGGCAGATGCCACTATCGTCACGGTGAACAATGGCCAGGAGGCCCTGGAACGGATACAACAGCAGCAATTCGACCTGGTGCTGATGGACATGGAGATGCCGGTCATGGATGGCCTGACGGCAACCCGCACCATTCGCCACTGGGAACAGACCCACAACTGTCAACCTGTCGTCATCCTGGCCTTAAGCGCCCATGCCACTGCCGACAAACAGCAAGCCAGTCTCCAGGCTGGTTGTCAGGACCATCTGACCAAACCGGTCAGCAAACGAGAGCTGTTGGAGGCCATGGCGCGCGCCTTGTCGGCTTGAGAGGCTGTTTGGTGATTCCTGAGCCGAGATGAACAAATATCCAATGATTGAAAGAAAAGAGGGGGTCTGGGGGATTCATCCCCCAGGGTTTTGATTTTTTGATGTTTGAAAAAATAATTTATTAATATTTTTGTAAAAATTTTATTAATTAAAAAAATTTAAAGTCCCAGGGGTTTCACCCCTGGCCCCCACCAGGGGGGTAACCCCCCCTGGACCCCTGATGATGGTGTCTTGACTCCCTACTGATCATACAAGAATCACCAAACAGCCTCTGAAAATCCGCACCCGGCCCCCGGTGCTCCCATCATGGTCACCGCCCCTTGAACTGCTGGACGTAAAAGAAGAACTCCACGAAAAAGAGTCCGGCATCGCATTTGAAATACTGCTTGACGCTGTCAAAGTTGCTCTTGTACTGCATCCGGTAATCCGTACCGGTCACCAACGTGGGCGGAGTCAGATTGATATTGCCGAACCCTTTGCCCAGCCGGGTCTGGACACCGCCAGCAATGATATTGGCCAACTCGCCAAATCCATCCCCCGCCTCGCCGCAGATGCTATCGAAATTCTCTCCGGCAAAAGAGGAGGCCAACTCCATGGCGACATGCAGGGGGGCAGCCAGGTGAATGCCGCCATTGATCCCACCCGAATAGTTCACCACCACCGTCACTTCTGAGCTGGGTGGACGATAGATATCCTCGTCCTTCTTGTTGACCGTCGGACCATTGTCAAGTTGCATGACCAGATAGGCAGAGAACATTTCATGGACTGCCGCCTTGATCATTTCCGCAAATTCCGTTTTCAACAACATGATTGGTTCGTCCTTATATGGATTTCATTAAACCAGCGAGTCTGCAACCTCGAACTCACACCCCATACTGGCTTTCAATAATGTATATAGTTGTCCGCCATGGGCGCACTTTAACAAACACCGCTCCAGAGAGCAACCTTCAAAGCACACCACAGCTCAGAAAGAGTTGGTGATACTGACCTGCCACCCACTCCCAATCGAGTCCGCGCACACTCTCCAGACCGCCGGTACGGATCCGTTCCCGCAGCAACGGGTCACGCATCAGGGTGATCACCTGCTCGGCCATCTGCTGCACCTCTCCCACCTCGGAGAGAAAACCGTTCTGACCATCCAGAATCCAGTCGGCAGGCATGCCCATGCGCGACGAGACCACCGGGACACCGCACGCCCAACTCTCCATCAACGCCTTTGGCCCCCCCTCGACCCGCGAAGTGATGGCATACAGGTCCAACGCCTGATAATAACGGACGATTTGCAGGTAATCCTCCAGAAAATAGTGCCGATACGGGATGCCGAGTCGCTCCAGATGACGCTTCACATAACCGCGCGCCGGACCGGTCAAAAGCACCATCAGGTGGGGATGCACCCCACGAATCCGCTCCAGAAGCCCAATCAGCAGGTCCGGTCCCTTGATCCATTTGGGTTCATCACCCGCCTCCCAACCCACGCCATCCTTCTGGAAGGAGCCAATACAAAACGCCTCCTCCGGAATATCCAGAGCGGCACGGATCTCTCTGCGTTCCTCGGGTTGAGACGGACGGAAACGGGTCAGATCCACCCCCAAAGGGATCAACTCGATCAGGGCACCCGGTACACCATGCGCCATCAACACGCGCCGGGAGATCTGACAGGAGACGATCACCTTGCGCACCCGCTCCAAGGCAGACGGCATCTGTGCAAACATCCGCTCCATAACCGGATCCTTCGTGGCAAGATCTCCATGGAACCAGATCAGAAACAGGTCATTGGAAGGATGCAGTTGCTTTCTCAGATCCGAAAAAAACGCCCCGCGATTGCCAAACAGAATCACTTGATGACGCAACGCCCAAGGCGCGGTGATGATCGGCACCCGGTCATGCAGCCGCCGCTCCAACCCTTGGGCAATATAATGGGCATCCCATTTGAACGACCAGTTGGCCGCATCCGTGACATAATGGACCCGACGATGCCAGCGTCCCACCAGCTCCTGCTTGAGCGTCTTCAGGCTGGTGCGCACAATCCCCATGCTCATGACCGTACCTCACGCATGCCTCGAATGGATGATGTCGTCGGTTGACCCTTGAACGGAAGGTCGCCACAATGCAGTTCCGGCATCACCTCCAGGCAAGGAATTTCATGGCCGATGACTCCTGATCCCACTATGTCTGCAACCGCTCCCATCCAGATCTCCGTGCTGATTCCGGTTTACAACGAGGAAGAGAACATTCTCCCCCTCTGTCAGGATCTGAAAACCGTCATGACCTCCATGGCTCTACCCTATGAGGTCATCCTGATCGACGACGGCAGTCAGGACCAATCGGCTGAGCGGTTGCGCCAGATCGCCTTGTCCGATCCAGCCTTCAAAGTGATCCGTTTTCGACGCAACTTCGGGCAAACCGCCGCCATCATGGCTGGCATTGAACATGCCCAGGGGGCCATTCTGATTCCCATGGACTCGGATCGGCAGAACGATCCCCACGACATACCCAGATTGCTGGAAAAACTCCAGCAAGGATACGATGTCGTCTCTGGATGGCGCAAGCACCGCCAGGACAACCCCTATATCCGCACCTGGCCCAGCCGCATGGCCAACTGGTTGATCTCCAACATCTCCGGCGTCCATTTGCACGATTATGGCTGTACCATCAAGGCCTACCGCCGCGAAGTCATTGAAGGGGTGCGCCTGTACGGTGAAATGCACCGGTTCATCCCAATATATGCCCACTGGATGGGTGCTTCCGTGACCGAAATCGAAGTCACCCACCACCCGCGCACCTCTGGAATCTCCAAATATGGCCTCAACCGGATCTTCAAGGTGATCCTCGATCTGATCGTGGTTCAGTTCCTGGGCCAATATTTCGTCAAGCCCATCTATCTGTTCGGCAGTTTTGGCTTGGTTGCGCTGCTGCTGTCTGCCGTCAGCGGCTGCTGGGCACTCTATCTGAAATTCTTCACCGACACATCCCTCATCAGTACACCACTGCCACTTATTGCCGTCATGTGCCTCATGACCGGAATTATCGCCATTCTGCTCGGTCTGGTGGCTGAGATGGTGGTCCGTACCTATTTTGAGTCACAAGGACGCAGCATTTACCTGATGCGCGAGACCATCAATCTCTCCTCACCCCCCACAGAGGATTGATCCATCACCATGTGCGGCATTGTCGGCTTTGTCGGACCAGGCACCGCAGAGGATCTGCACCGCATGACCGATGCATTGACCCATCGCGGACCAGATGGCAAGGGGATCCATATCGATCCTCACAGACGCCTGTTTCTGGGACATCGCCGCCTGGCCATTCTCGATCTGGAAGGCGGAGATCAACCCATGTGGAGCCAGGATCGCAAACTCTGCATCATTTTCAATGGCGAGATCTACAACCATGCCGATCTGCGCGCCACATTGGAGCAGCGCGGTCACCGTTTTCAGAGCCACCACTCCGATACCGAAACCCTGCTGTACGGCTACCGGGAGTGGGGACGTTCCCTGCCGGAACGACTCAACGGCATGTTTGCCTTTGTGATCTATGATCTGGAACAGGCGCGCCTGTTTGCCGCGCGCGACCGTTTCGGAAAAAAACCTTTTTTTTACAAATGGAGTCACAATCAATTTTTGTTTGCTTCAGAACTCTCAGCATTGCAGCACCATACCGATTTTTCTGCACAAATCGATCCACTGGCCGTGCAAAAACTGTTTGCCTATGGCTTCATTCCGGCCCCGCACGCCATCCATCAGGGGTGTCGCAAACTCCCATCCGGCAGTTGGCTGGAGTTGGAGTTGGATGGCATGCGACTGCAACAGGGCCGCTACTGGCAATTTCGTCTGCACCCGGACAGTGCCTGGAACCAACGTCCGGAAGAGGAGTTGGCCGAGGAGTTGCGCACTCTGCTCTCCCAGGCCGTGCAACGCCGCATGGAGAGCGATGTACCCTTGGGGTTTTTCTTAAGCGGCGGCATCGACTCCTCAACCGTATTGGCCATGGCCACCCGTCACCGCCCGGCCCATGAACTGCAAACCTTTGCCATCGGCTTTCACGAACCTTCCTACGACGAATCCGCCTACGCCCGCCAGGAGGCCCAACGCCTCGGCACCCAACATCGGGAAGAGATCCTCTCGTTGGAACAGGCCAAATCCATCATACCACAGGTATTGGGACACCTGGATGAACCGCTGGGTGATCCATCGATTCTGCCCACCACACTCTTGAGCGCCTTTGCCCGTCGTCATGTCACCGTTGCTCTGGGAGGAGATGGCGGCGACGAATTGTTCGCCGGCTACGATCCCTTTCTGGCCATGACACCGGCCCGGATCTACCAGGCTCTGGTTCCGACACGAATGCATCGCGCCCTGCGCTCTCTGGCCAACCGTCTGCCCCGTTCCGGTCGCAACATGAGCCTGGACTTCAAGTTGCGCCGTTTTCTCTCCGGACTCTCCCATCCACCCTCTTTGTGGAACCCGACCTGGATGGCCCCATTGGAGCCGGATGCCATTGCCGATCTGCTCCATCAACCCGTGGATCCGGAAGAGCTGTATGCCGAAGCACTCGGCCTTTGGAACAGTTCCGATCTTGCCGACCCGACAGACCGCTCCCTGGAATATTTCACCAATTTTTATTTAACAGACGACATCCTGGTCAAGGTGGACCGGGCATCCATGATGATGTCCTTGGAGGTGCGCGCACCGTTTCTGGACAACGATGTGGTCGCCTTTGCGCAAAAACTCCCGATAAAATTCAAACTGCGTCACGGGGTGCGCAAATATCTGTTGAAAAAAGCCATGACCGGTCTGCTGCCCAAAGAGCTGATTCACCGCCGCAAAAAAGGGTTTGGCGTACCGATTGCCGACTGGTTGCAAACCTTCCCGGAAACGCCTCCTCTGTCACCCCTTGCCAACGCCAATCCGGCCTGGGTGGCCGAGCAGTGGCGACAACACCGTACCCGGGTTGCAGATCATCGCCTGTTCTTGTGGAGCTGGTTAAGCCTCTCCCTGTTCAACCACCAGACTGATTCTTCCAATATTTGAGGGCACGATAACGCGCAATCAATCGTACCGTGCGTTGGTGCATGGCTGGCGACAACATTTTGACCACCATCTTCCGCAAACGATACCACCAGGGAGAAAGATCGACCACCGACTCTCCTGCCCCCAGAGAGGTGGCACGCCAGGCAGAAGGCATGGAATACAATCTATCTTTACGAACAAACAAAAACGTATTATACTTATACCATGACTGAACCGCACGATTATGAATGATCTGTGGTCGCACACAATCCAGCATTAAATAATTTTGATTTTCAAACAACTCTTTCCAGTATTCATACGGCTGCTCATTGATATGGTATTCTCCTCCCTGACCCGGTGGAGAGGCTGAAAACAAGACCCAATCCGCATGGCGCGTCAGCGAGGCCACCAGAATCGCCGCAGAGGCTTCCGGCAGATGTTCCGCCACTTCCAATGACATGGCCAGATCAAACCTGCGTTCCAAATCAACCGGCCTGGACAAATCCACAGCCATGAATTGCTCCCTGGGAATCAACATCCGCTCCGGATTGACCGCTCCACCATCCAACCCCTGAATCTCCGATACCCCCAACTGCAACCAAACCGACAACCACCCCCCTTCCGCACACCCAAAATCCACGACACTCCGAATGGTCAACCGTGACAACAACAATGACGCAATCAAGCGTGCCGATTCCAGATTGCTGGCCGTCGTCGTGGAATAAAACAATTCATCATACCGAAGTTTTTGCACCTCAGCGTCATCCGCCACCATGCTGATCTCCCACCCGACCCGAAACCACTTCAGAAGAGGGCACTCCCGGAACTTTGGCCGCAAAGCGCATGCAACCGCTCCTTCCCAACAATACAGGAATGATATTGAAAGGAATCATGCCGATCAGCAAAGGAGTATAATAACGCGCCCGCCCCCGGATCAAAGCCGGATTGTGACGCAAATCAGATCGCTTGCGTTGCAGGAAGTTCTGAATCGACAAGACCAGATGACTGGTATTCAGCACACACTCGACAGCAACGGATTCAAAACCAATCCTCGTCAATAATTCTGACAAAGTATCCGCAGTAAATTGAAACGTATGGCGCGGCACATGATTACCGCCCCAAAATCGACCAAACAACCGTTGATCCACAGAACGAAAATTAGGCACCTCTCCAAGCAACACCCCCCCTTTTTTCAACAAGACAAACGCCTTGTATAACTCTTCAAGGGGGTCAGTGACATGCTCCAGATAATTGTTCATGAAAATCGCATCATACACCTGATCCGGAGATGAAAAGGTCGAGAACAGACCCAAATGCACATTCACACCCCGTGCAGTGGCCATGGCAGCCGCCTGTGCATTGAAGTCGATCCCATCCAAACGCTCTGGATTCAAAACGCGCATCTTGTGCAAGAAGGCTCCGCTGCCACACCCGACATCGAGCAGGGCGCAACCCGGCTGAAGATGGCGTCTGATCTCGCGATGCAAAAACCAGTCCTGCACACCAGACAATGCCCGAAACAGTCTACCCCGTTCCTGCGCAGAAAAATAACCATGATAATCCACTTCATAGGCCGCTTTGAGCAACTCCTCTGTCGGAAACGGATCCAGTTGCACAATATGACATTGCAAACACTCTACATAGTCATATACCCCATGAACACCATACTCCCAATCCTGCATGCCGGTCACGAACCATAAAATCTCTCCTATTGTTCTCCAACGATTGCCAACACCGCACTCCCATGGTCATCCACAATCCGCATCGGCATCTGCCCCTCTTTCCATAAAGATCTGGAAGAAAAATCAACCTTTTTTCGCCCCCCTTTCGACTTGGCATCAGGCATATGGACACTCACACCCTGATTCCAGGGCCAACGCAATTCCGAATTTTTCTCCTCGACCGTGCTGCGTCGCAAACCAGTCACCAGGATTGTTGCTTCCTTCTCAACCGGAGTCAATGTCAACGATCCTGCCCAGGCGGAACTGTTCGGCACGGTGACCCATCCGCTCCAACCAGGGGCCAACTCTGTTTCAAAGAGCAAGGTGCCCGTACCTTGATCCGTACGCATGACACGCACGGTCACAGATCTCTGCCCGGGATTTTTCAAACCCAAACGCCACACCAGCCCATCCTTCACCTCCTCAAACTCCAATACAACCGGCTCTGACCCTGTGGCACGCAAATTACCTTGATGGGAGCGGACCGGACTCCAGGCCACCACATGAGAGATCCGCGCCGCATTCTCCCGGTTCCACGCCATCCCGCGTGCCGATTCCCCGGGAAGAACAGCGCCACAATCGTAGGCTCCATAAGATAAATAGTACAACAGCACAGTCAAATTGGTATACAAAACATTCTGACACCTTTTTTCAGGGTGATGCAGCCTGGCCGGTTGGGACAATGGCAGATCAAAATCATGGCGCTCCGTATTCTTTTGACGAATCTGTTGCCCTTGTTTGACTCCCAACTCCCGTGTCAAAAAAACCGTCTGATCCAACAAGGCACACAATATCACAAACCCGCCTGCAAACACGACGCGCTGCATGACAGTATTTTCAGACGACAACCGTTGCCCCCAGATCCGTCTCCACAAAGATACCAGACCGATTGTCAGGTCATATATCCCATAGGCAATCACTCCGAGGAATAAAATGGCAAAAGGCACAAAACACCGGGCAAACAAATGGGCAGGGGCTGGATGAAAATCGATCAAAGAAAGGACCAACAAACTCCCCAATACGACAAACCAATATAAAATATCCTGCCACTCCAGGCGCAACACGGCCACTCCGCCCAATCCGATCCACAATACCAACCACTCCGCCCCCTTGAAAAACTCCACAAAATGAGGCAAGTATTTCAATACACCTTGCAAATTGACGGTCACGACTCCCAGCAAAGAACGACTCAACAAACCATCCAAGGTGGGAATCCCCACTCCCGGGACAATCAAGGTCGGCAACACAAAGGCCAGCACCACGATGCCAATACTACAGAATATCCATACCCATTCACGTCGATCCGGCCAACGATCCGCATGCCAGAGATAGGCTGCCAGAGAGACAATAGACCAAAGTTTACCGATCAAATGCCAACCGCTCATTATAAAAATCATTACACACATCAATCGCGCTGCGGATACGCCTCGTCTGCGAATCTCTGCCCAGCAGATCAAAGCCAAGGCCATCACAAACTCATTCGGGCGAAAAGCATTCAACCCGGCACCCGGAAAATCCATTAACATCAAAAAAAACAAAGCGATACCAGCTGGCGCAGGCCCGAACAACACCAACAACCAATACCCAACAGCACCCATCAGGATAGGTGGATAAAGCACATTCAGCAGATCGTGGGCATCCACCAAAGTCATACCAAGACGATGCAAACCATGAATCACCAACGAAGCCCACGGATCAGAAAGGACACTGACGCGAATCCATCCCTCCCAAACCAGATAATCCGAGTGCATAATTTCTGCACCGCCCAAGGCCAACCTCTGCTCCCGCAAACGGCTCAATGCCGCACACTGTTGCGTCAGGCACTCCGTATTGCGCACGGCCTGGAAAATTCGCTGAAAACTGTCATCCGCCTCAATGGGTAAAGGGCGTTCCAAAATGGGTGAGATCACCAGACTGGATTTGAAACCCATGGCAAGCAGCATCACCACCCAAAACAACAACCATGCGGCTCGTGTTCCGTGCCAACGCCCAACACGCTGACCAGGTTGCAGGAAACACCACATACGCTGAATTCGAGAACGCCACATGATCCATATCCTGTACTCTGCCGATTACGAACTTTACCTGGGCCGCATCACGACCTCTGAAGAGGAGGTGCTGATCACACCAACCAACGCCCTGCTCGCCACCTGTTCCGAACTGGACATCCCCCTGACCCTGTTTGCCGATGTGGCCTGTTTCTGGCGCTACCGGGAGTTGAACCGCCCACACTTTCCAGATCAGGCCGAAGCGCAACTGGTCCAGGCCATCCGTCACGGCCATGATGTCCAGACCCATCTCCATCCCCATTGGCACCACACCCGGATCGAGGACCGAACGTTTCTGTTTGATCCCACCCACTATCTGGCTGGCACCTGCTCTTCAGACCCGCTGGAACGGGCAGCGTGGCTGCACGATTGGTTGCAACGCGCCCGGGAGTATTTGACCCGTCTCCTGATCCCGCACAACCCGCACTATCGCTGTCTGGCCTTTCGTGCCGGCGGCTATGGCCTGCAACCGGATACCGAACAGATCCTGCACGCCTTGATACAAACCGGTTATCGCATCGACTCCAGCATCATCCCCGGGCTGCGTCTCTCCTCCCCCATGCAACAGATCGACTTCACCCGCGTTCCCAATCAAGCCAACTACTGGCTCTCGCCAACGCACGGGCTTGATCAGGCCGCGCCCCAGGGCGAGGGGTTATGGGAGATTCCCATTGCCGCCTGCCGCCTGCCCCCGGGAGTGCGCTGGCGGGTGCGTTTGCCCGAAGCCACACGTCAGGCACTGGCCATCCTCACGGCCCGTCCTCCCCTGCCAACACGCGGAACCCCCTGCAACCAACCTTCGATCCACCCGGCCAGCCACTCTGCCGGACGCCTGAAACAGGCCTATTGGCGCTTCCGCGCCATTTTCGCCAACGACTTTCAACGACTGGAACTCGGAACCGATCCGGACGCCCTGCTCGCCTGCCTGCACCACTACCGATCCATCCACAATCAACAACAACCGATTTTTCTCTCCATGAACATCCATCCCAAAGGAATCCACCCCCCCCATCTGACTGCTTTGGCCCGTTTTCACCGCACCCTGATGCAACCCCATCCGGGCCAGGTCCGGGCCATCACCTTTCAACAGGCCTGGGAGATCCTCCAGAACACCACCCCTGGTTCATGACGCGGCATTGGCCCGGCGTGCCAACTCGGCCCGTTGTCGTCGCACGATGTGATTTTGCAGCTTCTCCCGGTGCAACGGAGACATATGCTCAAAAAAGCTGGCCACACGCCGTTTGCCCTGCTCGTCCGGCTCCTGAACCACCACCACCCGGCCATAGGCCCAAATCGGCTCCAACCCCTGCCCTTCCGGATCCACCCCAAGACGCACCTCGACCAGATCCCCCTTGTAAACATTGGTTTTCGAGGTACTCCAGGCCACACCCGTGGCGCTCAAATTCACGGTAAAGATCGCATCCCCTTCGGCAGTCAACTGTTTGGGCTGATCCACACCCGAAAAATCGATCATGACGATAGCGGCACGAAACCCTTCCAACGTCTCCACCAAAACCGAACCCGCAGCACGCAACTCACCGATCAATTTCCCGATCTGACGTTTGATCTCCTCCAGATCCTCTGCCAGCTTCTTGCCATGCAGCTTCTCCATGAGCGGATCCAACTGCTGCTGGGACATCCGCGTATCCAACTGATTCTGGATCAACGAGACCACCTGTGCCGCACTCATCGATCCGGGCGGTCGTTTGGTCATCTCCTTGATCAGACCGAAAAAGAGCATCAAACAACCTTGAAAATACTCCTCCTCGTTTTCCGAGTTGGCCTGTCGGAAACGACGATCCAAAAACTCCCGAAACCACACCACCGGACGCCGCGCCTTGACATTCAATTGCCGCAACAGTTTCAACTGCACATCCACCTCGGCCAACAGCCGCTTCTGACGCACCACGCGCTCGCGCAGAGGGAACTCCCGATGCGCATTAAAATAATTGACAGCGTGATCAAAACTCTTCTGGGTTAACACCTTCCAGGCCAAGGGCAAGTTGTCGTTCAGGCGGAAGTCCTGACGCTTGGAGCCAACAGCCATCACAGGCATGGCGGCATCGGCTGCCTGGGCTGCCAAACGCGGATTGAGCGGACGGGAAGGGGGTGGTGCCGGAGGGGTCACATGGGCGGCAACCTGACGCGGATCTGCCTCCAGGATGGCCTTGGCTGCCATCAGGCGTTGATCCACTCTGGTCTGGTGTTCTTGAGATTCTGAATGGAGTGCGACCGGCAACACGGACGACGGTTCTGTAACAGTTGGGGATGAAGAGGATCCAGACGGTGCCGACAGTTTTTTTCCTTCTCGTTCGGACAGTTCCATGGTGGCAAAACGGCACTCCACGCGCACGGCTGTTCCGTTCCAGTCACGTCTCACCTGCTCGACACGGCAATAGGCATGGATCGGCAAGGGTTGATCCGGAAACGGGGCAAAGCGCATCTCCAGCAGATCGCCAGCGGTCAACTCCTCTTTGGTCATCCAAAAAGTCAACCCGTCACCCGAGTCGTGCCAGGCAAACGGATGTGGTTTCAGGGCATCCTCTCCAGGTTGGGTCCGTTCCACCACCCGATTGAGTTTGGCATTGAAGGCTTCCAGCACCAGCAAACGCCAACGTCTGGCCAGAGTGCCGATCACCCCTTCGGAGTGATATTCCTGTTCGTGGGCCAGCAAGCGGCGGGTCTCTCCACCCAGACCCGGACGTACGGACAAGGGCAGTTGTTGTGCCCGACGCGCCCGGACAACGGCTTGCAGTTCCACGGCATTCAATTTCCGCCACCACAAAGGCACTTCCGTAATCTGCGTTCTGTCCGTTGTACCTTCGGCCATACCGTTGTTCTCCGGGATACTTAGAATTTCCTCAGCCGAGAGTGAACAGACCATCATCACGGGTCCAGGGGGGTAACCCCCCTGGTGGGGTCCAGGGGCAAAGCTCCTGGGACTTTTAATCTTTTAATTTTTTAATCTTTTAAACAAAAATATTAATAATTTTTATTTTTTTAAACATTCAAGGATTAAAACCCTGGAGGATGAATCCCCCAGCCCCCCCTCTTTTCTTTCAATCCTTCCAAACACACGCTCAGTACCCCTTCTTGGCGCGCAACAACTCGGATTGACGCTGAAATATGTATTGAATCAACCGTTCCCGATCCGTATCGAGAATCGGTTCAAAACGACACGCCACCCGCGTCAACTCCTCCTGCATGTTCTCCACCACCATCATCACACGAGCAAAACAATCAATCACCGTCAACGAGTCCACAGAGAGCGCCAAACGAATCTCCAATACATCCCCCTTGGACAATCCGGGATCCCGATCCAAAAACGAAATCCCACCACCACTCAGATTGACCGGAGTCAATACCATGGGCCGTTCGGTCTCCCCCGGATGAAACAACCGCAACAATAAATTCAACTTTTGATCCAACCGCACCAGCACCCGCGCCAACATCGGATCGCTTTGCTCCAAAAGCCGCAAGGCATCGGTGACATCCAAGGATGCCATGATCTGATGCACATCCAACCCCTGTTGGGGAAAAATCCGATGCTTTTCAAAATGGGCCACCACCTCCTGAAAACGAGCCTCATCAATCCGCCGCCAGGCCAACGGCAGAGAGTCATCCACCCGGACAAAGGCCCGCTGCTGTCCCTGCGCTGGAGTGGTTTGCGTCATGCCAGGTCACCCAATTTTATTAATAACAAAGGATATAAAAAGACAACCGCCCGTTCCGGATCAAGAGGCTGAAGCAACACGAATCTCACGGGTCAACAGAATATCGATCCGGGCCGCACGTTTCTCTCCGGTACGACCAGACCCTTCACGGCCAACACGATGTCCAGAGGGCAGTACACGTTTGGGATCCAGACCTCCGGTTGTCACGAAATAATCGGCCAGAGTCGCAGCCTCTGCCGCAGTCTGCGCCCATACCGACGTTATGGTCACAGCCGATGCAGAAGGCTTGTCTCCGGCATGACTGTCAATGCGTATCATGTTGGGCAGACGCGCCAGCATCTGGGAGAGTTGTTTGAGCAACGGTTCCACTTCGGGCCGGATGGTGATCGCACCATCGACAAACAGGGCAGCCCGACTCAAACGGATCAAAAACCCTTCATCGACCGGTTTGACTTCCGGCGGATCCTGACCAGGTGCCATGCTGGCATGCATGACCGCCAGTTTCTCTTTGATCCGCACCAGTTCCACCGCCTGCTCGAACTCCATCAGTTCGGCCATCTTGTGGGTCGACTCTCCACCACCACGCCCCTCCCCGGCAAAAGAGGTGGACAAGGCCTCCAATCCAAAAGCCGTACGGATCGATGCCAGAGCCTCTGCCAGACGCAAACCGTCCAGACGGGACATGGTGAGCAACACAATGCACACGGCCAGCAGAATGATCAACATGTTGATCAATGGCAACTGCCATCTTGACATGCCGGATGGCGTCGTTTCGCTCTTGTCATCCGTCTGATCGATCATGCGCGTTTCTTTACAGGTGTGATCATTTCTGATTGATTTCACGCGCTGTCGGCGGCAACACGGCAATCAGGGATTGCAACAACATGCGCGGATTCACCCCTTTCTGAATGCCGATCATGCCGTCGATGATCACCTGACGCACCATCTGCTCCTCCTGGCTGTAGGCCGTCAACTTGTAAGAGATCGGCAGTGCCACAAGATGGGCAATGAAGATCCCGTAAAAAGTGCTGATCAACGCCATGGCCAACCCGGGTCCAATGGCAGTGGGATCGTCCAGATGGACCAACATCTGCACCAGACCGATCAGAGTGCCCAACAACCCGAAAGCCGGTGCTGCCTCGGCAATTCCCTCAAAAATCCCCACACCGTTGCGATGACGATCTTTTTGGTAGCTCAACTCTTTGGCGAGCAGTTTTTCCAGAAAGGCCGGATCTGCACCATCCACACAATGATTGATCGCCTTTTGCAAAAACTCATCCTCGGACTTGACCTTTTCCAAAGCCAGTATCCCATCCTTGCGGGCAATATGGGACATCTCCACAATCTGGCTGATGATCGAGTGAATGTCATGGGATTTGATAAAAAAAGCCTTCATCAGGATACCGAACACACCAAAGACCTCGCTCATTCTGTGCCGGATGAACAACGTGGCCATGGTGCCGCCAAACACGATCAGGATGCTGGGGATGTCCACGAACATGCCGAGCTGACCACCCATCAGGATGGCACCAAACATGAGGGCCAGTCCAAATATCAAACCGATGATCGTTGCAAAATCCATGCGTTCCATTCCCCATGCCGTCACATGCATCTCTGATATGAGAGAGCAAAAAGTGATCCAAATGTTAACCGGTTCCAGGCAATGATTCAAGACTCCCAAACAAGGCGCGGATCGCAGACTCATTGGGAGGCTGCACCACCCCGCGTTCGGTCACCAAAGCGGAAATCAATTCGGCAGGGGTGACATCAAAAGCCGGATTGAACACCCGCACCCCATCCGCTGCCACAGGCTGACCAGCCCAGTGGGTCACCTCGGTGGGACTGCGTTCCTCAATGGGGATGTGATCTCCCGACGCAGTGGCCAGATCAATGGTCGAAAGCGGACAGGCCACCAGAAACGGAATGGCATGACGCCTGGCCAAAACCGCATGCATATAAGTGCCGATCTTGTTGGCTGCATCGCCATTGGCAGCCACCCGATCCGCCCCCACCACCACGACATCGATCCGTCCACAATGCATGGCATGTCCGGTCATGGAGTCGGTCATCAGGGTGACATCAAAACCGTCCTGCCGCAACTCCCAGGCAGTCAGACGCGCCCCTTGCAGATAAGGCCGGGTCTCGGTGGCATAAACCACCACCCGGCCAAAACGGGCACGTGCAGCCCGAATCACGCCCAAAGCCGTGCCATACCCGGCAGTTGCCAAGGCACCGGCATTGCAATGGGTCAAAATTGCCAAAGGTCGATCCGGCGGAGGTGCAGGCAGGATGGCGGCTCCCAGTGCCCCCATGGCACGACAGGCCGCAATATCTTCCTGACGGATCTCCTCGGCTTCGGCCAGCAACCGTTCCGGAACAGCCTCCGGATCAACGGTCAACAGGAGCGGCGCCATCCGATCCAGCGCCCAACCCAGATTGACGGCTGTGGGGCGCGCCTGCCGCAACTGCGCCAATCCGGGTGCCATGGCCTCCACCCATGAATCCGGAACTCCCTTCAGCGCACGCACACGAAACGCCTCCACCGCCACCCCAAAGGCTGCTGCACAACCAATCGCCGGAGCACCACGCACCACCATGGCGCGAATCGCTTCCGCCACCTCAGCCGCCGACCCATAGTCGTGATAGATCTCTGCATTGGGCAGACGCCGCTGATCCAGCATCCGCACCCGCCCCTGACTCCAGACAGCCACATCAAAAATGGTCATGCACCCTCCTGACTGGTCAGCAATAATACGGCCCACTCCTCCAGTAACAACGTGCGTTGCAAGATCAACCCCTCCCCCTCATAGGCCAACTGCACATCACGCGCCTGGTCACGCAAAATTCCGGACAAGATCAAGGCACCACCCGGCTTCAGAGCTGCCGCCAGAGCCGGAGCCGTCTGCAACAACACTGCCGCCAGAATGTTGGCCACAATCGTCCCATAGCGACCAGATGGCACCTCGGCACTTTCAATCACCGCCAACCGCTCTGCCACCCCGTTGAGTTGACCATTGCGTTGCGCGGTCTCCACAGCCACCGGATCCAGATCCGTGGCCACCACATGCTCCGCCCCCAACAACGCCGCCCAAATGGCCAACACTCCGGATCCGGTCCCCATGTCCAACACCCGCCCCAATGGCCGCTCTGCTGCCAACACCTCCAGAAGCTCCAGACAGCCGCGTGTCGTGGCATGCGTCCCGCTGCCAAAAGCCATCTCCGGATCCATCCGCAACACCCGACGCTCCTCACCCAACGGCACAGGCAGCCAGGACGGCAAAATCAACAAACCCTGCCCAATGGCCAAAGGGTGATAAGACTCTTTCCAGGACTCGGACCAATCACGCTCCTCCAACCAGCGCCACACCACCCCGCTCGCATCGTTGACCCAGCCAACCGCAGCCAAGGCCAGCATCAGACGAATCTCAATCCCATGCCGATCCGCCTCAGGCGCAAAATATCCGCTCATCAACAACCGATCTTGCGCCACTGCCGTAGAGACCCCCATGGAACCCTCGGTCAGCAAACAGTCGGCCACCACCTCTTCAAAGGCCATCTCCACATGCAACTGCAATTCCCAGGTCATCGACTCTTTGACTCCTGATCCAAAGCGCACCTCCGCATCTCCCATCGGTTGACACGGCATAGTATATTATTATAAATACACAATCAATTATCTGCCCAGGCTTCCCGTCCTCCGGATCCAAATACCGATACGTCCAAACCCGTGAAACACCCTCTGCTTACCCCTCTGGCTCCTTTATTGGAACGTCGCGGCCCCCCCTATCCCCAATTGGGAAATCTGCCGGGTGCTGCCCTCTCCTGGCTGGCGGTCGAAACCACACGACACGTCAAAGGCCCCATCGTGGTCATCACCGGGACCAGCAGTCGCGCCGAAAGCCTCTACCGGGAAATGCTCTTCTTTGCCGAGCATATCCAGTCTGCCATCTCGTTGTTGCCCTTTCCGGCCTGGGAGACGTTGCCCTTTGAACGGCTCTCCCCCTATGGACCGATCATGGGAGAACGGATCCGCGCCCTGTTCCGACTGACCCAAACCCTGGGCACAGGACCAATCACGGCAGGCGATTCTGCCGGACACAGCCTCACCACGCTGATCACCACACCCTCTGCCCTGATGCGACGTACGGTGCCCCATCGCTACCTGGCCACCCACGGACTCTCCGTCACCAAGGGGGATCAACTCAATATCGCTGCCTTGCGCCTGTTCCTGACCTCTGCCGGATATCGGGCCGTCACCCAGGTCGAAGAGTCCGGCGAGTACGCCATTCGGGGCGGCATCGTCGATTTCTTCCCTCCGGGCCGTGAAGACCCGGTCCGACTGGAACTGTTCGGCGATGAAGTGGAAACCTTGCGCCTCTTTGATCCGATCACCCAACGCTCCACAGATCGGATCTCCTCGGTCCAGGCCCTGCCGGTCAGCGAGGTGATCCTGACCGACGAAACCATTCGCGATTTCCGCGCCACCTTCCGTCAAACCTACGGCATCGGTGCCTCCGAAGACGAACTCTACAAACAGGTCTCCAAAGGCGAAAAATCACAAGGGATGGAGCAATACCTCCCCTTCTTCTACAGCCCGGCAGACACCTTCTTTGATTATCTCCCCCCCGGCACCCTGTTTCTGCTCGACGCCGATGCCCTCGCCGAAGCCAAACGGTTTGACGACGAAATCCAGGAACGGCTGAACAATCTGGAACAGGAGTCGCAACGCGATCCCTCCCGTTCACCACCTCCGCGTTCCCTCTACCTGTCCGAACAGGACTTCCTGGAACGTCTCAATGCCTATGCCGTGTTCGCAACCACCTCGCGTGCAGCGCCCGGAGGCATCTCGCTCGGCTTTGATCCAGCCCCCAATTTCATCCAACTGGCCCAGCAACAACCCGCAGATCCCCCCTTTTCCCCGCTCGATCTGGCCAGCGATACCATCCGTCAATCCCAGTCGCAGGGGTTCAAGGTGTGCATCACCGCTGCCTCCATGGGTCAAAGGGAACGGCTGCGCGAACTGCTGGAAGACCACAAAATCCCCACTGCCACCATTGCCCACTGGAACGAACTCCTCACAATCCCCCCAGGGATCACCACCTATCTGGCGGTCGGCGATCTGGACATGGGCTTTATCCATGGCCGCATGGGGGTGATGCTGCTGACCGACAGCGCCATCTTCGGCATCAAAACCAAACGCCGCAAAACCGATCCGCGCTATCTGGATCAACTGCTGGCCGGATTCACGGATCTGAAAGAACAGGATCCGGTGGTGCATGCCGATCACGGCGTGGGACGCTATGGTGGACTCCACTCGCTGGAGGTGGGCGGCATTAAAAACGACTTCCTGCTGATCCACTATGCCGGATCAGACAAACTCTATGCCCCGGTGGAAAACCTCGACCGCGTCACCAAATATGTGGGCGGCGACGACGTGCCCCTGGACAAACTGGGCGGAATCAAATGGGAAAAAACCAAAGAAAAAGCCAAACGCAAAATCCTGGAGATGGCAGAAGAACTGGTGCATCTGCAAGCCTTGCGCCAGGGCAATCACGGCTTCAGCTTCTCCACTCCGGATCCGTTGCTCCAGGAGTTTGCCGCCGGCTTCCCCTTTGAGGAGACCCCGGACCAGACAGCCGCCATCGAATGCGTTCTGGCCGATATGGCTGCCACCAGACCCATGGACCGACTGGTATGCGGTGATGTCGGCTTTGGCAAGACCGAAGTGGCCCTGCGCGCCGCATTCCGCGCGGTCATGGATGGCAAACAGGTGGCCATCCTCAGCCCGACCACCATCCTGACCCAACAACACTACGAAACCTTTACCCGCCGACTCGCCAACTACCCGATCTCCGTGGATATCCTCTCCCGTTTCCGCACCCCGGCAGAGCAAAAGAAAACCGTGGAGATGATCCAGCATGGCGGGGTGGATATCATCGTTGGCACCCATCGTTTGCTGCAAAAGGATGTGGTGTTCAAAGATCTCGGACTGCTGGTGGTGGACGAAGAGCAGAGGTTTGGCGTGGTCCATAAAGAACGGATCAAACAGATGCGCGCCACCGTGGATATTCTCACCCTGACCGCCACCCCGATCCCGCGCACACTCCATATGGCCATGAGCGGCCTGCGTGACATCTCGATCATTGCCACCCCTCCCATCAATCGTCTGGCCATCCGCACCTTTGTCATCCAGTTCGACCGGCAAAAGGTGCGGGAAGCGATCCTGCGCGAAATCTACCGGGGCGGACAGGTGTTCTTTGTCCATAATCATGTGCAAGATATCGACAAAATGGCTGCTGATCTGTCCGAACTGGTCCCGGAAGCCAAAATCGGAGTGGCCCATGGCCAGATGCGCGAAGGCCGACTGGAGAAGATCATGCTCTCCTTCTACCGCCAGGAGTTCAACCTGCTGCTCTGCACCACCATCATCGAAAATGGCGTGGATATCCCCACGGCCAATACCATCATCATCCATCGGGCCGACCACTTTGGCCTGGCTCAACTGCACCAACTGCGCGGACGGGTCGGACGCTCCAAACATCGCGCCTACGCCTACTTGTTGATTCCCCACCCGCAATCCCTGACCGAAGATGCCTTGCGTCGGCTGGAGGCCATTGAATCCATGGGCGAACTGGGAGCAGGCTTCACGCTGGCCACCCATGACATGGAGATTCGCGGTGCAGGCAATATCCTGGGAGACGAACAGTCCGGACAGATGCGCGAGGTCGGCTTTGAACTCTATAACCAGATGCTCAAAGAGGCGGTCGAAAAACTGGCTGCCGGCAATGACCTCACCCAACAAACCGCCAAACCCGCAACCGAAGAGTTCTCTCCGGTCATCAATCTGCACATCTCCACCCACATCCCCGAAGAGTATGTCCCGGATGTGCGTCAGCGTCTGACCCTCTACAAACGGATTGCCACCTTGGAAAACGGCAATGACATCAGTGAAATGCGCGCTGAACTCACGGATCGGTTCGGTTTACTCCCCGAATCCACCCACAATCTCCTGCGGGTCATGATTCTGAAACAGGCGTGTCGACGCATCCGGATCGTCAAGATCGATGCCGGACCCAAAGGGGCCACGCTGCAATTTCACACCACCCCCAATGTCAACCCCGAAGGGTTCATCCAATTGCTCCAACAAAGCCAAGGCACGATCCGTCTGAACCAGGAAACCCAAACCCTCAGCATCAAGGATCGTCTCTGGGAGGATCCGGCGCGCCGCATCGAAGAGTTGCATGCCATCCTGAAGCAACTCTGAACTGCCGTACACCACAAAACTGCGCTCCACATTCAAACCGGACATGAACGATAAAAACGACAAAAGCCGATGATCTCTCATCGGCTTTTGTCTCTTTCCAGTGCTGAACGTGGCCTTTCAGCCACCGCATCACTCAACCAACAGCACTTGGTTCACGCTCCACCAGTTCCAAGAAGGCCATGGGCGCACAATCGCCAAAACGATGCCGTGTCTTGATGATGCGGGTATAGCCACCATTACGCTCCCGATTCCGCTCGGCAATATCCGAAAAGAGTTTGTGTGTCACCTCTTTGTCGGTCATGACTGCCAGTGCCTGACGCCGGGCGTGCAAAGAGCCATTCTTGCCCAAAGTCACCATGCGATCTGCCAGCATGCGCAACTCCTTGGCCCGTGGCAAGGTGATTTCGATCCGCTCATAACGAAACAGACTCGTCAACATGTTTTTCAACATGGCATTGCGGATATCGGGTCTGCGATTCAGTTTGCGGCCCTGCTTGAGGTGTCTCATGATCGATCTGTCCTTAACTCAACGGTTCCAATCTAGAAATTCTCTTCATCAAACTGTCTGGCCAAATCTTCGATATTCTCCGGTGGCCAACCTTCGAGATGCATGCCCAGGCTCAGATCCATCTCTTCAAGCACTTCCTTGATTTCATTCAAGGATTTTCTACCAAAATTCGGCGTTTTGAGCATTTCGGATTCGGTCTTCTGAACCAGATCTCCAATATAGACAATGTCATCATTCTTCAGACAATTGGCCGAACGCACCGACAACTCCAACTCATCCACTTTGCGGAAGAGATTGGGATTCCACTTGGGCGTTGAATGATCGTCACGACCTTCATGGATCGGAATATCGTCAAAATTGATGAACAGGCTCAGTTGATCTTGCAAGATTTTGGCAGCCAGTGCCAACGCATCTTCCGGACTGACCACACCATTGGTTTCGATATTCAACTCCAATTTGTCATAGTCGGTCTGTTGACCAACACGGGCATTGGAGACCTTGTACGAAACCCTCTTGACCGGATTGTAGCTGCAATCCATGGGAATGTCACCGATATTGGTCGGCTGATCATCCGCTCCGGCAGAGGCTCGCACATACCCCTTTCCGGTGGTCACAGTCATGGTCATGTTCAGTTTGCCACTTTTGTTCAAGGTGGCAATGTGATGGTTCGGGTTGAGGATTTCAATATCGTGACCACACTCGATATCTCTGGCAGTCACCACGCCTTCTTTGTCTGAAACCAGGGTCATGGTGCGTGTTGCTCCGCTTTTCATGCGGATGGCCACACCCTTGAGGTTCAGAATGATATCTGTGACATCCTCCAGTACACCCGGGATGCTGGAAAACTCATGCAACACACCTTCGATCCTGACCGACGAGATGGCCGCTCCTTGCAAGGAGGAGAGCAAAATACGCCGCAATGCATTGCCCAATGTGGTGCCAAATCCTCTTTCCAGAGGTTCGGCAACCAGGGTGGCCTTGTATTGCGAATCGGCTGTTCCGACCAACTCCACTTTGCGCGGTTTGATCAATTCCGTCCAGTTCCTGTACATCACAAACCCCCATCCGGGCAATCACACTACTTGGAATAAAGTTCGACGATGAGGTTTTCGTTATAGTCGGCCGGAAGATCTGCACGATCTGGGAATGACAGGAAGGTTCCTGTCATGGTCACGGGATCCACCTCCAGCCAGGAGGGAAAACTGCGTCGCATGGCACTGTCCAGAGCACCTTTGATACGAATATGCGCTCTGCATGACTCATCGACCGAGATTTTGTCCCCGGGCTTCACCAGATAGGAGGCGATATTGATGGGTTGTCCATTCACCAGAATCTGCTTGTGGTTGACAATCTGTCTGGCTTCACTGCGGGATGCGCTAAAGCCCAAACGATAGACCACATTATCCAACCGTCTTTCCAGAAGGATCAGCAGATTCTCACCGGTGACGCCAGGCATACGGGATGCTTTCTGGAAATAGTTGTGGAACTGTTTTTCCAAAAGGCAATAGGTCCGTTTGATTTTCTGCTTTTCGCGCAAATGGACGCCATAATCTGAGACCTTACGGCGGCGCTGACCATGCAGACCCGGGCCATAGTTACGGCGCTCTATCGCGCATTTATCGGAGTAGCACTTCTCCCCTTTGAGGAAAAGTTTGGTTGCCTCGCGACGACACAATCTGCATTTGGATCCAAAATAGCGGGCCATGTTTTCCCTTAAGTCCCTTATAGCAACCGAGTCGAATCAGACACGACGCCGTTTCGGAGGACGGCATCCATTATGTGGGATGGGTGTGACATCCTGCACAAAGGCAATATTGAAGCCGATATTGGCCAAGGCGCGCAGTGCGGATTCACGACCCGATCCTGGTCCCTTGAGGCGCACTTCCAGATTGCGCATGCCATGTTCCATGGCTTTGCGTCCGGCATCTTCCGCAGCCATTTGCGCAGCAAACGGGGTCGATTTGCGTGAGCCTTTGAAGCCTTGTGCGCCTGCCGATCCCCAGGAGATGACATTTCCCACCGTATCCGTGATGGATACAATGGTATTATTGAAAGTGGATCGGATATGCGCGATCCCGCTGGCGATATTTTTCCGCTCCTTCTTTTTGATACGAGTCGCGGTTTTCTGAGCCTTCGTCGCCATAGTTACTCCTTGATCGTATGGCCGCAAGCGTCAGCGCAGCCATGCAGTAAGTGATTCATGATCATTTTCCAACCACGGTCCGCCGTGGTCCCTTACGGGTACGGGCATTGGTATGGGTTCTTTGTCCACGGGTTGGCAGTCCACGCCGATGACGCAGACCACGATAGCTGCCCAGATCCATGAGGCGTTTGGTATTCATGGCGACCTGACGCCGCAGATCCCCTTCGACGATATACGATTGATCGATGATCGCACGAATACGGGCGGTTTCTGCCTCTGACAAATCCCGCGCCCGGACATCCGGGGAGACACCAGCCTCTTCCAGAATTTTTTTGGCCGTGATCGGCCCAATGCCGAAAATATATGTCAGAGAGACTTCCATCCGTTTATTGATCGGGATGTTTACGCCTGCAATACGGGCCACCTTCCCACCTCCTGAGCCATTGCAACAATGATACGTTGTTCTCGCACCTCATGCGAGTGTTTCGTATACAATCAACCTTGCCGTTGTTTATGTTTGGGATGGGCCGGGCAGATCACCCGTGCCACTCCTTTACGCTTGACCACTTTGCACAGTTTGCAAAGGGTTTTGACCGATGCACGCACCTTCATGTGTGATTCTCCAAAAAGCTTACCGTCAGCGACGGCCACGTATTTTTGCCTTTTGCATCAAACCCTCGTATTGCCGGCTGATCAAAAAGGACTGGATTTGCGCTGCGGTATCCATGGTCACACCCACGACGATCAGCATGGAGGTTCCGCCAAAATAAAACGGCACATTATAGCTTGAAATCAGAATCTCTGGCAACAGACAAACTGCTGTGACATACACGGCGCCGACAAAGGTCAAACGGGTAACGATGCGGTCCATATACTCTGCGGTCTTGAAACCAGGACGGATACCCGGAACAAACCCACCATACTTTTGCAGATTGTCGGCGGTCTCCTGAGGATTAAAGACAATGGCCGTATAAAAGTAGCAAAAGAATACAATGGCGGCTGAATAAATAACCATATACGCCACATGCCCAGGTGACAAAGCCGTGGCCACACTCTTCAACCACTCCCAGGGCGCAAAATTGGCAATGGTCACCGGAAACAAAATGATCGAGCTGGCAAAAATCGGTGGAATTACACCCGACATATTGACCTTGAGGGGCAAATGCGTACTCTCACCGCCCACCATGCGCCGTCCACTCACCTGACGCTTGGCATACTGCACGGTAATGCGGCGTTGTGCCCGCTCCATGAAGATGATGAACGCGGTCACAGCCACGGACATGATCAGCAAAAACAGCACAAACAAGGGCTGCAAATCACCGGTTCTGGCCAACTCCAGGGTCTTGACCAGAGCTATCGGCAGATTGGCCACAATCCCACCGAAAATAATCAACGAGATGCCATTGCCTATGCCACGCGAGGTGATCTGTTCTCCCACCCACATGATAAAGGCCGTCCCAGAGGTCAACGTAATCACCGTGATGACCCGGAATGACCAACCTGGCTCCACCACTACACCCATGCCGCCGGCCTGCATCGATTCCAGTCCATAGGCAATGCCAAGTCCCTGGAAAATCGACAGGATCACGGTTCCATAGCGGGTGTATTGATTGATCCGTCTTCTGCCCAGCTCCCCTTCCTTTTTGATCGCTTCCAGCTTGGGAACCACGGCTGTCATCAGCTGCAAGATGATCGAGGAAGAGATATAGGGCATGATCCCCAAAGCGAACACGGTCAAACGTGACAGGGCACCACCTGAAAACATGTTGAACATGCCCAGGAGCGTCCCCTGTTGTTGATCAAAAAATGCTGCCAAAGCCTTGGGATCAATACCAGGTGTCGGAACATGGGCTCCGATGCGATAAACAATCAGCATGCCCAAAGTAAACAAGAGACGTTTGCGCAATTCAGGGATTCGGCCCAGATTGGCCAGTCCAGCAAATGGCGATTGCGCTTCCATGGATCTTGTGCCTGTCCTTATTCACCCACAGCCGTGCCAGACTCATCCGACCCGGCAGACTTGACAATGACCTGACCACCAGCAGCACGCACTTTTTCAATGGCAGCCGCCGAAGCACGATCCACTTCAATCGTCACAGCGCGCGTCACTTCGCCCTGTGCCAGCAGTTTGACTCCATGGCGCTCACGTCCCACCAGACCCGTGGCTTTCAGCTCTGCAAAACCAATACGGCTGCCTGCATCAAACAGTTCCAGATCCTGCACATTCACCAAGGCATACACTTTGCGAAACGGATTCTTGAAACCACGTTTTGGCAAACGTCTTTGCAAAGGCATCTGACCGCCTTCAAATCCGACCTTGTGGAATCCGCCAGAACGGGCCTTCTGCCCCTTTTGTCCACGGCAGCTCGTCTTGCCGTGACCTGACCCGATCCCGCGTCCCACGCGCTTGCCACCACGCGCTCCCGCCGGATTTTTGGGCAATTCATTCAGTTTCATCTTCTAGCTTCCTTCACAGGACAATAGGTCCGGTAACCAATCAACTACTCCACGATTCGTACCAGATGTGGTACCTTGGCAATCATGCCACGAATCGACGCATTGTCTTGCAGCTCACGCACATGCCGAATTCTCTTCAAACCCAACCCACGCACGATCAGTCGCTGCACCATGGGGCGTCCAATCAGCGAGCGAATCTGTTCCACCTTCAAGCTCTTGCTCATGGTCCTTGCCTCATGCAACACCGAAACGGGCCAAGGGCAAATCGCGCTTGGCTGCCACTTCACGCGGCGAACGAATGGACTTCAAGGCATCAAACGTTGCCTTGATCAAATTGTGTGGATTCGAGGTGCCGGTCGACTTGGCCAAAATGTCACGAATCCCCAAAGCCTCGAATATCGGACGCATGGAGCTTCCGGCAATGATCCCGGTCCCTTCCACTGCCGGACGCAGAATCACACCACCTGCCCCGTAGTGACCAATCATCTGATGGAAAATGGTGCGCCCATCCTTGATCGGGATATCCATCATGCTCTTGCGAGCCTTTTCCGTGGCTTTGCGAATGCTCTCCGGAACCTCCTTGGCCTTGCCAAGTCCATATCCGACACGACCCTTGCCATCCCCAACCACGACAATGGCTGAAAAATTGAAACGGCTTCCACCCTTCACCACCTTGGCGGTCCGTTTGATCGTCACCAGTTTTTCGATAAAATCATCCGACTGCCAACCACCGATCTTCTCTTCGGGTACATTGGCACTGTTTGCATTGGGATTGGTTCCACGTTTCTTAGCCATCGCCACTCCTGCTCTCACTCAAGGCCCGGTGGGCAACATCAGAATTCCAAGCCGCCTTCACGCGCGGCATCGGCCAGGGACTTTACCCGACCATGATACAAATAACCGCTGCGATCAAAGACCACCTGGGTGACATTGGCAGCCCTGGCCTTCTCTGCCAGTCGCTGTCCGACCACAGTTGCCGCTTCCCGGTTGCCACCACTCTTGATCTGCTCGCGCACCTCTTTTTCCAATGTCGAGGCCGAGACCAAAGTTTCGCCCTTGGTATCATCAATGATCTGGGCATAGATATGCTTGGCGCTGCGAAACACGGACAGACGCATTTTTTGATTGGCAACTTGACGAATTTTAAAGCGAATCCGCTCGCTGCGTAATTTTCTGGCTTCGTGCCGATCCTGTGACATCAAACCATCCCCATACGGTGTTGCCCACACTCAGTGTGGTTTCAGGGCCTATTTCTTCTTTCCAACCTTGCGCAGGATCTTCTCACCTGCATACAGAATCCCTTTGCCCTTGTACGGCTCAGGCAAACGATAGGCGCGAATCTCTGCACATGTCTGACCCAAACGCTCAATATCCATGCTTTTCAAAGTCAGAAGCGTGTTCTTGTCCACCGCAGCTTCCACACCATCCGGGAGCTGGAAATCCACAGGATGGGAGTACCCGAGATTGAGCTTGAGAATCCGGCCGTCCACTGCAGCACGATAGCCAACGCCCACGATCTCCAGATTCCTGCTGAAACCAACCGAAACCCCTTTGACCATGTTGTTCAGCAACGCACGGCTCATGCCCCATAAAGCCTTGCTCTCTTTGCCTTCACCCACAGGTGCCACCACCAGTTGCCCGCCGTCCCGTGTAATCTGGACCTGCTCGGGAAAGGTGCGTTGCAGGCTGCCCAGCTTGCCGGTCACCTGAACGGTTTGATTCTCAATGGTCACCTCCACCCCATTGGGGACAGAGATCGGTAATTTGCCAATTCTGGACACAGGAAAATTCCTTGAACGTTAGAAAACCGTACACAAAAGCTCGCCACCCACCCCCTGCTTGCGTGCATCCCGATTGGAAAGCACTCCCTTGCTGGTGGAAAGTATGGCAATTCCCAGTCCTTGATACACTCTCGGAATCTCATCACGGGCCACATACTCACGTCGGCCTGGACGCGAACACCGCCGGATCTCTTCAATGACAGCTCTGCCCTGCCGATACTTCAGATCCAGACGCAATACTGGAAAAGTGCCTGTTGTCAACACCTCCAGCTTGGCAATATACCCTTCATCACGCAGAATCTCAGCAATACGTACTTTCAATTTGGATACAGGGATGTCCACCTGATCCTTGCGCACCATTTGTGCGTTACGGATCCGGCTCAACATGTCACTGATCGGGTCGGTCATTCCCATGGATTCAAAGCTCCAATCCGAATAAACAGTTCACTACCACGATGCTTTCACAATGCCAGGAATTTCACCCCGCAAGGAGAGCTGTCTCAAACAAATGCGGCACAAGGTAAACTTACGCAGATATCCTCTGGGTCGAGCACAGCGGGCGCAACGATGATAGGTCCGAACGCTGAATTTCGGTTTACGTTTGCACTTGGCAATCAACGATTTCTTGGCCATGACTTCGCTTCATCCTCGACAAATCAGTTCTTGAAGGGCATGCGGAACCCCTTTAACAGGGCCTTGGCTTCCTTGTCGGTAGGGGCTGAGGTCACAATCACGATATCCATGCCCCGGACCGTATCTACCTTGTCGTAATCGATTTCCGGAAATATGATCTGCTCTTTCAGGCCCATGCAGTAGTTGCCGCGTCCATCAAAGGAGTTGCCCTTCACTCCCTGAAAGTCACGGGTTCTCGGCAGAGCCACATGGATCAAACGATCCAGAAATTCATACATCCGATCCCGACGCAAGGTCACACAACATCCAATGGCTTGACCTTTGCGCAGCTTGAAACCAGCCACCGATTTCTTGGCTTTGGTTACCAACGGCTTTTGACCGGATATTGCGGTCAGATCACTCACGGCATTGGTCAGCAGATTCTTGTCAGAAACAGCACGACCCACACCCATGTTGATCACAATCTTTTCGATGCGCGGTATTTGCATCACATTCTGGTACCCGAACTCCTTTTTCAAGGCGGGGCCGATCTCCTTGTCATACAGTTCTTTCAGTCTGGCCATGGTTCATTTCCTGTTGGGCCTGGCAAACACGAGGTTTGGTGTTGGGTGAGTTGCCTTGAATCGGCGTTGTTACCGATCAATGGTTTCGCCCGACTTCCGGGCCACGCGCACTTTGCGACCATCTTCCAAGATTTTCTTGCCAATACGGGTTCCCTTGCCGGAGACCGGATCCACAAACATCAAATTGGAAAGATGAATGGGTGCTTCCCGTTCCACAATTCCGGCTTCCTTCTCTTTGGTTGCTCGGGTGTGGCGCTTGATCATGTTGACCCGTTCCACCAGAGCTGCATGGTCTTCGGTCACGATCATCAGGATGCGACCTCGTTTGCCTTTATCCTTCCCGGCGATCACTACAACCTGGTCGCCCTTTTTCAGGGAGCTTTTGAAAGCGGTATTCATGGAGCCTTACCCGTCATCCGTCTGCTGTCATTGATCGTTTCATGGCCACACCGTGATCCTGTTACAGGACTTCCGGGGCTAATGAAATGATCTTCATATAGTTGCGCACCCGCAATTCGCGTGTCACTGGTCCAAAGATACGGGTGCCAATCGGATCTCCCGCCTTGTTGATCAGTACCGCCGCATTGCGATCAAAGCGGATATAGCTGCCATCATCACGCACGACCTGCTTTTTGGTACGTACCACCACTGCCCGTGCCACTTCCCCTTTTTTAACCTTGCCACGGGGAATGGCTGCCTTGATGGCCACGGCAATGACATCACCAACGTGCGCATAACGCCGCTTTGATCCGCCCAAAACCTTGATGCACTGTACCTTTTTGGCACCGGAATTATCGGCAACCTCAAGGTTGGTCTCGACCTGAATCATGACGTTCCCTCCGCAATCACCATCCAGCACTTGTCTTTGCTCACCGGAGGACACTCACGGATGCGCGCCACATCTCCCACTTTCAGTCTGTTCTCCGGGTCGTGGGCTTTGTACTTCTTGGAGCGTTTCACAATCTTGCCATACAGCTCATGCCGCACGTTCCGCTCGACCTTGACCACCACGGTCTTGTCCATTTTGTCGCTCACCACGACGCCTTGCATAATGCGTTGCGGCATGACTAATTCTCCTTGCCTGCGCTGCTTTGGTTCCGCTTGCGCTCGCCCACAATGGTATGGATGCGGGCGATCTCTTTACGTACCGTGCGAATCCGAGCCGTATTATCCAGTTGCGCAATGGCGCGCTGAAAACGCAAATTGAAAGCTTCTTGATGCAGCGCCAGCAGACGCTCATCGATTTGCGCTTCCGTCAGTGATCTGATCTCCGCAGCCTTGTTCACGCCTTCCTCCAATTATGCACAAACTTGGTGGGAATGGGCAATTTGGCACCAGCCAGAGCCATGGCCTGTCTGGCAATCTCCTCAGAGACCCCTTCCATCTCATACATGATCCGACCAGGTTTGACCCGTGCCATCCAGTACTCCGGGTTCCCCTTGCCCTTGCCTTGACGAACTTCAGCCGGCTTCTTTGACACTGGAACATCCGGGAACAGCCGAATCCAGATCCGCCCGCCACGCTTGATGTGCCGTGTCATGGCACGCCGTGCTGCCTCGATCTGACGGGCCGTAATCCGTCCCGCTTCCATGGCCTTCAGCCCGTAATGGCCGAAATTCAGTTCATCACAACTTCCCGCAATTCCATGGATGCGCCCTTTGTGGGCCTTGCGGAATTTGGTCTTTTTGGGTTGCAGCAACATGACAAAGAATCCTTACGGCCTCCTGATTTCCCTGTCGATGATCTCGCCCTTGAACACCCAGACCTTGACGCCAATCACGCCATAGGTGGTGTTGGCCTCGGCGAAACCAAATTCAATGTCCGCGCGCAAGGTGTGCAATGGAACGCGCCCCTCGCGATACCATTCGGTCCGCGCAATTTCACCACCACCCAAACGACCGGAGCAGTTGATGCGAATCCCCAAGGCACCGAGCCGCATGGCCGAGGTCACAGACCGCTTCATGGCCCGTCTGAAGGCCACACGCCGTTCCAACTGTTGCGCCACATTCTCGGCAATCAGTTGTGCTTCGGCTTCAGGCTTGCGCACCTCGACGATATTCAGGGCCACTTCTGTATTGGCGACCTTGGCAATATCGTTTTTGAGCTTTTCAATATCCGCACCCTTTTTGCCGATAATAATACCGGGCCGGGCCGTATGAATATTGATGCGTGCCTTTTTGGCCGGACGCTCAATGATGATCTTGGATACACTGGCATGTTCCAAACGTTTCTTGATCCATTCACGCAGCTTGATATCCTCAAGCAGCAGTGAAGCAAACGCCTTGTCCGCATACCAGCGTGTATCCCACGTCTTGGTAATGCCAAGACGAAAACCAGTTGGATGTACCTTTTGACCCATTGAGTCGCTCTCCAGCCTTTACTTGATGAGAATCCCTCGACCCGCTTCGTCGCACTACCGCTATTCGACTGAACGCACGGTGATGGTGAGATGGCTCGTCCTTTTGATGAGTCGGCCAGCACGTCCACGGGCACGTGGACGAAACCGTTTCATCACCAATCCCTGATCCACACTGGCCTGAAAAACCACCAGAGTGTCCACATCCAGTCCAAAATTGTTCTCGGCATTGGCAATGGCGGATTTCAGCGTCTCGCGTACGCTGCTGGCCACACGCTTCTTGGAAAACTCCAAGGTACGCAGGGCACTCTCCACGCGATGACCACGAATCTGATCCACAACCAGTCTTACCTTGCTTGGCGAGACCGGGAGATTTCTCAATCTGGCTACAGCTTCCATGATCCGGTCCTCTTGTTATTTCCGGTTGGATTTCTTGTCCCCGCCATGTCCATGGAAGGTGCGGGTTGCGGAAAATTCGCCAAGTTTATGGCCCACCATATTTTCCGTCACCAGGACCGGAATGAATTTGCGTCCATTATGTACACCAAAGGTGTAGCCCACGAACTCTGGAATGATCGTTGACCGTCTGGACCAGGTCTTGATCAACTCCTTGCGTCCGATTTCGCGCAGCCTTTCCACCTTCTGTAGCAGATAACCATCGAAGAATGGACCTTTTTTTATGGATCGTGCCATGCTATTCCTCTTGCACCCGTTCTGGCAATCTCTTTGGCATCATGCCCGGTAGCGTTTCAGTTACAACAATATACTCACAACTCACTATTTGCGGTCACCGGTTTCACGGCGGCGCATGATCAAGCGATTGGTGGATTTGACTGGATCCCGGGTCTTCTTGCCCTTGGTTGGTACACCCCAAGGCGTGACCGGATGCCGACCACCTGACGTACGACCCTCACCACCACCATGCGGATGATCCACCGGGTTCATGGCCACACCGCGCACTGACGGGCGTTTGCCCATCCAGCGCGAACGACCCGCCTTGCCCAACTTGACATTGCCATGATCCGGATTGGAGACCTGACCAATGGTCGCCATGCAGTCCAACAGCACCATGCGCATCTCACCTGACGGAAGCTTCAGTTGGGCATACTTGCCCTCCTTGCCCATCAACTGCACATAATTGCCTGCAGATCTGGCCAACTGTCCCCCTTTGGCCGGCTTCAGCTCCACATTATGGATGACCGAACCCAAAGGTATCACACGCAACGGCAACGCATTGCCCGGCTTGACTTCTGCTGTGGGTCCAGAGAGCACCTGGTCTCCCGCTGCCAAGCGTTGTGGAGCCAGGATGTAGCGTTTTTCGCCATCCGCATAATGCAGCAATGCAATAAATGCCGTCCGGTTGGGATCATACTCGATACGCTCCACCTTGGCCGGAATGTTATGCTTGTCGCGCTTGAAATCCACAATCCGATAGCGTTGCTTGTGACCACCGCCCTGATGCCGAATGGTCATGCGGCCATAGCTGTTCCGTCCTCCGGATCCATTCAAACCAACCGTCAGACTTCCTTCCGGCTCACCTTTGTAGAGATTGCTCCGGTCCACACAGACCTGGCCTCTCTTGCCATTGGAGGTCGGATTAAAATATTTCAGTGCCATGGTTATGCTCCGTGCAAGGCAATCTTGTTCTTATGTCAAGACTTGGCGAAGAAATCAATGGATTGTCCTTGTTCCAAGCGCACAATCGCTTTTTTCCAATTGCTTCTCTGACCCTGTTGCCGACCAACCCGCTTGATCTTACCGCGAACATTCAGAGTTTGCACGGCCTCGACTTGAACATTGAACAATTTCTCAACCGCTGCCTTGATCTGTGTCTTGTTGGCCCATGTGGCCACACGAAAGACCATCTGATTGCCCTGCTCCTGACACATGGTGGATTTTTCGGTAATCCGCGGGGTATCCAGAACCTGATACAATGTATAGGGGCCACTCATGCCGGGCTTCCTTCCGTCACATCCAGAGACAACGTTTTGGCACCAGGTGCAGCGGCCACTCTGGCTTCCAGTTTGACCAGGGCAGCCTCGGTCAACAGCAGTTTTTCATGGATGAGGAGATCATACACATTCACCCCTTCCACGGGCAGCACATCCACACCCGGTAAATTTCTGGCCGACAGTTCCACACTGGGATCCAATTCTGCCAACACGATCAATACCGATTGCGAGGCTTGCAGGCGTTGCAGGATCTCCAACAGGGTTTTGGTCTTGATCTCACTCAGACCAAACTCCTTGAGAATGATCAGCTCTCCAGCTTCCCGTTTGGCTGACAAGGCCGAGCGCAATCCCAACGCACGCTCTTTCTTGGTCATCTTGACCGAGTAGTCTCGGGGATGCGGACCAAACACCACACCGCCGGTGCGATACTGGGGTGCCCGGATCGTACCCTGCCGGGCATTGCCTGTACCCTTTTGGCGATAGGGTTTTTTGCCGCCACCTCTGACTTCCCCGCGTCTTTTGGTCGACGCAGTTCCTAAGCGCCGTTTGGCCAATTGATAATGCACGACACGATTCAAAAGATCAGGCCGCACATCGGTCCCAAAGGCCAATTCACTCAAATTTACGGTATGCGACGCCTGATTGGCTGCATCGATTACAGGAAACTCAATCATCTCTTAGTTCCCGAAGGCTCATTTCCTGGCCGCTTTGACAGCATCCCGGATATAGACAACAGATCCCTTGGATCCCGGAACACTCCCCTTGACAACCAACAGGTTCTGTTCCAGATCCACGGAGGCCACGATCAAGCCCATGACAGTCACATTCTCATCGCCCATGTGGCCTGCCATTTTCTTGTTCTTGAATACCCGTCCCGGAGTCTGACATTGACCAATCGAACCGGGTGAACGGTGAGTCAGGTGGGCACCATGAGTGGCACGACCACCACGAAATCCCCATCTGCGCATGCTACCGGTAAAACCTTTACCCACGCTGCGGCCTGTCACATCCACTCGGACACCTGCTTCAATCTGCTCTAACGTCAACACTTGCCCGGGCTGATAATTGCCGGGTTCGCTGACGCGAAACTCCTTGAGCATGCGTTGCGGTGCCACATTGGCCTTGGCATAAATTCCGCGAACCGGCTTTTGCACCCGTGACGGCTTGGCCTCTTCAAAGCCAAGTTGCACGGCATTATAGCCATTCGTTTCCACACTTTTCACCCCAACCACCGGGCACGGACCGACCTTTAACAAGGTTACGGCCACACTTTTGCCGTCAGGTGAAAAGATTCGGCTCATGCCGAGTTTCCGTCCGATCAATCCCGCGCGCATCTTGCACCATCCCTATCCTTATGGCAACCACGCCGCCATTAAAGTTTGATCTCGACGTTAACGCCGGCTGCCAGATCAAGTTTCATCAAGGCGTCCACGGTCTGAGGCGTCGGATTAATGATATCGATGACCCGCTTGTGCGTACGGATCTCAAACTGTTCACGCGATTTCTTGTCCACGTGAGGTGAACGCAAAACCGTGTAACGGCTGATTCGCGTTGGCAACGGGATCGGTCCACGGATCTCCGCACCAGTCCGCCGTGCAGTCTGTACGATCTCGCCTGTTGATTGATCCAGTATCCGATGGTCAAACGCCTTCAACCGGATGCGTATCTTTTGATTATCCATTACCCATTCACCCAACGCCTTCCAGACGCCGCTCCCATACAGGCCATCGTCACTGCGTGATTTCCGACACGACGCCAGCACCCACGGTTTTGCCACCCTCGCGAATGGCGAAACGCAACCCCTTTTCCATCGCGATAGGCGCGATCAATTCAACTTCCATCGAGATGTTATCTCCCGGCATCACCATCTCCACCCCTTCCGGCAGCTTCAACACGCCCGTCACATCGGTCGTGCGGAAGTAGAACTGCGGACGATAGTTGGAGAAAAACGGTGTATGACGTCCACCCTCTTCCTTGGAAAGGATGTAGCATTCGGCCTTGAACTTGGTATGCGGCGTGATGGAGTTCGGCTTGGCCAACACCTGACCACGCTGCACATCTTCGCGCTTGATGCCACGCAGCAGCACACCGATATTGTCACCTGCCTGTCCTTGATCCAACAGCTTGCGAAACATCTCCACACCGGTACACACCGAGTTGGTCACAGACTTCTTGATGCCCACGATCTGCACGTTTTCGCCAACCTTGACAATACCGCGTTCCACACGTCCTGTCACCACCGTACCACGTCCGGAAATGGTGAACACATCCTCAATCGGCATCAGGAATGTACCATCCAAAGGACGCTCCGGCTGCGGGATATAGGCATCCACGGCATCCATCAGCTTCTGGATGGAACCAGATCCCATGGGTCCGGTATCCCCTTCCATGGCCTTCAAAGCAGAGCCAATCACAATCGGAATCTCATCTCCCGGAAAATCGTAGGAGGAGAGCAGCTCACGCACTTCAAGCTCCACCAACTCCAAAAGCTCCGGATCGTCCACCTGGTCAGCCTTGTTCATAAAGACCACCAGCGAAGGCACACCCACCTGACGGGCGAGCAAAATGTGCTCACGGGTCTGAGGCATGGGTCCATCGGCTGCCGACACCACCAGAATGGCACCATCCATCTGTGCGGCACCGGTGATCATGTTCTTGATATAGTCCGCATGGCCTGGGCAGTCCACGTGGGCATAGTGACGATGATCCGTCTCGTATTCCACATGCGCTGTCGAGATCGTGATGCCACGCGCCCGCTCTTCGGGTGCTGCATCGATCTGGTCATACGCCTTGAACTCTGCCAATCCCTTGGTTGCCAGATGCTTGGTGATCGCGGCGGTCAGGGTGGTTTTGCCATGGTCCACGTGACCAATGGTCCCAATGTTGACGTGCGGTTTGTTTCTTTGAAATTTCGCCTTCGCCATGTCTCTCGCTCCCGTTAGCCCTTGACCTTCGCCACGATCTCGTCGGCAACGCTCTTCGGCACTGGTTCATAATGATGAAATTGCATTGTAAAAGTCGCCCGGCCCTGGGTCATGGACCGCAGATCCGTGGCATAACCAAACATGTTCGCAAGCGGTGTCATGGATTTCACCAATTGATTCCCGCCTGCTGAATCCATCCCGTAAATGGTTCCGCGTCTGGAGTTCAAATCTCCGATCACATCCCCCATAAAGGCCTCAGAAACCTCAACCTCCACTTCCATGATCGGCTCCAGAATGACCGGGCCAGCCTTGGTGCATCCAGACTTGACTGCCATGGATGCCGCGATCTTGAAGGCCATTTCCGATGAGTCCACCTCATGATAGGAGCCATCGTACAGTGCCACCTGCACATCCACCATCGGATAACCAGCCATGACACCCGTGGTCAATGCCTCTTCCGCACCTTTGGCCACAGCGGATATGTACTCACGTGGCACCACACCACCTTTGATCTCATCCAGGAAGTTGAATCCTGCTCCCGGTTCACGCGGCTCAATGCGCAGCCATACATGTCCAAACTGTCCGCGACCACCCGACTGCCGAACAAACTTTCCTTCTGCTTCCACGGTCTTGGTCACGGTTTCCCGATAGGCCACCTGCGGTTTACCCACATTGGCTTCGACCTTGAACTCCCGCATCATACGATCCACCAGGATCTCCAGATGCAGCTCACCCATGCCGGAAATAATGGTCTGATTGGTCTCGTGATCAATCGACACCCGGAAGGAGGGATCCTCCTGGGCCAATCGACCCAGTGCCAGGCTCATCTTTTCCTGATCCGCTTTGGTCTTGGGTTCAATGGCAATCGAGATCACCGGTTCCGGGAAGACCATTTTTTCCAGGACAATCGGATTGTTCGGGTCACAAAGCGTATCGCCGGTAGTGGTCATCTTCAAACCCACGGCTGCCGCAATATCACCCGTGCGCACCTCTTTCACATCTTCCCGTTTGTTCGCATGCATCAGCATGATGCGACCAATCCGCTCTTTCTTGTCCTTGCCCGCATTCATAATATACGATCCTGCGGTCAAAACTCCGGAATAGACACGGAAAAAGGTCAAGCTGCCGACAAAAGGATCCGACATGATCTTGAAGGCCAACGCCGAGAACGGCGCATTATCCTTGGCTTCACGGCTGTCCGGCGTCGAATCGTCAATCGATTTGACCCCCTGCACATCCGGCACATCTTCCGGCGACGGAAAATAGGCGACAACAGCATCCAGCAACGCCTGCACACCCTTGTTCTTGAAGGCAGATCCGCACATGACCGGAACAAAGGAACTGCGAATCACCCCTTTACGAATGCAAGCGCGCAGATCAGCGTCACTGATGGTCTCACCTTCCAGGTAACGCTCCATCAGCGCATCATCTTCCTCAAGCGCTGTTTCAATCAATTTTTCCCGGTATTCATTGACCTCATTGACCATATTGGCCGGAACTTCCATGACATCAAAGCGCGCACCCAACGTATCATCATCAAAGATATATGCCTTGCGCGTCAACAAATCCACCATGCCACGAAAATTCTCTTCACTGCCAATCGGCAATTGCAATGGTACGGCCTTGGCTTTCAGTCGATCCTTCATCATGGTGATCACACGGAAAAAATCAGCTCCCATGCGATCCATTTTGTTGACAAAGGCCACACGCGGTACGCCATAACGGTCGGCCTGGCGCCACACGGTTTCGGATTGCGGCTGAACGCCTCCCACGGAACAGAACACCGCTACCGCACCATCCAGAACACGCAGGGAACGTTCCACCTCAATGGTGAAGTCCACATGGCCAGGGGTGTCAATGATATTGATGCGGTGGTCGGTCCAGAAACAGGTCGTGGCTGCCGAAGTAATGGTAATGCCACGCTCCTGCTCTTGCTCCATCCAGTCCATCGTTGCGGTGCCATCGTGCACTTCACCCAGCTTGTGCGAACGCCCGGTATAGTACAAAATCCGCTCGGTCACGGTGGTCTTACCGGCGTCAATATGGGCCATAATGCCGATGTTGCGCACCCGCGCCAGTGGTATTTCCCTAGACACTTCTCATCCCCTGTACCAAATCGCCGGCTCACCACCGATAGTGCGCAAAGACTTTGTTGGCCTCTGCCATGCGGTGGGTATCGTCCTTCTTTTTCACGGTAGAGCCACGGTTGTTCGCGGCATCCATCAACTCCGCAGCCAATCTCTCCCGCATGGTCTTTTCACCACGATCCCGGGCATATTTGATAATCCAGCGGATGGCCAATGTCTGACGTCGACTGGGGCGCACTTCCACTGGCACCTGGTAGGTGGCACCACCCACGCGACGGGAGCGCACTTCAACCGTGGGCCGAGTGTTGTCAATCGCATCACGGAAGATCTTCATGGCATCATCCTTGGTACGATCCCCAACAATCTGCAACGCACCATAAAACAGACGCTCAGCCAGGGCTTTCTTGCCATCCTTCATGAGACAGTTCATGAATTTGGCCACCAGTTGATCGCCATACACAGGATCACCAATCGTGTCCCGTTGTTGAACGTCACGCCGTCTCGACATTCACACCGCTCCTGCAAACATTTGAAATGATTTCCCAACCTTGATTACATCAGCCGCGAGCGGCCATGCCATTCTTGGGTTGGACATGTTGCTTGCCGACCGACCTGCCAAAAGGTACGGTTTATTTGGGCCGCTTGGCTCCATACAGGGATCGGCCTTGCTTGCGATTCTTGACCCCTTGCGTATCCAGCGTGCCACGAATGATGTGATACCGCACGCCGGGCAGATCCTTCACGCGGCCACCGCGCACCAGAACCACCGAGTGTTCTTGCAGATTATGGCTCTCACCGGGAATATACACAGTGACTTCATGGCCATTGGTCAGACGCACGCGCGCCACTTTGCGCAAGGCAGAGTTGGGCTTTTTTGGTGTCGTCGTGTATACACGTGTGCAGACCCCACGCTTCTGGGGGCAGGACTGCATGGCCGGGACGTTGGTTTTCTTCTTGATCGTCTTACGTCCAAAACGCACAAGTTGATTCACGGTTGGCATTACGATGTCACCCCAAACCATTCATCCATTAGTGTATCAATGATCGTTTCGCCGGTAAAGTCTTAATTCGCACAGCTTTTGAATTTTTTTGACCTGACCGACCGCTTGCTTCTGCTCTTTTTTTCTGTTTTGCGAAAGCCCTTCATACTACCATAAGCCAGAGGATTGTCAACGCTTTTTATCAAAAAAATTTGTCAATCCTCTGTTGCTCCTGGCCAGCTCGCCCAACCTCAGGTTACCACCATTTTTACCTTGCTGTGAAACACATCCTTGGCATGGCCTGTCCCGGCAGGAATCAATCTCCCCACTATGACATTTTCCTTGAGACCGGTCAAGGTATCTGCTTTACCGGAAATGGTGGCTTCAGTCAATACCCGGGTGGTCTCCTGGAACGATGCCGCCGATATGAAGGATGGCGTGGACAAGGAGGCCTTCGTGATCCCCAGCAACAGTGGAGTACTGGTCGCCTCGCGTCCGCCTCGGGCACGCGCCTTTTCATTCATGCGGAGCAACTCGGTCCGCTCCACCTGCTCTCCGGAGACCATGGTGGTATCCGCCGCATCCATGATCGTCACCTTTTGCAGCATCTGCCGCACAATCACCTCAATGTGCTTGTCATTGATGCGCACACCCTGCAACCGGTACACCTCCTGGATCTCGTTGACCATGAAGCGGCACAACGCCTCCAGACCCAATACCTTGAGAATGTCCTGAGGCACCAGCGACCCCTCGATCAACGGCTCACCGCGCCGAATGAAGTCCCCTTCATTCACCGCCAACTGCTTGCCCTTGAGCAACAGATACTCGCGCGGCTCTCCGCCATCCTCCGGAGTCACCACCACGCGCCGCTTGCCTTTCAGATCCTTGCCAAACGATACCACCCCATCGTTTTCCGCAATAATGGCAAACTCCTTGGGACGCCGCGCCTCGAACAGCTCCACCACACGGGGCAAACCACCGGTGATGTCACGCGTCTTGGAACTTTGACGCGGGATCTTGGCAATGATGTCCCCTGCCTGAACCAGATCCCCTTCCTGAGCCACAATCACGGTACCAGCCGGAAGGAAATAACTGACCGCAGCACCGGTACTCGACATCAAGGTTTCACCCGTGGCCGGATCCTTGATGGTAAGACGCGGACGCATGTCCACCCGCCGCCCCTGCCCTTTCCAGTCCGCCACCTCACGGAAGGTCAATCCCGTGGTGTCATCGGTCAACTCGCGCAGGGTCGTCCCTTCTTGCAGATCTCCATAGCGCACTTCCCCATTGAACTCGGTGATGATCGGCGTGGCAAAGGGATCCCACTCGGCCAGCACCCCGCCCCGCTCCACCTGGCCACCATTGGCCACGGTCAAACGGGCACCATAAGGAACCCGATAGCGTTCGCGCTCACGTCCGACAAAACCACGCTCCTGCTTGACCCCCTCCTCCTGGGAGCGGGCGTCATGCACCGTGATCTCGCTGTTTCGGGACAGCACCACATAAAAGCCATTGCGATCCGTCACCGTGCTGAGATTGTGATAGCGCACCACACCGCCATTAACCGTCTCAATCGCGGAACGCTCCACCGCACGGGAGGCCGTTCCACCGATGTGGAAGGTGCGCATGGTCAACTGCGTGCCCGGCTCGCCAATACTCTGGGCTGCAATCACGCCCACAGCCTCGCCCTCCGTAACCGGAACGCCCCGCGCCAGATCGCGACCATAACAAAGCACACACACGCCGCGCTCCGTGGAACACGTCAACGGGGAACGGATCAACACCGACTCCACGTTGGAGTTCTCCACCCGCTCCACATCCGCTTCGTTCAGAATCTGACCTGCCCTGACCAGCAACTCGTCCGTCACCGGATCATAGACATCATACACCGGAGTCCGCCCGAGAATGCGGTCTCCCAAAGACTCGACCACATCATTGCCTTCCAGCAGGGCGGCTGCCGTCAACCCCTCTTCCGAGTGGCAGTCATACTCGCGCACAATGCAATCCTGGGCCACATCCACCAGACGCCGGGTCAGATAACCGGAGTTGGCCGTCTTCAGGGCAGTATCGGCCAGACCCTTGCGCGCGCCATGGGTGGAAATAAAGTACTGCAACACCGTCAACCCTTCACGGAAATTGGCGGTGATCGGTGCTTCGATGATCTCGCCCGAAGGCTTGGCCATCAATCCGCGCATGCCGGCCAATTGCCGCATCTGCGCTGCCGAACCACGCGCGCCGGAGTTGGCCATCATGAAAATCGAGTTGAAAGAGAGCTGCTCCTGCTTCTGACCCTTGCTGTCCACCACCTCTTCCGAAGAGATGGCCTTCATCATGGCTTCTGCCACCCGCTCCGTGCATTGCGACCAGATGTCCACCACCTTGTTGTATTTCTCACCCTCGGTGATCAGACCATCCGAATATTGCCGCTCGATCTCCTGAACCTTGACCTGAGACTCGCGCACCAGCCGCTTCTTGGCCTGGGGAATCACCAGATCATCCTTGCCAAAGGAGATCCCGGCACGGGCCGCAAACGAAAAGCCCATGGCCATCAGCCGATCCGAAAAGACCACGGTCTCCTTGGCCCCACAGCTCCGGTAGACCAGATCGATCAGATTGGCCACCTCTTTTTTGGTCAACAAACGATTGACCCGCTCAAACGAGACCACATCCGGCAGAATCTCGGTCAACAGCACCCGACCCACCGTGGTCTGCAAGCGCTGACCATTGATGCGGCAGAAGATGCGCGCATGCAGCCCGGCCACACCCGAATCATACGCCTGGCGCACTTCGGATGGAGAGGCAAAAATCATATCCTCGCCTGCCACTCCCAGCCGTTCCGAAGTCATGTAATACAGCCCAAGAATGATATCCTGGGTCGGCACAATGATCGGTTTGCCATTGGCAGGGGAGAGAATGTTGTTGGTGGACATCATCAGGACGCGCGCTTCAATCTGCGCTTCCACTGACAAAGGCACATGCACGGCCATCTGGTCGCCGTCAAAGTCGGCGTTGAAGGCCGTACACACCAGAGGATGGAGCTGAATGGCCTTGCCTTCGATCAGCTTCGGCTCAAACGCCTGAATGCCCAGACGGTGCAGGGTCGGTGCCCGGTTCAGCATCACCGGATGTTCCCGGATCACCTCTTCCAGGATGTCCCACACCTCGCTTTTCTCTTTTTCCACCATGCGTTTGGCTGCCTTGATGGTGGTGGAGAGTCCCTTCTCTTCCAGCTTGTTGTAAATAAAGGGCTTGAAGAGTTCGAGCGCCATCTTCTTGGGCAGTCCGCACTCATGCAGCTTCAGATCCGGACCCACCACGATCACCGAACGCCCGGAGTAGTCCACACGCTTGCCGAGGAGATTCAAACGGAAGCGGCCCTGTTTGCCCTTGAGCATCTCGGACAAAGACTTCAACGGGCGCTTGTTGGTTCCGGTGATCACCCGGCCACGCCGACCATTGTCAAACAAGGCATCCACAGACTCTTGCAGCATCCGCTTTTCATTGCGGATGATGATATCCGGGGCACGCAACTCGAAAAGCCGCTTCAAACGGTTGTTGCGGTTGATCACACGCCGATAGAGATCGTTCAGATCCGAAGTGGCGAAACGCCCCCCATCCAACGGCACCAAAGGACGCAACTCCGGCGGAATGACCGGGAGCACCTCCAGGATCATCCACTCCGGCCGATTGCCCGACTCCTGGAACGACTCCAGGGTGTGCAGCCGCTTGATGATCCGCTTGCGTCGCGCATCCGAGTTGGTGGCTGCCATCTCTTCGCGCAACTGATCGATTTCTTGGGAGATGTTCATGCTGGCCAGCATGTCGCGAATCGCTTCCGCACCGATGCCCGCCGTAAAATCCTCGCCATACTCATCGAGCAATTGGTGATACCGCTCTTCGGTCAACAACTCCCCTTTGCTCAGAGGGGTCATGCCGCCATCCAGCACCACGAAATTTTCAAAGTAGAGCACCCGCTCCAGATCTTTCAGGGTCATGTCCAGCAACAGACCGATCCGGCTGGGCAGAGATTTCAAAAACCAGATATGCGCCACCGGTGCTGCCAGCTCGATATGACCCATGCGTTCACGCCGCACCTTGGACTGGATCACCTCCACGCCGCACTTTTCGCACACCACACCGCGATGCTTGAGCCGCTTGTACTTGCCGCACAAACACTCATAGTCCTTGACCGGACCAAAAATCTTGGCACAGAACAGTCCGTCCCGTTCCGGCTTGAAGGTCCGGTAGTTGATGGTTTCCGGCTTTTTGACCTCACCAAACGACCACGACCGGATCTTCTCCGGCGAGGCCAGAGAGATCCGGATGCCGTTGAAATTCTGTCCCAGGGTGGGCCGGGAGAACAATTTGAAGAGATTTGGTTTCATGCCCGCTCGCTCCAGTCGACTTTCAATCTGCGGTCTTGAGTTCCACATCCAAAGCCAAGGATTGCAACTCCTTGATCAACACGTTGAACGACTCCGGAATGCCGGCATCGAACGAGTCGTCGCCTTTGACAATGGACTCATAAATCTTGGTGCGACCGGCCACATCATCGGACTTGACCGTCAGCATCTCTTGCAGGGTATAGGCTGCGCCATACGCCTCCAAGGCCCACACCTCCATTTCTCCAAAACGCTGACCGCCAAACTGCGCCTTGCCCCCCAACGGCTGTTGGGTCACCAGCGAATAGGGACCGATGGAACGGGCGTGAATCTTGTCGTCCACCAGATGATGCAGTTTGAGAATGTAGATATAGCCCACGGTCACCGGACGATCAAACGGCTCTCCCGTACGGCCATCGATCAATCGAATCTGACCGGATTTGGGCAGATTGGCCTTTTCCAGAAGCTCGACAATATCTTTTTCCGTGGCCCCGTCGAATACGGGCGTGGCAATGGGCACGCCGTCGCGCAGATTGGTGCTCAAGATCTCCACCTCTTCGTCGGTCAGAGCCTTGACTGCACGCGACTGACGGGGATTGGTGAAGACCTGGGCCAGCATGTCACGCACCGGCATGATATCGCCATTCTCCTGCGCACGGTACGCATCCATGGCCTCGCCAATCCGCACACCCAAACCCTTCGCAGCCCAACCCAGATGGGTCTCCAGAATCTGTCCCACGTTCATACGCGATGGCACACCCAAAGGATTCAGCACGATATCCACCACCGTACCATCTTCCAGATGGGGCATATCTTCCACCGGATTGATCTTGGAGATCACACCCTTGTTGCCATGGCGTCCTGCCATCTTGTCACCCGGTTGCAGCTTGCGCTTGACCGCGATGTAGACCTTGACCATCTTCAGCCCGCCAGGCGGCAGATCATCCCCCCGTTCCAGCTTCTCCACCTTGGAGTCAAACCGTTTCTTCAAGCGGCTGGCTGCCTTTTCCACCTGCTCGCGGATCCCTTCGATCTGCTGTGTGATCCCATCCTCGTCCAGCACCACCGAATCCCAACGCCGGGATCCGAGCTGGGTCAACAGCTCCTCCGTGATCATGGTGCCAGGTGCCAATCCTGCTCCGCCCCGGGCGGTCTTGCCCACCATCAAGGCGCGAATGCGCGCATCCGCATCCAGCTCGATGATGCGCCTTTCAGCCCCCATATCCTTGCGCAACCGCTCGATCTCTTCCTTGTCGATCAGTTTGGCACGATCATCCTTTTCCAAACCGCGCCGCGAAAACACCCGCACATCCACCACCGTGCCCGCCACCCCGGGGGGCAGACGCAACGAGGTGTCGCGCACATCCGACGCCTTTTCCCCAAAGATGGCCCGCAACAGCTTCTCTTCCGGGGTCAACTGGGTCTCGCCTTTGGGCGTCACCTTGCCCACCAGGATATCCCCGGCCTTGACTTCGGCACCCACATAGATGATGCCCGACTCATCCAGATTGCGCAGCGCATCCTCACCCACATTGGGCATGTCGCGGGTGATCTCTTCGGCACCCAGCTTGGTATCCCGCGCCATCACCTCGAACTCTTCGATGTGAATCGAGGTAAAGACATCGTCGCGCACCAGACGCTCGGAAATCAAAATCGAGTCTTCAAAGTTGTAGCCGTTCCAGGGCATGAAGGCAACCAGCACATTGCGACCCAAGGCCAGCTCACCCCATTGGGTGCTTGGCCCGTCGGCAATGATGTCCCCCTTGGTCACCCGCTCACCCGCCCGCACCAGAGGCGACTGATTGATGCAGGTGTTCTGATTGGAACGGGAGAACTTCATCAGGTTGTAGATGTCCACACCCGGTTCCGTGGCACCTGGCTCGTCATCGGCTTTGATGATGATGCGTCCGGCCTCAACCTCATCCACCACGCCACTGCGCTTGGCCACAATCGCCACACCCGAATCCCGCGCCACCACCCCTTCCATGCCCGTGCCCACCAGAGGGGCATCGGTCTTGATCAAGGGGACAGCCTGACGCTGCATGTTGGAACCCATCAAGGCGCGGTTGGCGTCGTCATTTTCCAGAAACGGAATCAAGGCCGCAGCCACGGAGACGATCTGCTTGGGCGAAACGTCCATGTATTCGATGCGGGTCGTCTCCGAGACGGTAAACTCCAGCTTGTGCCGACACTGGATCAGCTCACCCGTGAAACGTCCCTGCCGATCCAAGGCTGCATTGGCCTGGGCAATGACAAAATTCTCCTCCTCAATGGCCGACAGATAATCCACCTCGTCGGTCACCTGACCACTCTCCACACGCCGGTACGGGCTTTCGATGAACCCGAACTCGTTGATGCGCGCATAGGTGGACAAGGAGTTGATCAGACCGATGTTCGGACCTTCCGGCGTCTCAATCGGGCAGATGCGTCCATAGTGGGTCGGATGCACGTCACGCACCTCGAATCCGGCCCGCTCCCGCGTCATGCCTCCCGGACCCAGAGCAGACAAACGCCGCTTGTGGGTGATTTCGGACAATGGATTGGTCTGATCCATGAACTGCGACAACTGACTGGAGCCGAAAAACTCCCGGATCACGGCAGAAAACGGCTTGGAGTTCAGAATATCATGGGGCATCAAAGTGTCGGAGTCTGCTGCCGACATGCGCTCACGAATGGCTCGCTCCATGCGGACCAGACCGATGCGCACCTGGTTTTCCAACAACTCGCCCACCGAGCGCACGCGCCGATTGCCCAGATGATCGATATCATCCACCTTGCCATGACCATCTTTCAGCTTGAGCAGAATGGCCAGAACCCCGATGATATCCTCCTTGCGCAACACACGCACATCCAGATCGCAATCCAGATCCAGCCGCTTGTTCATCTTCATGCGCCCAACAGCAGACAAATCATAACGTTCGGCGTTGAAGAAAAGATTGTTGAACAGGCTGGTGGCCGCATCAATGGTCGGCGGTTCGCCGGGACGCATCATCCGATAGATATCGATCAGGGCATCATCCGTGGTCTGATTCTTGTCCAGACTCATGGTATTGCGCAGATAGGGACCAACCGTGGCATAATCGATGAACAAAACATCGATCTCCTTGATCCCGGCCTCCTCAAAGATCCGCAGCAGCTCTTCCGTCAACTCGGTGCCGGCCTCGACCAGCAGCTCGCCATTGGCGTGGTGCATGTCATGCGACACAAAGCGTCCCACCAGATCTTCGGTCGGAACCGGCAGCCACTCCATACCCATCTGCTGAATCTTCTTGACTGCCCGCGCCGTGATCTTGCGCTTGGCACTGACCAGCTCTTCCCCGGTCTCCGGATCCACAATGGCATAGTTGAACCGGCTCCCCATCAACCGATCCAGATCCAGCTTCTTCTCCCACACCACACCCTGTTTGCGGAACCGCTCGGAGTCGTAAAAGCGATTGAGTATCTCTTCGCTCGACATGCCCATGGCGCGCAGCAACGTGGTCACCGGCAGTTTGCGACGCCGGTCTATGCGGGCAAACACCGTATCCTTGGGATCAAACTCAAAATCCAACCACGATCCACGATAAGGAATGATCCGGGCAGAAAACAACAATTTCCCAGAGGAGTGCGTTTTGCCCTTGTCGTGATCAAAGAAAACACCTGGCGAGCGGTGCATCTGGGAAACGATCACGCGCTCCGTGCCATTGACGATGAACGTACCCGTGGCCGTCATCAGGGGCATCTCGCCCAGATAGACCTCTTGCTCTTTGATCTCACGCACCGAGCGGGTGCCGGCATCCTCGTTCTCTTCCCAGATCACCAGTCGAAAGGCCACTTTCAACGGTGCAGAAAAGGTCATGCCCCGTTGCAGACACTCATCGACTTCATATTTGGGTTCACCCAACTGGTAACGGACATACTCCAGACTGATGGTGCCGGAATAGTCCTGAATCGGGAACACCGACAAAAAGACACCATGCAGACCCATGTCACGGCGCAGCTCCGGTTCCATCTCTTCCTGCAGGAAGCGTTGAAAGGAGGCAGTCTGAATCGCGATCAAATTGGGAATGTCGATGATGGTCGGGATGCGGCCGAAGTTCTTGCGCAACCTTTTCTTTTCAGTGAACGACAGAGCCATCGGAACTCCTGGAACGACCTGTTTGGGAATACAATCTCGACACGGTCAAGAGGCTCAAGCCTTTAAAAAGCCAAGTTCCCGTCGCAGGTCGCGCGTCCAAAAAACGCGACATGCAACGGGAACCGGGCCTGCATCGAATTACTTGATTTCGACCTTGCCGCCTGACTCTTCCAACTCCTTCTTGAACTTCTCGGCATCGGCCTTGGATACCGCTTCCTTGACCGGTTTCGGAGCGCCCTCCACCAGATCCTTGGCCTCTTTCAGACCCAGACCGGTGATGGCACGCACGGCCTTGATGACATGAATCTTCTTGTCTGCCGCCACCTCGGCCAGGATCACCGTGAACTCGGTCTGCTCTTCCACCGGAGCCGCAGCTTCCGCCGGAGCCGCAGCCGCAGCCACGGCCACCGGGGCCGCAGCCGAAACGCCAAAACGGGACTCCAGAGCCTTGACCAGTTCCGACAATTCGAGAACGGTCATATTCTCGATAGCGGAAATCAACTCTTGCTGGGAAATTGCCATGTTTGTTCTCCAAAATAGTCGCGCGCATCACATCGCGCGTGTCATGAATGATGAGCCTGACACCTTCGCGCAAGATGTCAAACCAAAGTGCGATCAAGCCGCCTGTTTTTCTTTCTCTTCGCGGATCCGGTCGAGGACACGGACAAAACTGGCTGGTACGGCTGCCAGTACACCGACAATCCCTTGGACGGGATTCATCATGGTGCCAAGCAGACGAGCCAACAGCACTTCCTTTGAGGGCAGCTTGGACAGCTCCACAATGTCATCGGGCGACATGTAGACGCCATTGAGCACTCCACCCTGGATCACCAGCAAAGGATTCTTTTTGGCAAAGTCCGTGAGAATTTTGGCCGGGGCAACAGGATCTTTGGAAAAAGCCAGAACGGTCGGTCCGGTCAACACCGCACCCAACGGTTCAAAGCTCGATCCCTGGATGGCCCGCTTGGCCAGGGTATTCTTGACCACCCGCAACTCGGCTCCGGCTTGACGGATTTCACGCCGCAAACGGGTCATGGCCGCAACGGAAAGTCCACGGTAATGGGTGGCAATGGCCACTTCAGACCGTGACATGCTCTCCTGGACCTCTTGGATAACCACTGCTTTTTCGGTTTGGTTCACCGACTGTTCTCCTTTCCGGTTGAGTTGGTACGGCGTATCAAGTGCCGCATCCTTGTATTGCCATTGGCTACAGCGTCCCCAACCAAAGGATTTCCCACATGATTGGTCTCGGCGGGCCGGATCAGGCCGCTTAAGGGGCAACCAACACACCCCACCCGCTGTCTTGGACGTATCTTGAGTTATGCGCTGCTACACGGAGTGGACATCCACCCGCACACCCGGTCCCATGGTCGAAGAGACGGTGACCCGTTTGACATAGGTGCCTTTCACCACTGCCGGTTTCATCTTTTTGAGCTGGTTGAGCAAGGCGCGGCAATTGTCTCCGAGTTTTTCATTCTCAAAGGAGACTTTGCCCACACCCGCATGGATGATACCCGCCTTCTCCACACGGAAAGCCACCTGACCGGCCTTGATCGATTTGATCACACCAGCCATGTCAAAGGTGACCGTGCCCAGTTTCGGGTTGGGCATCAGACCTCTGGGTCCGAGAATGCGTCCCAGACGCCCAACAATACCCATCACATCCGGACAGGCCACAACACGATCAAAATCGAGCCATCCGCCCTGGATCTTTTCCACCAGCTCTTCGGCTCCGACATAATCGGCCCCTGCGGCCTGGGCCTCCTGCACCTTGTCGCCCTTGGCAAAGGCGAGAATGCGCACGGTCTTGCCAGTACCATGGGGCAGCTCCACTGTGCCGCGCACCATTTGATCGGCATGACGCGGATCCACTCCCAGATTGACCGCAATCTCAAAGGTCTCGTCAAACTTGGCGTTCGACTTCTCCCGTACAATGCGGATCGCATCGTCCAGACTGTAATTGACGGTGCGGTCCAGACCTTCCATCAGGCCCCTGAGCCGTTTACCAGGCTTTGCCATGAGTCGCTCCTCGCTATGAAACGCAATCTTTCGTCACACTCAAACCACTTCCAGACCCATGGAACGGGCCGATCCGGCCACAATCCGTTTGGCACCTTCCATATCCTTGGCGTTCAGATCCACCATTTTGGTCTCAGCGATCTGTTCCACCTGTGCCCAGGTCACCTTGCCAATCGGGGCACCCTTGCCCGGAGTCACCGCGCCTTTGGCCACACCTGAGGCCTTGCGCAACAGGTAGGTGGCTGGTGGCGTCTTCAGCTCAAAGGTGAAGGTGCGATCCGCATACACGGTGATCAGAACAGGAGTGGGTGCGCCCGGCTCCAGCGTCTGGGTTCTGGCATTGAAGGTCTTGCAGAACTCCATGATGTTCAGGCCATGCTGACCCAAAGCCGGTCCCACGGGAGGGCTGGGTTTGGCGGCACCGGCTGGACATTGCAACCTGACATAAGCAGTGATTTTTTTTGCCATTTTGGCGAGTCCTCAAATCATGTGATATATTACAGCTTTTCGACCTGAACAAAATCCAGTTCGACCGGCGTAGCCCTTCCAAAGATGCTGACCGAAACCTTCAGGCGGGTTTTGTCTTCATCGACATTCTCCACCACCCCATTGAAGGAGATAAAGGGTCCATCGGTCACGCGCACGCTTTCGCCAACGGCAAAGGTCACCTTGGGCTTGGGTTTGTCCATGCCCACCTCGACCTGATGGAGGATCTTTTCCACCTCACGCTCAGACAAAGGTTGCGGACGTCCGCCCCCACCCAGAAAGCCGGTCACCTTGGGAATGGAGTTGACCAGATGCCAGGTTTCGTCGTTCAGCTCCATCTTCACCAGGACATAACCCGGGAAGAACTTGCGTTCAGACGTAACCTTGTGACCGCCGCGCAGCTCCACCACTTCCTCGCTGGGAACCAGGATCTGCTCGAACAGCTCTCCGGATCCGGTCAGGCGCACGCGCTCCTCAAGGGCTGACTTGACTTTCTTCTCAAAGCCCGAGTAGGCGTGTATGACATACCACTGCTTGGCCATTCCACTCCTCGTTACCAATGCCGCGCACGTAACCGACGCATCTCATCCGATGATTTGACGCACAATCAGCGCCAGAATGGCATCCACCATCCACAAAAACAAAGAGACCAATACCACCATCCCAAACACGACGATGGTCGTGTTCATGGTATCCTTCCGCGTGGGCCAGACCACTTTTCCGACCTCAGCACGAACTTCGGTCAGATAGGTCCTGAATTGGGCAATCCGCCCAGTATCATTCATCATGGGGCGATCTTACGGTGAGGAAGGCGGTTAACACGGAAACCCACACAGAAGATGGCAGGACAGGAGGGACTCGAACCCCCAACCGCCGGTTTTGGAGACCGATGCTCTACCACTTGAGCTACTATCCTAGATCATCCGGGGTGGCTCATGCATCCGATTCCGGAGCAAGAGCACCCTTGGCCTATTTGATCTTACCTTCCTTGTGAAGGGTATGTTTTCTGCATGACGAACAGAACTTTTTGAGAGCCATCTTTTCCGGCTTGTTTTTCTTGTTCTTGTCCGTGGTGTAGTTGCGCCGTTTGCACACTTCGCAACTCAAGCTGATCAAATCACGCATCAATCTCTCCTAAGTCGTACCGGATTCCGGATCAGGCAACGATTTCCGAAACCACACCCGCGCCCACGGTTTTGCCCCCTTCGCGAATGGCGAAGCGCAAACCCTTTTCCATGGCAATCGGGGCGATCAACTCCACTTCCATGGAGATGTTGTCACCCGGCATCACCATTTCCACCCCTTCCGGCAGATTCAGCACACCGGTCACGTCCGTGGTACGAAAATAGAACTGCGGACGATAGTTGGTGAAGAACGGCGTATGCCGCCCACCCTCTTCTTTGGAGAGGATGTAGCACTCGGCCTTGAACTTGGTATGCGGGGTAATGGAGTTGGGTTTGGCCAGCACCTGACCGCGCTGCACATCTTCACGCTTGATACCGCGCAGCAGCACGCCGATGTTGTCACCCGCCTGCCCCTGATCCAGCAGTTTGCGGAACATCTCCACCCCGGTGCAGACCGTATTGGTCACCGTCTTTTTGATACCCACGATCTGCACGTTCTCACCCACCCGGACAATACCGCGCTCCACACGTCCGGTAACCACCGTCCCGCGTCCGGAGATCGTGAACACATCTTCAATCGGCATCAGGAAGGTGCCATCCAAAGGCCGCTCGGGCTGGGGAATATAGGCATCCACCGCATCCATCAATTTCTGGATCGATCCCAGTCCCATGGGTCCGGCATCCCCTTCCATGGCCTTGAGGGCAGATCCCACCACAATCGGGATCTCATCCCCGGGAAAGTCATAGATGGAGAGCAGTTCACGCACTTCCAGCTCGACCAGCTCCAGCAGTTCCGGGTCATCCACCTGATCGGCCTTGTTCATGAAGACCACCAGCGAAGGCACACCCACCTGACGGGCCAGGAGAATATGCTCACGGGTCTGGGGCATGGGTCCGTCGGCTGCCGAAACCACCAGAATGGCACCATCCATCTGGGCCGCGCCAGTGATCATGTTTTTGATATAGTCGGCGTGGCCTGGGCAGTCCACGTGGGCATAATGGCGTTGGTCGGTTTCGTACTCCACATGGGCTGTGGAGATCGTGATGCCACGGGCACGCTCTTCAGGTGCTGCGTCGATCTGGTCATAGGCCTTGAACTCAGCCAGCCCTCTGGTGGCCAGATGTTTGGTGATGGCTGCGGTCAGAGTTGTCTTGCCATGATCCACATGACCAATGGTGCCGATATTGACATGGGGTTTGTTTCTCTGAAATTTCGCTTTGGACATGAAGATCGCTCCATCCTGGGAGTATGCATTTCAAGGCTTGGCGTCCAAAATCGACCGGGACGGTTCGGAATGAAATGTGTCAAATATTTATGCAGCTGGAGCCCATGCTCGGGATTGAACCGAGGACCTCTTCCTTACCAAGGAAGTGCTCTACCACTGAGCTACATGGGCTTGTTCACCCTATCTGCTCTCTTCATCAACCATGCCAGTCGGCCCTGTTTGGAGCGGGCGGGGGGAATCGAACCCCCACGCTCAGCTTGGAAGGCTGACGTTCTACCACTAAACTACGCCCGCCAATCGGCTGGTCGTTGGTCCGTTGTACACGGATCCGTCGGCATGGTCTGTCCATTCCGTGCAGCAGTTGGTGGAGGGAGGAGGATTCGAACCTCCGAAGGCTGAGCCGGCGAATTTACAGTCCGCTCCCTTTGGCCACTTGGGAACCCCTCCGCATCCACTGCACCCGCAGCCAGCATCTGATTCCCAAAAAAGTGGCTGCGGTTGAGCTAGAGAGATTTAATCTCAGCGCAACCGAATGTCAAGACAATTTCTTCAATCGATCACTTTTTCTTCCGCGCGCGTTGCCAGGATGGTCATCACCCCGCGCGCCACCCCCGCAACCGCCGGATTGCGATAGCTGTGTTGCGCATTGCCATGAAAACATGCCGTATCTCCTGCCTGCAACAGCGCCTTCTCCCCTCCCACATCCAGCTCCACCTCCCCTTCCTGAACCAGCAGATACTCTTCACTGCCCGGCAGATGGGGCTTGCCCATGTACACAGCCCCGGGACGCAGCATGAACGCCCATTGGGTCACATGCAAAATGTTGGGGGGCGTGACCAGCACCGCCTGATACCCCTCATCGGCAGAGGCGATGCGGTGCATCTGCGACCCGGGAATCACCCGAATGAACCGACGTGATGCATCCACCAGTTGATCCAGGGTCATCTCCAAAGCGCAGGCGATCTTGAACACCACCCCGAGACTGGGATTGGCATCATCCTTTTCCACCGTGGCCAGCGTGGCGCGAGGGATCCCGGCCAAATCCGCCAATTGCTGCTGGGTCAACTTGCGCTGACGCCGAATGGAACGGATGCGGGTTCCAACCAGATTGGTGATCATGATGATCATTCCCTCCTGCATGACAGTTTACCAACATTTTTGACAGCACATCATTTTCCTCTTGACCCAACCTTGTATCTGACGCACAGTAACCCATATTCGAAACCAATAAAACGATCCATACAGGAGATCCCCCCATGAGCGTACTGGTGACCCAACCGGCCCCGGATTTCACAGCCAAGGCCGTTATGCCCGACAACAGCATTGCCGAAGCCTTCACACTCTCTGCCTACCGTGGCAAATATGTGGTTTTGTTCTTCTACCCCCTTGACTTCACTTTTGTTTGCCCATCCGAGATCATCGCCTTTGATCACCGTCTGGATGAGTTCAAAAAGCGCAACGTCGAGGTGATCGGTGTCTCCATTGACTCGCACTTCAGCCATCTGGCCTGGAAGAACACCCCGGTCAACAAGGGTGGCATCGGCAACATCCAATACCCCCTCGTGGCGGATCTGACCAAAGAGATCTCCAAAAATTATGATGTCCTCTTTGGTGCCAGCATTGCCTTGCGCGGCTCGTTCCTGATTGATCGTCAGGGGATTGTGCGCCATCAGGTGATCAATGATCTGCCTTTGGGACGCGACATCGATGAGATGCTCCGTCTGGTCGATGCCTTGCAGTTCACGGAAGAGCACGGTGAAGTGTGTCCGGCAGGTTGGAACAAGGGCAAACCCGGCATGAAAGGCTCCACCGAAGGTGTGGCCGCGTATCTGGCCCAACACGCCGGCGAACTGTGACCGCTTGACATCTGCACCACGCGACATTAATATGGTGCAGATCACTGCCGCTTTAGCTCAGGGGTAGAGCAGCTCACTCGTAATGAGCAGGTCCTCGGTTCAATTCCGAGAAGCGGCTCCAGAAAAATAAACGGCTTGGACGGTTTTCTGTCCAGGCCTTTTTTATAAAGTGATGATGGCACTGCCTCTCAGAATGCGACGAGTGAGTCGCGCCACCCGTCCGCGCGCACAGTCCTTTTATTACTTGACTCATTAAATTTTGGGAACCATGAAGCCGTCAGGGTGGAGGGGATGTTAAACATTTTTTTGTCATTAGGGTCCGATCCTGTGCTAGATGGTGTCGAACTTTCTTGCTGCCTTTGGATTGGAGAAAAAATCATGAGCACTGCCGTGACGTTCGATACGCTCAAATTCGTGGAGACGCTCAAGGCGTCGGGGGTTGCCGATCCGCAGGCCAAGGCCATGGCCACCGCCATCCAGGAGGCACAACAATCCAACCTGAGTGCGCAGGTCACAAAACACGACCTGGAGAAAGAACTCACTCCCATTCGCACCGATCTGGCGGTCATCAAATGGATGCTGGCGCTGATCATCATCGTGACCGTCCCGCCTGCTCTGAAAACCCTGCTGGGCGGATGACCCGCATCGGAACATTCCGGTCACCTTGTCCGAACAAATCTTCGTTTTATTACCGTTCCCGATTGGTGGATGAGGCGGATCTGGAGTTGATGAGGTTGATTGATGAGCCATTTTTGAATGGCGCATGCCCGGCCCAGACCAGGTGATTCCTGTGCCCATCAAACCACCCCTCAACCCGCCACAACCGTCAAATAAGGGGCAATCTCCACGTCATCGATCTGCCTGGGATCCAAAAATTTGTCCGCATACTGCCGATAGACCCCGCTTTTCAAGAAAATCTCGAACAGATCCGGGTCGATGTGTCCATCTTTTTTCATGAATCCCATGATCTTGATCGCCTGACTCAAGGTTTTCGGCTCCTTGTAGGGGCGATCCGTGGCAGTCAAGGCCTCAAAGACATCGGCAATGGCCATGATGCGGGCCGGAACCGACATCTGCTCCCGTTGCAGCTTGCGCGGATAACCCGTTCCCAGCATGGTCTCATGATGCGCACCCGCAAACTCCGGAACCCGTTTCATCGTGTCCGGGAAAGGGAGATTCTCCAGCATGGCCAGGGTCTGAACCACATGCTCGTTGATCTTGTACCGCTCCTCAAACGTCAACGTACCCCGCTCGATGCAGAGATTATAGACCTCACCCATATTGTACAGATGCTCCGGAACAGGCATCTGAATCCCCAAAAGACGATCACGCTCCCGGGTGTCACGCTCCCGGGGCACAATATGCTCCGACTTGTCCGCCAGCAATGCCTCGGCCACAGGCAAGGGTTGTGAGACTCCGGTCCTGCGTTTCATCTCCATATGGGACAGCCCCAATGAATCGTCAAAATAGCGCATCCAGGTACGCTGGGCCAAACTGCGGACCCGCTCCTTGTCTGCCGGGGTCATGAACTCACCCCCCACATTGGCGCGTGCAATGAAAGCAAACTCCTCTTGCAACCGGGCCTGATGCTCTGCCAATTCGTGTTGCAATTCCGCTCGATCCGCTCCTTCGGCCATCATGGCATGCAGACACCGAATCTCCGCATCCCGATGCAACACCTCAAAACGCATGCGAATCTCGTGAATCCGATTGTAGATTCCCTCCAGTTTGGTCGCCTTGTCCACCACATATTCCGGGGTGGTCACCTTGCCACAGTCGTGCAACCAGGAGGCGATCCGCATCTCCTGAAGCTCATCTTCATTCATGGTGAAATCGGCGAAGCCCGGATGTTCCGTGTCACACACGGCCTGGGCCAGCAACCTTGCCAACTCCGGAACCCGTTCACAGTGACCGCCCGTATACGGCGACTTGGCGTCAATGGCCGCTGCGATCAAACGGATGAAGGCATCAAACAGATCTTTCTGGGCCTGCAACAACAACTGGTTATCCAAAGTCATGGCTGCCTGGGCAGCCAATGCCTCGACAAAGGTCACCACCTCCGGATCAAACGGAATCACCTTGCCGGTCACCGGATCCGTGGCATTGATCAACTGCATCACCCCGATCACCTTGCCCTGGCGCGGCTTCAACGGCACGGTCAAAAAGGATTGGGAACGATAGCCGGTGCCCCGGTCAAACTGTCGCACCCCGGAGAAATCAAACTCGTGTGAATCATAGGCATCGGCAATCACCACGGTTTCGGCCTGATTGACCGCATAGGTGGCCACATTCTTCAGGTTGGGGGTACCATCCGATTTCAGCAATGGAACAGCCGGCATGAAAACCGGTTTGTGACCTGCTCCGCCCATGGCAATCTTCAAAGAGTCGGTCCGCACAATCGTAAAACGCAGAAAATCATCCTTGGTCCGCAGATACAGAGTACCTGCATCGGCATGGGTCAATGCCTTGCCTCCCAGCAGGATGTTTTCCAACAAGGCATCGATATCCCGCTCCTGGGCCAATGAGACCCCCAGCTCCACCAGTTTCTGCAACTTCTCCTGGGTGCGCACCAGATCCGCCGTGCGACGCCGCACGGTCTCCTCCAGGGTTTCGGCGTGCTTTTCCAGGGTTTTGTGTGCTTTTTGCAGATCTTTTTGCTGTTGTTCGATCTGCTGATGGGCCAGTTTGACCCGCTGCTCGTTGCGCTCACTCATGCGCAGGATCTTTTGTGTCCCTTTGAATTGCTTCTCATAGGCTTTCAGCAACCCTGCCAATCCGGCATGCAGCTCTTCGGTCGAGGCATCGCGGCGTTCCAGCAGGGCCGCAGCCTTGGCCATCACCGCACTCTCACCCTCAAAAAGGTCAAAACTCATGGCGCTTCACCTTTCGCAGCACACCGTGCCGAATATAATATGGGATTCAATCCAGACGGCTATCATACGCGCAAATCCGTTCATCGCAAACCATCTTCCCAAACGGCACACAACATGTCCGACTCTGACTCTGCTCTTTCTGATCAACGCCCGCGTCCACGGATACCCAGACGCACCTTTCCACCCTGCATGGTCTGTCATGCGGATCCGGGTTTCACCTGGCATTGTCTCTGCGGTGTTGCCTTCTGCACCGACTGTTTAAACCGCAACAACGATCTGTGGATGGGTGGGGGACGAAGCTGGCGTTGTCCGCAATGCGGCAAAGAGCATCTCGGACCCAATCGATAACCAAAAAAAACAGGTCCGGACACAACATCCCGGACCTGCTTGTCACGGCACACCCCGTTTCAAACCGTCAACATCCGCATCCCTGCCAGCACCGGTTCCCAGGTGGAAACGGGTTTGTTGAGACGCTTTTCCACCAATACGGCAAAATAGACCGCACCCTCGGCATAACGCAGATCACCACGTTCCAAAGCTGCCTTGGCCTTTTCACCCTGCACGGCACACTCCTCTCCAGCCTCTGCCACACAACGCCAATAGGCCAATGCCTCCTGACGATTCACAAAACGGACAGGCTGCGCCCGGGCCTCGGCCAACGATGCCACCCGCACCCCCTGGCGGCCAAAGGTCATGGTCCAGCCACTCTCAGCCCAGTGACGCGCCTCATCCATGGCCCGCTCCAAACGTTCGATCATCTCCGACTTGTTCATGGTCACGCGCTCCTCATCCCTTCTCAATCCATGCCCATGTCAATGTAACCGGTGGGACAGATCTCGGCACAGATGTGACACCCCACACACTGCTCATAATAGGTGAACATCACCTCCCCTTCGGGATTGCCCACAAATCGGGTGATGGCGTGCTGGGGACAAAACAACATGCACTGGTTGCACTCGAAACACAGACCACAACTCATGCACCGTCCTGCCTCGCTCTCGGCCTGGGCGCGCGTCAAGGGGACCAACACCTCACGCCAGGAGCCTTTGACCTCGTGGGGATGGTCCAAAGTCCGCTTCTGTTGTGGTGCCGGTACGAAATAATCCGATTTGAGCTTCTCAAAACGAATCACATCGCGCCGCACCGGTTTGGCAGGCAGAGGCTTGCCCTGAAGCAATAAATCCATGGACTCGGCAGCCTTGCGACCATGTCCGATGGCCGTGGTCAACAAGGTGATGCTGACCGCATCCCCTCCCCCAAAAAGATTCGACCACCCCGCGATCTGCTGATTGTGATCCACCTTGAGCCAGGGAGTCCCACCGGTTGCCTGCTCCAAACCGGTCACGTCCGTGGCCTGCCCAATGGCCGCCACCACCTGATCCACCTCCAACACAAATTCGGTCCCTGGCTGCGGTTTGAACCGGAAGAAGGGGATCGGATGGTTCCACCCCTCCTCGCCCTGGGACTTCCTGACCATTTGGATGCATTGCAAACCCGTGACCTGCGCTCCCTCCCGCTGCACGATCTGACTCCCCGTGGCATAGAGCATGCGCACCCCTTCGGCCACTGCCTCCTCGAACTCATAAGTGGAACACTTCATCTCCGCGCGCGGCACCCCGGAGACCAACGTGGCCCGGGATCCCAAACGCAAGGCCAGCCGGGCCACATCCATGGCCACATCCCCATCACCGATCACCGCCACATGACGACCAATCGGCATGGCCTCACCCTGCTGCTCAAAGGTGCGCAGAAAATCAATGGCATTGGTGACATTCGGACCATCGGCACCCGGAATCGGCAGCCCCCGCCCTTTCTGTGCCCCGACGGCCAGAAAGACCGCCGCATACTCCCGGCACAACTGCTCCAGACTCACATCCCGACCCACCCGCACCCCGCATCGCAACTCCACACCCAGATCGAGGATCCGTTGACACTCCGCCTCCAACACCTCCCGGCTCACCCGATACCCCATGATGCCATAGCGCATCATGCCACCAGGTTTGTCATTGGCTTCCAGGATCACCACATCGTGACCGCGCCGGGCCAGATGATAGGCACACGAAAATCCCCCCGGTCCGGCCCCCACAACCGCAACCTTCTTGCCACTCTTTTGGGCCGGTTTGGGAAAGGCCAACCTGTGCTCGATGGCATACTCGCCAATGAGCTGCTCAATGGCATTGATGTGAATGGTCTCGTCGCGATGTTGACGATTGCAGGCCCCCTGACAGGGCGCCGGACAAACCCGTCCCATCACGGCTGGAAACGGATTGGTTTGGGTCAAACGCCGGAAGGCCGCCTCCCAACGATCCGGACCCGCTTTCCACACCCCGCGAATCAGATTGTGATACCCGCGAATATCCTCGCCTGCCGGACAGGCATGACTGCACGGCGGCACCCGCTCCACATAGGTGGGACATTTGCCGCTGCGGTCACCATAGGCCACCACGCGCTCCAGCCCCTCCTCCACAACATAGGGATTGAACACCCAATCTATGGCAGATTGGTACATCGGATTGGTTGCGATCATGGCGCCTCTCTTCAAAACCGGATGTGGGCCGACTGGTTGAAAGAGAGACGCGCATGACGATAGTTATCAATCATGAACTTGTCAAACGGCAACCCGGTCTCCTCGAAAAACCGCCTCCAACCAATCCGCTCGATCCACTCCCCCAACCGCTCCCAATCCCGACCTCCAGCCTTGTAGGCTGCCAGGATCCGTTGCAACAGTTCGCTCACCTCGGGCCAACGTGGCGGGTTGTTGGGCAGACCATGGGCCACCAGTTTCATGTTGGCGGGTTTGGAGCGGGCATTGGAGTTCTTGCCGCCCACCCAGATGGCCAGCTTGGAGTGTTCGGGGTGGTTGATCTCCATGGCCGGACAGGCCCCGAAACAGGCACCACAATAGATGCACTTCTCCTCGACCACCATCAAAGAAGGCTTGCCATTGACCGTGGTCGGACGAATGGCTGCCACCGGACAGCGGGCCACGGTACTGGGCATTTCACACACATTGGCCAGGATCTCGTGGTTGATGCGCGGCGGACGGGTGTGCTGCACCACCACCGCAATATCGGCCTGCCCCCCACAGTTGATCTCGCAACACGAGGTGGTCAAACGTACCCGGTTGGGCATCTCCTCGCGCACAAAATCTTCAAACAGAGCATCCATGATGCTCTTGGCAACCCCCGAGGCATCGACTGCCGGAATGTCGCAGTGCAGCCAACCCTGGGTATGGGCAATGGCGCTCACCGATGGACCGGTCCCGCCCACCGGATGACCCGCCGCCTCCAAAGCCGCAATCAAAGGGTCGATATTGGCGGCATGCGGGGTCATGAACTCCACATTGTTGCGCACGGTCCAACGCAGATGACCATCGGCAAAACGATCCGCCAGATCGCACAAGCGCCGCACAATATCCACGGTCACCTGACGGTGGGTGGCCGCCCGCACGGTGTACAACACATCGCCGCTGGCTGCGACATGTTTCAAGACTCCGGGTCTGGGCCGTTCATGATAGCGCCATTGTCCGTAATTCTTCCGGCTGACCGGATGCAGAAACTCATCCAAAGCATGGGGACCGTTTTCAATGGTTTTCCAGGTACGTTCAGTGGCCATGGGAACAACATCTCCTTCGCGAAAGATCCAACGATGAATACCATTCAGACACCTGCTCCGATCAGGCCGCTTCCCGATCCGGATCCGCCGCATAGGGACCGGATTTGAAATACGGATTGTCACGGGGATGGGCAACCATCTCCACAGTGGCCTCCAGTCCCACGGCATCCAGGAACTGCTGAATCCCCACCCGTTCGATACATTCGCCGATCCGTTCATGGTCCAGACCATTTTCCGACCAGTAGTCGATCATGCGATCCACCAGTTCAATAAAGAGATCCACATCCTCATCGCTCTCCATCTTCATGAAGGGCACCATGACCGATCCCATCATGTTGCCCACCTTCAGATGGCCTTTGCCACCCACCAGCAAGGTGATGCCCCGATCATTTCCGGGGGAGAGCGCCTTGGGCATGACGTTCAGGCAGTGCATGCAGCGCACGCAGTTGCGATTGTCGATCACCATCTTCTGGCCTTGCAGGGTAATGGCCTGGGTCGGACAACGGGTGATGACATTGTTGACCAGATAATCCAGCCCTTTGGCTGCAACAAACCTTTCCACTTCGGCATCATCGATCTGGATATCATCTCGCCAGGTGCCGATCACCGCATAGTCGCTGCGCTGAATGCTGTTCGTGCAATCATTGGGACAACCGGAAAATTTGAACTTGGCTTTATAGGGGAGTTGAGGCCGATGGGTGAGATCCGCGTAATAGGAGAGCACCTTCTCATGGACATGGAGCGTGTCATAACAGGCCTGTTCGCAACGGGCCGGCCCAATGCACGAGAGTCCGGTACGCACCGTGGCTCCGGCCCCTCCCAGATCCCACCCTTTTTGATTCAACGCATCAAAGCAGGCCTGCACATGTTCCGCCTTGATCCCTTGCAGTTGCAGATTGCCGGTCTGGCCATGCATGGAGATCAACCCGGAACCATATTTCTCCCAGATATCGCATACTTCACGCAGCGCCTTGGTACTGTAGTGCAGTCCGGGAGCAGGTTGAACCCGCATGGTATGAAACTCGGTTGCCTCGGGAAACCTGTCGCTGATCATGCTGTAACGACTGATGATCCCGGCCCCATACCCATGCACCCCCACCACACCCCCTTTCCAATACCCCATGCGCGTCTCATAGGAGTAGTTGAGTTGATCAAGCACGCCGCGCACCATGCTCTTGCCAGTACGCTGCGCACTCTCCTTGAACCCTTTGACAAAGCTCGGCCACGGGCCGCTCTCCAACTCATCGAGCATGGGAGTTGGATTCAACGCCATGACTGGCATCTTAGATTGTTCTTGCTCACGCATCAGCATCACTCCATGGGTGTCAGTTGATAACCAGAGACAATATTTATATTGATTTTTATTTTAAACTGCTGCCAACAGCGGGTTACATTTTAAAATAGATCTAACAGTATATCAGAAAGTTCCAATATTCAAGCATCAATTTTATTGATATCACATTCAACCAGACTCGGTCAGCCGCATTGCCAGCAGGACAAAAATGTGCTTGCATTGCCATCCATTTCAGATTATCCATATTTATATCTGACACAGACAGGATATGTTTATCCTCTTTTCATCCCTAAGGAAATGCCGCCATGTGGAAACCGGAATACAGCGTTGGCGTTGGCCCCATCGACGATCAGCATCAACGATTGTTTCATCTGTTCGGACTGCTGATGGACTCCATCCACTCCGGGGAGACCGAATCGACTTTGGATCGCATTTTCGTACAGCTGCGCGGTTATGTGACCAGCCACTTTCGTTTCGAGGAACGACTGATGCGCAAGGCCGGCTATCCGGCACTGGAAGAGCATGAAGGGTTGCATGACAAGATCCGCGAAAACCTGTGCGAGTTTCGTTCCCAGTTCAACAAGGCCAGAGATGAGACCACCCGCAACCAGGTGGTGGATGCCGTGGTGGTATTCATGAATCAATGGCTGGTGGGACACATCCTGGGAGAAGATCAAAAATATATGCCGCACATGGACAATCCGGAGGTCCAGAAACTGGCCAGCGCATATTATCATGATGAAAAAGGGTGATTTATTTTCAGTAACAACATCTTAAATCGTCAAACACCTCGCCTGCCACACTCAAAACATCCCCTCCGAGCACGCCTCCAGAGTGCAAGCCATGGCACCCGAATGCAGAATCAGTTGCATTATGGGCACAAATATGGCACGATAGGATTATTTCTGTTAATGATTATTTACTCTGTCAATCCATTGACAGAGTATTGTGATGACCATTGATCCCAAGTCAATTCGGGCGATTCGACTGACAGGTGTTGTCCGTTGGTGGAGGTGATTTCTGAAGTTTCATACCCGTAGCAACCCATAATCAAGAGGTGCCAAATGAAGAAAACATCTTTAATTACCTTTGCGCTGTGCGCACTGATCGGATTCTCTGCCCACGCAGACAAAGACGATCAGGGCAATCTGACCGCCGAGGAGAGAGAGAGTGTGGCAAACCTTCTCGCCAGAGAGTATGCAGCCTTGGCACAACAGTCGGATCCGAAAGCCATTCTGTCCGCAGAAGCCGGACGCGCTTTTTACCTCAAAAAGGTCACTGTGGAAGGCAAAGAGGCCTCCTGCGCCAGTTGTCACACGGACAATCCCAAAGAGACCGGCAAACATACGGAGACCGGCAAACCGATCAAACCCCTGGCCATTCGTGCCAATCCGGAACGGTTCACCAATCGTGACAAGACCGAGTCCAATTTCGCCAAGCACTGCCGTGAACTGTATGGCAAGGACTGTTCTCCCAAAGACAAAGGCGATTACCTGATGTATCTTCTGACCCTGAAGTAACGTCAACCTTCCTTTGCAAAATCTCCAGACATCGGTCATGGCAGGCGCATCCGGATGTCTGGAGATCTTTCCCCACGATGGAATCGTGACTGTGCATGGTTGAGCATCATCACATCGCAATCATCGGTGCCGGACCTGCCGGCATGTCGGCTGCTGCACATGCTGCCGAACTCGGCATTGATCATATCCTGCTCGATTCCGCCCCACACATTGCCAATACCATTCATCGCTATCAAAGCCGAAAACGGGTGATGGATGAACCGGCACGCCTGCCGTTGCGCAGTACGCTGCGCTTTGCCACCGGCCTGCGCGAACAGATTCTGGAAAACTGGCAACACGACCTCACCGCCCAACAGGTTCAAGTACGCACCGGGACAACCGTCACCGGAATCCGTGGACAACGGGGAGATTTCCAGATCCGGTTGTCAACAGGTGCCATGCTGACCGCTGCCCATGTGGTCCTCGCCATCGGCATACAAGGCAACATCCGCCGGTTGACCATACCGGGTGCCGAGTTGCCGGAGGTGCAATACGAACTGGAAGAGCCGGATGCCTTCCAGCATCAGACCATCGTGGTGATCGGTGACGGCGATGCCGGTGTGGAGAACGCGCTGGCACTGGCGCACCAGAACCGGGTGATTCTCCTCAATCGCAAAGAAGAGTTCAGCAATTGCACGCTGGCCAATCTGGATCTGCTGATGGAGGCGGTGACCGCACAAAAAGTCGAAACGCGCATCAGCACCACCACACAACGCATCGTCGCACTCTCCCAGGATCCATTCCCCGTGGCCCTGGAGGTGGTCACCCCACAAGGGCACGAACAGATCAAGTGTCATCGCATCATCGTCCGCATTGGTGCCACGCCACCCCGTCAGTTGGTGGAAAGCTTCGGTGTCCGCTTTCCCAATGCCGACCCGGTGGCAGTGCCGCAGTTGTCCGACACCTACGAATCGAACGTCCCGGGACTGTACATCATCGGCGCACTGGCCGGATATCCTTTGATCAAGCAGGCGATGAATCAGGGATACGAGGTCATCGAATATATTCTTGGCAATACCATCGAACCGGCGGACGAGGGGTTGTTGTGGGAGAAATTCTCTGGCATTCCGGGTGTGGAGTCGGTGCGTGCCGGGATTGCGCTGCTCCAGAACCATCAACCGCTGTTGACGGATCTCACCACCCTGCAACTGCGCGAATTCATGCTCGACAGCACCATCCAGGTCCATCCACCCGGCGAGGTGGTCTTTGAACAAAACGACTACAGCAACAGTTTTTTCAGCATTCTGCAAGGTCGTGTCAGCATCAACATCACCAAAGAGGATGGCACCAAGGCGGTTTTCACACTCTCCCAGGGCCACTTCTTTGGCGAAATGGGACTCTTGTCCGGTCGCCGTCGGACCGCCACGGTGATCACGGAAGAGCAGTGCGTGCTGGTGGAGACGCCGCGTCGTTCCATGCTCAAGTTGCTGAGCGTGGTCGAAAGCGTACAACGCAAACTCGACGAGGTGTCACTCCGGCGCATCGTCCAACAATTGGACAGCTCGCTGGCACCCAACGAACTGGAGTATCTCGTTCAGGATGCGCAGTTCAAACCGTTTGCCATTGGAGAGGTGATCTTTCGTGAAGGCGATACGGCAGACGGACTCTATCTGATCCGGCGCGGCTCGGTATCAGTCTCCCGGCAGGTCTCGGGAAAAGAGGTGGTATTGGCCTATCTGTCTGCCGGCAACTATTTCGGGGAGATGGCCCTGGTCTCCGATGCCCCGCGCTCGGCCACGATCACGGCAGCAGCCCCCACGGAAGTGATCCTGCTGACAGCGGAACGATTCAAGGCGGTGATCGCACGCAACGCCTCGATGCGCAACAAGGTGGAAACGCGCTATCTGGATCATGTCGGCAACACGGAATCGATGACCTCGTCCGAATCCAGCGGCTGGATGAACTTCCTGTTCGACCAGGGTGTGGGCAATGCGACCAATCTGTTGCTGATCAACTATGCCCTCTGCATCCGCTGCGACAACTGCGCCGTGGCCTGTGCCAACGTGCATGACGGCATCTCACGTTTGCATCGTGAATCCGGCATGACCTACGAACAGATGCATCTGCCCACCTCCTGCCGCCATTGCGAACACCCCTATTGCATGAAGAACTGTCCGCCGGATGCGATCCATCGTTCCATCAACGGCGAGGTTTTCATCAGCGACCGCTGCATCCATTGCGGCAATTGCCAACGCCACTGTCCCTATGGCGTGATCCAGGCCGCCACCAGAAAACCGTTCCGCCCCCCCGGCATCTGGCAGATCCTTTCAGGAGGCCAGGAAAAAACGGTCGATCCTCCGACACAGGAGGAGAACACCGAAGAGTCGAAGATGTACGTCAAGTGCGACATGTGCAAGGAGATCCTCGGCGGGGCGGCCTGCATTCGCGCATGTCCGACAGGTGCTGCCATGCGGGTCACTCCGGAACGCTACTTCGAGGATCTGACCAGTTGGGCCACCGAAAGCATGAGTGCGATGCAAGCGCGCTCCTTCCTCCACTACAAGAATTTCCGTTATCTCCTTTTTTCCGGTCTGCTGGTGGCACTGGCCACCACCGCGTATCTGACCGTCGATCCTGGGGGATCGGGACACCATGGCGGAACCTGGCTCGGTTATGTGCTGGGCAGCATCTCCATGCTGCTGCTCTTGTTGCATATCGGATATGGCCTGCGCAAACGGCTTGCTCCCAGAGTTCCGAACCGACGGAGCATGCGCACGGTCAACATGGCGGCCACACCTCCCTTGCGCACACAGGAACGCCGCAGAGCGCGTACCAAAGAGTCCTGGCGTTTCGGCGGAACATTGCAGGGGTGGCTGTCTGCCCATGTCTATCTGGGCATCGCACTGCTCATCCTGGCCTCCCTGCATGCCGGTTTCCATGTCGGATGGAACGTGCATACGCTGGTGTATGTCATGTTGTGGCTGGTGGCCCTTTCCGGGGGTTACGGAACCTTTGTATACCTGTATTATCCCAAACGGATCACCAAAAACTTGAACAATTCCACTCTGGATGGCGTTCTGAAAGAGATTCAGCAACTCGACGCAACGATCAGGCAACGCGCCCTGGATCTGCCGGATGCCGTCCATGCGGTGATTGCCCAGTCACGACTCAAGACACGCATCGGCGGAAATCTCTGGCAACAGATCAGCGGCATCCAGAAGCACTGCCCAACCGCAGCTGCGGTAGACCATCTGAAACAGGCCGGGCTGGATCCCGCTCTGGAGGATCGGAAAAAACAGGTCCGCGAGTTGTATTATCTCTGCCTCAAGAAGAAAATGCTCGTTGCCAGGGCCAGGAGAGATGTGGCGATGCGCGCCCGCATGCAGTTCTGGCTCTATCTCCATACGCCGTTGTCCATCGCACTGCTGGCCGCGCTTTTTGTCCATATCTGGGCCATATACTTCTATTGGTGAGCCGGACGATACCAGCATTAAAGCATCTCGAAAATTATAATAAAAATCATTTATTTCCCAGATCGGCTGGGCGCAGCAATTGGATGACACACATCACCAAATCCACGAACACGGTATGATGCAACTGCCCCGCCACCACAGCGAACAGGGACTCGTGTGCCGTGAACAGTTTGCCAGGACGCGCATAGCTGATGCGTTGCAACCCACCGAATGCAAAACCTTCCTGACGCAACTCTACCGCCAACAGGTCTGCATAGGGATTACTGGTGATCTGACTCAAGACCCAATCGCCACGTCCCGCATAAGCCAGTATCACGGCTGGACGGTACTTGCTGCGACTCAGATCCGAAAACGGAAATGGCAACAAGATCACTTGACCGGTTGCAAATGTCCCCATGCTGCATCCTCTTCTGGCCGATCCCAATCTTGAGACAATGCCGTCTCGGCAAAATGGAGCAATGCCCTGGAACCCTCGTCAGGCACAGACTCCAACACGGTGACGATCGCCCGGCAAGGAGCGGATAACCGTACCGGCTCCAACAGACGCACCTGCCCATGAACATCGATGTGCGCTTCATACGTCTGCATCATGACTCCTCTCCTTCCCGATCCATACATTGACCATGCCGTAGCGCGTCCAGCCATCTGCTTGCATTGTCATGATACGGCATCCGGATCCAAAAAAACAATCAACCGGTCATGCCCCACATTGAGCACCGGATTTCGACTGTTCCAGGTTCACTTGACGAACACGGAGAAAGGTTGTATTCAACCTCATATGCCTTGAAACCACGCCGATGAGCGCCCCCATGATCTCATGCCTGCTGATCCACACTGCGCGCAATCCGGACAGTTCCCCCCTCTCCCGGGAGAGTCGCCTCCTGGGGGCAACGCTGCGCATCGGACGGGACTCACGGTGCGAAATCCATCTGGCCGATCCGCGCGTGAGCCTGATTCATGCCACAGTGCAACGCAACGCAGAAGGGGTGCCGTGCATCCAGGCGGAAGAGAACCAGACCATGCGCGTCCAGGGGGAGTTGGCAGAGCATGCCCTCCTCTCTCCCGGAACAGCGCTTGACATCGGCCCCTGTCGGTTGCATGTTGAACCGAACACGGCTGGCCATGACCTGGTGTTGTCGGTGGAGATGCCACAGCCGGATCCGGACTTGACCAAGGGGCGTGATACGCCACCGTTCACCCTGGCTGCTTTGCGCCTGAGCAAACGCAAAGCAGGACTCCTGCTGGCATTGGGAATTCTGCTCCTGTTTTTTCTGCTGCCCGTTCTTCCAGGCCTGCTCCAGACATCCAACACGTGGCTCTCCGGAATCTCGGCCACCCTGACGGCCACCTGGAATCCCAGACCCCTGTCCGGCGGGCACGCACTGTTCGGTGCCAAATGTTCAACCTGCCATCCACGTCCTTTTCAGCCCGTTGCCGATGAGACCTGTCTGGAGTGTCATCGCCAGATGCTTGTTCATCTGGCGAACGACAAACTCCAGACATCCCTGTTCAAGGAGTTGCGCTGCACCCACTGCCATCTCGATCACAAGGGCAAAGAGGGTCTGCTCTCGTCCGGTGCCAAGCAATGTGTCATGTGTCATGGGCAGATCGAAACCGTCCATGCCAAATCCTCTCTCAGCGACATCCATGATTTCGATACGGATCACCCCCCGTTCCGCATCACCCTGCCACACAAGACCGGCTTGTTGCGCGTCAAACAGGAGGAGATGCCGCACCATCAAGCCGAACAGGGGCTGAAGATGTCCCACAAGATCCACCTGGACAAAAAGGGGGTCTCCAGTCCGCTGGGCAATGTGGTCATGGCATGTACGGATTGTCACAAACTGGCCGAGTCCGGACGACACTTCCAGCCCATGACCATGAAGGAGAGCTGCCAGCAATCCCGTTGTCACAAGATGTTCTTCGACGAACCGGTCGAAGGAAAGGTACCGCACGGATCCGTACGCGATCTGATGCAAACCGCGCGCGAATTTTATCTCCAGTGGCTCACCAACCCGTCCCTTGATCTGGCGCGCGTCTGCGGCCCTGGGGAAGAGAGCGCGGCAGCGCCACTCCGTCACACCCTGGATTGCGCCAATCGCCTGGCAAAGAAAAACATCTCGGTATTCTTCAAAAAAAAACTCAACTGCGACATGTGTCATGTCACGGAACCAACCGATCAGCCCGATATTCCGTGGAAGATTGCCCCACTGCGCATCCAGCGCGACTGGCAACCGGGTGCCATCTTCCCCCACTCCCGACACAACACCCTTGCCTGTACGGAGTGTCATGACAAATCAAACGCCAAAACCAGCGCAGACATTGCCATGCCGGATATCGCCAAATGTCGCACCTGTCATGTCGGGGATCGTACCGTTGTTGACAAGATCCGCACCGGATGCCGTCAGTGCCACCTGTTCCACTGGAAGCCGACACCTCCAAAAACCTGAGCCTCCATGATCACTCCCCTACCCATGCCCGGAACGGGGATGGAAACGGGCGTGAACCTGTTTCAAACGGTCATTGGCCACATGGGTGTAGATTTCGGTGGTGGCCACATCCGCATGTCCGAGCAACATCTGGACAGCGCGCAGATCTGCGCCGTGCTTGACCAGATGGGTGGCAAAGGAGTGGCGCAGACCGTGGGGTGAGATCTCCCGCATGATCCCGGCCAAGGCGGCATGGCGACGGATGGCATACCAGAAATTCTGCCGGGTCATGGCGGCACCGCGCGCGGTCACAAACAAGGCCGGAGTCGGTTTGCACCCCTGCATCAAGACAGGACGGGCCAATTGGAGATAACGATCAATCATGCCCAGGGCACGGGTGCCAATCAACGTGATCCGCTCTTTGTCCCCCTTGCCGACCACCCGGAAAAAACCCTGTTCGGAATTCAGATCCTGGGTGCCGATTTGCACCAGTTCCGAAACGCGCATGCCGGTGGCATACAAGGTTTCCAGCATGGCCGCATCCCGCAACCCCAAGGGCGTGGAGAGATCCGGAGCAGCCAGAAGATCATTCACCTCCTGCTCGCTCAACACCTTGGGCAAGGGACGCCGCCGTTTGGGCGCTTGCAGCAGACGGGCCGGATCCGAGGGACGAATCGCCCGCTCGACCAAATGACGAAACAGACGCTTGACCGCTGACAATTTGCGCGCAACAGAGGTGGCTGCCAATCCCTGACCATGCAGCGCCTCCAGCCAGCAGGCCAGATCCTCCGGTTCGGCACGCTCCAACCCCTGACCCCGTGCAGCCAAAAATCCCGCCAGAGACTCCAGGTCTTGTCGATAGGCCTCCAGCGTATTGCGCGCCAGACCGTGTTCCACCAGCAATTCATCCAGAAACGCCCCGATATGACCCAGATCACTCATGCCCGCTGCTCCTCATCCGGCTGGGAACGGTGATTACCCACCGGAATCGGCACAGGCCGCGCCCGCACCGCCCGACGGTTGCCCGCATCGATCTTGGGAACCGCATAGACCACCTTTTCCGCCTCGCACAGGATCACGCCCCCCAACGGGGCAAACCAACGCTGCCCGGCCTTTTCCCAGGCCGCAGCCGCCCCCAACCACCGTTGCCCGGCAAACGGGGGAATGAACAGGGCATAACAGGATTGACACGGCAGAAACAACGACTCCTCCAGGGCATGACGCAACTGCCCCGGGGAAAAAGGACGACCATAGCCAAACGGGGTGACATCGCGCCGCGCCCACAACCCGCCCCGGTTCGGCACCACGACCAACACCCGCCCCCCCGGCACCAACACCCGCCAGGTCTCCCGCAAAGTGGCACGCAGGGAGTACACCCCCTCCAACAGATGGGTCATGATGACCCGATCAAAATATTCCGAAGAGAACGGCAAGGCATCGGGCCGCACCTGGGCCATGCGATTGTTGCCGCCCACTGGCCAGCGGACCACCCCCATCTCGGCTGGAGAGGCACCAAACCACTCCCCTCCGCAGGAGCGCCACCCCTCCAGATAGGGTTGCGGAAATCCGCATCCCAAGGTACGGTTCCCCGGATTCTGTCGCAACCAGCGATCCATGGCCTCCCCGATCAAACGGGCCGAGGTCTGTCCCAAAGGGGTGGCATACCAGGTTTGCAAACGCAAAGCGTCCAAGTGTATCCCCTGCCGGTTCAAGTCAAGGAGAGTTGATTATGCCCCAAACCAACCCATGCGTCGAGCCTGTCCTGGCAGGAAAGGACAACCTCATCTGGATGATCGCCCTCTCCACCAACCGTTGGGCTGCCGTCGATCCCGGCGAGGCGGCACCGGTCATGGCCTTTCTGGATTCTCGCGCTGCCTCCCTGTCCCACATCCTGATCACCCATCACCATGCCGATCATATCGGCGGTGTGGAGAGTTTGCGCCAAAGATATGGAGCAGTGGTGATCGGTGCGCACGCCGATCAGGCCAGGCTGCCCAAGCTGGATCGTGCGGTCCTGGATGGGGATCACCTCATTCTGGACGACCAGCTTGCAGCCAGCGTGCTGGAAGTTCCGGGACACACCTTAGGCCATGTGGTCTATCGAATCGGAGACGCCCTTTTTTCCGGGGACACCTTGTTCGGATTCGGCTGCGGACGGCTCTTCGAGGGCACGCCCGCCATGATGTGGCACTCCCTGATGCGCCTTCGCGCCCTGCCCGATGAGACACGTCTGTTTGCCGGACACGAATATACCCTGCTCAACCTGGATTTCCTCCTCTCCTTGCAACCAGGGGATCCGGATCTGCTCGCCTTGCGCGCCGGTTTCATCACCCGCACCGATGCAGGCGGCTACACCCTGCCCCATCCGTTGTCCCTTGAAAAACGATTCAATCCCTTCCTGCGCGCCGACCAGCCAGATCTGGCCGCCCGTCTGCACCTGTCTGAAACCGATCCGGTCGCCATCTTTGCCCAGGTACGCTCACTCAGAAACAGCTATTAATTTAAATTATCTATTGAACAAAAATTTTAAGGTTGCATCCAGTCTCAGAGACACCTATAAACATGACATCAAAAAAATGACAACCATTTGAAACAACTATCAATCTTGCAATATCAATTCCAGAATTGAACAGATCTGGAAAAGGAACAGGCATGGGCATTTCCGAGATCTTTCGCAATTTCAGCATTGCCACCAAAATCGCTGTCGGCTTTGGCGTGGTCGGCGTGCTGTTTCTGGGAGTGGTGGCCCAATACCACACCACCCTGATCCAATCGCTGACCAGCTATCACGACGATGTCCTGGAGCGGGTGGAGGTGGAGAAGAGCAATGCCATGCAACTCAACGTACTCATGCTCCAGGCCCGCCGCGCGGAAAAAGATTTCCTGCTGCGCAAAGAAGAGAAGTATCGGGATGGAGTCAACAAAATTATCGGCTCCATGCAACAGATCCTGGATGGCATGCTCCAGAAGGCCACACAAAATCAGGATGCCGAAAGCGCACGCCTGGATACGGAAATCAAAAAACGGGCTGCGGAATACCTGAACGGTTTTCAATCCGTTGCCGCCAAAGAGATCGAAAAGGGGCTGGATGCCAAATCCGGTCTGCAAGGAAGATTCCGTCAGGCCGCTCATGCCATGGAGAGCCAGATCCGGCGATACGATACGGACAAGAGCCAGCTGGCCCTGTTGTCCAGGCATTATCTGGAGTTGCGCAAGGATGAAAAGGATTATCTATTGCGCAGCGAGGATAAATATGTGGCCAATGTCCATGCACGCCTGAAAGAGATGGAGCGTCTGATTGCCGATTCTGCCATACCGGACAGCGACAAAAAGAGTCTGACCGAGGCCATGCAAGCCTATGACAAGGCATTTGCCGCCATGGTCACCAAAGATCAGGAAATCGATGCTGCCACGGAAAAGATGCGTGCAGCCACCCATGCCATCGAGCCATTGATCGCGGATCTGGTCAAAGAGGCCAGCACGGACATGGAAAAAACCGCAGACGAAACCTATGCCACGGCCCAACGCAACGCCCGTCTGGCACTCGTGGTCAGCATCTGCATTCTGGGAATCGGGGGATTTCTGGCCTGGCTGATCGGACGGGCAATCTCCAGACCGATCAAAGCCTTGCAACAGATGACAGACCGGTTTGGCCACGGCGATCTCACGGTCACCACATCCATCCGTCAGCAAGACGAGATCGGCCAGATGGCCATGAGCCTGACCGCCACGGTGGATCGCCTGAACGAAGTCCTGCAACAGGTCAAATTGGCCTCGACCGAAGTGGCCAATGGCAGCCAGCAACTTTCGGATGCTGCCCAGGGACTCTCCCAATCTTCATCCGAACAGGCATCGGCCATCCAACAAACCTCGGCAGCCATGGAACTGATGAGCGGCAGCATCCGCCAGAACAACGACAATGCCCAGGTCACGGAGACCATCTCCCGTCAGTTGGCGAAAGATGCGGTGGAAACGGGTGAAGCGGTCCTGAATGCGGTCAACGCCATGCACGAGATTGCCACCAAAATCTCGATCATCGAAGAGATTTCCCGCCAAACCAATCTGTTGGCGCTCAATGCCGCCATCGAGGCGGCCCGCGCGGGCGATCATGGCAAAGGATTTGCCGTGGTGGCGGCTGAGGTGCGCAAACTCGCGGAACGAAGCCAAGGTGCTGCCGGAGAGATCGGGGGACTTTCTTCATCCAGCGTCTCTTTGGCCGAACGGGCGGGGAGCATGCTGAAACATCTGGTGCCCGAGATTCAACGCACTGCCCAACTGGTACAGGAGATCTCCACAGCCAGTCGCGAGCAGAGCCAGAGTGCCGATCAGATCAATCGCGCCATTCAATCCATGGACCAGACCATCCAACGTAATGCCGGCACCTCGGAAGAGATGGCTGCCACCTCCGAAGAGCTGTCGGCCCAGGCCGACACGCTGCAAAGTGCTGTGGGCTTTTTCAAAATTTCAGAATGATGAAATTTTAAACATCCCACCTAAATCAATGTTAACCTGCTCTACTTCCAGAAAAAAGATTGCACTCCCCCCTGCAATCCATTATGTTCTTTGCAGAACAGAGGGCATTCATACTGCGCAACTCTTGCAAGGTTTTATTCATTTGGGAGGGATGACATCATGAAAGATTTGAAACTGGGCATCAAACTGGGCGCAGGCTTTGGCCTGGTGCTGCTGTTGACCGTTTTTGTCGCATTCAGCGGCCACAACGGATTGACCGGGTTGGCTGACCGGATCGACAAAAACAATGAGATGGCAGAACTGTTGGAGGCCATCAGCAAGGCAGGCATTGCAGAGAAAAACTTCATTATCCGCAAAGATTTCAAACATGCGGATGAAAACCAAAAAGCCATTGAAAGTTTGAAAAAAGAGGCGCTCACTGCCAAGGACAAGTTCAATGATCCGGCTGACAAGGGCGAAATGGATGCCATTCTGGGCTTGGCCGAGAACTACACCAAAGCCTTTGCCCAGTATGTAGCCATGGAGAAGAAACGCCAGGAATCACTGACCCGCATTCGCGACATTGCCGACAATGTGGTGCGCGTGGAAGTGACCAAGATGCAGGAAGACCAGGCCAAAAAACTGCGTGAGCAGATCGCCGAGCAGGCCACCATCAATGCTGCGGACAAGGCCGCCCAGGAAGCCCACATCGCCAAGATCCAGGATCGGGCGATCAAGGTCGCCAGGGCATCACAAATGCTGATCGACTTCAAGGATGCCCGCATTGGCGAAAAAGAGATCTTCATCACCATGGGCAAGGAGGAGCGATTCCTGAAACGCAATCAGGAGAGTTCGGATGCGGCCTTGAAGAATGCCCAGGAACTGCTGCCCACCTTCAAGCAACAAGCCAATATCGATCAGGTCAAAAAAATCATTGCCGGTCTCGAGCAATATCAAAAAGAGATGGCCACCATCATCGAGGCACTGAACGCCCAGAACAAGGCCGAGCAGGAGACCATTGCCGCTCGTACCAAGGCTGAAGAGAGGGTGGACCAGGTGGTGGCCGGACAAAAGAAGAAGGCCGAAGCCCAGATCGCCTCTGCCACAACCTTGATCACATCTGCCAGCACCGGAGCGCTCCTGCTTGGACTGGTGATCGCCTATTTGCTGACGCGCCTGATCGTGAGTGCTTTGGTCCAGGGTGTGGTGTTTGCCCAAACCATTGCCCGAGGGGATCTTACCGCCTCCTTGAATGTGGACCAAAAGGATGAGATCGGCCAATTGGCCACGGCCTTGAAAGAGATGGCTGCCAAATTGCGCGAGGTGATCGGCGAGGTCTCCATTGCGGCATCGCAGGTCTCTTCCGGCAGCAACGAAATCTCCAATGCCGCCCAGAACCTCTCCCAGGGCGCCACCGAACAGGCGGCCTCGATTGAAGAGACCTCTTCGGCCATGGAAGAGATGACATCCAACATCCAACAAAACACCGACAACGCCAACACCACCCAGACCATTGCCCAAAAGGCCTCCAAGGATGCTGCCGAAGGGGGCGTGGCCGTCGGACAGGCGGTGACCGCCATGAAGGAGATCGCCTCCAAGATCGGCATCATCGAAGAGATCGCCCGCCAGACCAATCTTTTGGCCCTGAACGCCGCCATCGAGGCGGCCCGCGCCGGCGAGCATGGCAAAGGGTTTGCCGTGGTGGCTGCCGAGGTGCGCAAACTGGCCGAACGCAGCCAAACCGCTGCCGGCGAGATCAGCCATCTTTCGGCTTCCAGCGTGGATGTGGCCGAACGGGCCGGGGGCATCATCAACAAGCTGGTTCCGGACATCCAGAAAACGGCGGAATTGATCCAGGAGATCGCCGCAGCCAGCCAGGAGCAAAACCAGGGGGCCGGACAGATCAACCAGGCGATCCAACAATTGGATCAGGTGATCCAACAAAACGCCGGCTCCTCCGAAGAGATGGCGGCCACGGCAGAAGAGCTGTCTGCCCAGGCCGACATCATGAGCCAATCGATTTCATTCTTCAACATCGGCCACCAGGCCACTCCGGTGGCTGGACGGAGCCACAAACCGGCAGCTCCCAAGAGTCAAAAACTACCGGCTGCCAAAACCACCGCGCATCTCCCGAAAAAGCCTGCCGCCAAGGCACTGCCCGCACCTGCTGGCAGCAAGGCGGGTGGCGTGAATCTGAACATGGGATCCGGGCATGCATCGGACGACGAATTCGAGACCTTCTAACCACAAGGAGCGCAAGCCATGGCCGTTGCCGGACTCACCGAGGTGACCCAATTTCTGACCTTTCATCTGGATCGTGAGGTGTTTGCCATCGACATCTCCCGCATCAAGGAGGTGCTGGAGTTTTCCTCTGTCACCAAAATCCCCAGAACTCCGGATTTCATGTGCGGAGTGATCAATCTGCGCGGCAGCGTGGTGCCGGTGGTGGATCTGCGTCTGAAATTCGGCATGTCCAAAAGCGAAAAGACGGTCAACACCTGCATCATCATCATCGATGTAGCCCAGGAGGAAGGGACCACCGTGATCGGTGCCATGGCCGACTCGGTGAAGGAGGTGGTGGAGCTGGACCCCAATCAGATCGAACCTGCACCCAAAATCGGCACTGGCTTGCGCACGGACTTCATCCGTGGTATGGGTAAGCAGGGCAACCACTTTGTCATCCTGCTCGATACCGACAAGGTCTTTTCGGCCACCGAGCTGTCGATGTTGCAAGATGTCGGCAAGGCTGGGGCCAAGACCGAAAAGGCTGCCTGATCCCTTACACATCCAGCGCCGGGATGGCCCCATCCCGGCGTTGACCTTGACGATATGGTCACCATGCCCATCCACACCCATGACGATGCCGGGGTCATCACCATCACCCTGGATGACAAATTCGTATTCAGCGATCATCGCGCGTTTCGCGCCACCTATCATGATCGACCGCCAGGCAGTCGCTATGTGGTGGATTTCCGTCGTGTGACCTACATGGACAGCTCGGCCTTGGGCATGTTGCTGTTGCTCAAAGAAGAAGGGGCTGCCGGAGACCGCAGTCGCATCAAGCTGATCAACTGCAACGATCAGGTGCGCAAAATCCTGGATGTGGCCAATTTTGTGCAAATGTTCACCATGGAGTGATCCACAACACTCCTGGCAGCAGAACCAGCCACTCCCACCAGCGTACCGGCTGCGCCCTGCCATGAGCAGCCAACGGCAACCCGCGACCAAAACCGCGTACCCGCAATCCCTCTTCGCGTGCGCGCAACTCCCATAGCAATATCATCAGCAGGCTGCTGCCCGCACAGGCCAACCGGTGCCAGCGGGCAGACCACCCCTTCCGGACCGTACCCAAACGCCACTCCAACCCCAAACGCACCCGCACCGCCTGCTCCTGGAAACGCGCCAGAGTGGTCAAACAAAATCCCAGAATCGCCAACCCGCGCCGAACCGGTATGCGCACCCGCTCCAACCAGCCCAAGCAATCATCCAGGGCTGCCACCAGCTCCATGGGAGTGGTTACCCGCGCCAGCCACCAGGCCGCAAGCGCCATAGTCAGCAATCGGACCGACTGCTGCATCCCCAAGGCCACCCCCTCATACGTCAAATATGGCCACAAGGTCCAGAGATACTCTCCAGGAGTCATGAGGCCATGCAGCAGCCACATGGTCACCAACAGCCAACGCAAACGCCACAAACCCACACCCAGAAAAGACCAGGAGAGACCACTCCACTTCACCGCCACACCCACCCAGCCCGCAGCCAGCCACCACGACCAGGCGCTCAACCGGGCCGACATCAACACCGGCATCAACAACCCGAAACTCAGCAGCGCCAAACGGGCATCCAGCCGTCGGCTCACCGCTCCACCCGCCGGTCGCTGGTGGTCTGGGTCGCATCATTGAGATCAAACGGGATGAACTCCCAGGAGTGGGAGGGTGCGGAAACCGGAGAAGAGGTTGGCTTGGGTTCTTTGGGCACAAACAGCTCCTCAACCACCTGCTCGAAATCGAAAGGCACAACCTCGATCTCCTCTGGCTGAGGTGCGGCACTCTCCTGACTGGCCGCTGTTGGCAAAGCGTCGGCCCACTCCTCGGCAGCCTGCGTAAAGGCCCAGAAATCCGGAGAAACATCCTCGACCCTCGCAGGGGTTGCCGGGGCTACAGGGGGTGAGGTCAGCTCCTCTGTCAGCCAGCCTCCCTGCCCCTCTTCCGGGTCTGAAAAGGCCCGGAACTCAGACAATTCCGACTCGGTTTCCAGGGACAATTCGGCAAAGTCAGACTCGGAGAGTTCAACGTGGTCGCGTTGTGGTGATGCAGGCGCAGGCGCAGGCTCAGGTTCAGGTTCAGATGCAGGTTCAGGTTCAGGTTCAGGTGCCACGGGTGGCACAGCAGCCATCTCACCGATTGGGTCAGGCATGAATCCCGGTACAGGCTCCGGCGCATCCGGCACCACAAACGCGGCCAATACGGGGGCTGCGGTTGGCTCGGGCACAGGCAGGGTCTCAACCTCTGGCTCACGCTCTTCAGGCAAGGTGACCACCGGTTCACGCCGTTCAGGCCGTGCAACCACCTCATCCTCTTCGGAACCATCCTCTTCCGGGCGACCACGGCGCGCCCAGCGCAGCAGCATCAGCACCAAAAGCGCACACCCACCCGCCACTGCCGCCAGCATCTCTCTGGAGAGTCCCGCCACCCACACGCGGCCACGCTCCCACACACCTGCAATGGGCTGAACACGCCCCGGCTCCACCACGCTCTGCAACGGGGTGTTGACCGCATCCGCCACTCCGCTTTGCACCGGAAAGACCGGGTTGTGGCCCGTGGTGGGAAAGGCATCCAATACCACGGCATAATTGCGGACAAAAGTGGTATCGGAACGTTTGATGCGTACCAGAAGATTAAAAAACGGCTCGGTTTCCAGGCGCGTACCGGTGATCTGGATCCGGCCCGCACGCCCGGCTCCTCCAGGTGTGGCGGATGATGGATTTTCCACCAGGCGGGCGCTCAGACGGGTACGCGTCTCGCCCCCCTGGGAAAAATCGGAGTTCAACCCCACCAGCACCTCTACCTGCGGCTCGGCCTCGCCCGGCTCCAGGGTATAGGGAATCTCGGCAGAAAAGGGGGCGTTCAGAACGCTGTGCACCTGCAAAGGACCGGTCATGGTCAAGGCATGCACCGGACCGGTCATGGCCCAACAGGTCAACCCCAGCACAGCGATCCGCAAGCAACGCGCCACGCCTCCCCCTCCGTTATGTCAATACATGCTCAGGACAGATGATCACGAATCAACACTTCCGCGATCTGCACGGCATTGAGTGCCGCCCCTTTGCGCAGGTTGTCCGAAACCACCCACATCTGCAACCCATGCTCCACCGTAAAATCACGCCGAATGCGCGAGACAAAGGTGGCATCGCGACCCGCAGCCTCCCGGGGCGTGATATAGGTCAGCGTGGCCGGATCATCAACCACCTCCACACCCGGCGCACGCGCCAGGATGGCCCGGGCCTCTTCCGGAGAGAGGGGACGTTCGGTCTCAATGGTCACGGATTCGGAATGGGCATTGAAGACCGGCACCCGCACGGTCGTGGCCGTGACCTTGATGTTGGGATCCAGGATCTTGTGGGTCTCATTGACCATCTTCATCTCTTCCTTGGTATAGCCATTTTCCAGGAAAGAGTCGATCTGCGGGATCAGGTTGAAGGCAATCGGCTTGGTGAACTTTTTCGGCGGGATATCGCGACCTGGCAGATAAAAGGCGCGAGTCTGTTCCAGCAACTCATCCATGGCCGCCTTGCCAGCCCCGGAGACCGACTGATAGGTCGAAACCACCACCCGTTTGATGGTGGCCGCATCGTGAATCGGCTTCAGGGCGACCACCATCTGGATGGTCGAACAGTTGGGATTGGAGATGATCCCTTTTTTCTTGTAGTCGGCAATGGCATGAGCATTGACCTCCGGGACCACAAGCGGAATATCCGGATCCATGCGAAAATAGGAGGTATTGTCCACCACCACGCAACCCGCCGCTGCCGCCCTTGGGGCATGCACAGCCGAAACCGATCCACCCGGCGAGAACAGACCCACCTGCACCCCGGTGAAATCAAAGGTGGCCAGATCCTTGACCACCAACTCCTGACCGCGAAACTCAACGCGGCTGCCTGCACTCCGCTCCGATGCGAGCAGATGCAGTTCTCCCACCGGAAAATTCCGCTCCTCCAGAATGGAGAGCATCTCTCGACCCACATTGCCGGTAGCCCCGGCGATGGCAACATTGAATACGCCCATGATCGATGACATCCTGTCTTGAATAAATGTTGAACCGCAACTTTCCTGAAAAACCACCCATCCTGGACCGCCAGGATCACCACTCAATCGTGCAACGCCGCCACCACCGCATCCCCCATGGCGACCGTACCGATCCGGGTCATCCCCTCTTCCCAGATGTCGGCAGTACGCAACCCCTGATCCAATACCCGATGGACCGCCCGTTCGATCCGATCCGCCAGAGCAGGCAACTCCAGGGTATAACGAAACATCATGGCCACAGAGAGGATCATGGCCAACGGGTTGGCCACCCCTTGCCCGGCAATGTCCGGGGCCGAGCCATGAATCGGTTCATACAACGCGCTCTGCTCACCCAGCGAAGCCGAAGGCAGCATGCCGATGGAACCGGTCAACATGCTGGCCTCATCCGAAAGGATGTCGCCAAACATGTTGGTGGTCAGGATCACATCGAACTGACGGGGGTTGCGGATCAGTTGCATGGCCGCGTTGTCCACATACATATGGGAGAGCGCCACATCCGGATAGTCCGGGGCCATGGCGGTCACGGTCTTGCGCCACAACTCGGTACATTCGAGCACATTGGCCTTGTCCACGGAGCAGAGCCGTTTCTGGCGCTTGCGGGCGATCTCAAAGGCCCGACGGGCCACACGCTGGATCTCATCCGTGTAATAGACCAGGCTGTTCAACCCTTTCTGGCGTCCGTCCGGCAGGGTCTCGACCCCGCGCGGCTCTCCGAAATAGATCCCGGAAGAGAGTTCGCGCACCACCATGATGTCGATGCCCGAGACCACTTCGGCTTTCAAGGTTGAAGCATTGGCCAGTTGGGGAAAGACCTGGGCCGGACGCAGATTGCAATAGAGATCCAATGCCTTGCGAATCCCCAACAGCCCGCGTTCGGGCCGCACCGCATAGTCCAGAGACTCCCATTTGGTGCCACCCACCGCACCCAGCAGCACGGCGTCTGCGGCCTTGGCAGCCGTCACGGTCGGCTCGGGCAGAGGGGTTCCGGTCTGGTCATAGGCCGTACCGCCGATCAACCCTTCGTGCATTTCAAAGGAGACCAGGCCACGCCCCTGCATCCAATCCAACACCTTGACCGCTTCGGCCATGATCTCTTGACCAATGCCATCACCTGGCAATAAATAGATGGTTTTCTTCACCGATTTCTTCCTCGATCTCAAGCGGGAAACACCCAGGGAGCGGTCTGACGCCGTTGCGCCTCAAAGGCTTCGATGGCGGCCTGATGCTCCAATGTCAGGCCGATGTCATCCAGTCCATGGATGAGACAGTGCTTGCGGAACGGATCCACAGCAAACGGATGGATGGTGCCATCCGGTGTGATCACGCTCTGCTCCATAAGATCCACAGTCAGCTGATAACCGGCCCGTGCCGCCACCTCCAGAAACAGCCGGTCCACGATACCGGCATCCAGCACCACAGGCAGGATGCCATTTTTGAAACAGTTATTGAAAAAGATGTCGGCAAAGCCCGGGGCAATGATCACCCGGAAGCCATACCCCAGCAATGCCCAGGGGGCATGTTCACGACTGGAGCCGCAGCCGAAATTCTCCCGCGCCAGAAGGATCGTGGCCCCCTGGTATTGGGGCTGGTTAAGCACGAATTCCGGATTCAACGGGCGCTGATCGCAGGGCTGGCCCGGTTCGCCGCGATCCAGATAGCGCCACTCATCAAAGAGATTCGGCCCGAATCCGGTGCGACGGATGGATTTCAAGAATTGTTTCGGAATGATGGCATCGGTATCCACATTGGCCCGATCCAGGGGTGCCACCAGGGCGGTCAGACGGTTGAAAGGTTCCATGTTCGCCGATTTCCTTTGATCTCGATAGTCTGCAATCAGCCGTTCGCCCAGGGAGAGGTACGGATGTCCACAAAATGACCGGCAATGGCGGCTGCCGCTGCCATGGCCGGACTCACCAGATGGGTGCGACCGCCTGGCCCCTGGCGCCCCTCGAAATTGCGGTTGGAGGTGGATGCGCACCGTTCACCGGGTTGCAGGATGTCATCGTTCATGGCCAGGCACATGGAACAGCCCGGTGCCCGCCACTCGAAACCCGCATCCAGGAAGATCCGGTCCAGCCCTTCGGCCTCGGCCTGCTGACGCACCAGGCCGGTTCCCGGGACCACCATGGCCAGCTTCACGCTTGCGGCCTTGCGCCGCCCTTGCACCAAAGCAGCCGCTGCCCGCAGATCCTCGATGCGGCCATTGGTGCAGGAACCGATAAAGATCTTGTCCACGGCAATGGCGGTCAAAGGGGTTCCAGGGGTCAGTCCCATGTAGGCCAGCGCCTTTTCAATGGAGCTGCGCCGCACGGCATTGCTCTCTTGTGCCGGGTCTGGAATCTGGCCGGTCACAGGCAGGGTCATCTCCGGAGAGGTGCCCCAGGTGACCTGAGGGGCGATGTCGGCAGCGGCAAAGGTCAACTCGCGATCAAAGCGGGCGCCCGGATCCGAGTGGAGTTCCTGCCAGGCGACCACGGCCTGGTCCCAGTTTGCCCCTTGAGGTGCCATGGGACGATCCTTGAGATAGGCGATGGTCTGATCATCGACCGCCACCATGCCTGCCCTGGCTCCGGCTTCGATGGCCATGTTGCACAGGGTCATGCGACCTTCCATGGTGAGGGCGCGGATGGCGGAACCGGCAAACTCGATGACAAATCCCGTGCCGCCAGCAGTCCCGATGGCACCGATGATGAAAAGGATCACATCCTTGGCTGTCGTTCCGGCGGGCAGTTCCCCGTCCACGGTGATGCGCATGGTGCGCGGCTCTTTTTGCGGCAGGGTCTGGGTGGCCAGCACATGTTCCACTTCGGAAGTGCCGATCCCGAAGGCCAGGGCACCAAAAGCGCCATGGGTGGCGGTATGGGAATCGCCGCACACCACGATGCAACCAGGCAGAGTGATCCCTTGTTCCGGGGCCATGACATGCACCACCCCCTGACGGGGATCGCCCAGACCAAACTCGGTGATTCCGAACTCGGTGCAGTTGGCATCCAGGGTCTCCACCTGCAAACGGGAGATGGGATCGCGAATCCCCAACTCCAGATCCCGCGTCGGTACATTGTGATCCGGCACGGCAAAGGTCTGACCAGGACGAAAGACCCGACGCCCGGCCAGCCGCAACCCCTCGAACGCCTGGGGACTGGTCACCTCATGGACCAGATGACGATCCACATACAACAGGCAGGTGCCGTCCGGCTCGGAACGGATCACATGGGCATTCCAGATCTTGTGAAACAGGGTTTGCGGTGACATCAAGGGATCTCCATCCAAGGATCAGGCCAGGGGCACAATGGAAATCGACAGATTAGCGAACACCAGGCCGGACAACAAGGCATTTTGAGGGGCAACGCGCAGAATCGGCACCGGCCATATTATTAAAATGAACGGATTTCAGATACATGCCACCCCCATTTCACCAAATAACCCCATGCCACCGCCGAAACACGCCTACCGCACCGGCACCCCGGCCACCCGCGCCCGCAGGTCATAATCGGTGGAGCCGGTGATCACCACCGGGACCAGAGACCCCACCCTGGCCGGGGGACGCCCTTCGAGACGGGTGATGCCATCCACCTCCAGGGCCTGACCCCGGGTGCGGCCTATGGCGCGTCCCTGCTCGATGCCATCGACCAGAACCAGGGCAGAACGCCCAACCTGGGCAGCGAGTTTTTCCCGGCTGATGGTCTGCTGCATCTCCATCAACATGGCCCGCCGCGCCTGGGCCACCTCTGCCGGGATCTTGTCCGGCAGATGATAGGCCGCGGCCTCGCGCTCGTCCGAATAGGCAAAAATCCCGACATGATCAAAACGGGTCGCAGCCATGAACTGCTGCAACTGTGCAAACTCGGCATCGCTCTCCCCTGGAAATCCGACGATGAAAACCGACCGCAACACCGCCTCCGGCATGCGTTGCCGAATGCGCCCGACCAGACGTTCCAGATCGTCCGGACGCTCGGCCCGCTGCATGCGCTTCAACACCTCCGCATGGGCATGCTGCAAGGGGAGATCAAAATAGGGCAACACCTTGTCCGAGGCCGCCACATGATCCAACAATGAATCGGTGATCATGGTGGGATAGAGATACATCAACCGGATCCAGCGCACCCCGGGGATCGGCTCCAGGCGGGCCAGAAGATCGACCAGACTCAGACGCGGGAGCAGATCGCGACCATACAGGGTGGTATCCTGGGAAACGATGATCAACTCCCGCACCCCACCCGCAGCCAAAGCTTCGGCCTCGGCCACGATCTCCTCCAGAGGTCGGGAGCGAAACGGCCCGCGCAATTGCGGGATGATACAAAAGGTACAAGGATTGTTGCACCCTTCGGCGATCTTCAGATAGGCGGTATGGGGAGGGGTTGTCAACAGACGCGGGGCCACCTCGGAACGGGTGGTGAAATCGGCTTCCGGCATGGGAGCAATGGGGATGGCCAGCCGCTCCAGAAGATGATCATGCCCGGTGGTCCCGGCCAACAGATCGATTTGCGGGATCTCGGCCTGCAACTGCGCACCATACCGCTGCGCCAGACAACCGGCCACGATCAGCCGTTTGCCCGGATGGGCTGCCTTGAGTGCCGCCATCTCGGCAATGGCCTGGCGTGATTCGGCCTCGGCATCGGCCTTGAATCCACAGGTGTTGACCACCAACAGATCGGCCTGGGCCGGATCCGTGGTCGGTTCGTAGCCCGCCTCCAGAAAACGTCCCAACAACCGTTCGGCATCGACCACGTTCTTGGGACATCCCAAGGCAATCAATCCCACCTGAGGAGCGCGTCTTTTTTTGAGCCGCTCTTTCCAGCCACTGCCCAACCCCATTACTCCCGAAAATTGGTGAACTGCAACGGCAACTCGTAGCCTGCCGCCTTGATGCTGGCAATCGCCTCCTGAAGATCATCCCGTTTCTTGCCGGTCACCCGCACCTGATCCCCCTGAATGGCAGCCTGCACCTTGAGTTTGCTGGTCTTGATCCCGGCCACGATCTTTTTGGCCAACTCCGCATCCACGCCCTGACGCACCGTGATCTGCTGGCGCTTCATCCCGCCAGAGGCCGCCTCCACCGTGCCATAATCCAACACCTTGATATCCACCTTGCGGCGCACCAGTTTCTCTTTCAGGACATCCAACACCTGACCCAGTTTGTAATCATCGTCGGCCAACACCTTGAGGACCGCCTCCTCGCGCTCCACCTTGCATTTGGAGCCACGAAAGTCATAGCGGGTGGCGATCTCCTTGGTCACCTGGTTGACCGCGTTGTCCACCTCCTGCAAATCCACTTCAGAGACCACATCAAAAGAGGGCATGGCTTGTTCTCCCGTCACTTCTGTGCGTTCTTCTCGTTATGTTCAATGACATCCACCCCCTTGGGCACCTCGAACCGGAACCGCTCTGCCGACAGATCCCCATTGGCACGCCAACCGGTAAAGGTGATGCGGGAGCGGTGTTTCAGGGTGTCTTCCACTACAAAATCAAGAATTTCATCCTTCTTTGGATGCAAGGTGATGGCGATCCAGCGGATGGATCCCTCGTGAATCGGTTTGAGGACCACTGCCGTACTGCCGGCAGTTGGACCCGGGATCACCTCCCAGGAAAAGATCTCTTCGAGCTTTTTGCCAGAAGTCAGAAATCCTGCCGGAGTCTTGTCCAGACGGGCTGCCGAAGAGCGGGTCACCTGCTTGAGATCCGGCTCATAAAACCAGACCGTACGCCCATCCGAAACAATCACCTGGGGATAAGGGGCAGTATAATCCCAACGGAACTTGCCCGGACGACTGGCGGCAAACCGACCCCGGCTCTCTTTGGGTTCCGGGGCATCGGCATCCAGGATGCGCTGTTCAAAACCGGCCTCCACACTCACCAGATGATCCATGAAGGCTTGCAGACGCCGCACCTCCAACGGGGGCTGCTGACCTCCGGAAGCCACAGGGGGAGCCGCTTCAACACCCGCAGCCACCCATCCCAACAGCAACACCAACCCCACTCCCAACCGTCGGCACACCTGAAACCGCTGCCGCCGCGCAGCCATCACATGATTGATCATTGGCATGAATATCGCATAAGTTTGCTGTGGATAAGGAACGACATGGGATCGTCAACGCTTCAACACTTCCTTGGGTAGTCGCTGCGCACATGGATATGACCGCCTTTTCGGATACCCATACCAGCCTGGAGGTTCTGACCCGTTCGGAACCGGCACCTCCTGCAACCCTGACCCACCCGGATCTGGCCACACTCCTGTATGACCTGGGCTTGTGGCTCTTTCAGACCATGCCGGTCGAGGCGGTAGCTTACTGGAATCCGCGCCTGCGCAAAAGCCATTTACACATCCTGACCACCAGCACCGAACGTCCGACACTCGAAGCAGCGGTCCACAGACTGATGCAAGGCACTGTACCGCGCATTCGTCACTGGCGTCAACAACAATGGTATTTTCATCTCTGGATGGGCACACCACTGGATGGCTGGGATCGGCTGCTGATCGTCGAAAAGAGCGGACAACTCTCTTCAGACGAGTGCAATCTGTTGATCCAGGAGGCAGCCCGCACCCTGCGCCACGGGTTGCGCCACATCTCTCATCCAGACTGACCACTCACCTGGGATCCAGAGGAACGCAACAACTCCCGCGCCTGCTGAAACACCTCCGAAGAATAGAAACCGGCCCTCCGCTCGGCCCGGATCTGTTCCACGAACCGATCCATATCCCCGGGTGCAGCATGGAGGCTCGACAAGGCACCACCTGCCAACCGTCCGGGTGGCGAAAGCTCCACCCGACAGGCTGGCGCCTGCCAATGACAACGCCGCTCCTCAAGACGATTCCAGCTCATGGACGGTTGCGGCAGGGGCATCTGCACCCGAACACCGGAACGATCATAATGACGGCTGGTTTGCACAACCGCAACCGCAGCCGCCGGGGCATCGGCCACCGCCCCCCGCGTCCACAGCCGGGCCAACCATTGACCGCGCTGCGAAAAAGCCACCCGGAAGGCCTCCAAAGGCCAACGGCTCACCTGTCGCAGGTTCTGCGCCCCATCCTTGCCCTGGCCAACCGATGCCCCACTCTGCTCTGCCAGACGCTGCCACTGCTCTCCGAGCCACAGCCACGAGGCACGCATCACCTCTTCCAGTGTCATTCCCGCATGATTCCCGTGCTGATGGTCCGGTTTCTTCCGAACAGACCGCTCCCGAATGGGAGTTTGGTTTCAATAACGTTCAAACTCCAACGCGTCAAGTGTCGAAGTTTTTTTTTTCTGCCGACTCTTTCTCTCCATCCCAAGGATTTCAGGATTGACACCCAGCCCCTGATTCATTCATGCTGGACGTTCGTTAATATAAGCTGACCCACAGGGCGTGTGCAATGACTCGGCTGGCACACGAACGATAAACTTCAGAACACAGGGCACCAGGACTCGTCAGCACGGTGCTTTTGTCGTAAGATGCATGATGCTTTCATCCATCCACCCGTGCCGCAAGGAGTGCGCAGATCATCATGACCACCCGTTTTGCCGAGCTGCCTGCGGGCATCACCCGCATCGATGTCGAATATACCCGTCCGGGTTTTGCCGCTGCCTGGCTGATCCGTGAAGGGCAAGAGGCCGCGTTCGTGGAGACCGGTCCTTTGCCCTCGGTCCCGATTCTCCTGGAGGCGTTATCCCGGCATGGCCTGGGTCTGGAAGCGGTTCGGGCCGTCATCGTGACCCACGTCCATCTCGACCATGCGGGCGCTGCCGGCGAACTGATGCGTCATCTGCCCAATGCCACACTTTATCTGCATGCCCAGGGGGTCAAACATCTGGTCGATCCCACGCGGCTGGTGGATGGGGCCAAGGTGGTCTATGGCGAAGAGAAGTTCCTCGCCACCCTGGGTGGAGCCACACCGGTCGATCCCGCCCGCATCCACACCCCAACGGATGGAACCACCCTGGATCTGGCCGGTCGCCGGTTGACCTTCATCGAAACCCCTGGCCACTCCCTCAACCACTTCTGCATCCTGGATCACGGCAGCAACGGCCTGTTCACCGGGGATGCCTTCGGACTCTCCTACCGGGAGTTCGACGGTGGCCAAAGACCTCTGATCATCCCGGCCACCACCCCCACCCAGTTTGACATCGAACACTCCCGCCTCTCCATTCAACGCCTGGCCGCACTGCGTCCCGACTGGCTCTATCTGACCCACTTCGGTCCGCTCCCGTTTGATCCGGCCCTGGCTGCGGATCTGGATGAGCAACTGGTGGCCTATCGGGAGCTGGCCGAACAGTCCGATCCCCCAGCCGGAAGTGCGACCTATATTCCCGCATTGCTGGATCTGACCCAGACTCTGGGACAAAAAATCGGCCTGCCCGCCACCACCGAATGGTCCATTCTGGCCATGGATCTCGACCTGAATGCCCAGGGACTGGCGATCTGGCGTGAACGAATGTCACGACGGACGGCAGGGTGATGGAGCTGACATCCGGAGCACGGGTGGCCGTGGTCGGTGGCGGACCATCCGGCTCCCTGAGCGCCTATTTTCTGCTGGATCTGGCGCGCCAGACCGGCATCACCTTGCAACTCGATCTGTTCGAGCCGCGCGATTTCACCCAGACCGGACCACCGGGCTGCAACATGTGCGGCGGGGTGATCTCCGAATCCTTGATGCAAAAAATGGCCGCCGAAGGGATCGTACTCCCCAAAGAGCTGTTACTTGATGCCATCGACTCCTATGTCTTGCACACCGACTCCGGAGCTGCCACCATCCACCCCTTTCACGCCGAGATGCGCATTGCCTCGATTTTTCGCGGGGCCGGCCCTTTGGGTGCCGAAAGCCAACACCCACTCCCCTGGAGCAGCTTTGATCAACACCTGCTGGAGATGGCCAGGCAATCCGGTGCCAACGTGCTGCGCCGCCGCGTACGCCATTTGGATCGCACCCCAGAAGGCCATCCCCGGGTTTTTCTGCACCCGGCCAAAGGGGACTCCTCAGACTCCACCGAACCGTTTGGCACCTATGACCTGTTGATCGGCTGCGTCGGGTTGAACGGCTCGGGAGTGCGGATGTTCGAAGAGATGCGATTCGGCTATCGCCCCCCCAGAAACGACCGCGCCTGGGTGGGCGAACTCTATATGGGGGCAAAAGAGGTCCATCGCCGTCTGGGCCATGCCATGCATATCTTTCTGCTCGACATCCCGGGCATGAAATTTGCTGCCATGACCCCCAAAGGCCATTACGCAACGTTCATCATTCTGGGCCACGGGGTCAATGAAGAGGTGGTCAAACGGGTCTTTCAATCCCCACGGGTCAGATCCCTCTTTCCGGAAGGGTGGGAAACCCCGGTGCGCCCCTGCCACTGCCAGCCACGCATCAACCTTGGTCCGCCGGTCAATCCCTTTGCCGACCGTGTGGTTCTGGTGGGTGATTGCGCCACCTCGCGACTCTACAAGGATGGCATCGGTGCTGCATACCGCATGGCCAAAGCGTGTGCGTTCACCGCAATCACACGCGGCATCTCGGCCCAGGCGTTCCGGGAGGGGTATTGGCCGGTCTGCCGGCAGATGGATCGGGACAATGCCCTGGGCCATCTGCTCTTTTCCATGGATGGAATCATGCGTTATTTCTCCCCGCTGCGTCGCGCCATGATCACCGTGATCCGGGAGGAGCAGTCCAGACCCCAGGATCCGCGCCGTCTCAGTTCGGCCATGTGGGACACCTTCACCGGCAGCGCCCCCTATCGCCAGATCTTCCAGCAGGCCTTTCATCCGGTCATCCTCTGGCGTCTGTTCGTTGCCATGCTGCGCGCGCTCGTGCCGGGACAACAAACCGATGCCATTGTTTCCACCACGATTCGGGAGTAACGTGCCACCATGCTGTTCGACTCGGAAAAACCCACCATCGGCATCGAGTATGCAGATGGCGAGACGATCTTACGGGAAGGAGAGATCGGAGACCACCTCTATGTAATCCTGGAAGGACGTGTTGAGGTCGTGGTCGATGACGGAGGAGAGCGACCCTTCCAATTGGCCATTCTGGAAAAAGATGGTTTTTTCGGAGAGATGTCGCTTTTTTCGGATCTGCCGCGCGTGGCCTCGGTGCGCGCCTTGGGACCGGTACGGCTCATGACCCTGGACAAACGGGGACTGTTGCGCTGGCTGGCGGACGATCCCTCCTTAAGTCTGCGCATCATGCTCAAGATGGTGGAACGGGTGCGACTGCTGGTCTCTGAAGTGGTCCATCTGCGCAAACTCCTGCGAGACAACCGACTGCTCTGATTTCCTATGGTACGCCATTTCATCTTTTTCGTCCTGTTTCGCCCGGAAGGACTCTTCACCCGGTTGCGCGCCTATGATCTGCTGCCCTGGGCCATCTTCCTGCAAGTGGTGCGCTGGCAATCCACGGCCCTGACCACCATGGTCACGCTGTACCATGAAAAAAGCCCCATGCTTCTCCCCGTACCGTTCGGCATCGATCCCGATTCCTACCGTTTTTTTGAAATCTTTGCCTATGGCCCCTACGGCCTGCTCATGATCACCATCATGGCCTATGTGATCTGGGTCCATGGTGCCCCGCATGCAACCATCACACCGTTGACCATGCGCAAAGCATGGACATTGCTAGGTTTCTGCTTTTTCGGTCCCTGGCTGCCCAGCTTGTGTGTGGACAGTTTCCTGATCATGCTCGGCTTTGGCGGACCCGAAGTGATCATCCCCTGGCACGTGACCATCGTGGCCGCAGAAAGCTTCTTCACGGCAGCCGGACTGCGCACCATCCACGGCCTGCCCACCCAACGCGCCCTGGCTTTGGGAGGCGTGACCGGAGCACTGTTCCTGGTCCTGGCCGGATCGGTGATCCGTTGAAGAGAACCGGTTCAAAAAAGGATTGACCCGGGCTTTCAGGTTTGCGAAACTCTTCGAGAAGGTTGGATTTTTCTTGCAAATCGAGCAGACACGGGCGCGGAGATTCCAGGGGGGGGCCGGTCAATCATGCGATTCTTGGAGTCTCTCTCTTTTCAGGTGAAACTGCTGTTGATCCTGTTGATCCCTCTGGGCGGCATCCTGGGGGTGGGCCTGGTCGGCATTCAGGAAAAACGCACCTTGATCGAACAGATGGAACAGATGAACCGCCTGTCCGGTCTGGTGGTCGAGATCAGCAATCTGGTCCATGAGCTGCAAAAAGAACGCGGATTGACCGCCGGTTTCCTGGGTAGCCGCGGACAAAACTTCAAGAATGAACTCATCCGACAAAGACCGCACACCGATCAGGCTTTTCAGCAGGTCACCCGCCGGATCCCGGCCATCGATTACGCCGACCCGGACCTGCATGGCGACCCCAGCGACCTCTTGAACACCCCCATCTCCCAGTTTCAACAACTTCAACCGCTGCGGCAACGGGTGGATCTGTTCACAACCCCCGGCGAAGAGGCGTTTCAATTCTTCACCCAGTTGAATCAAGAACTGCTCACCGCCATCAACCGGCTCTCCGGTCTGTCCGCAACGGTCGAAATCGCCACGCTCACCGCCAACTACAACACCTTTCTGCAAGGCAAGGAGCGGGCCGGACAAGAGCGGGCCGTCATCATCGACACCTTGACTGCCGGTCGCTTCGGTCCGGGCATGTACCGCCGCTTCAGCGCCCTGGTCTCGGAACAGGAGACCCTGTTCGCCATCTTCCAAACCCTGGCCGCACCTGAAGAACGCGCCCTGTTCGAGAGCATCAACCACCATCCGTCCACCCGCAGGATGACGCACATGCGGGAACAGATCTTCCAAAGCGGTCATGCCAGCGCATTGTACATCCTGCTGGGACAGTTGTACCAGCATATGGCCTTGCGCGGTGCCTATCATTCGGTCAAAAACCTGTTGATTCGCGGATCCCTGTACGGTCAGGATGACGCAACGTTCGATCCCGAGTATCAACAACTCCACTACAAAACGCAATTTTTCAATAATTACCACGCGATCCGCCAGATCATCGAACAGATCCGCGCCCTGACCCCGACAGAACTCACCACGAGCCAACGCCAGGACGTGGAGATCATCTGGGACAACATCGCAGCCTATCACCGCAGCGTGGATGTGATCATTCACCTGCAACGACAAGGCAAACACCTGCACGAGATCGATATGGATGCAGATTCCGGGGTCAAAATCGATGACCGTCCGGCAGACCTGGCCATTCGCCGACTCATGGAATCCACCAGAGTGGGCCGGTTCCAACTCGAACCCAATGACTGGTTTCAAACCGTTTCCAGCCGGATCGATCAATTGAAAGAGCTGGAAAACCGCCTGGCCATCCGGCTGAAACAACGCGGCATGCAGATGGAACAGGAGGCCAAAGGTGCCCTCCTGGGTTACCGGTTGTTCACCCTGACGATCATCCTCTTTTCATTGATCTTTGGCACCACTCTGCTCCGACAGTTGCGCAACAAGACCGACCGCATTCTGGATCTGAATCGTCAGATCTCCTCCGGCGATCTGACCGCACGCATTGCCATCCCGAACAACGGCTCTCTGGATGAACTCGACCAGATCGCCAACTCCATGAACCAGATGGTGACCGGCCTGGACCAGACCACACGTCTCAACCAACAGACCATGCGCGCCCTGGCCGATTCAGAACAACGGGTGCGCTCCATGCTGGATACGGCCCCGGATGCCATTCTCTCCCTCAATGCCACCGGACGGATCGAATCGGTCAATCCTGCCGGCGAACAACTCTTCGGATACTACCCCGGCACGCTGGCAGGCTGCTCCATCGAAGAGCTGGTCCCGGATCTGCTGGACGAACTGCACCACTGTGAACAACAGTGGCAGACCCCCTCTGTATCCACAGGATATGCCAACCACCTGACCCTGGAAAAAGATGGCATCTGCCGGGATGAGGGGGCCTTTCCCCTGGAGATCTCTCTGAGCGGCTATGAGACCGGCAACACCCAGCGCCACTACACCCTGATTCTCAAAGACATCACGGAACGACGCCAGGTCAAGGCCGCCCTGGATCGTGCCTACAGCGAACTGGAAGAGCGGGTGCGCGAACGCACCAAAGAACTGGAACGCACCAACCAACAACTCTTTGCCGAAATCGATGAGCGCGTCCGCGCAGAACAAGGATTGATGCTGGCAGCCAAGGTGTTCGAGACCGCCACCGAAGGGATTCTGATCACGGACGCAGCCGGTCGCATCATCAAATGCAACCAGGCATTCTCGACCATTTCCGGCTATACCCAGGAAGAGGTGTATGGACGCAATCCGAGCATGTTGAGTTCCGGACGGCATGACGAAGCCTTCTACACCCAGATGTGGACCGGCATTCACGAACACGGTGCCTGGTCCGGAGAGATCTGGAATCGCCGCAAAGGGGGGGAAATCTATCCGCAACGACTCTCCATCACCTCGGTCTGGAACAACGCCAATGCCTTGACCCATTATGTCGGCATCTTTTCCGACATTACCGAAATCAAGGAGACGGAGAAGCGGCTGGAACAGATGGCCTATTTCGATGCCCTGACTCAACTGCCCAACCGGGTACTGTTCCGGGATCGATTGCAGCATGAACTGGACAAAAAGAGCCGCAACGACCTGAAACTGGCGGTCATGTTCATTGATCTGGACCGGTTCAAACATGTCAACGACTCTTTGGGTCACTCTGCCGGGGATCAACTGCTGGTGGAGGTGGCCGAGCGGATCCGGGTCTGTTTACGCAAATATGATACGGTGGCGCGCCTGGGCGGTGATGAATTCGCAGCGATCATCACCGGCTTGAAAGATGGCCGGGATGCGGCACCGGTGGCACGCAAGATCATCGATCATTTGAAAACCGTCTTCCATCTGGGAGGACATGAGGTGTTCATCGGTGCCAGTATCGGCATCAGCATCTTTCCGGTGGATGGGGAAGAGATCGAAACCCTGACCAAACATGCCGATATCGCCATGTACAAGGCCAAAGAGAGCGGACGGGGGGTCTTCAAATTCTACGAAGAGGCGATCAATGCCGGAGTCCAAAACCATCTGCAATTGGAAAGCGCCATACGCGCAGCCTTGCGCAATGGAGAGTTCACGGCCCATTACCAGCCCAAGGTCTCTTTGGAAAACGGTCGCATCATCGGTATGGAATCCCTGGTCCGCTGGATACCGCCCAATGGACCGATGATCTCCCCTGCCCGCTTCATCCCGGTGGCGGAAGAGACCGGTTTGATCCTGCCTCTGGGTGCTTTGATGTTGCGGGAGTCGTGTCGTCAGGCCGCCTTGTGGCGCACCCGGGGGCACGAGATCCGCATGGCGGTCAATCTCTCGGCCATGCAGTTCCAGAAAAGCGATCTGGTGGATGAGGTGCGCGCCGTGCTGGAGGTGACCGGTCTGCCGGCAGAGGCTTTGGAGCTGGAGATCACCGAAAGCATGGTGATGGGCAACGTGGAAAAGTCGATTGAACGGATGGTCAGCCTCAAGGAGTTGGGGCTGACGTTGGCCGTGGACGACTTTGGCACCGGCTACTCCTCCTTGAATTATTTGAAGCGGTTTCCCATCGACACCCTCAAAATCGATCAAAGCTTTGTTCGCGACCTGGACCAGACCCGGGAAGGATTGGCCATCGTGTTGGCGATCATCTCCATGGGCAAGGCCTTGAATCTGGAGATCGTGGCCGAAGGGGTGGAAACCCAGCAACAAATGTTATTGCTCAAAGAAAAAGGATGCCATGAGCTGCAAGGGTACTATTTCAGCAGGCCGCTGGCTGCGACAGGCATCGATGAACTGTTTGCCCAGGGACGGGTATTGGAAGAATTTTGAAGTCATTCGATACAACAATTCTGCCTCTTGCTGTTTTTACTTAATAAACGTTTTGAAACATGCAAGAGTTACCTCCGGGTTCAGACCTTCCTATTGACGACCATCCCGCTACAGAGACCGACATCATGGAACAGATTGAATTTCGCAAACAACCCCGCATCCTGGTTGCCGATGATTCCCGCTCTGCCCGCGAATTGATCCGTAATTTTTTGGAACAGCGCGGCTACGCCGTAACCCTGGTCGCCGATGGCAAGGAGGCAGTACGCAAATTCCGCGAAACCCCGCATGATCTGGTGTTGATGGATGCCAACATGCCGGTGGTGGATGGATATCGGGCCTGCACCGAAATCCGTCGCTCCCACCAGGGTGATGAGACCGGCATCATCATGATCACAGGCCAGGAGGATGACGAATCCGTGGAAAAGGCCTTTTCCGCCGGAGCGGAAGAGTACATCACCAAACCGATCCACTGGGTGGTACTGGAAAAAAGGATCCGCCTCTCTTTGGAAAACCGCCTGGCACGAGAGGAGATCCAGGAGGCACGCGCGCGCATGGAGGCCATTGTCAGCAGTGCCCCGGATGCGATCATCGTCATCAACGACCAGGGTCTGATCGAGTCGACCAACCTGGTCGCAGCACGCATGTTCGGTTACCCCCTGGCAGAGATGGTTGGACAGAACGTCTCCATGCTGATGCCCTCTCCCTATCGGGAACAACACGACCAGTATCTGGCCAACTATCGCACCAGTCGCAAGCCCAACGTTCTGGGTTTGACCCGGGAGTTGGTGGCCATCCGCCGCAGTGGAGCCATCTTTCCCATGGAGTTGACCATCAGCGAGGTGCGTCTGAAAAATCGTTATCTGTTCACAGCCATTTTGCGCGACATCACGGAACGCAAACAGGCGGAAGAGAAGATCTTCTATCAGGCCAACTACGACGCCTTGACCGGCCTGGCCAACCGGGCGCTCTTCATGTCCACTCTGGAAGAGACCCTCAAAAACGCCAAACAGGCCTCTTATGGTGTAGCCCTGCTGTTCATTGATCTGGACCGGTTCAAATGGGTGAACGATACCCTGGGCCACGCTGCCGGAGATGCCTTGCTGAAAATGGCTGCCGAACGGATCCGGGAACCGATGCAACCTGCGGATACCGTGGCCCGTCTGGGCGGAGACGAGTTTACCGCCATTCTCAAGAACTGCTCCCCGGAACGCGCCCTGGAGACAGCCCGCACCATTTTGCACCGAATGAACGACAGTTTTACCCTGGAGGGGGAAGAAACCTTCATTTCCGGATCGTTAGGTGTTGCATTTTATCCGCAGGACTCGCAAAATCTAAACGATTTGCTGAAACATGCCGATGAGGCCATGTACCGCTCCAAAAGGGCGGGACGAAATGCGTGTCATTTTTACTCTGGAGAGTCGTTTGCGCTGCCCCGCAAGTATGCCTAGACCGGGTGCGGCCAGAAACACAGGAGGATGGGCGTGGGGATGTTGGGACAACTCCGCTTCAAGGTGTTGGTACTGCTGATCAGTGCCCTGGTGGTGATCATGGTTTTGAGTGGCAGCGCGACCTGGGACAAGCTCACGCAATCCCGTGAGGCTGCATTGCATGTGGAACTGGCGGAGTTGGCGGTTTTGACGGCCAACATCATTCACGAAGGTCAGAAGGAGCGCGGTCTGACCTCCGGTTATCTTTCCAGCGGCAAGAAACGGTTTCGTACGGAAGTCGAGACCCAGCGCACCGGCACGGATCGCGCTCTGGCTGCCTGGCGGGAGTGGCATGAACGCAAAACCTGGCAACATTTCGCCCCCAAACTTGTGGGGCTGGTGGAGAAGGCCGGCGGCAGCACCACACGCTTGAACGCCATTCGCCAGGAGGCAGACAGTGAAAAAGGGTCGGCCAATGAGGTGGTGCCGAAATACACCATTGAGCTGGCCATTCTGTTGGGTTTGATCACGGATCTGCCGGCCAATTCCCGGGATGTGCAACTGGCTGCCCGCACCCAATCCTATGCGCAACTGGTGGCAGGCAAGGAGTTTGCCGGTCAGGAGCGTGCCTTGATGATGGCCGTGTTCACGGCAGATCGCTTTGATCCGCCCAAATTGACCCGGTATGCGGCTTTGGTGGGGGGACAGGCGGTCTATTTCAAAAATGCATTGGATCTGGCAACTTCCGAGCAATCGGATCGCTTCAATGGCTGGTTGACCTCTCCCATTGAAGAAGAGGTACAAAAGATTCGCAAGCAGGTGTTTGACAAGGCGTCGAGCGGCGGTTTTGGCATGGATCCGGCGGCATGGTTTCAGGCCTCGACCAAACGGATCGATCTGATCAAGGGGCTGGAGGATCATCTGGCCAAGGATTTGGACAATTTGGCACGCTCCATCCACCAGCAGGCCACGCTGGCGTTATGGATCTATCTGGGTGCGACTTTGGTCATTGTTGGCAGTTTGCTGGCGGTCGTGATTGTGGGCATGCGGTCGGTGGGACAGCGCATGCAAACCACGTTGAACACCCTGGAGCGGCTTGGTCATGGGGATCTCACCGGCAGACTGGATGTCGGGGCCACCCGGGATGAGTTGACAGCGATTGCCGATGGCATCAACACCATGGCCCAGGCCATGGCCGAGAACCTGCGCACCGTACATCGCGAGGCCGAGACCGTGGAAGGGGTGGCAGCCCGTTTTGTGGCGCTGCGTCAGGATCTGAATCGGGAGTCAACAGCCACCCATACCATTTCCGGCGAGGTGGTGGAAGAAAACAACCGGTTGGACGATCAACTGGAACATCTCAAGGGGGATATTGATGGGGCGGTAGAGCGGATTGATGAGGTCTCGAAGGCTGCCAGCTTGTTGGCGGAGCAGGTGGCAACGAGCGCCTCTGCGACGGAGTTGGCTTCCACCAATGTCAATGCCATGGCTGCTGCTGCCGAAGAGATGACCGCCAATCTGGCAGAGGTGAACGTGCATCTGGGCGAGGTGGCGGCATCGGTGATGCGTGTGGCCAGCCGTGTGAACGATGTCAATCAACTTTCAGACCGCATCCGGGAGCGGTGCAATGTGGCCGAGGAGATCTCGGAGCGGGCAGATCGTTCCTCCGGGGAGACGCTGACATCGATTGAAGGGTTGGCGGCCTCATCGGATGAGATCGTGGAAGTGGTCAAACTGATCCATTCCATTGCGGATCAGACGCATATGTTGGCATTGAATGCGGCCATCGAGGCGGCTGGCGCTGGTGAGAGCGGGAAGGGTTTTGCCGTGGTGGCGGGTGAGGTCAAGGAGTTGGCGCGCCAGACGGCAGATGCCACCCGACTGATCGAAGAGAAGACCAGCGACATTCAGGATCGGACCCGGCGGGTCGTGGATGCCATTCGCGACATGGGGCGTCTGATTGATCAGATCAATGACGGGAATGAAGCGATTGCCGAGGCTGTGGATCAACAGCGGCAGGCGGTCAGTGAGATCGGACGTTCCATGGAGCAGGTCTCGGAGTCCACGCATCAGGTGACGCGCAACTCAAGTGAGTTGGGGATTGCCTCGGACGAAGTGGCCAAGCGGGCGTTGGAAGCGGCCAATGGCACGGAAAATGTGGCGCACTCGGCCACGGTCATGGCAGCTCAGGCCGAACAGGTGGCCTCCGACAGTGCCAAGGCGCGGGAACGGGCCGAGTCCATGCGTTTGGTAGCAGAAGAGATGTTCCGGGCATCGACCCAGGTACAGAAAATGATGTTGCAGGCCATGGATCATGTGGATGAGTTGCATGACACCATCCAACGTTCTGCCCAGTTGACCGACGATTTGAATCAGAGCAGTCAGTCACTGCGGCATGCGCGTGCGGGTTGGACTGTGGATTGACTCTTTTTTTATCCGGCCTGACGACGTTTCTGCCAGAAAAGATAGCCGGCCAAAAGCAACAGGGCAAACAGCACAGCTCCTCCCACCACCCACAGGGTATGCTGTTTGACCCACTCCTGATTTTCACCGATCACAAATCCCAAGACCAACAACACCAGATTCCACAAGGTCGCCCCAACCAGCGTATACAGGATGAATGGCGACAAACGCATGCGCCCCACCCCGGCTGGCATGGAGATGAGATGCCGTACACCCGGCAGAAAACGACCGGTCAGAATGGAGATCTCACCATGTTTGGCAAAGAAGTTCTCGGTCTGGACCAGATGGTGTTCGGTAATCAACAAATAACGTCCAAAACGGGCAATAAAGGGACGCCCCAACCACAAGGCCAGATAGTAACTGCCCAATGAACCAACAATACTGCCCAAACTGGAGGCGAGCATCGATCCGCTCCAGGTCAATTTCTGAGTGGAAACCAGATAACCTGCCGGGATCATCACCAGTTCAGACGGCACCGGCAAAATCGAACTCTCCGCAGCCATCAGAATGAAAATGGCAAAATAGTCCAATTGCCCCATCAATTCGAGCAACAGATTGGTCAAGCGTTCGCCCATGAACAAAATGCTCCAAGCAAATCGATCTGTGAACGGGATGCGGGCAGGGTCAAAGCCCAGAACAGAACTCAAGCAGGTATCAAACTGGCTGGCGGACTAGGATTCGAACCTAGACTGGAGGAGTCAGAATCCTCTATCCTACCGTTAGACGATCCGCCAATGGTGATGAACACCCACAATGATCGCTGGTTTACTCTTCCAAGTCAAGAGAAATTTCCAGGTTCCGATCATGCACCAACACCATGCCGCTCTTCAGGCTCGGGCACTGGGCTTCGACCATTCGCAAGATCCCATTATGACGTGAAGTTGGTCGACCAACCCCGTGGCTCATCCCATGATCAAGTTGCTTTTTTCATCCGCAGGATCGCTTCCACCGTCAGAGGCACCTTCCGAATCCCAAGTTGACTGCTGGAACCTTACCTGTTGTCCAATGACGACGAAAAAAAATATAACTTGTCGTATGAACATCCAACGTCCTTTGCAGCCCTTCCGTCGTTTTGGCATAGGCCGTACAACATCAAAGTCTCTTTTTGACCAGCAAAGCGCTTCTTTCACTCGGAGATCGTAGATCGTATTCTTGTGCGAACCGACAACACGTCCTGTTGCCCTCAATCCCCTGCCCTCATCGCGCATCCTGATTACCAACGATACTTTACTGATCGGCTTTTTCAGATCCGCCATGGGCGTCCCATGGGTCTCGGAGAACCGGATGCTCAGGCTAGACAGCGCAGCAATACACGATTCCCGTTATGCACGGTGGCATACCGCTTATCAATGACGACCTCGACAAGCTGGCACGACGAACAAATAATGGTTTCGTTAGCGTTCATTGTGCTGGTTTACAGCCTCTTCCAGCATCGGTCAAGGGCGGTCAGAACAGTCGAAGCCCAGTGCCGAATCACCAAACAGTCTCTTATCCCTTCTGAAGTCGACAGCCGGTGTCGATTTCAGACAACCCGATCCGAATCAACAGATAGGATTGATTCTCCCACACAATCTTTTGTCGCTCACGGAAAACCTCTGCCAGGAACATTGGAAAATCATTTTTTTGCACAACAAGGAGATCCGGATGAACCGCATGCAGAATGCACTCAAACAAATCCCTGACTTGCACCTCCCAGTCCTGATCCGATTGCGGATGCGTGTTCAATTGCCGGAAACGATGCATCATCTTTTCCGTATCATACCAAGCCAATGCAGCACGCTGGTTGGATTGCAGAAAAATGCCACCATCTTTCCAGGCATGCCCAACAGAACGCAAAGCACCGTACCGTATGGCCAAAGGATCAACACCAACCGGCAAAATCCGGACATCTTGATGCGTAAGCTTGCGCAGAGCGTCAATCATCTCCTGTTTTTCAACAACCTCTTGCGGGGTCTTATGCCACCAATGCACACCCTGCCACTTCATGGCCAATAACAATACCACCAACACAAGAGAGAGACTCCCCGCTTTGCCTGGAGTCATGCGTTGCATCACGCTGTGCAGCCCAACCACTCTCTGACGATAATCCAAAAAAGCCAACGACCATACAATGAATATGATCTGAATCGGAACGAGAAATCGCACCCCGCGCATGAACTGGAAAAGCCTGGTATCGATCAGTGGAATTACTACAGTAATCAACACCATGCCAATCAACCAAACAAGAATGATACGAAAATTGTTCCGGTGAGCCACATCCGCACGACGCCATAGGGTTCTCCCTGCCAAAAAAGCAAGAGGCAAAATTCCAAAAGTTGTGAATTTAAACAATAGCGCACCATAAGCAGGCCAAGGATTCAAGAAATCCTTGTTGAAGCGGTATTGTATCAAATGCACCATTGCTTCTGGATCAGCCTGATACGAGGCATTATAAACAGACAAATAATCCATGGCAAACGGGATCGTTGGCAGAACAAACGCCAATCCGATCACACAACCATGACGCAACAGGAACACATGGCGTCTCTCCAGAAGAGCAGGAACCAAAAACCCCGCCCATAAACTACAGGCAATCACTGGCGCACTGACAGGATGGGTGTAGGTCAAAGCCCCACAGGCTGCCATGATCCATTTGTGGGCAGAAGGGGTATGTTTCCAATAAATGGCCGCAGCAAACACATAACCCAACAGGGCGGAAAAGGTGACACGGGGCAAGGCATCCCGATACAACCCCCAAAATTCCCCAAAACTGGTATTGAGTCGTACAGCAAGCAAACATGCCAACAAAGCAGCCAGCAGACGATCCTGAAACAACACCCTCCCAAAGAGATACCAGCCTGCCAAATATAGCAGGTAATGCACACCGAGCATGGAGGTGAACGCATTACCATAGGATCCGGTCGCGTCCGCCAGCCAACGCAAAATCGGAATATGGATGGTTTGATAAAATTGAAAATTTCCCAGGTCACTGAGCAGAGTATCGGACGCAAATTTTTTCGGATGGTCGATGGCCGCAGCAAACGCCGCCAGATTGGCCGCATCTCCGGTCAGATTGATGACCTCTGCCTGATTCGCTCTCCTGAAATCTTGATACAGAAATGAAAAAAGCATAAACAGGACAACAATGAGCCAGTCACGACCATCCCATCGGAATCGTATGGCAGAGGCCGCTTCCCGATCAAACACACCGGATGAACCACTCTGGTAATCACTCATAAAATCCTCAATAATGATTCAAGCTCACCCGCAACGCTCACGTACACTCCCGGTCCCATGGAACGGACCACACCCGGTCTTCACTCATTCCCCCAGCAGCGTCTTGAGGATACGTTCGCTGGCGTCACCATGGCCATAAATGTCACAAGAGGATGGATCCACCGGCAGATCCTGCATGGCCACCACGGCTTGACAGATGGTGTGCGCATCGAATCCAGTCACCTGATTGCACCCGATTTCCACCAATTCCGTCCACTCGGTCTCTGCGCGCACGGTCACGCAACCCTTGCCCATGAAAAAGGCCTCTTTCTGGAGTCCGCCACTGTCGGTGATCACCACTCCGGCATGATCAAGCAGGTCGATCATCTCCAGATAACCGACCGGTTCGATGACCCGGAGTCCAGACCCTTCCCAATTCAGGCCAATGCGCTGCAAGGCGTTGCGGGTACGCGGATGAAGCGGCATGAGCATCGGTCGCGAACTGGCCAAATCCAGCAACACATCGAAAACCTGTCGAAGCCGTTCATCGTTATCGGTGAGTTCAGCACGATGCAAGGTACAAAGCCTGTATCCATCCCCGACTCCCTGACGAAGATGTGCAGCCCGGTCGCGGGCATGGGGTGCGAAATGACGTATGGTATCAAACATCACATCGCCGCAGTGACGAATGACCATCCCGGCACGCAGGTGCAACCCTTCGTCATGCAGATGCCTGACAGCAGTCGGGGTGGGACAAAGCAACCAGGTCGCAACGTGATCGGTCAGGATGCGATTGATCTCTTCGGGCATCATGCGGTTGAAAGAGCGCAACCCGGCCTCGACATGTGCAACCGGCAGATGCAATTTGACCGCAGCGAGTGCGCCTGCAAGCGTGGTGTTGGTATCACCGTATACCAGAACCAGATCAGGACGCTCTTCAAGCAAAACCGATTCAATGCGTTCCAGCATGCGCCCGGTCATGGCACCATGTCCGAGACCGTGAATGCTCAAGGCGTGATCAGGTGCCGGTATCTCCATCTCGCGAAAGAAAATTTCGGACATGTTGACATCATGATGCTGCCCGCTGTGTACGATCACCTCACGGATTGCCCTTCCGGAATGCGACCGGTTATGCGCGACTATCGCCCGGGAAACGGCTGCGGCTTTGATGAATTGAGGCCGCGCACCGACAATGGTGACCATTTTCATGCGTTCTGAGACTCCGCAACAGCAGTCAAAAGGGCATTGGCAATCTGATCGATCTCCTGGACCGTCAAATCCGGATGCATTGGCAAATGCAGTATCCGTCTGCTGAGCGCTTCGGCTACCGGGAAACGACCTGGTTGATGCCCCTGATCCGCATAGGCGGTTTGAAATGGCAACGGTTTCGGATAATAGACTGCAGTGGGAATGCGCAAAGCACGCAAGCGGTTTTCAACCGCATCCCGCGCATGAATCTGGACGCCGTACTGTGCCCAGGCGCTTTCCAAACCTGTCGGGACAAACGGAATCGTCACATGACCGGAGAGACGTGCATCATAAAGCGCCGCCACCTGACGACGCGCGACCAACTCTTGAGGAAATGCCGCAAGTTTGACTTGGAGTATGGCAGCTTGCAGGGTATCCAAACGCGAATTGACGCCAATCCGGACATTGTCGTATTTGTCCGTGCCTTTGCCATGCAGACGCAAGGACAGAATTTTTTCTGCCAAAGCCGCATCATGGGTAAACACCGCACCACCATCACCATAACAGCCCAAAGGCTTGGCGGGAAAAAAACTGGTGGCCGTCACATCCGCCAGGGTACACGCCATGACCCCATGATACGTGGAACCGAATCCCTGGGCAGAATCGGCCAACAGGATCAGATCATGACGCGCGCAGATCCCACGCAGTGCCGGGTAATCGGCTGGCAGACCGAACAGATCCACCGGCATCACGCAGCGCGGATGCAAACCTCCTTCGGTCCGACATCGGAGGATTTCCATCTCCAAAGCTGCCGGATCCATCGTGTAAGTCCTGGGATCGATATCCACGAATCGTGGCTCGGCACCCAACAGCGATACCGTCTCCGCACTGGCCATAAAGGTAAATGCCGGCACAAAAACGGCATCTCCAGGACCAACCCCCAATGCCATCATGGCCAACTGAAGGGCATCGGTCCCACTGGCACACGTCACACAATGCTGCATGCCGGAAAATTGCGCCAGGGAACGTTCAAGCGTCTTGACCTCTGGCCCAAGAATGTAATTCCCATGATGAAGTACCCGGTGCATCCCCTGTTCCAACTCCGGGCGCAGGCGATCCTGCTGGGCAGCCAAATCAGCAAAGACCAAAGGAGAAGGCTCCCTGGGACGAATCAAAAAAAGGTCAGGGGTCATGGCTTGAGAATGCTGGTTCAGAAGCGCAGGATCAGATGTCAGCAGCACGGCATCTTTCGGCAGACGCTGCATGATCATGCCCATCCGTTCCGCATCGGGATCCGCCACACCGAACAGCGGCCCCTCACCTGACAAGGCGGCAAGCCACTGGAATGAACGGGTCTTCTCCTGCAGAATGGCACCCGCAACCGTTTTGCCTCCCACGATGAGCGTCAAGGTCTCAAACAACCAACGGCTGTCGCCAACATACGCCCAGATCCGGTGCCGGTCCGCAAGCCCCTGTTCGACCGCTCTTTGTGTCTGGTCATGTCCGAAACGTTCCGGCAGACAAAGATCCAGAATGAGTGCGGCGTCGAGTACGATATCCATGTCGCAACGAATCTCCTCTTGGACAGATATGATTTGCAGTGACTCGCACCGTGCGGGTGCAGCCAGCCTCGTGATCGGATCAAGGTCAAGGATCAGTCACCAGGCGAACACGCTCCCCTTCCAGGATGTACCGTTCACCAGTCACCGGACAAACAGCCGCAGCTTCACCCGAAACTGGGAGTGCGAGCTTTTCGCCATGCCGACTCATCCAACCGATCCGTCGGGCAGGATTGCCGGCCATCACCGCAAACGCCGGGACATCCCGCGTCACAACAGCACCCGCAGCGATGAAACTCCATTCGCCCAGACGGTGACCACAAACAATGGTCGCATTGGCACCGATGGTACAACCGCGCCCCACATGAGTTGCTGCAAATGCGTGCTTGCGCGATACATAGGCGCGCGGATTGGTCACATTGGTAAAAACCATGCTCGGACCACAAAACACCTCATCCTCCAGGATCACCCCTTCGTAAATCGAAACGTTGTTTTGGATCTTGCAGCCATTGCCCACGATGACGCGCGGTCCGATCACGACGTTCTGACCGATATTGACCCCTCTGCCAATGCGACTGTCCGGCAGAATATGGGAAAAATGCCAGATTTTGCTGCCACTTCCGACCTCGACCCGCTCGTCCAGTTGCGCCGTGGGGTGCAGGAAATAATCACGCTGCAGTTCGGATCCGGCATGCAATAATTCCATCTTGCCGTTCTCCAGTGAGTTCTGGCAGGCATTGAGCACAGTCAAAACCCGCAATCCCTCCGCTGCATCGGTTCGCGGCGTCTGGCGCTTGGCAACACACTCCAGAAAGTGCAGGCATTCCGCCCTCAAGGGTTCATCTTCCTCCAATGAAACCGGATGCCCTTTATCCGGAACCGCCATGGGAATCTGGTTGTTCCATTGCACGCTGTGCGAATAGATGACCAATTTGTTCGTCCACGGCGCCGTATCATCGAAGACCGCCATCTGGCGTTCTCCAACCACGACCAGTTTCTGCTCCTTGAAAGGATGCAACCACGAAACAAAAACATGAGCCTGAACACCACAGGGAAAACTCAGCAGCGACATCGTTGTATCGGCAATGTGACGGTGCAGGAAATTCCCTCCATGGGCAATGACGCGATCCGGCATCTCGCGGACCAGACCCAGAATGATCGAAATATCATGCGGGGCAAAAGACCAGAGAACATTCTCCTCACGTCGCAATTTGCCCATATTCAGACGGTTGGAATAAATATAACGCAACTGCCCCAATTCACCGGCATCGACCATCTCCTTGAGCCTCAAAACTGCCGGGTGATACCAGAGCAGGTGACCCACCATGAGAATCCGTCCCTGTTCCACTGCCAGACGGTGCAATTCAACCCCTTCGGTTGCCGAGAGGCATAACGGCTTTTCCACAAACAGATCTTTGCCAGCGAGTAGAGCCTCCCGCACCATCTGGGCATGGGTGGAGGCAGGCGTGGCGATCACAACCGCATGAATCGCTGGATCGTTCAGCACTTCACTATAGGCCAAAGTACTGCGCACCCCGGAGTATTGAGCCGTCAACCCATTCAAATGATCCTGATCCGCATCGCAGATCATCCGCAAAGCTCCAATGCGATGAAAATTGCGCACCAGATTTTTTCCCCAGTACCCTGTTCCCACCACCGCAACGTTTGGAAGAGAGTTGGCCGTGAAATCGACCCGATTGACTTGCATGACCTCAATTGACCTCTTGATCAAGAACAAAAACACAATCATCCATTTTCAATGAAATACATGCCTCAGAATGTAATCCTTCAACATGTCGACACCTGCGTAGGCATAACGCCTCACCTGATCGACTGAACGGACCGAACGTAACGCCCGCCAGATTTGCACCGGACGAAAATAGAATTCATTCATGGCGCTATGGCATAACTGTTTCATTTCATTGTCTCCCATGGTTGTCCAGGGGCGTCCCATGAAGTCGTTCACCTCTTTTGGCTGGCTCAAATAATCGGCCCAAAAATCGTTTTGGGTATGAGGCAGATAGTGCTTGCGGTACAATTCGGTCTCCGGAAAGGCAACCAGAGTATTGAAGATAGCAAAGTCCAATGGCAATCGCTTGGCAAAATCGATGGTCTGACGGGCAGTTTCCGGAGTTTCTCCCGGAGCACCGATCAGGAAATAACCGAAAGTGCTGATCCCCAACTCCGCTGTCTTTTTGATGATCCGTTCAGCCCGTTCGATCTTGACCGGCTTTCTCAACCCCTGCAAAATCTCTTCATTGCCCGATTCCACCCCATAAAAAATGCGATAACAGCCCGCCTCGCGCAGCGCCTCCAGCAACTCCTCGTTCATCATCTTCAAAGTACTACGCACATTCCAAACCATCTTCTTGTGCAGCCCCTTGGTGATCAATAATTGACAAATATCGAAAACCCGCTGCTTCTCTACCGTAAAACTTGAGTCAAAAATATCCACCTCACGAATGCCATGCTGTTCATAACACTGCTCAAATTCTGCCACTACGTTTTCAGCACTACGGGCGCGCCAACGGGTCTGAGCCGCCTCACAGAAGATGCAAGGATACGGACATCCGCGACTGGAATTGAAAACCGTGTAGTTGCGGTAGGTGCTGATGAAATTGAAATAGACTTCGTTGGGGACCAGATGACGCGCCGGAAATGGTGTGGCATCCAGATCCATGTTCTTGGGTGCTGGCCCGGAATAGTGAATCCGGTCTCCCTCGCGCCACACGAGACCAAGCAGCCCAACCAGTGATTCGTTGGCCTTGAGTCGACGTATGAACTCCGGCAATACCATTTCCGCTTCACCGACACAGCCATAATCGACCACAGGACAGTGTCGCAAGGTCTCTTCCGGAAAAATCGACATGTGTACGCCACCGAAAAGAATCCTGACCTCCGGCAGAAGCTCCTTGAAGAACACCGCAAACGATTTGGCCTGATGAAAATGGGAGGTATAGACAGACAAGGCAATGATATCCGGACAAAACCTTTTCAGGGCAACGCTCAATGCCGACTCGTCCATACGCATACCGACCATGTCGTAATAGACGATCTCCACCCCGATCTGCTCCAGCACTGCGGCCACATACAACAACTGAATATTCGGCATGTGACCGAAATGTTTCATGACCGTCTTGTTGCCCGGTTCATTGGCGATACGGTTCACATTGTAATGCACAAGGGCGATTTTCATGGCAATAACGGTGCGCCTCCCTTCAAGGCTTCATCAGATCCTTTCATGGACTCTTTCCCTGAACGCATTTGGACCACACTCCCTTCCATGTCCGTCAAACGCCTGTTCAAGATACGATTTTGACGCACGATTTCAGAAAAATAATAGTGACTTTGCTTGATCACAAGAGAAAACAGAAAAATGATCAGACCAATGAACGCAAACATGCCTCCGGTCAACAAGGTTTGCGGATATTCCAGGAAACCCTCTTGCAGACCTAATGTAACAGCCTGACTGATGGAATGCACATCCGGCCAGACATCGACGGCCTTGGCCAGAACCCGAAATCCAAACCAGCCGCACATGTAAAAACCCGTGAGCAGAAACAATAACCCCATGAGCATGAAAATGATCGATGGACGAAACAACCAACCCATCTGCAAATAGATCTGAATGCTTTGCAGAATGCGCATTTTGGAGACCCGTGAAATCCCGGCGGCCTGCAATTTTTCGATGCGCCATTCCAGAACAGCCGGCAGTTCAACCACCCGCAACTGATGGATGGAGGCCTTCAGGATGGTCTCCAACTGGATCTCCATACCATTGGCCGACAAAAGCAGATCATCGAGAATCTCCCGCCGGTAGGCCCGCACCACGCAGGTAATGGTATGCACAGGATATGGACACATCCTGGCCAGGAAATGATTGCCCCACCGACTAAGAAACAAACGATAACCCGGTACATTGCGCACAACCCCACCCGGGGCATAAGGCGAAGCCAGCACGATGTCGGCTTTCCGGGCAAACAGTGTATCATAAAGCTGCCAAATATAATCAGGATGATAACTCAAATCCGCATCCCAGGTAAGAACCGTGGCCCCTCGCGCCAAGGCAAAACCGGTACGCAATGCACGACCTTGACCATAATTGCTCGGATGATGCGCAACCCGTATGCGTTGGTCTGCACGGGCAGCCTCATCCAACAAAGCAGCCGTACCATCCTGACTGCCATCATTGACCAGAATCAACTCCCAGGCAAGATCAGGTCGCATCTCCAACACCTGCACAACCTGGACAATGGTGGCATGCATGATCGCATCCTCATTGTAAGCCGCAATAACCATGGTAAGATCGATGGAACGCATCATGAAACTATCCGTTTACTGGCATAATAGCCGTCAAAAAATTGCTGAAACCAGATCTCCAGGCTCAACACCCCCCAGACCTGACGATCAAAACGGAAGTTCTTGGCTTCAAGCAGACGGGTCAAAGCGTGACGGTCAAAGATACCCCGCCCAAGACATCTCTCGGATAAAAGCGTATCCAGCACGAACTCACGAATCTGGCCAGCATGCCACCATTCGTTCAGAGGAACGGGGAAGCCCATCTTGTCCTTGCGCTGCATAACAGAAGGTGGCAACAGATTACGCACCGCATGGCGGAAGATGTACTTCAGTTCCCCATTTTTGTACTTGATGCGGGGGGGTATGGTCGCGGCCATGGCCGCCAGCCGGGTATCCAGCAAAGGAACCCGCGACTCCAAAGAGACAGCCATGCTCACCCGGTCCTCAACCTGAAGAAGGGCGGGCAACAAGGTCACCTGATCAAAGGCGGTCATCTTGTTGAGATAAGAGCCGGTTGCCGCCCGATGGAAAATGTCCCGAAACGCACCAAAAATGGTTTCCGGGTCGTATTGACTCACCAGATCGGCATGCAGGAGGGTGGACAAGAGATGACAACGGTCCACCAGTCGGAAATAACGACGATCCATGGCAGCGAACAAACCCTCCTGCCAGAATGATTGCAACATGGGAACATACTGTCGCAACAAAGGCAGGTTGGTGATAATCGACTCCAGGGTCAGGATGTGCCTTCCCTCTTCCCGGGTCTCAAAAATCTCTCCTTTGAGACATTGTTCCAAATAGGCCACCAGATACCGAGCATACCCCCCGAACAGTTCATCCCCACCCAAGCCGCTCAAAATAACCGTGACGTGTTCACGGGCAGCCTTGGAAACCAGATATTGTGGAAACAGTCCAGGGCCAGCAGCAGGTTCATCCATGGCATGGATCAACCCGGGAAGAAGATCCACGAACTGCTTGGCCGTCGGAGTCACGACATGCAGATCAATACTATACTGATCAGCAATAGCCTGGGCGTGATGGCTTTCATCATAGGACGGAGTCTCGGTGAAGCGACCGTGAAAGGCGTGCAACCCTTCTGCCAGATGCATTGCAGAAAGTGACGTCACCACCCCGGAGTCCAATCCTCCGGAAAGATAACACCCCACCGGCACATCGCTCACCAATTGCTGGCGAACCGAATCCTGCAACAACAAAATCAAATGATCAACCGCATAATCTTCGCTGTAACGGTCATTGATCGTATAGTCCACCGTCCAGTATCGCTGGATGCGGGGTTGCTCCCATCCATGCCGCCACTCCAACGTATGCCCCGGGGGCACGGCATGTATCCCCTGAAAGAGGCTGGAACCTTCCAGACAGAATTGAAAGGTCAGATATTCAAAAAGGGCCGTTTGATTGAGTTGCACGGACAATGCCGGATGGAAAAACAGTGCCTTGATCTCAGAGGCAAAGAGCAACTCCCCCTCCGAAGTGACCGTATAATATAAAGGTTTAATACCGAACGGATCTCTTGCACACAACAAATATCTCTCTTGTTTGTTATACAAAGCAAAGGCAAACATCCCATTCAGCCGATGCAAACCAGACGATCCATGGGCTTCCAGAAGTTTTAATAAAACTTCTGTATCTGAAAAAGTACGAAATCTGACACCTTTTATCAATAACTGCTGCCGCAACTTCTGATAATTATAAATTTCGCCGTTGTAAACCAGAACCAGATTACCGTCATTTGAAAGCATGGGTTGATGCCCATGTTCCAGATCAATGATCGCCAAACGACGATGGCCGAACACATGGTATTCATCCCCGTCCTGACCCTCTCCATCCGGCCCCCGATGAGCCATGGATCGCATCATATCGGTCAAAATGCGGACTTTCTCTGGACTCTGGCAGTTTGTGCCGATGATACCGCCAATTCCACACATACCGTCCTTCCTCGCACAAGCCATGATTGCCAATTAATGCACATCAGGATAAGAACACACGACTTTCGAAAAATATGCAAGGGGAATTCAAGCAATGATTCAACCCCCTCCTCTGGAGCAAGCCAAACCGATCAACATCACCATCATTCCGTTTGCCAAACAGTCGCATGGTGCAACATGGAGAAATCAGACACGTCACATCAGAGTGTTTTTTCTTTTATTTTATCAGTTTATCAGCAAGACACAACATGGGCGACCAGTTTTCGATAACCGGAAGGCTTGACGATTTCATACAAATTGGCGACATTATGCTCGATTCCAAATCACCCGTGTCACAGGGCGATTGATCTTTTAAACCGCGACCATCACGGGATGCGTCAATTTTATTAAAGGGGTCCAGGGGGTGTGTCCGAGATGTTCCAGTAGTCTCATTGACTGAGAGGTGTCAATCCAGAAAATTGTCCGTTCGTCTGGTAGCCTGATCCACTTTTGACCGGGTGACCGGTGGTTTTGGTTTAAAAATATTAAACCCCTGGAGGATGAATCCCCCAGACCCCCTCTTTTCTTTCAATCATTAGGATGTTTATGCCCGGCTGAAAAGACGCCGGACAGCCTCTGATGCACATCCCGGCATGAGCGCCCCAACGCGTCCCGGGATGGATCCAATGCCTTTCGACGCAACGGGGCGGAAAATGGGAGAGTCATGAACCCAATGAACGACTCGATTGCAACAAATACTGGCCGCTTATACGCTTCAATCTGGGATCGTTTTTCAAAAGAGGAGTGGGAACGATTTTCCAATGATCATTTTCATCGATGGTCCCCCCTGCCATTGCCTTCAGGATTTCTGAAAGATCAGATCTGTCTGGATGCTGGCTGCGGCAGCGGTCGGGCCGTGCGATCCATGCTTCTGGAAGGTGCTGCCAAGGTCTATGCAATCGACATGGGGGAAGGGTGCATTCGCAATACAACAGAACGAAATGCCGAATATGCAGACCGATTGGATGCCCGTCTCGCTTCGGTATTGAACATCCCCTTCGAGGATAACACCTTCGATTTTGTCCACTGCGATGGGGTATTGCATCACACCACAGATCCACAGGGCGGATTCCGGGAACTGCATCGCGTTCTGAAACCAGGCGGAAAAATGGTCATGGCCGTGTACGGAAAAGGGGGTCTGATGAATCTGGCCATCTATACCTCCCGACTCTTTCGCCATTTGATTCCGGAAGCGGTTACCTGGAAATTATGTCACCTCATCAGCAACAATCCGGTTACCTGGTATGCGATCATGGACTGCATGTATGTTCCGATCCGTGCAAACTACCGCGACCACGAAATCCGCGCCTGGTTCGACGCCCTGGGCTATCGTGATGTGATCCGACTCGACTCGACTTGGGGAGCCTATGGCATGGGACGCTGGATGAATGGTGAAGGCTATCTGAAATTCCTGGCTGAAAAACCTAAAACGTAAAACCCGGAGTTCGCTCGATCTTCCAACCCACGCCCGGCAAACTCCGTGAAGGCCATTCATGATCGATTCCACATCTGCCGTCATCCCCTGGCACTGCCCTTCCTGCTCCAGACCCCACCAGCAGAGGCAGTTCGATTTCTCACTGTCCTGGAAAGATACTCCATTCGATATTTTTCGCTGCATATGCGGCATGCTCTACTCCTCGTATGCACTGCGACATGAAGCACCCGACATCTACGATCTGAATTATTACAATAGCGAACGATACCGCAATACAAATGCCCGACAGGCCTATATTCAGCACATCGCAGCACATATGGAACAGGCATTGACAAACCATCCGGTTGCAGGTCGCAAACTCCTGGATATCGGCTGCGCCACCGGTGATTTCGTCTCCTGGGCATCTGCTGCGGGATGGGAAGCCGAAGGGGTCGACATCTCGGAAGATGCGGTCGCCGAGGGATGCGCCCGGGGACTCCCTTTACGACAACAGGATCTGACCGGATTGCCGACAGAAGGTCATCGATATGATGTGGTGACAGCCTGGGATCTTCTGGAGCATCTGCCAGACATGTCCCTGCTGCTGTCCGTGGCCCGATCCATTTTGACCCCCCAGGGTGTTCTGGTACTCAAAACCGTCAGTTCAGAATCGATTATCGAATCATTGGCACGCCTGTTGTTGCGCGCCAGTGCCGGTCGGCTGCAAACCCCGCTCCAACGGATCTATGTTCCTGGTCATCTTTACTATTTCACACCCCAGGCCCTGCAACAGTTCCTGCACAGGCACCAATGGGAGATCCTTTTGTTGAACCAGGCCGACACGCCGTCCAGCGCCCTGTCATCCTCCCGAATCACACAACTGGGACTGGATACGGTTTTCAGCGTGCAAAAAAGGCTGGCACGCTGCTATGAACTGGTCGTCGCCTGTCGACCAAAATAATATAAGTGATGTTTTTGTGATTCCTGCGTGATCCATGCTGCAAGGCATTACTCTCAAATACTCATACCATCCACAAGAACAAATAAAATCAACGCCCAGCCAACGGATCCACACTGGTCAGAAACCGCTCAATCCCCTGCTCCACCACGCGTCCACCCTTGCTGACACTGGTATTATGACCCCCGGTGGTCTCCAAGAAATTCTTGGGAGCACGGAGTGCATCAAACAAAATACGACCATGATGCACCGGAATCACCTCATCATCGCGGCTGTGAATGATCAATACCGGCATGCGCACCAGGCCAATCCGCGCCAGATTGTCAAAATGGATCCGACTCAACCACTGAATCGGCAAATAAGGATACAACTCCTGCCCCACGGCGGGAATCGACTGAAAAGTGCCTTCGAGAATCAACGCGCGCGCCGGATGGCGGACCGCAAGCCATGTGGCCGCCCCACCCCCGAGCGAGTGCCCATAATAAATGATCTTCTGCGCAGAAACACCCAACACCTCGGTCAGGTAACGATAAGCCGCCTCCGAGTCGGCATACACCTCCAACTCTCCCGGCTCCCCCGTACTCTCTCCATACCCGCGATAATCAAACAACAATATGCCCAAACCCAATCGTCGAAACAGCTCGGCATGCCCGCGCAAACCCGAAATCACACTGGCATTGCCATGAAAGAACAATACAACCGGTTTCTCCGGATCCCCCGGAATCCACCAACCGTGGATGCGGTGCCCCTGACTGTCAAACACCACCTCGCCAAAACGCATCCCCCACTGTTCCGGCGTGGCATCCAACCCCTGACGTGGATGAAACACCATGCCAGACTGCGCCCAGTACAGATGACCCGCCACCCCGCCATAACCCACCAAACCAACCAGGACCACTCCAACCAGCAGCTCACGCAGCACAGTCACGACTCCATACGCGCCAGAAACCCGGGAACCTGAAGCATCAATTTCTGCAATTGCCCCTCCCGTGTCCGGTTGACCGCCTCTTCCAAAGAGAGCCAGACCCGCTCCCGGGTGTTCTCCAACCACTGATCACGCACCTTCTCCACCCGCATCACAAACACCTCAGCCACACAGGTTCCCCCCCATTTCTCATATTCAAACATCCCAATCGAGTCGGAGAACACCACTCCCTCAATTCCGGCCTCCTCCAACGCCTCCTTGGCCGCAGAAACCGCCGGAGTCAAATTCGGCTCCACGATCCCCTTGGGAATGACCCAACGCTGTCCGGTGCGCGATGAAATCATCAACACCTGCAACTCCACACCACTGCCGCGCACCGGAATGACTGCGGATTGCCTATAATAATAATCCGGATATGGACTCATCTCACCATCTCCTTGCAACACACACAATAACCACTCCCCCACCGCAAACATAGCAGCATTTGTCCAATCATGCCAACAGCGCGCACACCAACTCGACAAAACCCTGGCAGCGCGACTACCATGATACCCTCTTTTCTTCTTCCCACGCTGTACCCTTTGCGGAGATGCCATCATGACTGACCAGGACACCCCCTCGCCCGATACCCCCCCTGCCCCAACGCATACTCCAGACCCGATCTCCTTTGAAGAGTTGATTCGGGGTCGTGAAGCAGAAATCGCCAAACTGCTGCGCGAACAGGATTACCTCAATGTCCTCACCCCGTTGCAGCAGGAGTTGGTCAAACTGCAACAGTGGGTGATCACAAATAAACGTAAAATCCTGGTCATCTTTGAAGGACGCGATGCAGCAGGCAAGGGGGGAACCATCAAACGGTTTACCGAATTCTTAAGCCCACGCATCTGCCGCGTCGTAGCCTTGGAAAAACCCACCGACATCGAAAAAACGCAGTGGTATTTCCAACGCTATCTCACCCATCTGCCCCATGGGGGTGAGATCGTCTTCTTTGACCGCAGCTGGTACAACCGTCCGGGTGTGGAACGGGTCATGGGCTTCTGCACTCCGGAACAGGTGGAAGAGTTCCACCGTCAACTCCCCTGTATCGAACGCATGCTGACCGAATCCGGCATGCATCTGATCAAATTCTGGTTCTCGGTGGAACGGACTTCCCAGGAAAAACGGTTCGCCTCCCGGGAAACCGACCCTCTGAAGGTCTGGAAACTCAGCCCCGTGGATCAGGAAGCCCTGGATCACTGGGATCACTACTCCTTGGCCCGCGACGACATGCTGCGCCTGACCAACTTCCCGGAAGCGCCCTGGACCGTGATCCGCTCCGACAGCAAAAAATTGGCACGTATCAACAGCATCCGCTATTTACTCAACCGGTTTGATTACGACCACAAGGATCCATCCCTGCTCACTCTGGATCCCGGCATCGTATTGACCGTGGACGACGAAATCGGACGTCCGTAACGATTCGCATACCAAACCGCACCTGTTACGGGATGCGCAGTTAATATCACAGGGGTCCAGAGGCCTATGGCCCCTGGTGGGATCCAAGGGCAACGCCCTTGGTGGGGTTTGGGGCAACGCCCCAACAAAGCAAATGACACATTCCAAAATGGTTTTGGTTTAAAAAAGAGGTGATGCATGGGCGTTATCAAAAAAGTATTGTATCGCGGTCAATTGCTCGGCAAACCGCGCCATCGTCACCTCTTTCTCGACATGGAAGAGAACATCCATATCCACTACCGGGATCTGCGCATCGAAATGAGTCGGGCAGAATTCGAAGAATTCAGCGAAATCTTCCGCCGTCAATCCACGGAACTCCAAACCATCATCCATGAAAAAAATTATCAAGACGGCAAACTGGCCAATGCCAACCAGGAGGATGTACGCATCTGGACCGAGTCGCAACTGAAAAACGATGTCGCCTATCACCCGCGACGGGTCTCCATCGAAGCATGCAGCGATGGCTATCATCTCCATTTACGCAACTACAAATTCCTGCTCGATGAAGAGGATTTTCGTCAACTGCTGCGTCAGATGCAACGCATGGATCCCGACATTCCCCATGCTGCCACCTTCTCCGAAGTGTTGGAACTGCTGGAAGCCAATGAACTGGATTTCTTCCTGGAATCAGGCAATGCCCCAGCTGCCACCATGATGTTGCGCGTGGCAGCCCACCATCTGCCCAAGGTACGCGATATCTTCAAACTGATCGGCTTCACCCAGGAGAACACTCCGGAAGGCGTTCGCTACACCGGTGCCAAACTCACGGTCCTGGTGCAAGGAGAAAAAAAAGAGTCCAGCCTCGACTTTCGCGCCCTGCGCGGACTTCAGGAGACCATGCGACTGGTGGAATTCTTGAGCCATGCCGGACCCGGCATGGAGGCCAATCTGTTGAATCGCATCAAGTGTCAGGTTCTCGATCTCTATTATGCTCTGGCTGCCAGAGAGTCGACCCATGTCGAATGCGACCCCCAGTTCTGGCTCTACTCTGTCAGTGCAGGACGGGTGATCTTTCCACACACCCCACGCTCCGTGGGTCCGGATGCTGCCAAAACCCTGTACCGGGCATGGAGCCATCTGTTGAACCGTCTGGAGTTGTCCTTCATAAAACCCACCAAGATCCCGTTATCCCCCACCGAACAAACCGCCCTGCGCACCCGCATCGACGCCACCTTGCAACGGGAACTCTGGACCCAACCGGCTGTGGAACGGATCCATCTGATGGGTTCCGCCCTGCGCGCAGAAATGGGATTCTACCTGGCCCCGTTTGTCCATGGCCCCAATGCCAAACTCGGCTCAGACGTGGATATCCTGATAGAAATCCATCCGGAACGGGAAGCTGAACTGCCCGCCACCTGGCATCTGATCAATCCGGAGTCCGCTGCCAGCGGGTGTGCCGTCTATCACATCACGCAACTCCCCCTGGCCCTGGATACCCACTCCTGGAGTCAACTCCACCCGCATATACCGTTCATGCATCATCTGATCGATGCCTATGTCTATTTTCCCTCCCGAGGTAACCGCGCAGCCAAGGATGCCTTCTTGAAAAAATTCGGTGCCCGGGTGGTCTATGATCGACACAAGGATGGCGCACCCATTGGTTCCGGAGAACTGGCCGAACTGACCCGCCAGGTGCGCTCCTGTTATACCCTGCCAGACGCCCTGTTGGAACCTTTGAAAGTCTCCACGGAAAATCTGCTCTACAAACTCTTTCACTCTGGCGGAGATGGCATTCTCAAGCTTTTCAAGGTGGCGGGCAACTATCATGGCACACGGATCGCAGAACATACAGCCTATGAAAACACTTTGATTCAGGAACTGGTGGCCCGTGGCGTACCCACTGCGCGCATCTTCCCGGCGCAGACCGACCACCCGCCCACGCTTCTGGGTTTTCCGGCACTCTTGTTTGAACGCCTGCCCGGCACACCCCAATCCAAACCCGAATATCCACTGGCAGCCATTGGGTCAGCCTTGGCCCATCTGCATCAAGTGCAGATCAACGCCCCCATGGATCTTGCCACCGCCTTTACCTTTGAGGAGTCCTGCCTCATCTGGCTCCCCTATTTCGCCACCTACCAGAACCATCCCAATCTCCCGGAACCACTCAAACCAGCCTTTGCCGATCTGGCCACACGGATCGAGCCGTTTCTGGACCCCTCCTTCCGCTCCAGCCTGTATGCCGACTGCCATCTGGTCCACAATCATGGCGATGTCACCCCGAAAAATGTCATCCTGACTCCTGACGGCCTGGCCCATTTTTTTGATTTCAATAATTGCTATCACGGCCCCAGACTGTTGGATCTGATCGATGGTGGATTTGAATTCTCGCTGGCAGACAAATACATTCAACTGGCAGACTTCACCCGCTTTGACACCCTGCTGGCCCACTACTCGGCCAACTCCCCGCTGAATGCCGCCGAGACCAAAACCTTGCCGCAATGGATCCACCTTCTTGGAACCATAAAATTCATTAAAGAGGTGCGCGTGTTGCTGGAGCGCCCCCACGAAGCGTTGCGACGCCAACGCGCGCTGGCCATTGCCGAATTTTTGGCCAAACGTCCACCATCCCCATGATGACCCGGGTACGGATCGGGCTGGCCGCTCTGGTGCTTGGATCCACCCCTCTGCACGCCATGCCCGTTGACACCCGTATCGGCATTCGATTCGTCGTGGATCATGCCCTGGAGAACCACACAGCAAAACAATCCTCCATCCAGACACAACTGTCCGAACATGTCCACACTTTGAATCGCTTCTTGCGTGAAAGCGCAGTCTGGATACAGGCCGACATCGTCCACATTGACTTCCGTCACATCCAGAGTGTAGAGGCTGTGGAGATTCTCAACGATATGCGCGCCGAGCGTCATGGATTTGAGGGGTTGTTCCACCATGCTGACCGCTGGGGGGCTGATGTCACGGTGGCCGTGGTCAAGAAACTCACCCTGCGCGGACAACCCGGTTGTGGTCGTGCCTGGGCGGTCAACAAAACGCTCTCTGCCCTCGCAACCACGGCCAACAGCCTGATGGTCTATCATCCCATCTGCGGAGCACACACCCTGGCCCATGAACTGGGCCACCTCATGGGGTTGAACCATGGCCATCTGGTGGATCGCTGCCAGCCCAACCAGGGCCATGCCTCAGCCATCACCCGCTATGCCAACGGCTTTGCCGTGGGCAACTGCGATGGTCAACCCCAACCCGGCGAATTCGGTACGATCATGGTGGGAGGCTGGATGAAACAGATCATGGGGAACGACAAAGCCAGCCTGCCCCTCTTTTCCAACCCGCGCTTGCAGGATGCCCGCTGCGGTCTCTCCGGTATCTGCGGTGACCCCGAATACAGCGATGAAGCCCGCGCCCTGAATGAACACGCCCGCCACTTTGCAGGACATGAAGAGCCGGATGTGGATACCTTGCCATTTCCGGATCCAGGTGTGCGCCAGTGCATTCGAGAGCAATACCAGGGCGTGGAAATTGACACGTTGCAACAACTGCATTGCCCGGATCGCGGCATCCTCGATCTGACCGGTGTGGAACGTCTGACGGCACTGCACCATCTGGATCTGTCCGGCAACAATCCCATCCCCTGCGCTGCACTCACACAACACATGCAAACTCTCGATTCCGTGAAACTCGTCGCTCCGAACCACTGTTTACCTGTCATGCCAAAGTGATCCCTGGGCCAATATGTTTCACGTGAAACATTGCAATCAATATTTAATGCGAGTTAAATGCGATTCCGCTTCCGGGATCGCTCCGGAAGCAGATGCAGAGGTCGCGGAACTGGATCCGTCTGACGATTGATGAACTGCCACCGGAAGATTGCGTATGTCCAGATTGATCTATCTGTTGATTCTGTTGTTTCTGTGGAATCCCGCCTGGTCCCATGCGGCTCCGACTGCACAAACCGGAACGCCCCAGAACAAGAAATCCACACAAAAATGGAATCAAAATTCCACAAACAACAACGCCAAACCTGCCAATCGGGGTATCAAAACCGCTCAGGGAAACAATAAAAAACTGACCGGAAAACCAAGGCGCGCCCACCGCCCGCCAGGAGCCAACCAGACCGCAGCCCTCCCCCAAACTCCCAGACCGTTGGATGAAAGCTCGCGCATCGGCTATCTGCTGATGGATATGCAATCCGGCGCAATCCTGGAGACCCAACACGATACCGAGCCGTTCATTCCCGCATCCGTGGCCAAGGTGCCATCAACGTTGGCGGCACTGCATATTCTGGGTCCGGATCACCGTTTCGTCACCTCCTTGCAAAGCGCAGCGCCTGTCGTCAATGGCGTGGTGCAAGGGGATCTGATCCTGGTGGGCGGTGGCGATCCCTCCTTCAACATGGCTGGATTGACAGAGCTGGCCCATCAGTTGCGCAACCGTGGCATTCATCGCATTGCCGGACGTTTTCTCTTTGATGAGTCCGCCCTGGTTCCGCAAGCCAGTATCAGCCAGGAACAAAACGACGAAGAGACCTATAATTCCGGACTCAGCGCCCTGACCCTGGATCCCAGCCGGATCCGGATGCGCTGGATGATCGACCGTCAAGGTCGCCTGCTGACCCAGACCACTCCCAATCTCAATCATATTTCCTATGTATTGGGACCAGCCTCGACCAAAGGGCCGTCCCTGATTTTTCTCGGTGGGGATCGCAAGGAACAGTGGCAACTCAATCCACGCAATGCCCGCTCTGGTTGGGACTGGGTGCCCATCAAAAAACCCGGACGCTTAAGCGCCCTGGCCTTGCAAGAGTTCAGTCATCAGCTTGGCATCACCTTGCCAGAACCCGAACCCGGAGCGGCCCCGGCCCATGCCACGCTCCTGGCCAGCCACTCCAGTGCCCCGTTGCAGGAGTTGGCCCGCTATGCCCTGGAGCACAGCAACAACCTATGGACCGAAATGATCGGAGGCATGGCAGCCAGAAAGCTGTCCGGACAACCGCAAACCACGGCCAGCGCCGCCAAAATCCTCAGTGAATGGACCTTCAAACAACTGCCTCAGGTCGATTGGTCGAACTTCTATCTGGCCAACAGCAGCGGCCTCTCCTCTCAAAGCCGCATCACCCCCAGACAGATGGCCGCCATCTTGTTGCTGGCCAACTCTGTCCCCATCGGTGATCGTCCGTATGCTGCCCTGCTCCCGGTCTCCGGCTGGAAAGGCACTCTGGCCGGGCGTTTCACCGGACCAAACTCCAAATACCGCGTGTGGGCCAAAACCGGAACCGTGCTTTACGGCAAGGCATTGGCCGGCTACCTCTACACCAAACAGAACCGCCGCCTGGTCTTTGCAATCTTTGTCAGCGATGTCGAGCAACGCAAAATCCTGGATGCCAACAAGGGACAAAACGGCTATGGCGAACTCAACCGAGGGAAAATCTGGAACCAGCGCGCTGTGACGCATATCAATGCCCTGGTGGAGCGGTGGCTGCGCACCCACTGAGGATGGCCGGGATCAAACACGTGGCGTAAATCTTGCAATACCCCAGTTCAAACGTCTCACCCCACCATTCTCCACGCATCAGGGAATCGTGACATGAATCTGGAGTATTTCGGTTTACACACATTTCCGTTCTCACCCACACCAGACACAGAGCGGTTCTTCAGTGGGGGTGGCCGTGAGGAGCTGATTCAGGGCGCGCTCTCTGCCATTCTGGCTGGCGAGGGGTTCATCCAGGTGCTTGGGGCATCCGGTGCTGGCAAGACCATGCTGTGCCGCATGCTGTGCCAACGTCTGCCGCACAACTTCCGCGCAGCCTTGCTGCTCAATCCCACTCTGCCGCCGGACGATCTGATCCCAGCCATCCTGAGTGAATACCGGATTCCGATCATCCACCGGTCAGATCGACTGGCAGCGCGCCATACGCTCTTGAATCATCTGATGGCGCTGCACCGCAAGGGCGAGAGTGCCTTGCTGTTGATCGATGAGGCCCATTGCCTTCCTTTGACCACCCTGGAAGAGTTGCGCCTGCTGGGCAATCTGGAGACCGGTCATGACAAACTGCTACAGATCGTCCTGTTCGCTCAACCGCAAATGGAACGGCTGTTACAGGAGGAGAGCGCCCGTCCCCTCCAGGAACGCATGACCACCCGCATGGTTGTTGCCCCCTGGTCAGCACAGGAGACAGCACGCTATCTTCAATTTCGTCTGCACGCTGCCGGATTCCAACCTGCACAACTCTTTACGACATCTGCCACCCGATTGCTCCATATTCTTGCTCAAGGCAGTCTGCACACGCTGCATCGTTTGGCCCACCAGGCCATGCATCAGGCCCAGCAACGTTCCTCCAGGCTGGTGACCCCCTGGCATGTCCTGCACGCCATTACCCATGGTCAGCCCCGCATCCAACCAAAACGCGGACGTACCCTGCTGGCCACGGCTGGAATCGTGGCACTCCTGGCAGCCACTCTCCCTTGGATACCCTGGGATGCACACCATGGTTGGACACCCTGGGATGCACAACATAGTGTGGAGCGTATACCCGCATCTCACACGCTCCCAGCTCAGACCAATACAAACACGACCGGAATCAGGGACACCACACCAGGTACGACCGATATCAAGGTTGCCACACCAGGTACGACCGATATCAAGGTTGCCACACCCACTCCCGCAACTCTTGCCACACCGCATCCTGCGGAACAGATGACACCACGCCCCATGACGGCTGCCTCTTCAGAACCGGTCTCACCACGACCGTTGGTGAGTGCGCATGCAGAACCTGTTGCAACGCCTCTCCCCTTGCCCAAAGAGGAACCTTCTGAAGAAGAAAAACCGATCCTCGTTCCGGATGAACTGCTGTTTCTGGCCGACGCCTCGACGACACCGCTCTCCCAAGAGGCCAAAGGATCTTCAGTCACCCCCCCAAAAACACCCTATCTCAAGACCAATGACCCGCTGGCCGAGATCATTCGCGCCTCCCACCGTTGGCTGGATCAGGGACCAGAGAACCATTTCACGATTCAATTGATTCTGTTGCGCCAGGAAAAAGGATTGGAGACTTTGATCAACCAATTGGCCGCCGTGCAACCTCCCTTGGGAAGGACCGATCTCAAGGTGTTTCGCCTCAAGGATGACGCTTTGCTGGTCTACTTGAACGAATGCTCCTCCCTGGTTGAGTGTGAAGCACTGAAGAATCGCCTGCCAGTGGCCTTGCGTTCCAACAACCCCAGTGTACGCTCCCTGGCCAGACTCAAGACCACGGTCCGCAAACTGGCTCTGGCCACTGCGGATCGTACCGGTTGAGCCACGACAGGCCACAGACCCGACATGACCAACCCCACGGCATTACCCAAACCACGGCGACGGCTGGGTGAGATCCTGCTGGCTGCGGATCTCATCACCCCGGATCTGCTGACCATTGCCCTGTCCGAACAGAAAAAAACCGGGGAGTTGTTGGGACGCATCCTGGTACGTCTGGGTTTTGTCCCGGAGACGTTGATGCGCGATCTGCTCAGCCACATCCTGAGGCAGCAGACCGTCAATCTGGACCGCATCACCCTGGATCCAAAAATTCTGGGCCTGGTTCCCAAAAAGCTCATCGAGCGCCACCACATCATTCCAGTCCACTGGGATCGCAAAAGCACCACCTTGACCGTGGCGATGTCCGATACGCAAGACATCGCCATCATCGACAAGATCCAAGCCAATATTCATACCGACATTCGCATCCGTACCGTACTGGCCAGCCAATCCGAGATTGATCGCGCACTCCAACGGGCCTATGGTGCCGAACTGTCTCTCAACCGCATTCTGGATGAGCTGTCAAACGGCAGTACAGATCTGCATGCGTTATCACCGGATCAGGTGGAACGACTGGAATCCAGCCACGACCTGACAAACGCCCTGTTCACCCATGCTGTCCATGCCGGAGCCACAGAAATCCATATTGAACCGGAACCTGGCCGGATTCGTCTGCGTTATCGCATGGATGGCGTGATCACGCCGATCCGGGATCTGCATCGGGATCTCCTTCCGGCCCTGATGGCCTGCATCCACTCGCGAACCAGCCATAACAATAGCAGTTTCATTATAAACATTTCGACCCATCCATACATCTTTCAACTCTCCACTCAAATGACCGAGTACGGAGAGAAAGGAGTGGTCCGGATACGTCCACAACATCCACAACCCTGGTCACTGGAGGAGTTGGGACTCTCCAGAGCGACTCAGGAGACGCTCTGGACCATGCTGACCAGACCCGGTGGAGTGGTTCTGGTCACCGGACCAACAGAAAGCGGCAAAACGACCACTCTGCAAACCATGCTCCGGTTGCTGGATCATGACCAGATGCAGATTGTCACACCGACAACCCTTTCTGCGGGATCAACCTCCTGGCTGAATGGAATCGATGCATGGCGTCCGGATCTGGTATTGCTGGATGACCTGGCAACGGCCAGGCAGGCACGATTGGCTCTGCATGCTGCCATGAACGGCCACAAAGTATTGGTGGGTCTATGCGCCCCTTCGACCATCGGCGCTCTGCAACGTTTGCGCTTTCTGGGTATCCGGAGTGAACTGCTGGCTGGCAACATGGTCGGCATGATCCATCAACGTCTGGTGCGCTGTCTCTGTCCCCACTGTAAACGTGTACACCCTCCGGATCCGGAAACTCAGCGCCTGCTGGCATCCTCCCCCACTCCTTCCAAACAGATCTATACCGCTGTTGGGTGTACCCGGTGTCAAGGAAGTGGATTCAAAGGGCGTGCCGTCATCATGGAAGCCCTTCTGATTGACGAAACTCTCAACAACTGGATGGAACAGGGCGCATCCCGCACGACGCTACCAATTTTGACACAAGAACCCGGACTGCCATCATTACTGGATGAGGGCATGCGACGGATTGCTCTTGGGCAGACCACACTCCCAGAGATCTCTCGCATCCTGGATCTGCACCGGGGAGTCTTCAGATAGGCCTTTATCTTATTAAACCGCACCCATTTTGGGATGCGTCGTTTATGTCAAGGGGGTCCAGGGGCCAATGGCCCCTGGTGGGATCCAAGGGCAACGCCCTTGGTGGGGTTTGGGGCAACGCCC
>JAANAU010000017.1 GCA_011089965.1 Magnetococcales bacterium
CCGCCGTCACCGCCCAAGGAGACCCCTCCGCCGCCACCGCCGCCCAAGGAGACCCCTCCGCCGCCACCGCCCAAGGAGACCCCTCCGCCGCCCAAACCGCCGGAGCCGGAAAAACCCGCGCCCAAAAAACCGGAACCACCACCCCCGGAGCCGCCCAAGCCGCCGGAAAAACCGGTTGAAAAGATCGCGGAAAAGAAACCACCGGAAAAACCGGTCGAAAAAACACCGGAAAAACCGGTCGAAAAACCACCGGAGAAAAAACCACCGGAAAAACCGGCAGAAAAACCACCGGAAAAACCGACGGAAAAACCACCGGAGAAAAAACCACCGGAAAAACCGGCAGAAAAACCGCCGGAGAAAAAACCACCGGAAAAACCGGCAGAAAAGAAACCGACTGAGGAGACGCCTCTGGATCTGAGCAAGGCCATTGCCAAGCATCAGAAGAGCAAGAGCGAACCAGCGAGCGAAGAGACCCCCTTGGATCTGAGCAAGGCGATTGCCAAGCATCAGAAGGAGTCCAAACCCGAGGCTGCCGTGCGTGGCGAAAGCCATCCGACAGCCAGCAACGAGCCAACGGTCTCCTCTTTTGCCATGTCACGCTGGCAGGCCGGGGTGACCAACAAGGTGCGAGACAACTGGCGCAAACCGGGTGGATTGCGGGGCGAAGCCGCTCTGGAGGTGATCGTGCATGTTCAGGTGGGGTTGGATGGCACACTGCTCAACCCCCGTGTGGTTCACTCTTCGGGCAATGCCGTGTATGACGAGTCGGTGATGCGCGCCATCAGCAAAACCATCTCCGTGGATCCGCCGCCGCCCGGATGCGGGGAGTGTCGGGAACTGGATCTGCGGTTCCGTCCCGAAGTGGATTGACCCGCACCCGGTTGGACATGGTCCAGACCGGGTGCGGCATGATCAATCGCGCGGATGGCGCCAGCGGCGCTCCCCCCATCCCCGGTCATCATGTCGGTGCGGCCTTTGATAATACCGTTCCGTGCGGCGCTCGCGATACACCACCACCGGATTCGGATAATAGAGCGGAACCGGATAGACCACTGTGGGAACCGAATAGACCGGAGCCGGTTCCACCACCGTATACCGGGTGACCGGACGGGAGACCACCACAGGGGAGAGTGGCGCGGGCGCGGTCACCACCGATACCCGATCCACCAGACGCCAATGCCCTGCCCCATCGCGACAGGCCAATCCAGTCAGAGTATCGCGCCGGGCATCGATCACCCCCTGGATCTCCACCTCCCGGCACACCCGACCATCCAGGGTGGAGGCCGGACGCGGCGTCACGACATACGCAACCCGACTCTCGGGATGGACCCAGGTTGCCGTCTGATAAGACGGGGCATATTCCAGCGACTGCTGCACCACCACCGGTCCATGGTATGCCCGTCCGGAACCGATGGCCGACCCCAGCAACCCTCCGGCCACAGCACCAATCAACGAATTCTCCACCCGATTCTTGACCGGACCGGACAAAGAACCGATCAAAGCACCGCTCAACGCACCCACCGCAGCCCCGGAATCGGCCCCAAGCGGCATCGGAACAGCAACCCATCCGGTCACGACCAACACAACCACCCCATAGCGTTTCATGAAACACACCCCTCCCCGGTCAGGCCATCGGAAAAATTGACAACCGCACCATCATTTTTGTTAAATGAAAGAATCGATCAACACCTCCCACAGCCACTGCGATCTTGACACATCGGATCCTGGCCAGTCAACAACGAGGCCAACAACTCCCCCATGTCGTGGAAACGGATTGTGCTCATCACGGTTCTGCTGTCTGCCTTGAGTGGTGGCGGGTGGCATGTCTGGCAACAACGCACCAACGAGGAGCAGGGACGCCTGATCACTGCCAAGGTGACACGGGGCACCATCGAAGAGACCACCACAGCCCTGGGGATCCTGCACCCTTTGACCTATGTGGATGTGGGCACCCAGGTCTCAGGTCAAATCAAAAAGATCCATGTCGCACTCGGTGCCACGGTCCGGGAAGGGGAACTGCTGGCTGAAATCGATCCCACGGTCTTTGCCACCAAAGTGGAGTCGGATCGGGCACAGATCCAGGCACTGGAGGCGCAACTGGAAGAGAAAAGCGCCCAACACACCCTGGCGCGCAACCAACTGGAACGTCAAAAAAAGATGCTGGCTGCCAATGCCACCAGCCATGAGGCCCTGCAATCTGCCGAAACCTCTACCCGCACCACAGCTGCACAAATGGCCCAACTCACCGCACAGATCCGCCAGATCACCGCATCCTTGCGGGCCAATGAGGCCAATCTGGCATTCACCCGCATCCTGGCTCCCATGAGTGGCACCGTGGTCACGCTGCCAGCCCGCCAGGGCCAGACCCTGATCGCCAATCAACAGGCTCCACTCCTGATGCGCGTTGCCGACCTGACCACCATGACGGTCTGGACCCAGGTCTCCGAGGCCGACATCTCCCGCCTGCAACTGGGGATGCCCGCCTGGTTCACCACCCTGGGACGCCCGGAAAAACGCCATCACGGCCAGTTGCGTCAGATCCTGCCCACACCCGATGTGGTCAACAATGTGGTTCTCTACAACGCCTTGTTCGATGTTTCCAATCCGGATCTGGAGTTGGCGATTCAGATGTCGGCACAGGTCTCTTTCGTGCATGCTGCGGCCACGGATGCCTTGCTGGTTCCGGTTTCGGCTCTGGGCAATGCCGCGTTGGACAAAGATAAAGATAAAGATAAAGATAAAGAAAAACGTGCCCACCGCACCCCCGGCACCACGGTCCGTCTGATGATCGATGGCAAACCGGAATCCCGAACCGTGGAAGTGGGTGTCAAAAACCGCTTGCAGGCCCAGATTTTGAGCGGACTGGAAGAAGGGGACGAAGTGGTGATCGCCGCACCCGAAAAACGTCCCAGCTCCGGCAACTCTCCGCTGCTCATGAAACGGCCCTCCTCAGGCGGCAGAGGCCGACCATGACGCCAATGCCATTGATCCAACTGGAGCGTGTCGACAAAAGCTATATCTCCTCCACACTGACGGTCGATGTGCTGCACGATCTCTCCTTGAACATCTGGCCCGGTGAATTCGTGGCCATCATGGGGGCTTCGGGTTCGGGCAAATCGACCTTGATGAATCTGATCGGCTGTCTGGACCGCCCCACACGCGGACGCATGCTCCTGGAAGGGCGCGATCTGTCCGGTTGCGACCGCAATGCCCTGGCAGAACTGCGCCGCCACGTTTTCGGTTTCATTTTCCAGCAATACAATCTGCTGCCCACGGCCACGGCAGAAGAGAACGTCGAGATGCCGGCCATGTATGCCGGACTGCCCAAAGCCACCCGGACCAAAAAAGCCGGAGAACTGCTGGCATCCTTGGGATTGGAAGAGCGCATTCACCACAAACCCAGTCAACTCTCCGGAGGCCAGCAACAGCGGGTGGCCATTGCCCGCGCCCTGATCAACGGCGGACGCATCATCCTGGCCGATGAACCCACCGGCGCATTGGACAGCCGGGGAGGCCGGGAGATTCTCGCCTGGTTGCACCGGTTGAATGGAGCGGGTCACACCATCATCCTGATCACCCACGATCCCCAGGTGGCCCAGGAGGCCAAGCGGATCGTGACCATCGTGGATGGCCGCATCCAGTCCGATACCGGCTCATCTGACGACCATCCGGAGTCAGCCCCTCCACCTGTCAGCCCGCGCACAGGCCATGCCATGGAGCTGACCGAAACGGTCAAGACCGCCTTGCATGCGTTGCGCGCCAATCTGTTTCGCACGATTCTGACCCTGCTGGGGATCATCATCGGCGTCGGATCGGTGGTGGCCATGCTCGCTTTGGGGGATGGGGCCAAACAGGAGGTGGTAAGTCGCATTCAGGCCATGGGCACCAATCTGCTGCTGGTGCGCTCCGGCGCCCCCAATCTGCGCGGCTCCGGCGGATCGACCGCCACCCTCACCATCGACGACGCCGACGAGATCACCCGCCTGCCCAACGTCAAACGGGCCGTTCCGGAGATGAACGGCTCGGTCACTTTGCGTCATGGCAGCAACGACTCCCAAACCCAGGCCACAGCCACCACCGCCGACTTTCCCGCCACCCGCGACTGGCACCCGGAACAGGGGATCTTTTTCACCGAGCAGGATGTGCGGGGGTTTGCCCCGGTTGCCGTCCTGGGCCAGACCGTGGTACAGAACCTCTTTCCGGACGATCTCCAGCCGGTGGGACAGATCATCCTGATCAAAAACATCCCGTTTCAGGTGATCGGCACACTGTCGGCCAAGGGAGCCACACCTTTTGGCAGCGACATGGATGATGTGGTTCTGATTCCCTTGTCCACTGGCAGCTTGCGCCTGTTTGGCCAGCGTCATCTCCGCACCATCAACGTGGAGGTGGACAATATCGCCGAAATCGATGCCACCCAGGAGGAGATCACCAACCTGTTGACCAAACGGCATCAGATCGTCGATTTCCAGGTGCGCAACATGGCATCACTCCTTGATTCCGCCAATGAGACCAGCAACACCATGACCCTGCTGCTGGGATCCATTGCCGCCATATCGCTTCTGGTCGGCGGCATCGGGGTGATGAACATCATGCTGGTGAGCGTCTCGGAACGGACCCGGGAAATCGGCATCCGCATGGCAGTCGGGGCACGCAGTCGCGACATCATGATCCAGTTTCTGGTGGAGGCATTGGTGGTCTGTCTGTTGGGTGGCGTGCTGGGTGTGGCCGGAGGTTTGTTGACCGCGCTGATTGCCATGCAGTTCGGGATTGCCGCCATCTTCTCCCCGACTCCGGTGTTGCTGGCCTTCGGGTTTGCCGTGGCCACGGGCCTGTTGTTCGGATTCATGCCCGCACGCAAGGCTGCCCGTCTGGATCCGGTGGTGGCCCTGGCCGACAAGTGATGCCCATGACCCGCTCTTTTTTCTCAACGATTGCGGCTGCACTCCTGCTGGGAGGCAGCATCACCGGCTGTGCGCCCCAGCCATCTGCGCCGCTGACAGCACCTCTCGATCTTCCCAACCAGTGGCGTCGGGATTTGGGAACCACAGAAGATCGTGCCATGCAACCCGACTCCTGGTGGCAGGCCTTGGGCAGTCCCACGCTGAATCGGCTGCAAGAGAGTGCCCGCGCCCATCATCCCGACATCCAGGCGGTCACCGCCCGGCTGGCCCAGGCCCAGGCCCGTCTGAACATGGCCGCCAGTCCTTTGTGGCCCGCACTGGAGCTGGATGCCAGTCACCAGCGCGCCCAACGCAGCGGCACCACCTCCAAGGGTTCGATTGTCCAGACCAGCCAGGTCGCACTCCGCGCCAGTTACGAACTGGATTACCGGGGACGCAACCAGGCATTGACCGACAAGGCCTCTTCTGAACTGGAATCCAGCCGTCTGGAACAAGAGATCGTCACCTGGAGTCTGACCAGCGAGCTGGCCAGCGCCTATGTCCGCCTGCTGACCCTCAAAGCCAGACGCACCACCCTGCAACACTCCCGCATGACGGCTGACCGCATTCTGGAGATCACCACCCACAAGGTGTCAGTCGGCCATCTCTCTCCCCTGGATGAGATCCGCCAGAAAAACAACGTGACTGCCATTGCGGCCCAACAGGCCAACCTGGAGATGTTGCACGACCAGGCCGAACATGCCCTGGCACTGCTCTCCACACAACCTTTAACGCGCATCCAGGAGATCACCGACGCGTTGGATCAACTGCACATCCCGGCGATTGCTCCAGGAGTGCCCGCCACCCTTTTGACCCGCCGCCCGGACATCCGACAGGCCGAAGCCGATCTGGCCGCAGCCCGTGCCGATCTGCGCGCAGCCCGTGCCGCCCTGTTTCCCACCATCCAACTGACTGCCCAGCGGGGTTATGCCAGCTCAGACCTCTCCACCCTGCTCTCACCAACCGCCCTGTTCTGGAATTTGAGCAGCTCTCTGGTGGCATCCCTGTTTGATCACGGCAAGACCCAGGGCGCGACAGAGCTGGCCGAGGCCAAACAACAGGCCGCTGTGGCTGCCTACCAGAAGACCATCCGGGCTGCGCTCAAGGATGTGGAGGATAATCTTTCCGCCCTTCATTGGCTGGCCGATCAGGAGCGCGCCCAACAGACCTCCCTTGCCACAGCCAGAGAGTCCCTGCGGCTGGTCGAGGCCCGCCACCAGGCCGGGGCCAATGATTTTATCAGTGTCCTGGAAGCACAACGCACGCTGTTGCAGATACAGGACGAACTCCCGCAACTCCGCCAGGCCCGCCTGAACGCTGCCATCGGGCTGTTCAAGGCGTTGGGAGGACAGATCTGAATTGCCCCCCCCTTCTTTCTTCGGTGCCCGCATATCCACACTGCGCGATCATCCTTGAAACAATTCCGGTTTCATGGCATGATTAAAATCTACAAAAAAAAGCCACCGAATAAACAAATTGTGGCTTGACGAGACACAAAGATGATTCATTGTGGCTAAAGACACCATTCAAGGATATGACACCATGGAAACTTGCGCAATCTTCTTTTCTGACATTTCCGGATTCAGTCAATTAAACGACCACCAACTCAAAGTCTATGCCGAAAAGATTATGCCTTTAATCGGTGAAATTGCGGATAAATACCGCAGCGACTTCAAAGATATCAATACGTGGGGTGATGCCATCATGGCGGTCTCCTCAGATCCGTATAAAATAAGCGATTTTGCACTGGATATCAGAGATTTTTTCAATAATACCAACTGGGAACAATACCATCTGCCCAACAATTTATCCATTCGGATCGCCTTGCATGCAGGTCCGGTTTTCATTGGTCCTGACCCAATCCGCAAGACTGACAAAGGTTTCATTGGTAAACAGATGAACCTGGCATCCAGGATTGAACCGATTACGTCTCCTGGCGAAATTCATGTGACCGATATTTTTTTCAACCTTGCCAAGATGAATGATAACAAAAAAATTACTTTCGATGATCTTGGCGAAAAAGAGCTGGCAAAAAAAGCCGGGGTTGCCCGCTTGTACAGATTAAGACGCATCACTGATCCCAAGCCTGATATTTCCATGACAGCAACAGCAACAGCAACAGCAACAACAACAACACCAACCGATGCCCCAAAAAGCCCATCCAGTCCAAACCCAACCAACTCTGACCAAATCAAAAAACATGACAGAGCGATCATCGATCAATCACAAAAAATCATTTCCAGCGACGAAATAGAATCCATCATTGAAGACCTCACCACAAACTGTCATTACTATTACGAAAAGTGGAAGATTTTGTCCAGATATGTTGATTTTTTCAATTCTGTCGACCATGCATTTATCGATACCCAACTGAAACAAAGAACGTCAGATCTAATAAGATCTTTTCATGCATTAAGCTCGTTCACTTCCACATATTTCTTCTCAGACAGAATGAGAAAAGATCGGTTCGTACTCATGCCAGCCTGGAATGTGGATCGCGGCGAATGGAATGGATCACCAGAGGACACTCTAAAATATCATGATCTTCATGAAAAACTCAATACTTTTGGATCAAAATTTATAGAATCTTACAAATCCTACAGAATGGCAATCAAAGAAACACATTTCATCTGATTCGGAAATGCCACGAGCATCTTCCGTTCAATACTCCCCGCCCTGCACCCTGCGCAGCACGCTCACCTTGCCATCCTTGCGATGGAGCAGGCTGGTCAGACGGGTGCGGGCGCGGCCCAGACGGACCTCGCCTTCTGCCAGGAAATAACGACTGCCCACCCCAAAACCGGCAGACAACACATCCTTGCCTTGCAGGACCGGATTGGCCAGCAACGGGGCCAGATCGCTCAACCCCTTGTCCGAACGCCGCTTCTCCTCCAAAATCGCGGCATCGGTTTGACTCATATTTTCAACCAAAGTCATCAATATCTCCACGGGTGCGGTGTTGATATTCAGCTCCGTGCGCTCGGGCAGGGCAGTGACCAACGGCAGCAGACGCTCCAATCCCTCGCCGGAAAAACCCTCAATCAAACGCAACTCCGATGGCGAGACCATCTTCTGATTGGCCGCACGATAAGGCGGGTTTTTACTGGTATAACTAACATCCTCGGCCCCACCCGGTCCTGCCACCACATCATCCGCATCGATCCAATCGATCACCGCCACCGCCAACCCCCGATTCAACCCCACCACACCCAACAACCGCTCAAACCGGAGCCGGTCCACCGGACTCTGCTTGCCGTCCACCAACAGATTATTGAGATTGAAACGGCCTTGCAGATCATGAATCCGGCCTGTTGCCGAGCCGCCGGTGATGGGCATCGGGGGGGGAGTGGCAGCCCAGATCTCATTCAAGTGGTCGATGTTGCCTTCTGTCGCATCCCGGGTCAAAATCCCCATGGCCCAGGCCTCACCCCCCAAAGCAAACTGCATGGCCCGATCCCGATTGAGAATCGTTGCACTCTTGCGGATCTCCAGATGCTGGGCCGACAGCATGGCAGCAGTCACGGCCACTGCCACCGAGACGATCAACAAAGCGGTCAACAAAGCCGCCCCGCGCGCCCTGCCCATGTTCACCTGGCCCCTGCCATCTCAAACAGCCGCCGCACCCGGCCCCACCCCTCTTTCCGCACCACGATCTCCACCGCCCGAGGCACTGCCACCACCGGATCGTATGGCGGCTGACCGCCACCCCCTCCCCCAGCCGGGGCCACAACCGGTGGCCAATCGCCACGCCACTGTCCATCCCCTCCCATGAACCGGATTTCGATCTCGCTCACCTGTTCCAACAGGATTTCGGCTTCGGGCACGGCATCGCTCACCCGGTCCAACGCTGGCCAGGCACGCCGCACCAGCTTCCCCTCTTCCAGGGCATAACCGACCCGCTCCAAACCACTCCGGGGCAAGGCACGCAGATTGGGCCGACCACTCCGGGTCAACTCCAGAAACTGGCTCGCCCCATCCCGCCCCACCAATGCCGGAGCCAGACGCCGACTCCCATCCCACGCGCCCCGGGCAATCAACTGCTCAACATCCTTGGAAAAAAACAGAAAAAAAGTGCGCAGCTCACCCAACTCCTCCATCTTCTGCATCCCCTGCGCCCGCGCCTGCAACAACGCATTCAACCCCCCATACGCCATGGCCGACATGACCGCAAATACGGCCAAAGCAGCCAAAACCTCCAACAACGTAAAACCGCGCTGTTTCACTTGCATCAAAAGGGGGGAATTCATGGCTTGACCAGAAACGCTTCCAGACGGGCCAAAGGCTCACTGCTCTCTTTCGGGGTGGTTCGCACCAGAATCTCCATCCGACGCATGTGACTCTCTGGTGTGGTCGAGACCAGAACCGTCCAATGCCACTCCTGTTCGGCCAGCGACTCCATGCCCCGCACCACCCCAGGCTCCGGCCACTCCCGACGCACGCGACGCTCGGCAGCCTGATTCAAGGCCACCCAGTGGGCCAAAGTGCGATCCCGCAGATAGGCCGCATTGCGGGTCTGCTCGGCAGCCACCCGCAACGACGCTGCCAAAGCCACGGCCAGCACAGCCAGGGCCGCCACGGTCTCCAGCAAGGTAAACCCCTGGATCTGTCCAGCCCTCCGGATCATGGCTGGGTCACCGGCTCGATCCGGACCCGCCCGGTCAAACCCGCCAACAGACGATACCTCACCCGCTCCGCCCGACTGGCCAGCACCTTCACCTCCCAACTGAACGGCGTTACCGACCCGTCGGCAGCCAACACCACATGGGGAGGATCCTCGGGTTGAAAAGGCCGGTTCCAAACCATCCCTTCCACCTGCAATTCGGCCTGCCACCCCTCGGGCAGATGATACGGTTGCCACATGCGCTCTGCCTCCACAACCGGCTGCCACTGTTTCTCTTCATCCAACTGCACAAACTCATAACCCGCAGCAGCAAACCGAATCCCCCACTCCTGGGCAGCGATCACCGCCTCATGACGCGCCAGATCCATGCGGATCTTGAGCTGACTCAACTCCTCCCGTACCTCTTTATCCAAAGAACGCGGAACAATGGAAAGCACTGCCATGCCCATCAGAATGCCGATGATCAAAAGGACCACCAACAACTCCAACAGCGTGAATCCCCTCTCGGTCCGGAAACCTTTTGGAAGGTTCAATCTGTTTTGTTGGGGCGTTGCCCCAAACCCCACCAGGGGCGTTGCCCCTGGACCCCACCAGGGGGGTAACCCCCCTGGACCCCTGATATCAGCGTCCGCCCGTGCCACGCCCGCCTTCCAGATTCCAGTTGCCGATATCGGCCTGATCCCCATCCCCGCCCTCAACGCCATCCGCACCCAAGGTATACAGATCAAACTCCCCATGCACGCCAGGGCGCAGATACAGATAAGGCCGCCCCCAGGGATCGCGCGGGGAACGCGCCAGATACCCCCCATCCCGCCAGTTCTGGGGAACCGGCTCCACATTCGGTTTGCGCACCAATGCATCCAATCCCTGATCCGTACTGGGATAGACATAGTTGTCCAGCTTGTAGAGATTCAAGGCCGATTCCAAAGCCAGAATATCCTGTTTGGCCTTCACCAACCGGGCCTCGCCCGGACGACTCATGATCTTCGGCGCCACCAAAGTGGCCAACACCGCCAGAATCACCACCACCACCATGATCTCAATCAACGTGAAACCGGCCTGCGCACTCTTGTTCATCGTCACTCTTCTCATTGAATCAACTGGTTTAAATTGAAAATCGGCAACAGAATCGCCACCACAATGGTCAAAACCATTCCACCCATCAGGAAAATCAACACCGGTTCCATCAGGCCGGTCAAAACCCCGATCAAGGTCTCCACCTCCTGCTCCTGGGCCTCAGCCGCCCGATCCAGCATATTGGCCAGATTGCCGCTCGCCTCGCCGCTGGCAATCAGATGCACCACCAGCGGAGAAAAAATGCGACTCTCGCCCAATGCCTGATGGACACTCCCCCCCTCACGCACCCGCTCGGCAGCCCGCTGGACCGCTGCACGCATGGGCAGATTGGCCACTCCGCGTCCGGTGATGCGCAACCCATCGAGAATCGGTACACCACTGCCGGTCAAAATCCCCAATGTGCGAGCAAACCGGGCCGTATTGATCCCGCGCACCAACGCCGCACTGACTGGCAAATGCAACAACACCCGATGCCAGAAATAACGCACCGGCTCGCGGCGCATCAACAACCGCACCCCCACCCAAGCCACCCCCACTCCCAACAACAACCAATGGCCATAAAAGCGCAAGAAATCAGACAAGGCAATCAAACCACGGGTGAGTGGCGGCAGCTCCTGACCAAAATCACTAAATACTTTTGTTATTTCAGGAACTACATAAGCAACCAATGCCCCGGCCACGAGCAGGGAGAAAAACACCACCACACCAGGATAGATCAACGCCAGACCCACTCCGGATTTCAGTTTGTGCGCCTTTTCCAGATAATCGGCCAACCGCTCCAGCACGCTGTCCAGACGACCGGAGCTTTCGCCGGCAGCCACGGTTTCCCGATAGAGATCCGAAAACAGGGTGGGAAAATCGCCCAAAGCCTGGGCCAGAGAACGCCCTTCCAACACCCGGGCACGCACAGCCAACAGAATGACGCGCAATTTCTTGTGATCGGTTTGCTGGGAAACGGTATGCAACGCCTCTTCCACCGGCAAGGCCGCCTTCAACAAGGTGGCCAACTGCCGGGTGGCCAGGTTCAGATCTGCCCCGCCCACACCGCGCGTTGGGGAGAGCAACGGGGCATGGGATTGAGGGATGCCCTGTTGAATCTCCCGCATGGTCACAGGCGTCAACCCCAACTCCCGGAGCCGGTCACGCACCTCACGGGCCGACTCCCCCTCCTCGACGCCTTTCCGGGTGCGGCCCCGACCATCCAGGGCAGAATACTCAAAAGTACCCATCCCCACCCCCGCATTGAGTCTGACCTCTGCTGGTGCCCGGGGGAATCAACCGCAACCAGTTTGGAATGTGTAACTTGTTTTCTTGGGGCTTTGCCCCAAACCCCACCAGGGGCTTTGCCCCTGGACCCCACCAGGGGGGTAACCCCCCTGGACCCCTGATGGTTGGGTATTGAATGGTCGCGGTATATTTCCGTATCACTCCGCGATCACGGCCTGGGCAGCAGCCAGACGGGCCACCGGCACCCGGAAGGGGGAACAGGAGACATAATCCAGACCCACTTTTTCAAAGAAACCAATGGAGGCCGGATCCCCGCCATGTTCGCCACACACCCCGATCTTGATCGACTTGCGCGCCTCACGACCACGCTTGACCCCCATCTCCACCAACTGGCCAACCCCGGTCTGATCCAACGAGACAAAGGGATCCTTGGCCACCAATCCCTTTTCCAGATAGGCCGAGATGAACGGAGTGGCATCGTCCCGCGAAATACCCAAGGTGGTCTGGGTCAGATCATTGGTGCCAAAGGAGAAGAATTCCGCATCTTCGGCCAACAGATCCGCAACCAGGGCCGCACGGGGCAGCTCGATCATGGTGCCGATGAGCAGATCGATCTTGACACCTGTGCTCTCCATCACATTCCGGCACACCTCGAGACAGCGGACTTTCAGGAATTTCAACTCCTGAGGCAGACCCACCAGAGGAATCATGATTTCCGGGATAATCGTGAACCCTTCATTTTTGACCAGACCACAGGCCGCCTCCATGATGGCACGCACCTGCATCTCGTAGATTTCGGGGTAGGTGATGCCCAATCGACAGCCGCGATGGCCCAGCATGGGATTGAACTCCTTGAGCGCCGAGACCCGGCTTTGGATCTCTTTCAGTTCCACGCCCATGGCTTCGGCCACATCGGTCTGTTCCTTGACCTCGTGGGGGAGAAATTCGTGCAGCGGCGGATCGAGCAGGCGAATGGTGACCGGACGCCCTTTCATGACCCGGAAGATCTCTTCAAAGTCGGACCTCTGCATGGGCATGATCTTGTCCAGAGCCGTGCGACGACCGGCCTCGTCCTGGGCCAGGATCATCTCGCGCACGGCCAGAATGCGGTTGTCCTTGAAGAACATGTGTTCGGTCCGGCACAAACCGATCCCTTCGGCACCGAAACGCACGGCATTTTCCGCATCGGTCGGAGTATCGGCATTGGCACGCACTTTCATATGGCGCACCACATCGGCCATTTTCATGAACTGGTCAAAATCACCGGTCAACTGCGGTTCGATCATCGGGATGCGGCCCTGCAACACCTGACCGGCATCGCCATCGATGGTGATCCAATCGCCTTTGCGCAGCACCACCCCTTTGACCGTACAGGTTTCGGCTTTCATATCGATTTCCAGGTCATGACAGCCGGAGACGCAGGGGCGTCCCATGCCGCGCGCCACCACTGCCGCATGCGAAGTGGCCCCACCCCGCGCCGTGACAATGCCCTGGGCAGCATGCATGCCGTGGATATCCTCGGGGCTGGTCTCTTCACGCACCAGGATCACCTTGTGTCCTTCGGAGACCCATTGCACCGCATCTTCCGGGGTGAAGACCACCTCACCGACCGCCCCGCCCGGCGAGGCTGCGACACCTGTGGCCAGGATCGTCCGTTTGGCTTTGGGATCGAGGGTGGGATGGAGCAGTTGATTGAGATCTTCGGGCTTGACGCGCATGATCGCTTCCCGTGGGGTGATCAGCCCCTCTTTGACCATATCCAGGGCAATGCGCAGTGCAGCCTGCACGGTCCGTTTGCCGTTGCGGGTCTGCAACAACCACATTTTGCCCTGCTGGACCGTGAACTCCAGATCCTGCATGTCGCGGAAATGGCCTTCCAGCCGTTTGTACAGGGTCACCAGCTCCTGGTAGAGCGCGGGCATGACCTCTTCCATGGCGGAATGGGGAGAGCGTGCCCGATTTTTGCCATCGATGGTGATCTCTTGCGGGGTCCGGATGCCGGCCACCACATCTTCGCCCTGGGCATTGATCAGGAATTCGCCAAAGAAACGGTTGTCCCCCGTGGCCGGATCGCGGGTGAAGGCCACACCCGTGGCACTGTCCATCCCCATGTTGCCAAACACCATGGCCTGGACATTGACCGCTGTTCCCCAATCCTCCGGGATGTTGTTGAGCCGCCGATAGGTGATGGCGCGATCCGCATGCCAGGAGTTGAAGACCGCCCCAATCGCACCCCAGAGCTGCTCCAGAGGATCCTCCGGAAAGGGTTTGCCGGTCACTTCCAGGACAATGGCCTTGTATTGTTCGGCCAGGACGCGCCAGTCATCGGCGCTCATTTCCACGTCCTGCTGTTTGCCGAGCCGTTTCTTCTCGTGGGTCAGGGTCTCTTCAAACCGTTCGTGGGGCACATCGAGCACCACATTGGCATACATATGAATAAAACGACGATAGCAGTCATAGACAAACCGGGCATCGCCGGATTGGGTCAGAAGCCCCTGCAAGGTCTCTTCGTTCAACCCCAGATTCAGCACGGTATCCATCATGCCAGGCATGGAGACCCGGGCACCGGAACGCACCGACAGCAGCAACGGTTTGCGGGGATCGCCAAAGCGGCTTCCCATGGCTTTGCCCACCTTGGACAACGCCTTGTCCACCCCGGCACGCAATTCGTCCGGATAGTGACCATTATGTTTAAAAAAATAGGTACACACTTCGGTACTGATGGTAAAGCCTGCCGGAACCGGAATCCCGATACGCGACATTTCCGCCAGATTGGCACCCTTGCCACCCAGGATGGCCTTCATGGTCGCCTTGCCATCTGCGGACCCATTGCCGAAGAAGAAGATCTTTTTTTTCACGGTTGAGATCCCTTGCTGAGCGTAAAAATAGAGTGGGAGCATCCTATCGAAGTGCGGCCATCAATACCGCAACGCAAAATTATAGTCCAGCAATCATCCAAACGCAACCCATTTTGCCGAAGCGTGCCGATCCGCGCCGATCAACACGCCAACCAGCCCCATTTCCCGCGCCATTATTGCACCGGAGGCACACCGCCTTTGCGTTTCATGCCGGTTTGAATGCGGAAAATGTCCGGAATATTGATGCGGCCATCCGAGATTCTCCACAAAACGGCCAACTCCTCCAGATCATCGATGAGCGCCATGGGATTGCCGGCCCGCACCGGGTCGCTGGTAAAACGTCGTGGCGGCAGTTTTCCAGCTTTTTTCATCCGCTGCAATGTTGTTCCATCCCAGCGACTGGTCAACTCTTCAGCCGGACAAGGAACCAACAGACCGGACAATGCCTCCACCAGAGGTTTGATCCAGGGATAATCCTCGGCCAACTCATCCACCCGGGTCTCGGATGCGGTCGCCACACCCGTACGTATGGCCTCGTAATGTAATGGCTGTGGATGGGCAGGAAATCTCTCCCCGGTAACACGCGCTGCCGCACCCATGGCCAACAACAGGCTGCGCGGACTCACCCGTCCTTTGGCATCGGCAAGGTGGTTGGGAATCCAGGTATGGGTATTCCCACGCCGCCGGTTACTCCCCATGTAGGCCCCGGCCATGGCATGAATCGCCTCATTCACCCGTTCCTCTGTCCGAAAGTCGCCAGGCAACCCATAACCGCGCACAGGGTCCGGATCACCATCCGGCATACCCAACCCCGCCCGAATCTCTGCACCGTGATCCGGATCATTGATCAACCGTTGCAGAAGCAATCCATACAGATCCACGGACGACCAGGACAACTCCACACGGCTCTGCTTCAATTTGGAGCTGTCCGCAAAGGTCCACAAATCATCATCCTCATACATGTCAGGCCGCAAAAACAGCTTGCCACGCATGGAGGTTGTCATGCGCAAGGTCTGGGTGAAACGGAGCGCACCCCTGGCCAGAAGCCGCATACGGTTCCAATCATCGGCCAAAAGATCCAAGGCATCCCAAACCACCAACAGCTTACGGCCCCGCCGGCTCCACTCCTGATCAAAACGTTGCAAAAGACCATTACTGATTTCCACCTGATCCCGGACCCACTCCACCCGCGCACGCCAACTGGTCAAGGCCATGAACGCCTCACAGCTGCCCATCTCCTCCACGACCCGTTTGAACAGAACGGTTTTCCAAAGCACCACCGGATCGAGGCTCGGCATGACACGCCACAACTCTTCCAAGGTCGAAGAGGCCGGGAATCCCCCCTCCGAGAGATCCTGTCCAAAGGCCACATGAACATCCAGATGGTTCCACAGATCCACCCCCCATTCCCGCGCCATGATGGTACGGATGCCAGGATTGTTCAACGCCGCGGTCCACAGGCTCTTGCCTGCTCCGCGCATGCCGATCACCACACTGACATCCCAGTGCAAAGCCTCTTTGTGGCGCACCGGAAAATACAAAATACGCGGATCCTCCAGTTTCAGGTTGGCCTGTGCCTTGACCGGCTCCGCACCCAACCGACGGATGGCGCTGCGTGTCTGCTGACACGGGAGCATCCTCTTCATGGCTCTTCCTGGATGAACATCAGCATCTGTGCCTGCTCGACAAATCCCTGAAAGGCGGGGAACAACAGATCCCATTGCTCCCGGATCTCTTTGTGATTCAAGGCTGTTTTCCGGACAAACGGCGTAAATCCGACCACCAGAGGGTGATGGGGTGCCGCGTCATCCGTGGCAGAAAAGCCGTAGGGTGTATCGTCTGCGCGATCATACAGGCAGTTCCAGACATCATAGGCCCGCTCCTTCCAGACGCGCAGGGATGTACCAAAATCTTCCATCATGGAGGCCACCATTTTCATGCGCAGACGCAGATCAGAATCTTCATCCCGGATCCCGATCTGACGAGAGCGTTGCAAATGCACCAACAGATACTCAAGGCTGCGCCAGGATTGGGCGTCATCCCGACTGAACAAAAAGACCTGGGCACCCAACTGGGTCACGACGGCTGCGCCCATGTCATGCAGCCCGGCCCGCGCATCCAGCAAGACCACATCCGGGTGCAACCGCTCTGTGATCTGCCCGAGCAGTTGATCCAGTCGATACGCCAACCGCTGCATCCGACCGCTTCCAGGGTCATAGGTCGGCATGTACACACGTCCCAGTTTATTCATGTATTCCCGTGTCTTGACTCCAGCAGCCGGAATGACCCACAGTTTGCCAAATGTGTCAAAATATTCCCGCGCCGTGGCTTCACCCACCATATCCTCAAGCAGATGATCCAGATTGCCGATCAAGGCTTCGCTCAACCAGTCGATCACCCCACGCTCTGGCCGATCCGGCTCTGCCAGCAGCATCTCGCCGATCCCCGGAGCCTCCAGATCCAGATCCAGCACCACCACCTGCCGTCCTGCGCGCGCCATGGCCAGAGCCAGCATGGCCAAGGCCGTACTGCGCCCCACCCCGCCCTTGATGCTGTAGCCCACCCCCAACGGCACCACCGGTTGAGTACGCAACGGTGAAACCAGCCACTCCTGATTGGTCTGCAACCGGTCCAACAACCAAAAACAGCCATCCTCCCCCACCCTCACCAGGGCAGGATCACTCCAGACGGCATGCGCTGCCACATGTTCCGCTGGAGTCAACAACACCGCCTGATCTGGCAGGGCATGCGGACCCAAAGCCTGACGCAACCTTTCGCGCAGAGTATCCAAAGAACCCATCCGTACACCGCGGTCGGACAACACCACTCCGCAACGACCATGAACATCCCGAACCAGGATTGCCAACGCTTCCTTAATATTCGGGCAGGAGAGTTCGCCCGCCTCCTCACGCCACTCCTGCAACACCTCCAGGGCACGACTTGATGCCTCATCAAACCATAATGTTCCGGGTGCCACCAGGCAATCATCCCACATGGTCTTCCTCCCCAGCTGTCCCCAAAAGCTCCGCCATCCGCCGCACACAATCCCGGCGTCTCTCCCACAATGCCACCCCCGCCTCACACCTCAACAATGCGCTCTCCAACTCCCTGGTCCCAATGTAACGATCCGAAGCACGCCACTCCGCAAACGAAGCTCTACACACAGACCACACGGCCAACAGGTCTGGAAACCGGGCCGCATCGATACAGGATGCCATATCACTCCTCAACTGATCGATATGCTTTTTTGGAATGCTGTTCCCGGATTGGACCATCGCATGTTTCAAAAAACACTCCGCAGCAAAACCATTCAGGTGATCGGCTGTCAGCAGACGTTGATGCTCCTCCAACAAGCGCGCCGCTGCCAGATGACGACAGGCAGCAGAATAATAATCTTCATTGCGTTCCATGATCTCCTCCGACTCCATGCCAGACAGAGACGATCAGACAGGTTTCAACCCCTTGTGGAGCTGTTGCATGTTCTCCTCCAAACGGTGTCGATAACGGTTGAGCATCTCCTGCAAATCCCACAGACTGACATGCACCAGAGAGTTGGCCCGGCAACTGGCGCTGCGGCCCGTCACCACCCGCACGGTCGCAAAGGCCGCATCCGCTTCCGGGATCCGTTCCAATCGCACCAGATCACCGGTCTGCAATGAACACTCCTCGTTGGATTGGGTTTCCGTTGCCTCCAGGGAGTCTGCCACCTGAAAGATATACTCCCTCCCCCTGGAGCTGTTGATCAGATCGGCCAGAGAGAGCGGTTGATTGTGCTGATGGGCATTCAGATCCTCTTGCACCTGCTGGCGGAATTGACGCCGCACCGGCGCCGGAACCGGCATGGGAATCTCCTCCTCCTCCTCCTCAGCGTCCAGACGGGCCTGCAAGGCATCCAACTGCTCCTGTTGATCGGCCAGCTGGGCACGCAGATCCGCATCCGTATGGGCCGCTGCCGCCACCTCGGCCTGAAGTGCGGACACGGTCGCTGACAAGCCTCGGATCTCGGCATCCTGCTCAGCCAGACGCATGCGCGTGCCATACCCCTCATCCACGGCACTGGCCAGAATCCGATCCGACAACAAATCCACCGGCTCCCGATAGACGGTCACCGGCTCCTGAAACAGTACCACCGGCGGCGGACACAACAGACAACTGGAACCGACCACCACCGGAGTCGCCAACGGCATCAAAAACAAAGAATAATAGGGCCGCTCATACCAGGTCGGACGATAACTGTAAACCACGGTGTTGCGCACCGGAACCATCACATAGGTCTGGACCACCGGCTGTGGCAACACCACCAACTCCCGTTGCACCCGCGTCACATAGACGGTCCGCTCGATCACACGCTGCTCCACGCCATGACGATCACGCCGCACGGCAAAGCTCTCGTGAAAATAACGCCGCCGATCCGGCAGATAGGCCTCACGCAAACCATTGCCAAAGGTGGTCACGGTCGGACGCCCCGGGGCCGAACGGGTCACAAAATCCGGTCCGGTCTCCACCCGACGCCCATCATGATAAAGCCGGGTACGGATCTTACGCTCCGGATCAAGGGTCGTTTGGTAGGCTTCCACCTGCTGGCGGCCATTGGGCAGACGCCGCGAAAAAACCCGCACTTCGGATCCAGACCCGGTACGATGCTGAATCGTGACCGCTGAACGGGAGGCATCCGGAATCACGGCAGTCTCCGGCGTCACCTGCACCCGGCGACGCCCGCTCTCCTCGGCACGCCGTTCGTCAGCACGCCGCTCCTGGGCACCGAATTTCCGCTGCGACGACCGCTGCGCGCCAGGATCCATCCCCGCAGCCGCAGGCGCTTGGATCCCAATCCCCGGAATCGTACCAGAAGAAGCATCCGGTCGCTCTTCCGGGCGCGACGGCTCAACACGCCCACCACGCCCGCGCTCCGGCGGGTGGGGCTGCGACCTGACCCCCTCGTCCCGAGGCGCAACCGGAGGTACGTCTGAACGCCGACTCCGCTCTTCCCGGATCGCTGGCACAGCTTCTGACGGTGGACGCGACTGCCGGATACGCAACTCCTCTTCCTGACGTTGCTGGCGCTGCTGCTCTTTTTGCTCTTGCATCTGCTGTTGCTGACGCTGACGCTCTTCCCGTCGCTCCCGCCGCTCCTGGCTGCTCTGCTCTTCCTGCTGCTGATCCTGTCTCTGACGCTGTTGCTGACGACTCTGCCCTTCCTGCTGCTCCTGTCTCTGACGCTGTTGCTGACGACTCTGCTCTTCCTGCTGCCGATCCTGTCTCTGCCGACGCTCCTGACGACTCTGCTCTTCCTGCTGCTCCTGTCTCTGACGCTGTTGCTGACGACTCTGCTCTTCCTGCTGCGGCTCCTGTCTCTGCCGACGCTCCTGACGACTCTGCTCTTCCTGCTGCTCCTGTCTCTGACGCTGTTGCTGACGACTCTGCTCTTCCTGCTGCTGATCCTGTCTCTGCCGACGCTCCTGACGACTCTGCTCTTCCTGCTGCGGCTGCTCCTGTCTCTGACGCCGTTGCTGACGACTCTGCTCTTCCTGTTGCTCCTGTCTTTGTCGCTGTTGACGGATCTGCTCTTCCTGCTGCCGACGCAGCATCTCCTCTTTCTGTTGCTGCTCTCGCTCACCCGACTGCGGCTGAGGGGGACGCGCCGGCACCTCCTTCTGGCGTCGGCCACGCTCTTCGCCTGCCCCCCCCTCTGCCCGACACTGCTCTGCCGTCATGCCAGGAGGACACTCCTCCCGCGTCCACACCCCGGACGCACTGCCGGAGGTCATGACCACACCCATGCCGATCCACACTGCCCACAGTCGCCTGCTTTTCATGGCTCTCTCTCCAGCTCCGCCGCATGCACCAGTCGCACACCAATCGTCACATGACGGTTGTCCGGCGTACTCCAGCCCCGATCCGCAGACCGCACATGCACATCTTCATCATACCACGATCCGCCCCGCAACACACGAAAACCGCTGGAGTCATCCACACAGAGCGGATTTTTATGGCGCGGCACAAGCAAACGATAAAACTCCTCACAATACCAATCCTGCACCCACTCCGACACATTGCCATGCATGTCAAACACCCCCCAGCGATTGGCCGGAAAACTCTCCACCGGCAGCGTATTCCCACGAAACAGACTCAAGGTCTGACCAGCACGCACCCTTTTGAAATTGGCCTCTCTGTCCGCATCCAATACCATACCAAACGCATATGCAGTCTGACTGCCAGCCCGTGCCACATACTCCCACTCCGCTTCGCTCGGCAACCGGAAGGTGCCCACCCCCAACCCGTTCAGCTTGCCGATGAACAGCTGCGCCTGCTCCCAACTCACCTTTTCCACCGGATGGTGTTCACTCAAGGCAAAGTGGGCCGGATTGCTCCCCATCACCCGCAGCCACTCCCCCTGAGTCACTTCATGCCGCCCGATCCAGAACCCATCCAGACACACCTCATGCCGAGGCCCTTCATCGGCATCGCGCCCGGCCTCCTGTTCCGGACTGCCCATCTGAAAACAGCCCGCCGGAACCTGCACAAACGGCATACCCGCAAACTCCCGCTCCACAACAGGCCGGCTCTCCCCGGCCCGGCCCCAGGAGACCACCCCCAACAGCCCGATCAGCGCCCACCACGGCCCGCACCAGCGCATCGCTCAGCCCCGTTTCCGCAAAAACTCCAACAATGCCTCCTCAGGCATGGGACGACCATAAAAATACCCCTGCACCTCGTTGCAGCCATGCACCTCCAGAAAATCAATCTGCTCGCGCAGCTCCACACCCTCGGCAATGACGGTCAAACCCAGACTGTGGGCCAACCCGATCACCGCCCGAATGATCACCGCATCTTCCAGATCCTTGGCGCAGTTGCGCACGAACGACTGGTCGATCTTCAAGGTATCAATCGGAAAACGCTTCAGATATTTCAAAGACGAAAAACCGGTGCCAAAATCGTCGATGGAGAGCCGTACCCCGACTTCGGAGAGCGACTTGAGCTTGATCAAGGTCTCCACCGCATCTCCCATGGCAATGCTCTCGGTCAACTCCAACTCCAGCCACTGCGGCTCCAACCCGCTTGCAGCCAACACCTCGGTCACCCGTTGCACAAAATCGGGCTGCTCGAACTGCAACCCGGAGAGATTCACCGCCACCCGGAACGGTGTCACCCCGGCCGCAAACCAGCGCATGGCCCGTTGACAGGCATCGTTCAAGGCCCAGTTCCCCATGGCAATGATCAAACCGGTCTCCTCGGCCAAGGGAATGAACTCGCCAGGTGCCACCATGCCATGACCAGGCCGTCGCCAGCGCATCAATGCTTCGACTCCTGCCAGATCGCCTGTGGCCAGATGGATTTGCGGTTGGAAAAACAGCTCAAACTCCTCACGCTCCAACGCCAGGCGCAAGCTGGTCTCCATGCGCATGCGCGCCAGAGCGCGGGCATTCATTTCATTGCGAAAAAATTGAAAATTGTTCCGTCCGCGCTCCTTGGCATGATACAGGGCGGCATCCACATTCTTCATCAAGGTTTTGGCATCCTCCCCATCCAAAGGATGCACCCCGATCCCGATGCTGGCCCCGACGAAAAACTCCACGTCATGCAGGATGAACGGCACGCGCATGGCCTGCAACATGGCGTCGGCCAACTGGGCCACGGATTGGGCATCTTCGGTCTTGGGCAGGATCACGGCAAACTCATCCCCGCCCAAACGGCTCAAACTCCCCCGCCCCCCCAGTGTGGCATCGAGACGACGCCCCACCTCCACGATCAAGACATCGCCAACATCATGCCCCATGGTCTCGTTGACCACCTTGAAGCGGTCCAGATCCAACAGCAACACCCAAACCATGGTCCCGGCCACACTGGCTTCGTTCAAAACAAAAGTCAAACGCTCATGAAACAGGTGACGATTCGGCAGTCCGGTCAAGGCATCGTGCCCGGTCACATACAACAGATTCTGTTCCGACTCGCGCAAGGCGGTCAGATCCGAAAACACGGTAATGAAATTCTCGATCTGGCCGCCGGGGGCATAGACTGCCGAGATGCTGGACCATTGGGGATAGATCGAGCCATCCTTGCGACGGTTGTAGAACTCACCCTGCCACTGACCACCGGTGGTCAATTCATCCCACAGCCTTTCATAAAATTCCAACGCATGGCGCCCGGATTTGAGCAGGTTCATGTTGCGGCCCACGGCTTCGTGAGCGGCATAACCGGTAATGCGGGTGAAGGCCGGATTGATCGACAGAATCCTGCCATTGGCATCGGTGACGGCAATCCCTTCCCCGGTATTGTCAAACACCCGTGCAGCCAACGAGAGCCGATGTCCGGCTTCGATGTTGGCCAACAGGTAATGAACCCGGTTGCGCAAAATCGCCCAATGGATCGGCTTGGTGATGAAATCCGTGGCCCCGATTTCAAACGCGCGATCCACCGATTCGTCATCATTCAGACCGGTGATCATCAAGACCGGAACATGTTGCGCATCCACGCGCGTCTTCAACTGTCGGCACGCCTCGAAACCGTCCATGACCGGCATCTTGGCATCCATCAACACCATATCGGGTTTTTCCCGCTCCAGGGCGTCCAGCACCAGGGCGCCATTGGCAAATCCCCGCGTCACATGGCCATTGCGCTCCAGAAAACGGCAAAGCATCAACCGCGTCACCGGATCATCATCCACCACAAAAAACAGAGCCTTCCGCGCCAATTCCATTTTTCAACTGCATCCTCGCATCCTTGTTGCGATTCACACACCCGGGCGAAAAGGATCGACCGGGGCAGCCTGCAACTCCAACAGCTCGACCGCATGGGCGGCATCGTCATAGATCATGGCCGTGGCCTGCTGCCCGAAACCATGCAGGGTGCCAGGATTGAGCACCAGGGTCGATCCTTCCAGGTGGTTGACCACCTTGTGGGTATGACCGGTAATGACCGCACGATAGGTGCCACTGGCAATCAAGGCCGCGCGCAAACGGGGCACCGTGCCGTGATACAGCGCCAGAGGCCCCAACCCGGCTGGCCCCTCCATTTCCAGAAACTCCCCTTCCAGACGGCCACCAATGGCGGCAAAGGCCCGCTGCAAACCGGCCCGTTCCCCGTCGTTGTTGCCAAACACCGCTGCCACATCACAACCGGTCATGGTCAAAACCGTGGCCGGACAGACCATATCCCCGGCATGTAAAATGCGCGTCACCCCGCGTTCACGAAACCAGACCATGACCCGTGCCAAATGTTCCAGATGGTCATGGGAGTCGGCAATCAATCCTATTTTCATGGTTTCAACCCTTTTTGCAGAGTTCCAGACTCATCCACCAGCACACCACCCTGGGCATCGACCGCACCCATCACACGCAAAAGATTCTTGTGGCGTTCATCCGACAGCTGACGGACGGAAAGACGGCCACGCACCCGATAGCGACCATCCGGTTTGATCCCGACCGTCAAGCGTCCCTGCCAGGGGCCAGCCCGATCCTCCAGACGCACCAGCAGCCCACGCCCCTCATCGCGCACCGCCTCACCGCGCCAGTCGCCCAGTTCCACCTCCAACGGCGCACCGATCCACCCCTGCACCAACTCCCCCTGGGCGCGCAATGCCAGCACACCTTCCGGATCCACCACAGCCTCAGTCACCTGCATCCGCACCAGGCCCCGACTGCCAGGCGGAATCCAGGGCAGACGGGTACGCCAAAGATCCACATTCAAGACGATTTCAGCCTGCTCCACCCAGGCGCGCATCCCGGTCATCACTCCGGCCTGACCATGCACCTGCCAACCGGAACCGGACGATCCCAGCGTATAAGCCACACCCATCTGCCCCTGCAACAGCCGTTCCGGCAACAGACGCCACTGCCCACCACCCAACGGGATGCCACCCCACTCCAGATTGACAAAGCTGCCCGACCACACGGTGCCACCAGGCCCGCTCACCCGCACCGGCCCCATCCAGGGGGTCAACCGCTCGAACAGCCACCAGACAGGCAGTTGCACCACCAGGAACACCCCATAGCAGAGGAGGCCAAACGCCAACTGTCCACGCCAGGAGTTCATCGCTCCAGGCCACGTGCAGCACCTGTTCCGGCCTCGGCGCCGAGCAGCACCAGACGCACCCGCACCTGACCGGGCTGCTCTTCGCGATCCACCACCAGGTTTTCCACCCGCACGCTGCGCTGCCCTTCCAGCTCACTCAACCAGGCCATCACCCCGGCAAACGGTGCCTTCTCGAACCACATGCGCACCCGCCCGGCCCCATCCGGCTCAACCCGACGCAACGCCCCACCCAATCCCTTCTCCTTGGCCGTTCGATCCGCCAAAGCCAACAACGATTCGCCCGATGGTGCCCGGGACGCTGCCGCAGCAACACCTGCGGACCTGAGCCGGGCCATCTCCTGGGCCGTTCGATCCGCCAAAGCCAACAACGATTCGCCCGATGGTGCCCGGGACGCTGCCGCAGCAACACCTGCGGACCTGAGCCGGGCCATCTCCTGGGCCGAACGTTGCATCCAGGCCAACGTGGCATTTTTCTCCTCCAACTGGCGACGCCGCTGCTCCAGCCACGCCAGCCCCGGCTCCACCACCGCCACCTGTCCCAGCACGACCAGCAACACGATCCCGCCACCGATCACAACCCGCTGCTCCCGGCGCCCCATGGCTGCCCAACGCCGGGACAACCCATCGATCCAACCCATACCGCGCATCATGGCCATTCCACCTTCAAACGGACCGCCACCCCATCGCTTTCACGACTGGCCGACTGGATCGCCACCCGCAATCCGCTCCCCTCCAGACGCTGTTTCAACCCATCCAGACGTTGCAGATCCGGCAGGCGCACCCGCAGCTCCAGTTTGTTCTCCCCATAGCTCAAACCGTTCAACACCCCTTCGGGTGTGGCCTGCAAGGCCGTTCCAGCCCGCCCCAACAAAGCCAGTCCTCCTCTGGCCCCATCGCTGCGGCCAGCCCCACGCATGACGTCCAGGTGTTGGCTCATCTGCACCTTGGGGTTGACGATCCGTTTGACCTCGGGCACAGCCTGCCGGAACACCTGCTCGATACGTTGATCCAACTCCACGATCTGCTGCTCCATGCGCCACAGCTCCAGACCGGCCTCGGCCCCGCGCAGCAGCAGCCAGCAGCCGCACAACAGCAAGGTGGGACGCATGGCACCCAACCAGCCCGCAACCCGGCTTGCCGGGGCAAACCGGCCCTGGGCCAGGTTGATCGCCTCCCCTGGACGGTCATGGGCAGCCAGCAGGGTCAACAGCTCGCCCGCATGATGACGCCACTCCACGGCAATCCCCAGTTCGCCCAATCCGGTCAGCCCGGCATCACCATCCGGTGGCAACCAGACGATCAGCCGCTCGGGACGCTCACCCCAGGCCGGATCCTCCAGTGCCAGACGCAAGGTAAAGAGCAGATGTTCCCGGTCCGTCGCCCAACCGGCATGGACACGGCAACGCACCCACACCTGATCCGCGCCCAGGGCGATACTCCAGGCTGCCCGTTCCAAGGGCACCAGCACAGGTGCGGGGATCACGGCCTCGGGCTGCACCCCTGCGGTCCGGGCCATCTCCAGCCACTCTTCCATCAACCGCACCGCCACCACGGCCACGGCCATCTCCCGGGTGCCCGGTTCCGGTGCCACGGCAAAGTGCAACGACTCGACCGGTGCGGACAAGGACTCCTCCAACAGATAGGGCAATGCCTGCAACTGGTCATTGCGCGACCCTTTGGGCGGCGTGGTCCGGATCAGCAACACCTCTTCTCCGGGCACGACCAGCACCACCCGTCGGCCAGCCAGCCCGGCCACGGTCGCCAATGAATCACGGCGTGCCACCCGCGCTCCGTCACCCGGAGCAGCCCAGGTCACATGGCCCGCCGCATCCGGCGGCCACTGTATCAGCCAACGCTCCCCCATGATCTTTCAATTCCACCCGATCCAACCATTCATCTGCGCGCTCACAACCCGATCCGGAGCCAACAATGGGGTCACATTAGCCAGCTATCATGGGTTTGTCGAGTCCATGCAGACCTTTTCGGTCTGTCCGGCATATCCTTTAAGGGCCAATCCGTGCATAATCCGTCCCACAGAATCACGATGGATGGATCAACACCCAACCAAGGAAACGTCATGAATCGATTTTCTTCTTCCCTGCTTGCCTGTTCCGCCCTGCTGGCCGGCTGGCTGGCCCTGCCGACCGCACTTGCAGCCAGCGAATTGAACTCTTCCAAGGAGCGTTACAGTTATGCCGTCGGTCAACAGATCGGATCACAGATTCAACAGATCAGCGACACACTGGAGATGCAGGCCTTCATGTTGGGTCTGAACGATCTTCTGGCCAAAAAACCGGCACGCCTGACCCCGGAAGAGATCACCCAGGCCATGAACGAATACCGGAATGTGACCCAAAAGGAGCGGGAGCAGAAGATGCAAAACAGCGCCGAACAGAACCGCAAAAAGGGTACCGCCTATCTGGAAGAGCATGGCAAGAAAAAAGGGGTGGTGACCACGACCAGCGGCTTGCAATACGAAGTGCTCACCCCGGGCAAGGGTCCGAAACCCAAAGCCGAGGACAAGGTCAAGGTCCACTACCATGGCACATTACTGGATGGTACGGTGTTTGACAGTTCGGTGGCACGGAAAGAACCTATTGTCTTTCCTCTCAACCGGGTGATCCCGGGGTGGACCGAAGGGGTGCAACTGATGCCGGTGGGGTCCAAGTACCGGTTTGTCATCCCGGCCAAGCTGGCCTATGGCGCAACGGGCGCACCACCCAAAATCGAACCGGAGTCCACCCTGATCTTTGAGGTGGAACTCCTCGAAATCGTTCCATAACCCCCCATCGATCCACCCGCTACACCGGATAGCCGCCCAATGGCAGGCGTCCATGCAGCAGATCCTGGAACGACTCCCGGCCCAAAGGCGGACTGAAGAAGAATCCCTGAACTTCATCTCCGCCCTGGGCCTTGAGGATCTGAATCTGGGCATCGCTCTCCACCCCCTCCACCACCACCCGCAAACCCAACTGCCGGGCCATGGAGAGAATCGCGGAGGTAAAGGCCGCATTGCGTCCATCCGGCGTAAGATCCCGGAGAAAGGAGCGGTCGATCTTGATCACCTGGATGGGCAGACGTTTCAACAGGGCCAGGGATGAAAAACCGGTTCCGAAATCGTCCATGGCAATGGAGATGCCCAAAGCGCGCAGTTGACGCAAGGTTTCGGAGGCCTGTTCGGTATTGCCCAGCATCATGGTTTCGGTGATCTCCAGCTCCAGGTTTTTGGCGGGGAAGCCGGTTTCCTGCAAGGTCTCTTCCACCATGCCTACCAGTCTTTCCCCATCCCGGAACTGCAAGGCCGACAGATTGACCGCCAGTTTCAAGTCAGAAAACCCTTCGGCAATCCAGCAGGTGGCATCCCGACAGGCGGTTCGCAACACCCAGGCACCCACCTCAACAATCAAACCGCTCCCCTCGGCCAAAGGGATGAACTGCTGAGGAAACAACACCCCTTCGCGGGGATGGTCCCAGCGGACCAACGCCTCCATGCCGGTCAACGACCCGGTGGACAGCCGCACCTTGGGTTGATAATCGAGAAAGAACTCATCCTTCTGAAAGGCCAACCGCATCTCCCCTTCCAGGGTCATGCGGCGATGGGCCTGACGGTCGATCTCTTCGGAAAAAAAACGAAATGTGTTGCGGCCCGACTGCTTGGCCAGATACATGGCCGAATCGGCATTGCGCGACAATTCGTGGGGAGTGGTGCCGTCAGCGGGATAGACCCCGATCCCGACACTGCCGGAGATGGCCACCTCCTGCCCTTTGAGGGTGAACGGCGTGATCAGTTGTTCCAGAATCTTGCGGGCCACCAGTTCGGCCATGGACTCATGCAGGATATCGGAGAGAACCACGGTAAACTCATCCCCACCCAGACGCGCCACGGTATCGGATTTGCGCACCACGCTTTTCAAACGGCGCGCCACCTCCACGAGCAGGGTATCCCCGGCATCGTGACCCAAGGTGTCATTGACCCACTTGAAGCGATCCAGATCCACAAACAACAGAGCAAAACTGCGCTGCTTGCGCTCACCCATCAGCACGGCCTGTTGCAGTCGGTCATGAAACAGTTTGCGGTTGGGCAGACCGGTCAAGGCGTCGAATTCGGCCTGTTCGCGCAACTGGAGTTCCAGACGTTTGCGCTGACGGATTTCGTCCTGAAGCAACCCATTGGCATGCGCCAGTTCATCGCGCTGTCTTTTGAGGGAGAGATGGGCTGCCACCCGTGCCCGCACCACTGCCGGATTGACCGGTTTGGTCAGAAAATCAACGGCTCCAACATCAAACCCACGGGTTTCGGCTTCGATATCGTTTATGGCGGTGACCAGAATGACCGGAATGCCCCGCGCCTGCTCCTGATCGCGCATCCAGCCACAGACCGCATAGCCATCGATCTCGGGCATCATCACATCCAGCAACACCAGATCCGGGCTGTTGGCCGTGACACTCTCCATGGCCTCACGTCCACCCGTGGCAAACAGCACCCGATACTCGCGCTTGAGGATGTTTCCCAGCAGACGAATATTGTCCGGTGCATCATCCACAACCAGTATGGTAGGCATGGCGCTGGTCGCATCCATGGCGAAACTCCTTGAATTCATTCACATGACCAGTTGCCGAATCAATCGATCCAGGGTGATGCGCGCATCTGTCATCTCCAACCGGTCCAATTGGGCATGCAGGCAGGCAAGCGGTTCCGAAAACTCCGATCTGGCTGCCAAAACCTGCCGGATCCGCTCGAATTGTGCATCACAGCGCATATCTCTGCTGTCTATCAACATGCCCAACTCGTTAACCAATTGCAACAGATTTTTTTTATCATTGGACGGATCCGAACCTCCCCCACCGGAATGGCAGACAGAAGAGGATTGCAGATCAATCGCTTTCAGCAGTGTGGCCAGCGCATCCTGCAACTCCATCAGGCCATGGTGCACCTGGTCCGCAGCATGGTTGCGCAGCGTCTGCTCCAACTCTCCGGCTACACGCGCCAGGATGCGGGCATCGATATTGGCGGCTGCCCCTTTGAGTTTGTGGGCCAGGTGGAATGCGGGCATCCAGGCACCATCATCCAGCAGTTGACGCAGGTTCTGCTCCACACCCGCAAACTCCCGCACGAAGTTGTTCACCATGCGCCAATGCAAGGAGTCATCCCCCTCGCATCGGGCCAGTCCGCTCTCCCAATCCAGGACCGACACTTTCTGCGGACGCTCCGGTTCCGGTGCATCGACCACAGGAGCAGCCAAGACTCCCCTCTCGCCCCCGGTGCCACACCACTGCACCACCTTGGTCAACAGCAAACCGACATGGAGGGGCTTGGCCAGATGATCTTGCATGCCCGCAGCCAGACAGGCATCCACATCCCGGACCATGACGCTGGCACTCATGGCCAGGATGGGCGGGGGGTGGGGCATGGCCACGATACGGCGGGTTGCCTCCAGTCCATCCATGAGCGGCATCTGCACATCCATCAAGACCAGGGCAAAATGGTCCGCAGGTGCTTCGGTCACCAGGGTCACGGCCTCTTGTCCATTGCTGGCCGTGATCACGGTCACACCGCGCCGCTCCAGAATCTCGCGCACCAGCAACCGGTTGTCTTCCAGATCATCCACCACCAGCACCCGCTGTCCGCGGATGGTTTCGATGCCCGGGGGATCCTCGGGCCGTGTCGCATTCAGAGCCAAAACCACACTCTGCCCAAACCGTTCCATGATGGCATCGAACAAGGCCGATGGGGTCACCGGCTTATGGAGATATCCGGCAATCCCCAACCCGGCCACTCGGGACATGATGTCTTCGCGCTCACAGGCCGAAACCATGACGATGACAGGAACTTCAGGAATGGTCGGATCCTCACAGATCCTGACCGCACACACCCCGCCATCCATGCCGGGCATGGACCAATCCAGCAACACCAGATCCACAGTCTGACCGGTGTGCGCAGCAGCGTGCAGATACTCCAGGGCTTCCGATCCGCTCGACACCGCATCCGCCGTGAAATTCCAGGCGTGCAAGATCTCCAACAGGATCTTCCGGGAGCTGACATTGTCATCCACCACCAGGATCCGGCGGCCATGCAGATCCATGGGGAGTGGAAAACGGTGATGATGATCGTGGGGTTCGGCCAGTTCCAGATGAAGACGGAATGAGAAACAACTGCCCACGCCAGGAGTGCTTTCCACCACCAGGGCACCACCCATCATCTCGATCAGATTGCGGCAGATCGCCAGTCCCAAGCCCGTGCCCCCGAATCGGCGCGTGGTCGAGCTGTCGGCCTGCTGAAACGGTTGCAGCAACTGTTCGGCCCGCTCCGGATCAAAACCGATGCCGGTATCGCGCACGGCAAAAGCCAACTCCACCGAGGCATCGTTTGCGCAGCGCCGCTCCACGGTCAACAGGATCTCCCCTCGTTCCGTGAACTTGATGGCATTGTCACACAGATTCATCAACACCTGACCCAGGCGCACCGCATCCCCTTTCAGCGCCCGCGGCACCTCCACTGGAATCGACAACAACACCTCGATCCCTTGTTTGGCACAGGATTTGGTCAACAGACCATCCGTGACCCGCTCCAGCAGCTCACACAGATCAAACGGCACCTGCTCCAACTCCAGCTTGCCGGCATCGATCTTGGAAAAATCCAGGATATCATTGATGATGCGCAGCAGCCCTTCGGCTGCGGCCTGGATCTTTTCCAGATACCCTTTCTGTTTGCCATCCAGCCCGGTCTGAAGGGCCAGATGACTCATGCCGATGATGGCATTCATCGGGGTGCGCACTTCGTGGCTCATGTTGGCCAGAAACTCACCTCTGGCCTGGTTGGCCATGCGCGCCTGCTCTTCGCTGCGCCGCAACTCATCTTCCATCAATTTGCGATCCGTGCTGTCCCGGGAGACCACCACAATCCCTTCGACCGTACCATCCCGCCGAAAATGGGGAAAATAGGAGACATCCATCCAGCGGCGACCACAGACCTTGAAATCAAACCACGCCTGATAATTGATCGACTCCCCTTTCAGACAACGCTCCAGATTGTCGCGAATCCGGGCAAAGATCTCCGGACCCAGCAGTTCAGCCACCGAATGGCCCACGATCTCCTGACGACGCAGACCATGACTGAACAGATAGGCCTGATTGACTGCACGATATATGAAATCCGACCCCAAAAAGGCCATGTGATCCCGGGATGCGGCCACAATGGCCGCATATTGACGCAGACTCTCTTCGATCCGACGCCGTTCGGTTTGATCCACCAGGATCAAACGGTGTTCGACGATGCGGCCATTTTCGTCGCATTTCGGAGTCACGGAGAGACTGGCGGAAATCGTCCCCCCATCCCGGCCACGCAAGGCGATCTCCCGATCCTGTTCCCTTGGACCGGCCAGAAAAAAGGCCATGGCCGGATCGGCCACCAGATCGGCAAAGGTCATAAGACCCGGCACGGAAAAATCGTGTCCGAACATCTCCGAGGCGACCCGATTGCCCCGCACCACCCGTCCGGTGCCTGCATCCACGGACAGAAAGGCCACAGGGGCATTTTCATACAGATCGCGGAGTTGTTGTTCCGACTCACGCAGGGCACGTTCCGCCACTGTTTTGGCGGTCAGATCATTATAAACCGCCACGATCTCCCCGCCATCCAGTCGATAGACATGATTTTCCAGCCACCCGCCATGGTTTTCATCCTGATACCAGTTCAGAGGATGACAGGCCGGCTCTCCGCTGCGATACACCCGTTGAAACACCTCGAACAATCCAAACGCCCGCACCCCTGGAAACGCCTCGGTGACCCGTTGCCCGCGCACGGACTCCATATCGATATTGGAAATTTTTGCTCCTGCTGTATTGATGTCTTGAATGATAAAATCCTCGCCATCATTCCAGGGCAGATAGACGGCCACGCCATTGCTGATCCGGTTGAACAGGGCGCGATAGCGCCGTTCGTTGACCTGCAACGCCTCTTCCAGCCGCTGTTGATCCAACCGGGTGCGCAGCTGCCGGATCCCGACCGCCATCTGTCCGGCCAGTTCCGTCAACAGTTCCACTTCCGTGGCATCAAAGGCAGAGGTCTGGGCTGCAAACAGATTGAGCACCCCCAAAAGTCGACCCGGCTCTTTCAGGGGCAAAACAATGCAGGAGAACAGCCCTTTTCTGCTGATCACCTCCTCCCAGCCGACAAAAGCCGGATCCAGACGGATGTCATGCGTCACACAGGGGTGTCCGGAGTGACAGGCCAAGGCAATCGGTCCGGAGTCATGCTGGATCAGGGAGCACAGCATTTCGGTTCCCAGGACATGCTGACCATCCAGACCATGACTGGCCACGAGCTGCATGCGGGACGTTCCCTCCTTTCCTGCCAGCCCCACCCAGGCAAAACGGTATCCGGCCTCCTCCACCAACACCTGACAGAGCCGCTCCAGCATGTCGTTTTCCGCAACCGACAGAGCCAGGATTTCGGCAAAGCGCAAGCGGCTGCGCAAGGCCCGATTGACCAGGGCCAACCGTTGTTCATCTGCGCGTTTGCGGGTGATATCCTCCTGCACGCCGATAAACGAGCGCACCTCACCCGTATGGTCATACACCCGACTGATCGCAACCGAGGACCAATAGGTGGTGCCATTTTTGCGGCGATTCACCATCTCCCCGCGCCATGGTTTATCCACCCCTTTGCCAATCAGCGGAACCGGCAACCCCGCCACATCGTCCATGCCAAACCGGAAGAGGCCGGGATGTTGCTGACCGATCAGTTCGGTCCGTTCATAGCCAGTCAGGGCGCAATAACGGTCATTGACATAGGTGATGATTCCTGTGGCATCGGCGATGATCACCGCTGACGGACTCTCTTCCACGGCCACGGTCAATTTTTGCAATTCGAGTTTCTGCTCTTCCAGGGAAAAAAGGCTGTTTTTGGCCACCACCACAAAGCCGGTGACGCACCAGATCGCCAGCCAGGCATATACCCGGTTCAAAAACGCCATCCACTCGGGCACACCTCCTGACGGCGAGAAGAAATACCCCAATCCCACCAGCACAGAGAGGAACGCCGTCATCCATAAAATTTCTTTATTTCGATAGGGCAACCACCAACTCAGCAGCACCACCCCCACATACAGGACACCATCCGCCGACCCGAGAGGGATCACCAGGTCCATGACAAAGACTCCGGCGCACAGCAATACCATGGCCAGCACGATCCAGACACGCACATGACCATGACCCGGCTTCTCTGACCGGAGATGTGATATCGGCATACTCCTCCCCTCTTCCACCCGACAAGAAATCCGATTCTGATGACCAGAGCACGACACGTACTTTATAATTGAAAAAATATTGCCAGACAAAATTTTTTTTGTGGCATTTTTTTGTTGCCTCAAACACCCATTCTGCATTATGATGCACTGCAATGATAACGACAAAGATAGCCCAATGACGAGGAGCCACACACATGAGACTCGCCCTGATCCATTCCCATCTGTTCTCCGCCAACCATTGGACCCTGTTGCGGGCGATCCGGCCTTCCGCCTTGATCCCGGCAGCACCGCGCGCTCTGCCCGCCATGTCAAAAGTTGTCAAGGAGACGTTCCATGCACGCCGTTTCATCCACTGGATGGAAAAGGCCTTGATTGGCGCTTTGATGACGGTATGGATTGCAGCAGGGTGTGCTTTGATCGATGGCCTGCGTCTGCTCCTGTTCTGATTGCCACTGCGATCCACCCTTCTCGCCCGAACATTTACCAATCCGCAAGAGGCTGTTTGGTGATTCTTACAAAGATCAGCAGAGAGTCAAGACACCATCATCAGGGGTCCAGGGGGGTAACCCCTGGGACTTTTATCTTTTTAAGTTTTTAATTTTTAACAAAAATATTAATAAATTATTTTTTTAAGCAATAAAACCCTGGGGGATGAATCCCCCAGACCCCCCTCTTTTCTTTCAATCATCATTCCGACTTCAGATTGAGTCATGCCAGGCCACAAATTCAACGCTCCAACGAACGATCCAGAAACGCATCCAACGCCTTGCGCACCGGCGCAAACTGCAACCTCACCTGCTGCAACGCCTCCTCGGCATCACGCCAGGAATGCGCCTTGATATATTCATGCAATTGACGGGTATGGGTCTGCAATTGCGGAAAAATGGTATTGGCCATGCTGCCCTTGAGCACATGAGCCGTGGCACGGGCCGTCTCATGCTCCCCGGCCCTCAAATCACGCTCCAAACTCTCCAACAACTCCGGAATCTGATTGACCAACAACCCCGCCACATCCCGGAAATCCTCCTCCGGCAAGCCAATCGACTCCATGGCCCCCATCAAGATCTCCAGGTCACTCTTCTCCGCAACCACCACCTCCTCAACAGCCGATGATACACCCGCCGCCACTTCAGAAGTCAGAAAACGTTCCAATACCTTCTTCAACTCCCCCAAAGTGACAGGCTTGGACAGAAACTCATTCATGCCCGCCACCTCCCCGCGCAAACGATTGCCCGAGGTGACATTGGCCGTAAACGCCACAATGGGGACCGACGGCAACTCCCGCTCCCGCTCCTTCTGCCGGATCTGACGGCTGGCCTCGTAACCATCCACACCCGGCATCTGACAATCCATGAACACCAAATCAAAATGCTGCTCGCTGTAACGCTCCACAGCCTCACGCCCATCCCTGGCCACCACCACATGCGCAGCATCACACCCCAACCGGGCCAGCATGCCGCGCGCCACGGTCAGATTGGCCGGATGATCATCCACCACCAGTATGCGCCCACGATAATGCACCGGCTCCGGTTCACGCCGCACGGGCTGAGACGCTGACACCCGCATCGTCTGACCCTGATGCGCCGTGGCCAACCACTCGATGGCCGAACGCAACCGCTCGGCATTCACCGGCTTTTTCAGACAAATGGCCATGCCCGGCAACTCGCTGGCATGATCCCACCCCTGATCCAGCAAATCCGTCAGCAGAATAAATTTCCAGGTGGCATCCCCATCCCGCAAGATCCGACAGGCCAATCGACTGTCCCGCCCGGGCCGCTGATTCAACAAGACCAGATCATACGGTTGCCCCTGCTGCCTGGCCTGCTGCAACAAGGTCAAGGCAGTCCCGATCTCAGCCACCAGATCCAAACGGGAACCAAACAATTCAAACACATCTTCCAAAAAGATCCGCTGCAACCCGTCGATCTCCACCCCCAGAACCCGCAATCCAGGAAACAGATTGCGCCCCGGATCAACACTCTCACCCTCCGGCTGCTGGGTCAGTTGGATGGTAAAATAAAAAATACTGCCGGTTGGAGCATAAGGATTGACATCCACGCCAATCCCCCCTCCCATCCGTTCCACCAGACGTTTGCTGATCGCCAGACCCAAACCAGAACCCGGAACCAACTTCTGATGCCCTTCAGCCCGGACAAACAGATCGAAAATCCGCTCCCGCTCCGCCTCGGGAACACCAGGCCCCGTATCACGCACCTCAAACAGATACTCGGTACGCCCTTCACTCCCTGGACCAACCGGTCCACCGTGCAGCTCCACACTCCCCCCTTCCGGGGTGAACTTGATGGCATTACCCAGCAGATTGGTCAGAATCTGACGCAAACGATTGATATCACCACGCACCGCCGTATGCATGCCATGAGGAAAAAAAGGGGTCAGCTCGATCTCCTTGGTGTGGGCCAATGTGGCCAGGGTCAATGCCGACTCATCCACCAAAGCACGCAGATCAAAATCGACCTCATCCAGGACCAGACGGTCGGCCTCCATCTTGGAAAAATCCAACACATTGTCGATCAATGCCAGCAGGGTCTTGCCAGAACCATACGCCAAACGCACCTGCTCCTTGCGATCATGGTCCAGATGGGCCTCGCGCAACAACTCCAACATCCCCAACACCACATTCATCGGGGTGCGGATCTCATGACTCATGATGGCCAGAAATTCGCTCTTGCTGTGACTCTCTGCCAAGGCACGATCCCGCTCCACCTGCAAAGCCGATGTGCATTGGGCAATGCGTTCGGCCACCCGGGCCTCGGATCGCTCCAGCTCCGCACGCAACCGCTCCACACGCGCCTGCAACTCCACAACCGGACGCCCACCCATGGATGCGCCCAGCCCAAATCCCAACCCGGCCACCAACACCGCCACACCCCAAGGCCAACCGCCAATCCCGCCAACCGCAACCCCAACCACCACCCATCCAAATAGCAGCAGGAGCTGCTTCGTCACGCCTTTCATCCTGGTTCCCGATCTCCTTTGGTCACGGAACGCCCAAGCTCCGCTGTCAACCTCATCATCACATCAGATACAACTCATCAAACCGCACCACATCTCCCAACATCTGCACCACCAGGCGCACCAGTTGTTCCGAATCACGCTCCTGCTCAATGGCACGCAACTGCCGTGCAATCGCCAGCCAGACATCCAGATGGGGATAATCGATCCGGGCAGCCACACCAGACAATGCCTGCATGACCCCCACCATCTCACCCGCCACACGCCGTACCTGAGCCGCACGCTCCACACTCAATCCCTGACCTGCCAACGCATCGATCCCCGATTGCAAAGTGGCAGAGGGAAAAAACAGACTCTCCTCCCCCTCGATGGTGACCGTGACATCGGACAGACAACTCTGAACAAATTGTTCCAGAAAATGACGCAACGTCAGTTTCCGCTCCCGCCGGGTATCCACAGTCGCACGTTTCTCATAAAAAGCAAACAATACCACCAGGAAACCACCCTGCATGCAAAACCCGATCAACTGCGGCAACAGGGTGCGGGTGACACTGGTCTCCGAATAGAGCCACAAGGTCAAAAACGGAGCGGCCGCAAAAAAGATCACCAGAAAAAACAGATAAAACAGAAAAAAACCCTTCAGCCAGGAGACCTTTTCCCCCAGGATCGGTATGCGCATCTCAAACCTCACGAAAAAACGTTGTATCCATGACCCGAGCATCGTGCCAAACGTGTCACCCTTTGGCCATCAAAAACCGTGCCCATCCCTCACGAAAAATCCTGGCCCCGATCCAGCATCACCATCTGCACCCGCAGACCGTGCAGCAGCACAGCACCCTCGCGAATCCGATCCCCACCCTCCAGATACCGGAATCCATACATCCTGCGCACCCCCAGACGCCCCTCGGCATCGCGTTCCAACCCCATGGAACGCAACTCCACGCTCTCATCCAACCACTGCACCTGTTGACTGGCGCACGTCAGACGGGCCTCCTCCATGGCCAACTCCCGCACGCGCATGGCCACATGCCACCCCCAACCCATGACCGCCAAAGACAGAATGGCCAATGTCTCCACATGAACACCCTTCAGCCCCTCAAACGGCCATGGAAGCACTCAACCCATGACAAAATAATTTTCCTGACTGCGAACTTCGCGTATCATACCCCATTTTCCCCCCTTGCCCAAAAGGTTTCATGCAGACCATGGCTGTGATCGGTACACGCAGTGTCAAAATCTCCTTTGGCGGACCCGCAATCCTGGAAGATGCCAGCTTTTCCATGGACAAAGGGGAGCGGATCTGCCTGGTCGGACGCAACGGTTCCGGCAAATCCACCCTGTTGCGGCTGTTGTCCGGCCAGATCCAACCCGATGCCGGCGAGGTGGTGCGCGCCAAAGGGATCACCATGGCCTGGCTCGACCAGGAGGTGCCGGGACAGATGCACGGCTCGGTACGCGAGGTGGCCACCCCGGACGCCTCGGCACGCCATGACGATGAAATGCCACGCCTGACCGCCACCGTGGATGGTCTGCTCGATCTGATGGGCGTACCACCGGAAAAGGGCTTCGCCGCCCTTTCCGGCGGTCTCAAACGGCGCGTCATGCTGGTGCGCGCCCTGGCTGCACAACCCGATCTTTTGCTGTTGGACGAACCCACCAACCATCTGGATCTGGCCACCATCGAAAAGGTGGAAGGAATCCTGAAGGGCTGGCGCGGGGCACTGCTTTTCATCACCCATGACCGGATGTTTCTGGACCGACTGGCCACGCGCATTCTGGAGTTGGATCGGGGGCGTCTCACCGACTGGCCCGGCAATTATCAAACCTATCAGCTCCGCAAAGAGGCGGCACTGGAGTCGGAAGCCACCAGCAACGCCCTGTTTGACAAACGGCTGGCCCAGGAAGAGGTGTGGATTCGTCAAGGCATCAAGGCGCGCCGTACACGCAATGAAGGCCGGGTGCGCGCCTTGCAGAAAATGCGCGCCGAACGCCAGGCGCGCCGGGAACTGGAAGGGCGCGTGCGCCTGCGCGCCGAAATGGCGGAAAAAACCGGCAAACTGGTGGTGGTCGCCGAAGAGGTCGGCTATCAATACGATGGCATTCCCTATATCCAGAACTTTTCCACCGTGATCCAGCGCGGGGACAAGATCGGCATCATCGGTCCCAACGGCTGCGGCAAAACCACCTTGTTGAATCTGCTCCTCGGACATCTGACCCCACACAACGGCACCATCCGCCCGGGAACCAATCTGGAAGTGGCCTACTTCGACCAACTGCGCGCCGGACTCGACGAAGAGAAAACCGTGGCCGACAACGTGGCCAATGGCCGGGAGATGATCACGGTCGCCGGTCAGACCCGACACGTGATCGGTTATCTGCAAGACTTCCTCTTCCCTCCGGCCCGCGCCCGCTCTCCGGTGCGCATCCTGTCCGGAGGCGAGCGCAACCGGCTGCTGCTGGCCAAGCTCTTCTTGCAACCCGCCAACATCCTGGTCATGGACGAACCCACCAACGACCTGGACTCCGACACCCTGGATCTTTTGGAAGAACTTCTGGCCCAGTATAACGGCACGCTGCTGCTGGTCAGCCACGACCGCGCCTTTCTCAACAATGTCGTCACCAGTTGCCTGGTCTTTGAAGGCCAACCCGGAGAGATCCGCGAATATGCCGGTGGCTATGACGACTGGCTCAGACAACGCCCCCCACCCCCACTGCCAGCAGAAATACGACCCGCGGTCAAAAAAAATCCGCCCAAACCAGCTCCTGGCAGAAAAACCGGACTCTCTTTCAAGGAAAAACGCGAGTTGGAACAACTGCCTGCCCGCATCGAAACCCTGGAGTCCGAACAACAACAACTCCATGCCGCCATGGCCGATCCCGCCTACTTCCGACACCCCCCGGAGCAGCGCGCTGCCGACCGGACCCGCCTGACAACACTCGAAGCAGAGCTGGAAAACGCCTACCTCCGATGGGAACATCTGGAAGCACAGGAAGGGATACGCTGAATCGGCTCCACACGCACGATTGCCTTATTGGCCTCCATGCGATACATTGCCCTTCAAAAGGCAGCATATTGTCCATACACCATATCCCGGACCAGAGCTTTGGCCATGACCTCCACACATCCACAGCTTATGCCATGTGCCACCCCTCCTCTCCTCCCCGAATCGGCCCAGGATGAGATCAGTCTGCGAGAGATATGGCAACGCCTGATCGATCAAAAATGGTGGATCGTGGCAATCACTCTGCTCTGTACGTCTGGTGCCATCACCTATGCTCTGACTGCCACACCGATCTTCCAGGCCGATGTCCTGCTCGAACCGGCTGGAGAGGATGCCAAAAAGGGTGGCGGGTCATTGGCCCAACTGGGCGGTCTGGCCGCCATGGCCGGCATCTCTCTGGGAGGTTCAGGTGGAACGAAAGACATGGCTATTGCCAAATTGAAATCCCGCATCTTCCTTGAAGAGTTCATCCGGGATGAAAATCTGCTGCCTGTCCTGTTTCACGAAAAATGGGATTCAGAAAATAAAAAATGGAAACCCGAAGACCCCAAAAAAATTCCAACCTATTTTCAGGGGGTCGATTATTTTCGTACCGATATTTTAAAAGTGAGCGAGGACAAAAAAACCGGACTTGTCACTCTCATTCTCGAATGGCAAGATAAGGAACAAACGACCCGTTGGGCCAATCTGCTGATCGAGCGCATCAATCGCCATCTGCGCACACAAGCCATTGAAGATGCCAAACGCAATATCGACTATTTGAACGGCGAATTGAACAAAACCACCATTACCGAACTCCGACAGGCCATCTCCACCATCCTGGAAGACCAGATCAAAAAAATCATGCTGGCCAATGGTCGACAGGATTTTGCCTTTCGGGTGATCGATCCTGCGGTTATTCCTGAAAAAAGAACAAGACCAAAACGAGTCATAATCGTGATACTCGGAGGAATCACAGGCCTGTTCCTGGGTATGGTCACAGCCTTCATACGCGGCTCCACACTCACCAACAGCAAAAAAAATTGATTCACACGATATGGAATAACAGATCACGTCAATTATCCAAATAATGTCTGACACCCATGTTCCATGATCCCACTCATGTTCTGTCCGTCCTGCATGCCGGATTCCACGGCCACGGTGTGCTGGTGGTCGGAGATCTGATCCTCGACCGCTATATCTGGGGGGATGTGACACGCATCTCCCCCGAAGCCCCGGTTCCGGTGGTGCGCATCCTGCGCGAAGAGGCACGCTGTGGTGGGGCTGCCCATGTGGCCGTCAATCTGGCCAATCTGGGACTCAACCCCCGCGTCTGCGGCCTCATCGGCACAGACCCCCCGGGCGATCAACTGCGTACGCTCCTTGCGGCAGCAGGCGTTGACACCCAAGGGGTCCAACATCTGGCCGACCGCCCCACCATCACCAAAACCCGCATCATCGGTGGACGCCAGCAGATGCTCCGGCTCGATCAGGAACGCACCGATCCCTGCCCGGAAATCACCTGCACCGCGTTCATCTCCCAGATCATCCGGGAGATGCAACGCCCACCCGCCCCACAGGCCGTGATCCTTTCAGACTACGGCAAAGGGGCACTCTCCGAGCCGGTCTGTCAAGCCATCATCCAGGCGGCCCGTCATGCCCGGATTCCGATCCTGGTCGATCCCAAAGGAACCCAATATTTCAAATATCAAGGTGCCACGGCCCTGACGCCCAACCGGCGCGAACTGGCCGAGGCCATTCCCATGGAACCGTCTGACCTGGATCGTTTGCTGTACGCTGGGGAAACATTGCGCCAAAAGATCAACGTCGATTTTCTGGCCGTCACCTTGAGCGAACAGGGAATCGCCCTGCTGGAGCCGGAGCACCCTCCGATACGCATACCGGCCACAGCCCGGGAGGTGTTCGATGTCTCAGGTGCCGGAGATGCCGTGATTGCCGTTCTGGCTGCCGGACTGAGCGCCGGACTTGAGCGCAACGACGCCTTGCAGCTGGCCAATGTGGCAGCGGGCGTGGTGGTCGGCAAGGTGGGCACCTCGCCCATCGAACGCCACGAACTCCTGACCGCCCTCTCCTCGGAAGCGGCTTTGGCCCAGGCCGATAAAATCTGCTCTTTGGCCACAGCCAGCGCCCGCGTGGCAGAGTGGCGCGCCAAAGGAGAACGTTTGGTCTTTACCAATGGCTGCTTTGACCTGCTCCACGCCGGACACGTCACCTATCTGGAAAAGGCCCGCCTGCTTGGTCAGCGCCTGATCGTCGGCCTCAATACGGATCGTTCGGTGCAGGAACTCAAAGGACCAACCCGTCCCGTGATCCGCGAACAGGACCGGGCGCGGGTTCTTGCGGCGCTGGCCTCTGTGGATCTGGTGATTCTGTTCGACGAATCCACGCCATTGACCCTGATTCGCGCCCTGCAACCGGATGTGCTGGCCAAAGGGGCGGACTACCGCCCGGAACAGGTGGTCGGCGGCCAGGAGGTCGAATCCCGGGGTGGCCAGATCGCCTTGATCCCCCTGGAACCAGGACGCAGCAGCAGTACGATCTTCCACCACATCCAGTCCACCAGGGGAGTCGAGAACAGATGTACATCGTGACCGGAGGTGCCGGATTCATCGGTGCCAATCTCATCGCCACGCTCAACCAACGGGGGGATACCAATATCCTGGTGGTTGACGACCTCAAACAGGGGGACAAATTCCTGAACCTGCGCGATCTGGAGATCGCCGACTACATGGACCGGACCGAATTCCGCGAACACCTGCGCGCCGGTCACTTCCGCAACACCCGGGTCCGGGCCGTTTTCCATCAGGGGGCCTGCTCCGATACCATGGAGTATGACGGCCACTACATGATGGACAACAACTTCACCTACTCCAAGGAGCTGTTGCACTTTGCCCTGGAACGCAACACACCGTTTGTCTACGCCTCCAGTGCCGCAACCTATGGCGGCTCCACAACCTTTGTCGAACAGCGTGAGAACGAACACCCCCTGAATGTCTATGGCTACTCCAAACTGCTGTTCGACCGCTATGTGCAGGGGTTGATCCCCAGAACCATCATGACGGTCGCCGGTTTGCGATATTTCAATGTCTATGGTCCGCGCGAAGAGCACAAGGGGCGCATGGCCTCGATGATCCACCAGATGTATCACCAACTCCGCACCACCGGCGTCGTGAAACTGTTCACCGGCAGCGGCGGGTATGGGGACGGAGAGCAACGCCGGGATTTCATCCATGTGGATGATGTGGTCAAGATCAACATCTTTCTGGCCGACAGCGGCAACGTGCATGGGATCTTCAATGTGGGCACCGGCAAAAGCCGCAGCTTCAACGATGTGGCCCGCACCCTGATCCGCATCGCAGGAGGTGGCGACATCCACTATGTTCCGATGCCGGAAGGACTGAAAGCCAAATATCAAAGCTTTACCGAAGCCGATATCACGGCATTGCGCGCCACCGGATACGATGCCCCGATGCACTCTCTGGAACAGGGGATCGAGGCGTTTGTCAGCGCCCAACAGAGCCGCACCCCATGACCTCGGACCAGGCCATCCTGATCATCGGCCCCTCCTGGGTTGGGGATATGGTGATGGCACAGGCGCTGTTCAAAACCGTGCAAACCCTCCAGCCCCACACCCCCATCGATCTGGTGGCACCGGCCTGGGCCTTGCCCCTGGCCCAACGCATGCCGGAGATCCGCCAGGGAATCCCACTGCCCCTTGGTCACGGGCAGTTGGGCCTGGCCACACGCTACCGGTTGGGCCGCCAGTTGCAGGGCCGCTATCAACAGGCCATCCTGTTGCCCAACTCCTTCAAATCCGCCCTGCTGCCCCTCTTTGCCGCCATTCCCAAACGCACCGGTTTTCTGGGAGAGTGGCGCTGGGGGCTGCTCAACGACATCCGTCGTTTGGACAAACAACAACTCCCCCGCACCGTGGATCGCTTCGTGGCCCTGGGTCTGCCGCCCGAGACCCGGCTGCCGGCTGCCATCCCTCTGCCCGCCTTGTCCGCACACCTGGAACAGGGCGCAGCCATCCTCAAACACCATGGACTGCCCTCCTCCGGACCACTGCTGGCACTCTGCCCCGGAGCCGAATATGGAGCGGCCAAGCAGTGGCCTGTACGCCATTTCGCCACTCTGGCAACCGGCAGGATCAACTCCGGCTGGCGTGTCGTCGTCCTCGGATCCGCCAAAGAGCAGGAGTTGGGCCAGGCCATCCTGTCTGACCTCCCCCCGGCACAAGCACTCAATCTGGCTGGCCGCATCCCGTTGGAGCAGGCTGTTGATGTATTGGCTCTGGCCGATGCGGTGGTCACCAACGACTCTGGCCTCATGCATGTGGCAGCCGCCTTGAACCGTCCTGGCGTGGCCCTCTTCGGCTCTTCGGATCCACGCCACACCCCGCCGTTGGGATCAAGCCTGCGCGTGGTCTCCTTGAATCTGCCCTGCGCCCCCTGCTTTGCACGTCGCTGCCCCGAGGGTCATACCCGCTGTCTGGAACAGATCACTCCGGAACAGGTCAACCAGTGGCTGTGAACACCACCTCCCCTCCCCGGCTCAAACACCGCCTGGAGGCTTTGCTGTTGCACGGCATGATCGGCTGGATCCGGCACGGCAGCCTGGAATCGGCTTATCGCAAAGGATACGCACTGGCCCGCATGGCCCGTCCATTGTTACAGTCGGAGTGGGCCTGGACCCATGCCAATCTGGCCATGATCTATGGGGATTTCCTGACCGCAAGCCAGCGCACCACCCTGGCACGCCTGGCCTTTGAAAACATCTTTTACAGCTACATGGAGTCGTTGCGCGTCCATGAAATCGCCTTTCAGGACCAGAACATCGCACGATTGTTGGAGGCACAGGCTCTGGGACGCGGAGTGATCGTCTGCGGCATTCACCTCGGGTGCTGGGAACCGGGGCTGAAACGTCTCGGCACCCACATCCCAGCTCCGGTCATTCTCTATCGCCAGGCCAACAACCCCCTGAGCGAACAACGGTTCATGGAGCTGCGTGCCGATTACGGGGTGGAGTGGATCGCCCGACACAACACCCGCGCCATTGTCCGGGCCATGCACGAGCGCAAGGTCATGGGCTTCATGACCGACATCAACACCCGCAAAGGGGGGGTGACCGCCCCGTTTCTGGGGGTTGCGGCCCAGTGTCCACCAGGTCCGGCCCGCCTGGCCATGCGCTTCCAGACCCCGCTGCTGCCGGTTGTCATCACCCGCGAAGCCCCGGGAAAAGCCACCTTCCGGGTGGGCGAGGTGATCGAACCTTTGACCGGAGCCATCACGGACGAACGGGTGGCCGCACTGACCACACACATCAATGGGGCGTTCGACACCTGGCTGCACGAATACGCGGAACAGTACAACTGGTTGCATGCCCGCTGGCGCGCCCGACCGGACGGGTCATTGTGGCAACCCGAAGATCTGGCGCGCCTCAACCCTGCCCCGATCCCGCCCTCTGCACGCATTCGGCAACGGTTGCAGGAGTTGACATGAAGCTTCTGCTGGTCAAGACCTCCTCTCTGGGTGATCTGCTCCACACCCTGCCAGCCCTGCGCGATCTGGCCCGCCACCGACCCGAGGTGCGGGTCCACTGGGTGGTGGAGGAGTCGTTTCAACAGATTCCCACCTGGTCCGAACCGGTGGAACGGGTCATTCCCGTGGCCTGGCGGCAGTGGCGGCGCACACTCTGGACCTCCTGGCGCAATCACGCCATCCAGGAGTTTCTGCACACCTTGCGGGCTGAAACATATGACCAGATCCTGGATGCCCAGGGGCTGTTCAAAAGTGCCATCATGGCCCGCCTGGCACGGGGAACGCTCCATGGTCCGGACCGCCATTCCGCACGAGAACCATGGGCCACCCTCTTGTACCAGCACACCCATCGGGTGCCGGTGGAGCGCCATGCCGTCGAACGGCTGCGGCTGCTGTTCGCTTCCGCCCTGGATCTGCCCACCCCGCACGGAACCGCTGATTTCGGCCTGGATCCCCAACGCCTGCGCCCTCCACCAGAGAGCCGCACCGATTCCAACCATCTGCTCTTTCTGCACGGGACGACCTGGGAATCCAAATTGTGGCCGGAGACCCACTGGTACGCACTGGCCCGACTGGCCCATCAGGCCGGTTTGACCATTGAACTCCCCTGGGGCAATGCCGAAGAGCTGCGCCGTGCCCAGGCGATCCGTGACGCCGCGCCCCCGGATGCCTGCCGCATCCTGCCCCGCTCCACCTTGGAACAACTGGCCGCGCGCCTTGCAGGTGCCCGGGCCGTCATTGCCACGGATACCGGGCCAGCCCATCTGGCCTCTGCCCTGGCCATCCCCACCATTGCCCTGTACGGTCCCACACCCACCGAGCGCATCGGCATTGTCGGCCCCAAGGCGTTCCGGCTCATCGGCGCCTGTCCTCTGGCCCCATGTCGGCAACGCATCTGTCCATTGACCACGCATCGCAACGCCTGCATGCACTCCTTGACCCCGACCGAGGTCTGGAACACGGTTCTGGAGGTCATATCCTGATGCCGCACCTGCTCTCCGTGGTCCTGATCACCCGGGATGCCGAAGCCCAACTGCCCACCTGTCTGGAGAGTGTCCGATTTGCCGACGAAATCGTGGTGGTCGATTCCGGCAGCCGCGACCGCACCACCGCCATTGCCGCCCACCATGGTGCCCGGGTCATCTCCCAACCCTGGCTGGGTTTTGGTCCGCAAAAACACCTGGCCGTCACCTGCGCCAGCCACGACTGGGTATTGTGTCTGGATGCGGACGAATCCCTGACCCCTGCTTTGGCAGCCGCCATCCAGCACGAACTGCATGCCCCCCGTTTTCATGCCTACCGTTTTGCTCGCTGCAACCGGTTTCTCGGACGCTGGCTGCGCCATGGCGAGGGGTATCCGGACCATCAGTTGCGGCTGTTCCACCGTCACCACGCCCAATGGCGCACGGATCCGGTCCATGAAGGGGTGGAGACCACAGCTCCGGTCGGCACCTTGCCTGGTGACATCCTGCATGAGTCCGCCCCCTCACTGGCCAACTACCTCGACAAACAGAACCGCTACACCACGCTGCAAGCCCAAATATTGCTCACCCAAGGCAAAAAAGCCAGCCTCCTGCGCCTGGTGTTCAGTCCTGTTTTCCGCTTCATCAAATTCTATATCGTGCGTCTCGGCTTTCTGGATGGTTGGCCTGGTCTGGTCCACATCGCCATCGGATGCTTCAACAGTTTCATCAAATATGCCAAGGTGATGGAACACCGTCACAACAGCTCATGATACAGCGCCAACAGTTGCGCACTCATCGCCTCCAGACTCAATCCCGCCACCGTGGCCCGGGCATCGGCTCCCATGGCAGCCCGTAACGCCGGATCCCCCAATCGCTCCAGCATGCCAGTCAACCGCTTCAGATCCAAAGCATCCACCAAAAAACCGTTGCGTCCAGACTCGATCAGATCCGCAGCACCACATTTGAAGCTGGTCACCAGGGGCAATCCCATGGCCATGGCCTCCAGAGCCACATTGGGAAACGGATCATACAATGTGGGCAACACCACACCATCGGCTGCGGCATAAAACGGCACCACATCCCGACGCCCCCCCACGAACAGAACCCGATTGGCCACTCCCAACCGCCGGGTCAAAGCCTGCATGGCCGCCTGCTCCTTGTCCTGTCCCACCACCAGCAACCGTGCCGGAACACCCATCCGTGCCACGGCATGCAACACCATCGGCAACCCCTTGCGCGCAAAACCCGATCCCACGAACAACAACAACAGCTCATCGGCTCCGATACGCCACTCGGCCCGCACCCCGGCACCCAGGTGCGCCTTGTGATCCGGATGAAACCGCTCCAGATCCACACCACTGTAGATCACCCGCAGCTTGTCCGGTGCGATCCGAAACCTTTGCGCGATCTCATCCCGGACCATGCGCGAATTGCAAATCACGGCGCGCAATCCCGGGTGCTCAAACAACCGCTGCTCCATGGTCAACAGATAATGGTGATAGGGATTGACAGCCACCAGCCAGCGTGCGATCCGGCCTTGCACGCGCCTGCGCTGCGCCAGCCACTCGGCATGCACCCCGTCCCCGGCACGATAGAGATCACAACCGGGGATCCGTTCGTGGCTCTGCACCAGGTCATAACGGCGCGGTGTCAGCAGACGACGCACACACCAGGCAAAACCGGCATCCCGGATCAGTCGGCCCAGATGAAACGGATCACACCGCTGGAGCGCAAACCCCTTCTGCTCTTCCGTTTCCCAGGCGCGCGCGATCACGGTGATGGCCACACCTTGGGCCTGCAAGGCGCCCATGGCCCGTTCCAGAAAACGTTCCGCCCCGCCAAACGGGGTGTAACGCTGCCGGATCAAGGCCAATGTCAGGGCCTGCTCCTGCTTCCGTACCATCTCCATACCCACAGCCACTTTCCTTTTTGCCGATGGTAGCGTTTAATAAGGGTGTGAACCGCACAACCTTGCAACCTGCGCACGAGTTTCCAAATCCATCCCCATGACCAGATCCTGGCATATTGTCCATACCGAATCCTCTTTGGGCTGGGGCGGACAGGAGATCCGCATCCTGACCGAATCCATTGGCCTGCTCCAACGGGGGCACCGCGTGGAGCTGCTCTGTCCCGAGGAGGCCAACATTTTCCAGGAGGCCACAACCCGGGGAGTTCCAGTCACAGCCACACCGATTGCCAGAAAAAATCTCACCGGCCTGCTGGCCCTGCGTGCCCGTCTGAATGCGTTGCGGCCCGACATTCTCATCACCCACAGCTCCACCGACAGCTGGTTGAGCGCCCTGGCCACCCGGTGGCTGGAGCCATCTGTGCCTCTCATCCGGCTGCGCCACATCTCAGCCCCTGTACCCGTGAATCCCGCCAATCGCTGGCTGTATGGCTCGGTCAGTCGCTTGGTGATCACCACCGGGGAGGGAATCCGCAACCGTTTGATTGCCGTCAATGGCATCCCGGCCCATCAGGTACGTTCCATACCCACAGGTATTGATCTGACCCGGTTTACCCCCGGAGAGCGCCAGTCAGCACGCATGAAACTCGGCTTGCCCCTTGACCGCCCGCTCATCGGCATCATTGCCACCTTGCGCAGTTGGAAAGGGCATCATGAACTGGTCGAAGCCTTTGCCCGCATCAACCACCCGACAGCACATCTGGTTCTGGTCGGCGACGGCCCCCAGGAGGTCGCGCTGCGGGAACGGATCCAGCGTCTGGGCCTGCCACCCGAACGCATTCCAATGGTCGGACGCCAGAACAACATTCCAGAATGGCTGCATGCCTTGGATCTCTTTGTCCTGCCCTCCCTGGCCAACGAAGGGGTGCCGCAAGCCCTGATTCAGGCCATGGCGTGTGGTCTGGCCATTGTATCCACCCCTGTTGGCGGCATTCCGGAGATGATCACCCATGATGTCAGCGGTTTACTGGTGGCTCCAGGCGACATCCTGGCATTGGGTCAGGCCATGGAACGACTGCTGGCAAACCCCACACTCTGCCAGCAACTCGGGGCAGAGGCCCGACAGGTGGCCCTGGAACGTTGTTCAGACCAGATCATGCTGGATCGCATGGAAGAGGCCATTGGCCAAGTCATCTCAGGGCGCTGAACGCATCGCATCCTGAACCCCCTTGCGATCAAACAAAAAAAGCACCAATCCAGGCAGGGTGGCCAACATGGTCAGGATCCGATAGACCAGAAGAATGGTGCCATAGGCTGCCCCGGAGGGTGCGGACTCGATCCAGCGACAGAGTTGATCAAATGCGGCTTCGCCCACACCGATGCCACCCGGGGTCAACGGGAGAAAATTGGCCATCCAGGCCCAGGGTGTGGCAAAGGCATACTCCAAAGGGGTCAATGAACCCACAGCCAGAGCCATGGCAATCAGCACCACCCCCCACAACAGCAGCATCTGCGTCACGACCGAGATGGTCAAAGCCAGCATAAGCTGCGGCAGCGCATGGCGATACAGGCGGGCAATATCGATCAGTCTGGTCAACAAACGCCCCACGCCTCCCCACTGCAACAGACGCCCAAACCAGGGCTGCCCGGAGAGTCGGCCCACCAGATGATAGAACAACACCGCCACCACAGGCGCACCAATCACGATCAACACGACACCGGTTGCCATGATGCGCAACGGCGCACTGCCCATGGCCAGTTCGGGATGGACGATGATGGCCAGCAAGGCAATGAACAGCATGGCATACAGTCCGATCAACCGATCCACGAACAGACTCAGAAAGGCTTCCAGACGATGGCAGGGGGCAGCACGCAACGCATGGGCCAGACGCACGGCATCACCGGCCATGTTGCCCCCCGGCAACACGAGATTGCAGAAAATCCCCAGATAGTTGACCCGGTGACCCCAGGCATACGAGAGCGGAATCTTTTGGGAGTGCAGCAGAATCACCCAGCGCACCCCCACTGCGGAGTAGCTGATCAGACTGAACAGAAGGACCGCCAGGATGGTTCCCGGCGAGTCGTACAGGACGGTCAGGGCAGACAGATCCAATCGACCCTGTTCAAAAAGCACCACAAACAATCCAACGGTCAATGCCAGTTTGATGAATGGCATCAACCGCCGCCAGGCAGGCGTTTGCTGTTCAGACACGTCAGATGGTCCCACAAGCAGAAACTATTCCGACCGGATCGCCGGTTCTGCGCTCCCGGTATGCGCGGCAGAAAAACCAAAAATTCTCAATTGAATGGGATCATGCACCCGGGCTGGGGGCACACGCAGTTGTCCCAATTCCGGCAACACCTTCTGCATGGTGCGCCGGGCGGCCTGATCCACGACCGGCAGGGTGCTTTTCTCCGGATTGGCAGGCAACGTAAAGAGCGGTTTGGTCTCCGCACCACCACCCGCCAACAGCCAATAACCGCTCGTGACCACCACGGCTGCCCCCACCAGCCACAAAGAGATCAACCCCTGATGTTTGGCTTTCATCGCTGGTCTACTCCCGCTCCAGTTTGAGGGTGAAAAGCAATTCGGTGACATCGGTGGCCAGATCACTTTTGACCACACGCAAACGGTTGGCGATCAGGTTGGCAACCAGGGTTTCGTGATCCTGGCTGGCCTGGGAGAATTCCGCCTGGATGCGCCCCTTCAGGGTGATCTGGATTTTGGAGCGTTCATCATACTCCACCACCACCTGATCCAACCCGATCCGATCCCCTGGCACAGACCTGGAGAGATCATGGAGCAGAGCCTGCAAAGTGGGGGCATTTTTCAAATGCAGCAGTTGATCGGCAAACTGCACGATTTTGGGATAGGAGGAATCCAGAGGTGCCACTTTCAATGGGGAACGTTGTTTCAGGGTCTCCAGACGTTCGGCCTCGCTGGAGAGCAGACCCGCCCGGAGCTGCAAACCCAGTCCCATCAAAAAGAGGAGGGCCACGATCCCCACCGCCACCGGCAACACCATCGGCAACCACTGCCGGGCCTGATAGCGCAGCCGGTCCACAGAAGAGGATACCGCATCGGCAACCGTCAGATGAGACAGTGCCTCCGGCAGGGAGGTGACGACAAAACCCCGGCCTTCCAGGGTATAGGTACGGCCTGGCAAGGGGCGAAACGGGACATTCAGATTCTTGCCCAGATTGTGCCCCCACTCCACGGCCAACAATCGGGCCTGTTCCACTCCCATCGGATCGGCATTGCGGGTTTGACCGGAAAAGGCGACCCCGCGTCCTTTGCCACCCTCCTCCTCTTCACTGCCGATCAGCCAACCAAAGTGGATGATCTCGTCGAGTCTGGCCTGGGATTCTGCCAGCAGGGCGCGGATCTCCTGGGCCACGGTATCGGTTTGATTCTCTTTGGCCTCGCGGGTGACACCATAACTGGAGACCCGACTGGCTGCCAACACCTGTCCGGAACGGCCCAGCAAAAGATCGACATGGCGGTCATGTTCAAACAGCACCACAATGGTCTTGTCTTTGGAAAATGCGCGCAAACAGGCATACAACAGAGCATGTACCGAAAAAAGCAGGTGATGATCCGGGTCATCGTGGGCACGATCCTCATAAGCGGCCAACCTTTCCCCTTCGACCACGGTAAAGAACAGCTCGGTCGAGGTTTTGCCGCGCGCCCGTTTCCAGTGGGTGCAGATCCGGGCATGTTCGCGGGCATCGCCGCTTTCCAGAAGGCGGCGTTGCGCCACCACCTCGGCATACCGGGCCGGGGCATCGACCGTGAGGAACCGGGCTGCTGCTCCGGCAAAATCGGTGATGATCCATTTACTGCCCGCAACCGCTGCAAACTCCTCCACCCGGACAGCCGCCCTTTCCTGCATGTGGCAGGCCACGCCATCCACATCCACGATCCATTGGTCCTGCGCGGATTTTTTCATGGCGTACACCCTCCATCAGCTCCGGGGGAAGAGCAGATAGTGGCCGGTCAAAGAGAGAAGAACCGCCGCACCCGGCTGTGGGATCGGTTCTGTCACCTGGGAGGGACCACCCGTACTGCTTTTGCCATGGAGCCGATTCAATACACGCGCGGGCAGCAGATCCTTGGCAAACAGCGAGGTGATCTCCAGACGTTTAGGTTTGAAGTAGTACCGGTCGGTTGGTCCAGCCTGTTCAAGCATGGTGCGCAGTTCGCTGGCTGTAACGATTTTTTCCTTGATATCGACCGTATAGGTGATCCAGCCCTGCCCTTCGGCCAAACGATGGCCTTCCGCAGCCTGGACAAACTGGTGCACCTCATCGGCAAAGCGTTGATACTCCTGCATCTGTGCCTGTTGCTGTTCCAGTTCGGCACGTTGCTGGCGCAGCCGCTCCACCCGCTCATGCGCGGTTTGATAATCCTGATACCCGCTTTTGGCCCACCAGGCACCCAAAGGCATGGCCAGCAGCACGCCCATAGCCACATACAAGGGAAATCGTCCCATGAGGGCGATCAGTGGATGCAAGGCATTCATAGTGGACTGCTCCTTGGGATGAACACACGAACACGGACAACCGATGATCGTATAATCATGAAGAAAAAGCAATCCCCGCGCAACCTTGTTCAAAATATTCGCACACCCTTCACCCGTCAACCTATCAACCGCACCGGATCCCAACACCCGCACCCACCCGAAAAACCGGAAATCCGGCTGCTTTTTTCCAGTTGACAAGGCCAACGTGTCCACTAGAATAGTTTGTCGAAATCTGAATAAACCTTTACCCTATTCAAGAGAAATATATCCCATGAATACCATGCGCGCTGTTGTCCGGCAACGTCGGGAAGCTGGCTTCTCCCTTGTGGAAATGGCCATCGTTCTGGTCATCATCGGCTTGATCGTCTCGGCCATCGCCGTGGGCAAAAGCACCATGGCCAAGGGTGAAGCCACCAAAGCCTTTCAGCAGTTCATCAATCCCTATATCCAGGCGGTCCTGAGCACCTATCAGGGAACCGGCACCGTGGCCTTGAGTCCCTCCACCCAGAAAGAGTTGATGACCTCTTATAAATATGGCGACGGCACCATTGAACTGGATGGAGCCACCACCAAAGCCACGGCTTCCGGTCAACTGACCGTGGCCTTCAAGCTGTCAGGCCTTTCCGGCGATCAGGGGGTGGAGCTGGCCAATGTGTTCCGCAACGCCCTCTCCGGCACCACACTGGATGCCAATGGCAGCAGCACGGTCAATGCCAGCAACACTTCGCTCTCGGCCACCTTCCGCGTTCCGGCTGTCAATATTCAAAGCGGATCGTGAATTGTACCTGTCAACCAGAACAGCCTGCTCGCAACGTTCAGGTCGTGGCGAGCAGGCTGTTCGGTTGTGAGAAGAGCTGTTCCCAGGATGATTGACATACAAAGGATCTGCTCATGCGCACGCTTTGGGTTTTATGCGTTCTGTTCATAACTTTCGCAAGCCCTGCCACTGCTGCCCCGGACAAAGACAAATCCTGCAAAAAACTGCCCAAAGAGATGGCCAGCGCACTGGGCAGTGCCATCCATCAAAAAGATGAATTCGTGGTTCATTACCATGCCACCGGTCCCAATGCCATCCAGGAAAAGGCGGACCTCAATGGCAACACAATCCCGGATGCCGTGGAAGATGTGGCCACCAAATTGATCGCCATGCGCGAGATGCTCACCAGCAACGGCTTTGTTCACCCTTTCAAACAGCCCCGTTATCAGCAGGTCCGACAGATTCATGCCATCATGCTCCCGGTCAAAGGCAATGGCGTGGCGTATGAAAGTCCCCGCACCATGCCGGATGGCACCTGCGCCCTGATCATCCATGTGGACAACGATGTCAGCTCTGAAAACATCACCCCTGCTCATGAGCTGTTTCATCTGTTTCAGTACGGCTACACCATGTTCAAGCGGCCCTGGTATCTGGAAGGGATGGCACGCTGGTCCGAGTCGATGTTGCGGGCCACTCCGCCGAAAACCGCTCCCCTCCCCAAGAGCAATGCGGAACTGACCGCATTTTTCGACAAAAAATATGATGCCGTTGGCGTCTGGTATGCCCTGACCACGGGCGTGGATCCGGTAGGTCAGATCAAGGTGCCGGAATCGGCAGCCAATCTGCGGTATGTGTCGGGCAAAAAAATGGTACAGGATGACAAACTGCCCGGTGTGGCTTTCATGCGCGCGGTTCTGGAAGGATTGGACAAACTGGACGATCAGATCAGTACAGCTCAGGGATTGACTCCTTTTGGCTGGTCCGAATCCATGCAGAGGGATCAGAAACATGACCTGCCCATGTGGAAGTTGATCGAAACACTTTATCACACCCATGGACCGACCGGCAGAGCCGCACCATAACTGCATCATTATTTTTATTCTCTCAAGACGCTCTCACGGACCGAACGCGGCATGTCCCTACCTCTGCTCATCACCCAGGCCAAGGCGCAACTGTCGACCCATTTTCAAAACGCTCCACCTGGTCTGAATCCATCTCATCCGGCTTATACGCTCTTTTTTTCACTCAGCGACAAAAAAAACCGCGCAACGGTTTGCCATGTCTCCGGTGCCGACTTTGCAAGCGCCTGGAAGGCGGGAGTCACCCACTGCCTGCAACTGGCCAAGCGTTTGAAGCTCACGGTTCACTGGCTGCGGATCGACTGGATCACCCAGGTCGAGGCGACCACCTGGCATGGTGTTCATCAACGTCTGGCCAAAACCAAGCGCAACTATTTCCGTTATGGTCTGGCCTTGGATCCAGGGTTCCGTTTGGCTTTTCTGGAGATGGAACTCAACGCCAATGCCATGCTGTACGGTGGCGACGCCATGGACGAAGCCCACTTGAACACCGGCAACTTCAACCGCTATGGCATTCATCGCTTTGGCAACAACTACACGGTTGACTTCTCTCCGGACCAACCGGTTTATCTTTTGACGACTGAGGGGTATTTTTTCTCCAGGGACCAGGCCTTGAATGGCCTGCCTGGCGGCAACACGCCGCAATGGCTTCCCTTTGATCGGCTGGCGGGCGGGCGCCGTCAATTGGATCCGCTCACACCCGAGGCCGTATGGGCACTGATCGACTCCAGCGCCAATTTTCTGGCCCGGCAGGTCAAAGAGAGCGGGGAGTTCATCTATGGTCATTTTCCCTGCTTTGGTCGTTTGATCCCCACCTACAACGCCTTGCGACATGCCAGTTCGGTCTATTCCATGCTGGAGGGGTGGGAACTCACCCGACGTGAGCCGTTGATGACAGCCATTCAACGCGCACTGCATTATCTCACCCATACCCTGATCCGTCCCTGCACCCTGCCTGACGGAACCCGGGCTGCTTTTGTCGTGGATCTGGGTGAGCAGATCAAGCTGGGGGCCAATGCGGTAAGCATTCTGGCTTTGGTCAAGTATCAGGAGTTGACCGGTGATCTCCAGTATCTCCCCATGATGGAGCAACTTGCTTTGGGCATTGCCCACATGCAGGATCCGGTCACCGGACGGTTTGTTCATGTATTGCATGCTGCGGATCTTTCTGTTCACAGTCAGTTTCGCATCATCTACTACGATGGCGAGGCGGCCTTTGGTCTGATGCGGCTGTATGGGCTGACGCGGGATCCACGCTGGCTGGCTATCGTGCAGAAAGCCTTTGACTATTTTCTTCAGGTCGATCACTGGAAAGCGCACGATCACTGGCTCTCCTACTGTTCCAATGAGCTGGTGCGTCATCTGCCGGAGGAGCGTTATTTTCGTTTTGGCGTACAGAACATTGTTGGCCATCTTGACTTCATCCTGCACCGTGAGACCACGTATCCCACCCTGTTGGAACTCTCCATGGCCTTTGAGCAGATGCTGGTGCGTTTGGAAGAGTTCCCGGATCACAAGCAGGTGTTGCAGGGATTAAGCCTCAAAAAATTCTTCCGCGCCATGCACCATCGCGCCCACTATCTTTTGAATGGTTTTTTCTGGCCTGAAGTTGCCATGTACTTTGCCAAACCGTCCAGAGTGGTTGGCAGTTTCTTCATTCGCCATCACGTCTTTCGGGTGCGCATTGACGACATCGAGCACTATCTGTCCGGCTATGTGGCCTATTGGAAGTATCTGACCAAGGAGCGCCGTCTGGAGAGCACGCTTGACGATCAACCTGAAGTGGAGCTGTTGGAGACCGCAACCAACGTATTGTTGGGACCGGTTGCTTTGTTGCGCTACCCGGAGAAGCCCTATCCGGAGATGACTCTGTTGGCTCAGGCGTGTCTGGCCAAGGGGATGGCTGTCTGTTATCTTTCACTCAACAATTTCCGGATGCAGCAGGATGGACTGTTGCACGGTTATCGTTATGACAGCGGCAAGTGGCACCAGGAGAGCTTTCCCATTCCGGTTTTGATCGACAACCCCAGCCCGCGCGATGACAACGACCGGGCCATTACCAGCCAGTTGGAAAAGAGTGCCACGTTGTTGTTTCACCGTTTGGGCGGCAAAAAGAAGATCCTGCCCATTCTGGCCAGGGATCTCCGCACCCAACAGTGGGTCATCCCCTCGCAGCCCCTCTCCATTCAGGCTTTGCGTGTTGAGCTGGCGGCCATGGGGTGTGCCATCATCAAGCCGTTTGCTGCCAATCGGGGCCGGAACGTCTTCCTGATCACTGTTCTGTCAGAGGGGCAGTTCACTGTGGCCACCAACGAATCGACAACTTCTGTCGATGAGGCTGGATTGGACGCTTTTATTGCCGATCAGCCTGCCGGGAGTTACATGCTTCAGCGTTATGTGGCCAGTGTGGATGCTGAAGGTTATCCGTTTGATATTCGCGTACCGGTGTTTCGTGGTCGGGCCGGGGCCTGGGCCATTCCGAAGAGTTATGTACGCAGTGGCACGGGTCGTGTCACCTCGAACCTGGCCACGGGTGGATCCACGCACGACGTGGTTCCGTTTCTGGCGCGTCTCTATCCGGAACCGGTTGCACGCGAGATCGCCATCCAACTGGAAGCAGCCGCTCTGACTGTGGCTGAGGTGTTGCAAGCCCATTATGATTTTGTCATCGATGCCATTGGATGCGATTTTGCCGTGACCAATGGTCAACTTTATCTCTTTGAAGTCAACGACTATCCTGGGATCAAGGGATGTTTGGAGCCGGCGGTGGCTGTCCGCACCGACTATTATCGACATTGTCTCGAACAGCTCGCACTTCCGGATCAGGCGGATCAGACGGATCAGGCGGATCTGGAGGATGATTGAGCCAGAACCTATATCCAATTATTGAAAAAAAAGAGGGGGTCTGGGGGATTCATCCCCCAGGGTTTTAATACTTTAAAAAATAATTTTTAAATATTTTTTGTTTAAAAGATTTAAAAGATTTAAAATCCCAGGGGCCTTGCCCCTGGACCCCACCAGGGGGGTAACCCCCCTGGACCCTTAATGTTGTGCTACTCTCCAGGCCGGGAGAGACGACCACTTCCTGATAGCTTGACCTCCGGGTCGCCATGGTCCGTCACACTCTTTTTTACGATCCATTGCAATAACCGCACAGCCTGATTTCCGACACTGTCTTTCAAAAATAAACGCACATCATACCTTTTTCCGGCAGGCATACCATCATCACGATCCAACTCGGAATCACCCGCCAAAGTCAAAACCGAAGAGTCCCGGGATGCCAAACCAGAAGTACACATGCCCACCGCCACCACCGGCACATCCCCAGGCGCAACCACCACCAGATCATGATGCAACGCCCCACCCAACACCATGGCACTACTCTCCACACACCACTGATAACCCGTACCACTGCCTCCCAAAGCAGTCAACGTGACACTCCCAAACCGCTCCCCCTCAAAACCCACCGGCACACCATCCACGGCAATCCCCAACCGCTCACCATCCGGACATCCGGCACGCTGCTGCAACACATCCAACGTCACCCACTCCAAAAGATCATCCCAATCATCAGAACTGTCATCCGGAGTATTCTGATTGCTGAACGGTGGATTCGGAAAACGTACCACCCCCTCCACCACACCCGACCTTTTGTCCGGCTCACCAGAAGAAAGACGATTCACCCGCCCGTTGCGACCCGAACTCCAAATGACAAACGCCACATTCCCCTGATCCGCAACCGCCATCAAAGTGTCCGAAAACCCACACAACGCATCCCGACCGGTCAAACGGCCATCATAGGCATATTGTATGGGATTGCGATAACCATCCAAACTGTTGGGCACCAACGTGGCAAATTCACTGACATCCGGCAAACGACGCTGACGCGCGGCAAAACCCAACAAAGCATTCTTGTCCGCCCGCAAATTGGCCACCGTGACCATGCGCCCCACCCGCTCCAGATCAGGCAACAACAGAATCAAGGCCGTGGAGATAACCACACCCAACACGGTCAAAAACAGAGCCATGCCGATCAAACTGAATCCAGCAGATCTTTCCAGTTGCATCCCCCCCTTCCTTGCACCATGGCCTGTGTCGGCCTCACGGGGTCACGAACAAACTGAACCGACGATTGACCGCATGAATTTTATGGTTGCCATCCTTAAGATGAACCACGAAATCATAAGGACCACCCTGATCGGTCGAAACAAACGGACGCACACCGCTCATGGTCAAAACCGCCCCAACCACCGGAAACTCCCGACACCCCCCAAAAGCGGCTACCGGGGTCAATACCACATCCCCACTGGCAAACTGCACCTTGCCAGACCGGGTGACATCCGGAAACTCCACACACCAGGCATAAGGAGGCCGCCCCCCATCCGGAGTGAAGGTAACCACACCATACTTCAAACCCACACTGCCCGCAGGCACAGCATCCGCCAGAATACTTACCCCACTGCCCCCACAGCCAACCGCTGCCTGCAACTCCGAAAGCGTGGCCCACCCCACCAGATCATCCGCCTGCCCCTCGGCATAAACCGGCACCGAGTAACGCACCGCACTCTCCACAGCACCAACCGCCTTGTCCGGCAAACTCTTGCCATCGTAACCGCGACTCCAGATCACAAACGCAACCTGACTTACACTAAATGCAACCGACCCGTCGGATTTCAACACTTCCACCGTCAAACGGGTCTCATCCTGCCGACAGATGGAGTTGACCGCGGTCAAATCAGCGTCAAAAGCATATTGCAAAGGATTGAGCTGGGCATCCTGCACACTGTTGACCACACCGGTATTCAAAATGGCTCCCGGCAAACTCTTGTGCGCACCGGCAAAACCGATCAAGGTCTCCACCGCATGCCGGACAATGGTTTCGTTCTTGTTCTTGAGCGTCTGCTTCATGGAGGGTTCATACACGCTGATGCTGCCGGCAATGATCAACCCGATGATGATCATGACAATCGACAGCTCGATCATGCTGAAACCAGCGCACTGACGATTTGGTGTCATGGCTCTGTCCTCACCCCACCATGCTGTACAACGGCATGAACATACCCACCAACAACAACACGAACAACCCACCCCCCAAAACCAAGGCAATCGGTTCGATGCTCTTGCCCAAAGTCTTGATGAGATCATCCAAACGGCGTCCATACTCTTCGGCAGCAAAATCCAACTGCCGGGGCAACGCCCCGCTCACCTCGCCAATGCCGATCATGCGCACCACAAACGGAGGGAAAATCCCGGCATCGGCAAAAGAGGTGCGCAACCCCAACCCGTTGACCAGCCCGACGCGCACCTCTTTCATTTTCTCCTTGTAAATCTCATGACTCAACGCACCACCGAGAATGTCAAGACTTTTGATCACATCCACCCCGGCATTGAGCAACAAACTGAAATAGGCGGTGATGAAAGCCAGATTGGAGGCATGGATGATGGTGCCGATGATCGGCATGTGCAACAGGAAACCATGCACCTGACGCCGGAATCCATACACCCTCTGCATCAAAGTTTTGAACACCACCACCACCACCACGCTCCCCACTGCCAACAGGCCAAGATGCGCTTGCAGAAAGTTGGCCGTGGCAATGATCCCCTGGGTCAAGGCAGGCAACTCCTTGCCGGTCGCCTTCAACAGGGGCAGCACCATCGGCACCACGGCATACAACCAGAAAGCCATGGCCAGAAAGATCACGCTGAACATGATGGCCGGATACATCAGGGCACCTTTGGTCTCACGGGCAATCCTGTCAACTTTGATCATGTGCCGTGAGGCATCCTGAATGGTGCGATCCAAAGAGCCGGTCTCTTCGCCAATACGCATCAAAAACAAGGTGGTATCGGGAAAATAGCGCCCCCAGTTGCGGGCCGACTCGGAAAGGCTGGAACCGGCATGGATGCGACTGACCAGATCCCTGCCCACCTTGGCCAGGGTGGGGTTGTCGTTGTCGGCCATGGCATCCTGAATGGCAGCGACCACCGGAATGCCGGACTTGAGCATGATCGCGACATTGTTCAAGGCCTCGGCCATGGTGGCGGTTTCGATGCGGACTTCAAAAAAACGTTCCACCCCTCCGTACAGATTGCCCATCCAGGCGGGCAGAGGCTTGACAAAGATCACCGCCCCGCCCTGACGCTCCAGATAGGCCGTGGCCGACAGGGGGCTGTCAAACGGCAGATCGACCACACCACCCTGCATGATGCCCTGTTTGGTGATCAGCTTGTAATGAAAATGCGCCATACCCACCCCCGCCGTGGATGTCAGTGTCCCAACACCCGGATCACTTCCCGGACCGTTGTCACGCCCAGTTTCACCTTGCGCACGGCATTCTGGAAAATGGTACGAAAACCCGCATGCAATGCCGCCTGTTCCATGGTCTCCATATCCACATCGCGCCCGATCATCCCAGCCAGTTCCCGATTGGAACGCAGGATCTCATAAATCAAGGTCCGCCCCATGTATCCCGAATCATGACAATGCTCGCACCCCCGTCCGCGCCACAAGGTTTCGATGGCCGGATCCTTGAGATAGACCAACTCATCGGCTGTCGGGGTATAAGACTCCTTGCACCCCGGACAGATCTTGCGCACCAGACGCTGACTGACCACACCCACCAATGAATCGGCCAGCATGAAATTGGGAATGCCCAACGAACGCAAACGGGGAATGGCACCAAAGGCGGTATTGGTGTGCAGCGTGGACAGGACCAGATGGCCGGTCTCCGAGGCCGAAACCGCAGTCTGGGCCGTTTCGGTATCGCGAATTTCGCCCACCAGGATCACATCCGGATCATGACGCAGAAAATAACGAATGGCATTGGCAAAATTGTAACCCGCCTTGACATTGATCTGGGTCTGCCGGATCAGGGGAATGCGATACTCGATGGGATTTTCCACGGTCACGATATTTTTTTCGGTCAGATTCAACCGGCGCACCGCTGCATACAGGGTGGTGGTCTTGCCCGAACCGGTCGGACCGGTCAACAACACGATCCCAAAAGGTTCGTTGAAGATCTCCGTGAGCAGATCCAGATCCTCGTCAAACACCCCGAGCTGGGGCATGCTCATGAAATCCCCCTTGGCGGGCAGCAGGCGCAACACCAGATTTTCGCCATAGGGACAGACAATGGAGGAGACCCGGAAATCATACTGGGTATTCAGGATGCTCTCGGAAAAGCTGCCATCCTGGGGCAGACGCTGCTCGGCAATATCCATGCCGGCCTTCATCTTCAAGGTCGAAATCAACCGCTTGAAGGTCATGGGCAAGGCGAATTGCGCCCGCATCACCCCATCCACGCGAAATGCAATGCTGATCGACATATCCATGGGCCGGATGTGGATATCCGAGGCGCGCGCCTTGACCGCCAGTTGCATGAGATGCAAAACGAACGAATCCAGCGCGCGGACCCCATCCCGATCCGCTGCCAGAAGCTGGATCTCCTTCTGGATCAATTTCTCTACCGGATTTTCAAGAAAATAATAATAATATTGAATGGCATTGATGATCTTGCCTTTTTCCCCCTGACGGATGCGCGGTTTCAGGCCCGTGGCACGGGCGATGAATTTTTCCAGCCCTTCCACATCATCCGAAAAGGTGACGACGATCACCTCTTTGTCGTCGTTGAAATAGGGCAGAAACTTGTTGTTCAGACAGGCCTGGATATTGAACAGGCGCAGACTTTCGAGGGCAGGCCGTTTCTGGTCCACATCGACATATTTGCGGCCATCCTGGGCTGCGATGGTGGTGGCAATATCATACTGGGAGATGAATCCCAATCTCTCCAGGATCTCGCCGACCCGCTCCCGGGTCACCTTCTGATCTTGCAGGGCCAATTCGATGTGGGCGCTGGTGATCAGCCCCTTCTCCTTGAGGAGTTCACCGATCTGTTTGGTCACTTTTTCCGCTTCGGCCATTGCTGACGCCTCCTGCTTTGCTCGCCTCCACCCCGATTGCCCGCAGCACCCGTACCACAAGGCGCATGCTCAGGAAATCATAAACCATTGCCACCCGTTTTCAACCCTTGACGCCGGAAAAACCATGAAAAAGCCTCTCCTCACAGACTGCGACCGTTCGTCCAGGCTTCCGGCACGCCGTTTTCATGACCAGCAGGTTCCATTCCTTCATCCAGGCCATCCAGAGGGATCTGCAAGGCCAGATTGATCGCCCGGAAGACCTGGGCGCGCCGGATCGGCTTGGGCAGGATCTGAATGTTGGCCAGATCCTCCAAAGGACGGGGATCATCCCCGCCGAACAACAGAATGGGTGCCATGGCCATGCCCGGAATGGCACGCAAACGCCGGATCTCTTCCAGACCACCCGACGGCGACAGGGAACAGTCCAGACAGATCAGATCAAAATCCACCGCACCGGTCTCTTCGGCCATGTTTTCCACCACCTGACACTGACTGGCCTCGCTCACCTCCATGCCGCGCGCCAGAAGCAGTTTTTTCAAGATCAGGCGGTTGACCGGATGTTTTCCCGCCACCAACGCCTTGCGTCCCGGCAAGGCGCAAGCTGGTGAGGCATCCGGCTCCACGGACTGATGATACGGCAGATCCTGTCTGGGCAACTCCAGAGGGATGGAAATGATGAAGACACTGCCCTCATTCACCTGGCTCATCATGCGGATGGACCCCCCCATCAACTCGATGATGCGCTTGGTGATGGCCAACCCCAAACCCGATCCGCCATAGGGACGCGACATCGAGGAGTCGGCCTGGGTGAATGGATCGAAGATCGCGGTGTGCAACTCCTCCGGAATGCCGATGCCGGTATCGGCAATGGTGATGATGATGGTCCCCGGATCGGCCGGAGGTGGGGCCGGTTCCACCAGCAAGGTGACCTTGCCGTGAGGCGTGAACTTGATGGCATTGCCCAACAGATGCAACAAGGCATGCCGCAACCGCACCGGATCGCCACGCAACCGCACGGGAGTGCGGGGGTGGATCTGACAGGTGAACTCCAGATTTTTGGCCATGGCCTCGCTGGCCACCATGGCCGCGGCCCCTTCGACCAGCCCCCGCAGCTCGAACATCTGCTTTTCCAGGATGAACTGCTTGGTATCAACCTGGGAGATGTCCAGCAGATCATCGATCATCACGGTCAACCGGTCGGCCCCGGTCAAGACCTCTTTCAGGTATTTACGCTGGGTTTTGTTCAACTCGCCGCAGGTCTTCTCCAACACCAGATTGGTGCAGCCGATGATGGTGTTGAGGGGAGTGCGCAACTCATGGCTGATGTTGGCCATGAAATCGTTCTTGACCTGAATGGCCGCCTCGGCAGCGGCACGCGCCTGCTCCAAAGCCTTTTCCATCTCGATGCGCAAGGAGACATCCTCTTTGATGGCCACATAGTGGGTGGTGCCCTGTTCCCGATCATGGATCGTGGAGATGGCATTCAACTCCCAATAGGTGGTCCCGTCCTTGCGCCGGTTGTGCAGCTCGCCGCGCCACACCTGACCAGCCAGTATGGTCTCCCAGAGATTCTTGTAGGTCGGAGCCGGGGTCTTGCCCGATTTCAAAAAGCCCGGATCACGCCCGAGGCTCTCGTCGGCTGCATAGCCGGTCAGAACCGTGAACTGGGGATTGACATATTCGATGCGACCCGTCGAATCGGTGATCATCACGGCTGCCGGACTCTGCTCCACGGCACGGGAGAGTTTGCGGATAACGCTTTCGATCCGTTTGCGCTCTTCCAGTTCCATCTTCAAGGTGTCGCGCGTGCCGATGATCTCTTTGGTCAACTGCTCGAAACGGGTTCTGAGGGTTTGCAGTTCATCGAGCTGCTCCGGGACCGGACTGGTCTTGGAATCCAGGACATTGCGGGAGAAATCGACGATATCGCGGGTGATCTGTTCGATGTTGCGGGTGATCCAAACCATGATCAACAGACAGGAGATGATCAAGGCGCCTGCCGTGATGAAACGTTGATGCCGCTCGGTGGAAAGAATCGAGCGCAGCAAAGACTCCAGGGTCTCGGTGGACTCCAGGGTGACCAGTTGCAACAACAGATCCGACGAACCATAATCAAAAAAGGAGTGGCCGGAGACCAGGAATTTCTCCGAAGTGGCGGCCAATGGCACACCGGAACGCAGGGTGTCCGGCTGGTTGGTGGCGATGATGGTCTGATTTTCCCCCTCCAGCAGCGCGACCAACCCGGTATAACGCCCAACCGGTCCCTGATAACGGGAGAGAAACTCATCATTCAAAGGTGCGGCCAGCATCAAGGTGGCTTTCGGCTCACCACGCCCGTCCACAACCGTTTCGGCAGTGATCAGATACGGGGTGCCGGCAATGGCGGTGATGAAGGTCTGATTGTGACTCAGCTCCATCAACAACGGTGTCGGTTCCATGAGAACTCGTGGCGGCGGTGCGATCTGGCCCTGATAGAGTTCCCGGACCACCCCGGCGTGATCCAGCAACAACAGAATCGGCAAGGGGGTGAAACCTCGCAAAACCGATGCGCGCGGCAACCAGGCTGGGGGACGCTCATGGTGGATGGGAGCGGTTGTCGGCGGCGAGGCACTGCTCCAGTCGGCAATATGATCAAGAAAACTCTTCTGGGCTGCCAACAGGCGCACCGATTGGTGATAGGCACGGATGTGATTGTCGAACAGAATGCGATTGGCTGCTGCCTTCTCTCCCAGGACAGCCGAAAGCCGGGTCTGAAAAATGGCACGCAGATGATCGGTCTGGAGGAGATCCAACACGCTCCAGGTGGCAGTTGCCACCAGCACCGTGGCCAAAAGGGCCTTCCAGGTGAGTCGGATTCGCTTAAGCATTGCCAAAACCGTCCAGTGGGGATCGGGTCTTGAAGCAGGGCCGCCTCATGCCAGCGGCCCAACCGGACAATAGACCGCTCATGCCATCAGGATGGCTCCTGGGAGATCGTGGGATTGTGGGAATCCGAACGACCCGAAGGGTTGGTGAAGCGGTCGTTCAACTCCTGGACAAACTGATCGGTACTTTTGAGCACCTTTTCGATGCGGGCAACGGCGGCTCGCCCCCAACCGGACGGCTGCACGTTCAGGAGAGGACGCCAGGGTTGGGTGTTTTTGGCAAAAGCGTTGCGGACATACTCTTGCAGATCGGCTTCCGGGATCTCCTGGCCAATACGCATGGTCAGGAAACGGGCGGTCACCTTGCGCAGCATGAAATGAAGCAGCGTGATCGATGAGACCCCGGCCAGCGCCAGAATGGCCACCACCACCTGAATCCAGAGCGGTTGCACAGCCCAGGTGTTGAGATCCAACCAGGAACCCACCGGATGACCGGCAGCGACCAGGCTCTGCACGCCCACGCCCAAGAGAACCACCAGCATGACATCGAGCATGAGCGTGTATTTGCGCCAACGTTGCAGCAGATTGCGGGTCAAAGGGGCCACCTGATGCAACAACAACCTGGCCGTATGCTCCAACACCCCGATGATGCGATAGACCCGTTCCACCTCCACGCGCCGGATGCGCTCATCGATCTCATCCATGTCCTGCTGGCGCTTGCCTTCATAGCGTTTGCGCAAGGTGTCGTTCTCGATGGGCAGGGCGGCATCCTTGTTGTAGATCTGATAGAAACGCCCGGCAGTCAGACCGGATTGGGCCAGAGAACGTTGCCAGGCTGCGGTCACGTCTTCCAGGTTGTCTTCGCGCACCGTGCAGTCGATCTGATTGAGAATGAAAAGAAACTTGTTGGAATCCGACCGGTTGATGGTGTTTTTCACCAGATGGTCCAAGGTATCCTTCATGGCCCCCGGCTCTGGATGACGGGCATCGAAAAAGACCAATACCAGATCCGAAAGATCCATGATATGTTCGGTGATGCGCAGCGTGGAGGTGCGCTGGGCATCGGCATCAAAGCCGGGAGAGTCGATCAGGATCTTGCCCCGCAACCGTTCGGTCTGACAGGTCTTGAGTTGCAGATAGGCATCGATGCGTTTGCCCTCCCCTTTGACCACATGCTCCAACTGCTGGCTGATCTGGTAGAAGGGGAAACGGGGATCGGCATCGAGTGCCAGACCCGGCAGGGTGCGCACCTGTTCATCGTTGCTGTAACACAGGACGGTAAACTTGTCATCCACAGCCTGATTGCCGGTCCGTTGCAGTTTCTGGCCGATGAAGCTGTTGATGAAAGAGGATTTTCCAGAAGAAAAGGTGCCCAGGATCGAAATCAGAGGCCACCAGGGAACCCGCGTGGCAAAGGATTCATCCCGGCTGATCACCCCCATGCGCTGGGCCACCCGATCCAGCTCACGGAAGGTCTGCACCACCTGTAGCAGCACCGGATTCTCCTGCTTGAGATGGCCTTCAAGGCTGTCGAGGCGACGATCCACTTGACTGCTGACATTGCTGAACATAAGGTCACTCCGGCCATGATAGATGGGTTGCATCACAAAGCGCCATGCAAGAAGATCCGCAGCAGCGGACCAGACATCCGAGCGCCCCTCTCTTGTAGCCCAAAGAGCGGCAAAAAGCCATGGTTGCCAACACATTGACCAGCCGTGCAGAGAGTCGGAAGAGATTTTTTTGCAGTGCAGTTGACACAACGCGCGCGGAACTTCATAGTTTCAGAGCTTGTCCCAAAAATTGTGGGGGCCATCCGTTTCGCTTCACCTGAAGGAGAGAACAACCGTGAAAATGACGGGAGCGCAAATCGTCATTCAAACCTTGCTGGATCTGGGAGTCGATACCATGTTCGGCTACCCGGGCGGAACCGTGTTGTACATTTATGACGAACTCTACAAAAACAAACATAAGATCCATCATTACCTGACCCGGCATGAACAGGGCGCACTGCATGCTGCCGATGGCTACGCCCGGGTCACGGGCAAAGTCGGTGTGGCCATTGTCACCTCTGGCCCGGGGGCCACCAATGCGGTCACGGGTCTGGCCACAGCCCACATGGACTCGATCCCGATTCTGTGCATTTCGGGCCAGGTTCCGGTGGCACTGATCGGCAACGACGCCTTTCAGGAGGCCGATACCGTGGGCATCACCCGCTCCTGCACCAAGCACAACTACCTGGTGCGGGATGTCAACGACCTGGCGCGGGTGCTGCGCGAAGCCTACTACATTGCCCACAGCGGTCGTCCGGGACCGGTGCTGGTGGACATCCCCAAAGATGTGACCGTGGCCGAAGCCGAATATGTCCATACCACAACCGAGCCGAAAATCCGCTCCTACAAACCGACCTTGACGGGTCACATCGGTCAGATCCGCCGCGGAGCGCGCATGTTCCAGCAGGCCAAAAAACCGGTGCTGTATGTCGGTGGCGGTGCGGTCACGGCCAATGCCCATCGGGAACTGTTCCGGATGGCCGATGCCCTGGGTTTCCCGGTGACCAACACCCTGATGGGCTTGGGATCCTTCCCGGCCTCGGATCCCCGTTTCATCGGCATGCTCGGCATGCATGGCACCTACGAGGCCAACATGGCCGTCTCCCATTGCGATCTGCTGATCGCCGTGGGTGCCCGTTTCGATGACCGGGTCACTGGCAAGCTGTCGGCCTTTGCCCCCCATGCCACGATCATGCATATCGATGTGGATCCCACCTCGATCTCCAAAAACGTCAAGGTGGATCTGCCGATTGTCGGCGATGTACGCCATGTGCTCGCCCAGTTCAACGAACAGGTGCTGACCCCGGAATTCGCCTCGGGCAAACAGGATCTCACCCCCTGGTGGGAAGAGATCAACAGTTGGCGCCAGCGTGACTGTCTGCGCTATGCCCAGAGCAGCGACCGGATCGAACCGCAGTATGTGATCCAATGCCTGCATGCCGTCACCAAAGGGGAGGCGATCATTGCCACGGACGTGGGACAGCATCAGATGTGGGCGGCCCAGTTCTACGGCTTTGACACCCCGCGCCGCTGGCTCACCTCCGGAGGATTGGGCACCATGGGGTATGGGTTGCCGGCTGCCATGGGTGCCCAGGTGGCCAAACCCGATGCCCAGGTGGTGGTGATCACCGGGGAAGGATCGATCCAGATGAACATCCAGGAGTTTGCCACCTGCCTCCAGTATCGTCTGCCGGTCAAGGTGGTGATCATGAACAACGGCTATCTGGGCATGGTGCGCCAGTGGCAGGAATTTTTCTACCAACGGCGTTATGCCGAATCCAACATGGAGGTCACACCCGACTTCGTAAAGCTGGCCGAAGCCTATGGCGCTTTGGGACTGCGCTGCGAACGGGTCGCGGATGTCACCGCCACCCTGGAAAAAGGACTGGCCCATCCCGGAACCGTGATCATGGATTTCATCGTCAACCGCGAAGCCAATGTCTACCCCATGGTTCCGGCTGGAGCGGGACTCAACGAGATGATATTGATCTAGGAGATCTGCATGCGCCACATCATTTCAGCACTGGTGGAAAACGAAGCCGGAGTTCTCTCCCGCGTGGTGGGGCTGTTTTCGGCCCGTGGTTTCAATATCGAAACCTTGACCGTGGCCCCGGTCGGAGACGGTGCCACGTCACGCATCACACTGGTCACGCGCGGTGAGGATGCCATCATCGAGCAGATCCTCAAACAGTTGAACAAACTGGTCCCGGTGATCCAGGTGGCGGATCTGACCGAAGGCCCCCATGTGGAACGGGAGCTGATGCTCGTCAAAGTGGCCACGGACAAAGAGACCCGCGCCGAGGTGTTGCGCCTTGCCGACATCTTCCGTTCCCGCATCGTGGATGCCACACCGACTTCGTTCATGATCGAGGTGACGGGCGACAGCGGCAAACTGGATGCCTGTCTGGCGCTGCTGACCCCTTTGGGCGTGACCGAAATGGTGCGCACCGGTCATGTGGCCCTGGCCCGGGGCGAAAAGGGAATGAGCAATACGCGCACGACCCACCATTGACAAACCAGGCGCTGTGCATGTCGCGCCTTTTTACCCATCAGAACAAGGATGACAACATGAAAGTCTATTACGACAGCGACGCCGATCTGAACGCCATCCGCTCCCGTCAGGTGGCGATCATCGGTTATGGCTCTCAGGGCCATGCCCATGCCCAGAACCTCAAGGAGTCCGGGGTGAACGTCACCGTGGGATTGCGCAAGGACTCAACCTCCTGGGCCAAGGCCGAAGCTGCCGGACTGGCGGTCAAGGAGGTGGGTACTGCCGTGGCCGGAGCCGATGTGGTGATGATTCTGGTCCCGGATGAGCATCAGGCCCGGGTGTGGCGCGAAGAGGTGGCACCCAACATCAAAAACGGGGCAGCTCTGGTCTTTGCCCATGGCTTCAACATCCACTTTGGCCAGATCGACCCGCCCAAGGGGCTGGATGTGTTTCTGGTGGCCCCCAAAGGTCCAGGCCATCTGGTGCGCGCCGAATATCTCAAAGGTGGAGGTGTCCCAAGCCTCATCGCCATCCATCAGGATGCCACCGGCCAGGCCAAAACCATTGCCCTGGCCTATGCCTCGGCCAATGGGGGCGGACGGGCCGGCATCATCGAAACCACCTTCCGCGAAGAGACCGAAACCGATCTGTTCGGCGAACAGGCGGTCTTGTGCGGTGGCATCACAGCCTTGATCCAGGCCGGTTATGAGACCCTGATCGAGGCGGGCTATGCCCCGGAAATGGCCTATTTCGAGTGTCTGCATGAAACCAAGCTGATCGTGGATCTGATCTATGAGGGTGGAATTGCCAATATGCGTTACTCGATCTCCAATACCGCAGAGTATGGGGATCTGACCCGTGGCCCGCGCGTGGTGACAGACACGACCAAACAGGAGATGAAAAAAATCCTGGACGAAATCCAAACCGGTGCGTTCGCGCGGGAGTGGATTCTGGAAAACATGGCCGGACGGCCCCGCTTCCAGGCTTTGCGGCGGCGCGGCATGGAGCATCCCATTGAACAGGTGGGTGCCGGTCTGCGCGACATGATGCCCTGGATCCGCAAAGGCAAACTGGTGGACAAATCCAGGAACTGATCCTGCGCAACCATGAAACAATCGGGGCGGTGGAGCAACTCCTCGCCCTTGTTTTTTTTGTCATAACCTAAGGAGAAAACCATGACCTGGCGTTCACCGGTGGCCAAGGAGGGGCTGCCGTTCATCGGAATTTTCGTACTGGTCGCCATGATCGGCACGGCGTTGCTGCCCTATGTTGTGCTGCATGCTGTGTTGTGGATTCTGGCGCTGTGGTGCGTCTGGTTTTTCCGGGATCCGGAACGCCAGACCCCGACAGGTGACGGGTTGGTGATCGCCCCGGCAGATGGACGGGTGGTGGCCATCGAAGAGACCACAGCCCCGCTCTCCGGGGAACCGGCCCGCAAATTTTCCATTTTCATGAATGTCTTCAGCGTGCATGTCAACCGCTTCCCCATTCCGGGACAGGTGGTGCAGGTGGCCTATCATCCGGGCAAATTCCTCAATGCCGCTTTGGACAAGGCGTCGGTGGAAAACGAACGGATGGAGGTATTGGCCGAGACCAGTCAAGGGGTACGGATCGCCTTTGTGCAGGTGGCTGGTTTGGTGGCACGCCGCATTGTCTGCCACCTCAAACCCGGTGATACGCTGACAGCCGGGCAACGGTTCGGTTTGATCCGTTTCGGTTCCCGGGTGGATGTTTATCTGCCCTTGTCCGCACGCATTGAACCCGCCCTGGGAGAGCAGACCCGTGCCGGAGAAACGGTCATTGCCCGGCTGTAAACTCCCGGGAAGAGTTGTTTGACATGACCAACCACGAATCCCAAAACCAGACGACCGAGTACGACTCGCCCTGGAAGGAGATCCTCAAGGCATACTTCAAGGACTTCATGGCCTTTTTCCTTCCGGAAGCGCATGACGGCATCGACTGGCGGAATC